>NZ_JBHTHD010000008.1:0-583141 GCF_042675345.1 Neobacillus sp. GCM10027624
ACGTTGGCTCATGTTCTCTATATAATAGAAGAAACATGATTATTATTGTTTGTTGACGTTTTTGTTTGTTTAGTTTTCAAAGAACAATAGCACTTTTAAAAAGTGGCAGGAATATTAATTTATCAAATTCCTTAAATTCTATCAACCATCAATTATTTCCAATTCCGATTGATTTCCTTACTCTTTTCAAAAGCAACTTTTATATCATATCACGTTATGCCTATCAAAACAAGAGGAATTTTTCACTAATCTTGTTTACTTATTCACTCTTTCTGGGAGCGACTTTATTAATATAACACCGTGGGTGTTAACTTGCAATAGAAAGTTTTTTAAAATTACTCAAGACCCTCTTCTTCTTTTAGATAGACTAGGATGAATTTCAAATCAAGGTATGGATAATATACATATTAAATCAAGTTACCGCACCTCATGATTCCGAAAAATGATTAGAACTCATAAAAAGATTTTTTAAATTCTAGTAAAAAAATTGTCGAAAGGTGCATAGAATTAAATGGACATTATACTTTCACACCTTAAGTGCAGGGAGATCCAAAAACTTGAAAATAACAATTAACTAATGTATTTTAAGAGAGCTAAAATTACGTTTTACCTCAGAATAGGAAGTGAAGTTTATGATAAAAATTGAAATACCAAATCCTGATGTTGTATTAACAAAACAAAAACAGCTAGGTGAAAAAGTAGAAGCGGTAATTAGCAGCCAATATGGTTTTACTGATTATCATCGAATTCCTCGTGATAAAGGTGGGATCATCCTATTGTTTAATGCAGAGGATGAACTGTTATTTGTCGGCAAAGCCCGTAAGCTGCGTCCAAGGGTAAAGAAACACTTTGAGGACACTGTTTCCCCCATTAAAGCGCACCGCGATGAAGTTTACAAAATTGCCGTATCCATCGTCGAAGACCCGACAGAAAGAGAGATTTACGAAACCTACATCATCAACAAGCAGCACGCCAAATACAATATTGACAAAGTCTTTTATAAATAAATCCCTTCTACATCAAAACACCTTCCGCCATAAGCACAAGGTGTTTTTTCCTTTTTTCAAACCCCCTATTCACGCTTTACCTTATACCCGAGCAGCGGGACCCCTGAATTAAAATAAAATTTAATTTTTCTAAAAATTTTAAGTTGTGCATCATATTATCAGGTGCTATACTAATCATAGTAATTTAGTAATCATGATTATAAAATGGTTTTGATTATTTTTTAACTTCAATTATATCTTTAGAAAGCGCTTTAAAGTAATACTTGTTATGTTAAACCTCTTTGCGGCGAAAGAGGAAGAAAGGGATGGTAACATGTCAACAGAATGCAAAGAAAGAGAGATTATCACCAATTTTCCTTATGCGTATCAAACGATTGAAAACACTTGGATTGAATTAAAAGACGGAACGAGACTTTCCAGTCGGATCTGGTTGCCTGAAGTTCCGGAAGGCGAAATAGTACCGGCGATTTTAGAGTATATTCCTTACCGGAAAACAGACGGTACAAGGACAAGAGATGAACCGATGCATGGCTATTTTGCAGGACATGGTTATGCAGCAGTCAGAGTGGATATGAGAGGTTCAGGGGAATCCGATGGTCTCTTACGGGATGAGTACTTAAAACAAGAACAAGATGATGCCCTAGAAGTGATTGAATGGATTTCAAATCAACCCTGGTGTGATGGAAACATCGGGATGATGGGTAAATCTTGGGGAGGCTTTAATTCCCTCCAAGTTGCAGCCAGAAGACCCAAAAATTTAAAAGCCGTTATTACCCTTGGATTTACCGATGACCGGTATAACAATGATATTCACTATAAAGGCGGCTGTCTGTTAAACGATAATTTCTGGTGGGGAAACATTATGCTGGCCTATCAAGCGCGTCCACTCGATCCTCATATTGTTGGCGATAGCTGGCGTGAAAAATGGCTGGAACGACTAGAAAATATGCCGTTATGGATGGCGCAGTGGATGGAGCACCAAACGAGAGATGAATATTGGAAGCATGGTTCGGTTTGTGAAAACTACGATGACATTGAGGTACCCGTTCTTGCCATCGATGGCTGGGAAGACTCTTATACCAATACCGTATTCAGTTTAATGAAAGGGCTTTCGGTTCCTAGAAAAGGGATTATCGGTCCTTGGGCACATGTTTATCCTCAGGACGGCGTTCCAGGTCCGGCGATGGACTTTTTGCAAGAAGCTGTTAAATGGTGGGATCATTGGCTAAAAGGAATCGAAAACGATTGCATCAATGGACCAATGATTGATGTATGGCTTGAGGAAAGCATGCCCCCTTCTTCCATTAAACCGGTTAGTAAAGGAGAATGGGTCGGACTTGATTCATGGCCATCAAATGATGTTCTCACGAAAACATATCAATTGACTCATGGTAAATTACTGGAAGAAAGAAATGATAAGGAAGAGCAAGTGTTATTAAAAACACCTTTAAATCATGGTCTTTTATCAGGTGAATGGATGGGTGCAGGAGTACTTGGGGAAAGTCCGTCAGACCAGCGATTAGATGATGGAATGGCGATGGTATTTGAAAGTGATCGTTTAGAAAACCCATTGGAAATTGTAGGCTATCCAAGATTTGAAGTGCAATTATCGAGTGACAAACCCAAAGCAATGCTCTTTGCGCAGCTATCAGATGTGGCGCCAGACGGAGCCGTTACCCGGGTTTCCTATGGTGTTATGAATTTAACTCATTTAAATGGACATGATCGGGTAGACTTGCTGAACGCTGGTGAGAAGGTACATGCATATGTAAATCTCGACTGCTGCGGACATCAATTTAAAGCCGGGCACCGGGTGCGTTTATCAATTGCCACTACCTTTTGGCCAATGTTTTGGACCATGCCAGAAGATGCAGCACTTGCATTGAATTTGGAAACTGCTAAGTTTTCATTACCAATCTTTAAAGGCAGCCGGACAGCAGGACCGAAAATGAGTCCACAAAGTGCGCCGCTAACTCCGATCACCCTACTTTCAGAAGGCAAAGTCGATCGTTCGATTTCTTATGATATCGTAACGGATACTTGGACATGCATAACGGATGGTGTCGGCGGGGTCTTTGGCGAAGGGGTTTATCACTTTGATGAAATTGATGTGACTGTTGAACACAATTTGAGTCGAGAATTGACATTAAGCAATGCTGATCCTCTTTCCGCGAAATATACCATTTATCAAAAAATGAAAATAGGCCGCGAGGGTTGGTGGATTGATGCTGACATCACCGTTACGCAAACTTCGGATGCGGAAAACTTTATCATCGTAGGGGAAATGGATGTTAAAGAAAACGGCCAGCAGGCATTCAAGAAGAATTGGGACCAAAAGATTAAACGTGTAGGACTATAAGAAAAGCGGAAGCGACTAGGTCAACCTTAGGCTTATGTCTCGAGGGGCTAGGCGCTTGCGCTGGAAAATTCTCAAAGTCAAAAACGTTATACATTCTTACTAAAAAAGCCAGCGATTGGGGAGAAAAGAGATGGAAGGAAAACTAAAGAAAAATATATCTACTCTCATCATTTTAATTATTGCAGGTGAAATGATTTATACATTGCCCTATTTCCGAAACTATTATTATGATGTATTTTTAAAGGACTTTCACTTAACCAATACACAAATGGGTTCGCTCGGAAGTGTGTTTGGAATTACTTGTTTGATTTCCTATATCTTTGGAGGGTATGTAGCAGATCGCTGGAAAACGAAACACTTATTGACATTATCCTTAATCGTTACAGGAGCTCTTGGCTTTACCTTACTATTGTATCCCCCTTACTCTGTATTGCTCGTAATTTATGCAGCTTGGGGAATCACGTCTATCATGACCTTTTGGGTAGCGTTAATTAAAGCCGTCCGCTCATTAGCAAATGAAAATGAACAAGGGAAAGCATTCGGCTTTTTTGAAGGAGGACGTGGTGCTTCAAAAGTGATCGAATCCGCTTTGGTATTAGGACTCTTCGCCTTTGTTTCAAAGCAGCTGAGTGACAAGGTGGCATTGTCCACGGTAATTATTTTCTATTCCGTGATGTGTATTCTATTAGGGATCATGGTGATGCTGCTTTATAAGGAACCTGAACAAAACAACAACAGTGATCAAGTTAACGAAAAAGATCATACAAAATTTAATTGGGAGATCCTTTGGAAGATTCTCAAAATGCCAACAACCTGGCTGGCGGCCGTTCTTATTTTAACATCATATGCAATGATCAATAGTTTCTATTATATCACTCCTTATGCACACGCTGCCTTTGGTGCTTCCACCATCATTGCCGCAGCACTTGGTTACTTTTCACAATACTGCCGACCAGTCGGAAGTTTCACCTCAGGAATTATCGGGGACCGAATTGGGATTTCGAATATGGTTATCATTGCCTATGGTTTATTGGCAGCCGGTTTAGCCGCTCTCATTCTTTTGCCTGGAAAGCCTTCTCTTATCTTATTACTGTTAGTCTTTATCGCCATTGTTTATGTATCCATGTATGCCTTACAGGCGACGCACTTTGCGATTTTGGTGGAAGGAGACTATCCAGTTGAAACAACGGGAACAGTCGCTATGCCGTTGATGATTATCGGGTATAGCGGAGAAATCTTTATGCCAATTATTGCGGGAGCTTGTTTGGACCACTGGGGTGGTACCACCGGTTATAAGGTGTTATTCGCCATTTTATTAGGCTTCACGATCGTTGGATTGATTACCGCTGTCATTTGGCAAAGAATCACGAAAGAAAAACGACAAGAGATTGCCCTTCAGAGGAAAGCAATGAAAGAAATAAAAGCAAGTTAACAATACGAAAAGCGCAAGCGCCTTGTTCAGCCCCGACAAGCACAAGACGAGCCGGCGAGAAGGCTGTCCTTTAGCCTTCTTGACGGATTGGCTTGTGACCTCGAGGGGCTAGGCGCTGGAGCTGGACAATTCTCAAAGTCAAAAATTTTAGACTTTCTTAACCTTTGAAAAGAAGCTGGCGATGAACGTTTTGTTTTTCGCCAGCTTTTTCATTTTTGAACCTGTTCCATTCGGTTCATTTTCACCTCGGCTTCTGAGCCAATAGTTTGGTATAATTTTACTAGATGTCACTTCGTCTAAGATCGAAATAACTTATATGGATATAAAATTTGTAAGGAGCATAGCAATGAAAAAAAAGGAAATACAATTGAGCCGTATGTGGAAATACTTTGTCGATGCTACGGCTGAAATTATCGAAGAAGAAGGTTTAGAGAATGTAACGATCAGAAAAGTAGCGGATAAAGCAGGATATAATAGCGCCACTATTTATAACTATTTTTCCGAGGTCTCCCATCTGATCTTTTTCGCTTCTATGAAATTCTTGAAAACCTATACGGATGAAGTAGCCGTTTATATTGAAAAAGGAAAAGATCCCATTGAAAAGTACTTGTTGGCATGGGAATGTTTTTGTATTCACTCCTTTAAACAGCCACAAATTTTTAATGCGGTATTTATTATGGATTTAGGGGATCAACCCGAGAAGCTGCTTGAAGAATATTATAAAATCTATCCGGCTGATTTGATTAACATTCCTGAGGAATTAAAGATTATTCTCTTTGAACGGAATGTATCAAAACGGGGGCGATCCTTTTTAGAAATCGCCCTAAGAGAGGGATATCTTAAAGAGGAAAACGTTGATGAGATTAATGAACTAACCATTTTAATCTGGCAGGGGATGTTTACCAATATCCTAAATAATCGCAAAAGCTATGAGTTTGAGGAGGCAGTGAAAATCACCATGAACTATATTACGGAGATTGTTCACAACGCGAATCTTTTTTCTTTTAAAAAATATGATCATACGAATCAGCAATAACTTGTTGAACGTATAAAGCCCTGCTCGTTATTTGTCGAGCAGGGCTTTTGACTAAGACCGGATTGATCCTTGGTCAGTCTTCCAGTAATGTTATAAATTATTTTTCATTTTATGTTCCATTTTTTCCAATTTATGCGCCAATACTTCTCTTATATGGGTCATTCTACTATTATATCGGCCAAACTAAAGCCACTCGAATGAACCTAGCAGCTTTTTGATAAAAGGCCACCAGAACATTCATCCTACCGGCAAATACACACGAAAGACGGTCCCGGCCCCCAGCTTGCTCTCGACCTCGATTCTTCCCCCATGTGCTTCTACAATCGACTTGGTAATCTCATGATTAGGACTCCTATCTTAATGTTTATATAGTCAATCTTTTCAGCTATAGGCTTTACTCATAAACTTCAAAAAGACCTTGTATCTCCGCCAGAAACAAGGTCTTCTTTTATCACATTCCGTTGTTAATTTCTCTTATTCTACTAAGTTCACATTTTGGTTTACGGTCGTACGTAAGTAACCCGTTAATTTCTTGTTCAACATCCGTTAATTGTGTGTAACAAAAGCCCTGAACTACATTGCTTTTCAATAAAGCTCCGGTAACCTTGCGATATTCTTCTACTAAATCTTCAGCAGATTTTACTGCTGAATACCCCCATCCTTCTGTTTCATCTTTTTTATAGGCAATACCGCCATATTCCGTAATGAGGATTGGTTCACCTCTATAAGAGAAGCCTTGACAATAAATAGCACGATTAGCCGGTGTAGTAGTAATAGCACTTTCTACCGTTTCATAGGCTTTTTCCATTTCTTCAGCACTGCGGTAGTTGTGAATTCCGCAGATATCCGAAATCGTATGTTCCCAGCCATCATTTGAAAGAACTGGACGAGTTTGATCAATTGATTTTGTTTGCCAATACATGGATGTTGCATGTGCCTGTTGTTGTTTGTCATAGGCAACCCTTGAGATTCCCCAGCTTTCATTTAATGGCAGCCAAACAATAATGGATGGATGGCTGTAGTCACGTTTTACCACATTAAACCACTCAGTAGCCAATCGGCACGCAGCCTCTTCACTATATTCCGAGGCATTTGCCATTTCGCCCCAAACCAGAAAACCTAATTGATCTGCCCAATATAAGAACCGTGGGTCTTCGACTTTTTGATGTTTTCTTGCACCATTGAATCCCATTTCTTTCGCTAATTCTATATCTCTTTTTAAATCATCCTCTGATGGTGCCGTTAACAGTCCCTCAGGAAAATAACCTTGGTCAAGGACAAGCTTTTGATAGTAAGGCATATTATTTAGCTTAAAAATGCCATTTTCTATAGATACCTTACGCATCCCAAAATAACTATCAATTTTATCAAGAACTAAATCCCCTGCTTTTAATGTTAAGGTAACATCAAAAAGGTTCGGGCTCTCCGGTGACCAGTACCATCCAGGACCATGAATGTTGCTGCGGTCGGTAAACCGATTTCGAAGATTGTAACTGCGCTTGTTGTAAAATTCCAAAACTCCGGTTTGATCTGAGACTATTTTTTGACCCTTGAAAGAGATTTCTACCGATAACTGTAGATTCTCAGCTAGTTCTTCCACTTTAAATTCAAGTTCAATATCCCCACGATCAATTTGCGGTGTCCAACGGATCGATTCAATCCTTGTTTTGGAAACAGGCTCTAACCAAACAGTTTGCCATATACCGGTTGTCCTTGTATAAAAAATGGATTCAGACTTTTCATGCCAATATTGTTTCCCTCTTGGAATGGTCACATCTTCCGATGGATCCTCAACACGAACTGTTAAGTTGTTTTCAGCATCCCTTTTCAAAAGATGTGTAATATTGGCAGAAAAAGGAGTATTTCCTCCCTCATGGAAAATAGCTAATTCACCATTTACATAAACCCAGGAACGATAATCGACCGCTCCAAAATGCACAATGATGTCTTTTTCGTTCCAATCTTCTGGAATGGTAAAAACACGGTGATACCAAACAATATCATGGAATGAGGGATCATGAATCCCGCTTAGCTTTGTCTGGTAAGCAAATGGTACAGTAATTGTCTGTTTTACAGGAAATAGCTGATACCATTTTTGCGTTAACCCTTCATTTTTGTCATCAAAAGCAAAATCCCATTGTCCATTTAAATTCACCCATTTTTCCCGGGCAAACTGCGGTCTTGGGTATTCATTACGAGGTATTGACATTTCTTTCAATCCTTCCTTACTTAATTCCCGATTGGTTAACGCCTTTAATAAATGAACGTTGTCCGATTATAAATAGTACGATTGCCGGAACGGTTGCTAAAGATGTTAATGCCATAAGTTTTCCAGGTGATGATACAAAGCTGCCCTGCTGCATAATCGCAATCCCCGTTGTGATGGTTCGCATCTCAGGTGAATTCGTTGTTACAAGCGGCCATAAGAAATCGTTATAAATTCCCATAAAGGTGAAAATGGCCAATGTCCAGATAACCGGTTTTGCAGAAGGTAAAACAACCTTTTGGAAGACTTGCCACTTATTTGCACCATCCAGATTGGCTGCTTCCTCCAATTCCTTTGGGAAACCTCTAAAATATTGATATAAAAGGAACACACCAAAGGCATTCGACGAATAAGGAAGAATCAAAACAGCATAGGTGTCCAGAAGTCCCATTTTATTAAATTCCATGTATAACGGTAAGAATGTGATAACCCACGGAATGGTTAAAGATCCAATAAATATGCTCACTAAAACCTTTTTAAATGGTACATCTAATCTAGCAAGTCCATAAGCCGCCAATGTATCAACAACCAGTACGATGAGTGTTCCAGCGATTCCTACAAACAGTGAATTGGACATCCAAGTTAAAACTGGTGTATCTGTGTTTTGCCCGCTTAAACTATATTGGTAATTTTCTAGAGTGAATACTTTTGGAAGCCATCTAATTCCGGCTGTAAACGCTTCTTGGTCTGTTTTAAAGGAAGTAGCAAGCATCCAGAAAAGCGGAACAATGAAAATTAACGCAACAATAATCGAAATAATGATGAGAAAAGCTTTATATCCCTTACTTTGCATTGACACCCTACTCCTTTCTACTGGTTACCTTTAATTGGATGACAGAGATGATAATAATTATTAAAGCCATTAGCAGAGACATTGCAGCTGAAGTACCTAATTGTCTTTGTTTAAAAGCCTCATCAACAATATTCATCAAAAGAACTTTGGTTGACGTTCCCGGCCCCCCGCGTGTCATCAAGAAAGGCTGTCCATAAATATTAAACGATGCGATGGTTGAGGTGATTAGCACAAATAACATGGTTGGTTTAATACTGGGAAGAGTAATATGAATAAATCTCTGCCATCGATTGGCGCCGTCCAATGATCCTGCCTCATATAATTCCTCCGAAACATCGTTCAATGCGTTGATAAAAATAACCATATTAAAACCGATTGTCCACCATAATGTGGCGATAACAATAGAAACCCAAGCCCAAGGCATATCAGTTAGCCACGGGATTCCTTTTACATGCATTTTTTGCAAGTACTGATTAATAAGACCGCTGTTTGTGTCCAACATCCACAACCAGATGATGGCAACAACTGAAACAGAAACAGAGTATGGAATAAAATAAACAGTTCGAAAAAATCCTTTAAACTTATTAGGAAGACTATTTACTAATAGAGCAAGAGCCAGTCCCACTATCACTAATAGAGGAACACTATACACGACAAATTGAAAAGTATTTTTAAGACCATCAAAAAATATATTGTTCAGGTAAGAAGATGGATCGAAAATTTTAGCATAGTTTGCTAATCCTACAAATTTATGAACCGGATCAAGCAAATCCCAGTTATGCAAACTCATCCATGTCCCATAGATAATCGGGATAAACAGGAAAAGAATAAACAACACCAAATACGGCAGAACGAAAAGGCTTGAAGTCAATTGTGATTTCCAATTCGTTTTATTCATCAGCCTCTCTCCCTTTCACACTTTTTTAGAAACGTTACTTAAAAAAATAAGAGACGGCAGGTTTCCTTTCTCCTGTCCGCCTCCCTTTAGCAAAAATTATTTAGACATGACTTGTTCAGCTTTTTTCGTTGCATCATCTAATGCTTGCTTCGGATCTTTTTTACCTAATAAAGCAAGGTTCACTTCTGCCCATAACGGATCAGAAATTTGTCCCCAGTTGGCAATCCGCGGAGCGAATTTAGCATAGGTGAACTCTTTCGCCACTTGAGGCTGCTGAGTCATTTTTTTGAATTCAGCGTTTTGCTCATAAATGGCCTTTGAAGCTGGAGCCTGACCGGATCTTGCCCATTCCATTGCGTTATTTCCTACATATTTTAAGAAATCGGTAATTCCATCTAATTTCTTTTGATCTTTCACTGCAGCAGGTATGACAAAGTTATGTCCATTCGCATAAACAGCTTGCGTTTTTGTCCCTAATTGTGGAACAGGTGCTACACCGTAGTGGATACCTGCTTTATCCCACTGTTCCATCATCCATGGACCATTCAGCTGCATTGCATTCTTGCCTTGAAGAAATAAAGTAACTTCACCATCTTGTTGAACATTCTCTGGAGAGACTTTGTCTTTATGAATTAAATCCGATAAGAATGTTAAAGCTTCAACACCTTCTGGGCTGTTGTAATTTGGCTTGCCATCTTTCAGCAATTCTCCTCCATTTTGGAAGAAAACGGTTGGGTAGATAAATTGGTTTGGCCATAATGTTGGAACAACAAAGCCCCATTGATTTTTGGATGAGTCTGTTAATTTCTTTGCATCAGCTACAAATTCCTCACGAGTTTTAGGGGGTTTGTTTGGATCTAAGCCTGCAGCTTTAAATAAATCTTTGTTATAGTAGAGAATCAATGGATGGATATCCAATGGAACTGAATATTGTTTTCCGTCAAATGCGCCTGCATTCCAAGCAGTTTCTGAATAGTTCTCTTTTTTAATTCCAGCTTTTTCAGCAACATCGGTAATATCTTTAATCAAATGTTTGCTTTCATAATTTGTTAGCTGATCTGCGTGCATAATCATCACATCAGGGCCGCTTTTTTGGCCTGAAAAAGAAAGGTCTACCGTCTTATAATAGTCATTCTGAGGAATAATCTGCATATCTACTTGATATTTCGATTGTGACTTATTGTAGTTAGCTACAATGTTTTTCATCCGAGGGCCGTCTGCACCAGAGAAGGGCGCCCAGAACGTTATTTTCTCCCCTTTACCTGCAGTGCCAGCTGAATCCTCACTTTTACTTGCGCATCCAGCGAGTGAACCAAGAGCCAGGGCAGCAGTTAATGCAATACCTAGGAATCTTTTCTTCTTCATGTTAGATCCTCCTTGATAGGATTTGATTAAATTTAGGTTTGAATTTCTAGCGGATTTAAAAGTTAATTAATTTAATTTACTTTATGAATTTATAATAATCATACTATTATAGTTTGTCAACGTTTACATAATAGATTTTACTTATATTTTGCTAACACAAGTAATGTTTGCAATCATAAATAATATATACCATTAATTAAATAATTTAATTTACTGAAACCAATAGGCTCTAAAAATAAAAAAATCCATCTGAGGAATGGATTCTTTAATCTTTTTCATATTAATACATATTATTAAAACTTTATCTTGTCGGTATATTTAAATTATATGGAAGGCTGATTCTTCTGTATCGCTGAACAGCAATCGTAAAATTAATGTTACCGCTCCTAAAACCATCCCTTTTTTTCCAAATTCAGAACAAACAATAGAAACTTCCTCGTTTGCGATTCTTAAGGTATACCTTTCGATCATATCCTTCACAGTCGAGAAAACAATCTCTCCCTCTTCAAAAATACAGCCCTCAAATATAACTTTGGATGGTTTAAGAATATTAATCAAATTGGCTGAAGCTATTCCGAGCGATTTGCCGCTTTCTTCTAAAATGAGCCTTGCCAATTGATCCCCTTCCTTTGCCGCTTTAAACACCATCTTAATGGATAGCTCATCCTCCCCATCCTTAATCCACTCTTGGATGATCGTATCTTTATTTAATTTTAGTTCTTTCTTTACTTTATTCAGAATCGCGGATTCTGAAGCAATTGCTTCTAAACACCCATTGTTTCCACACTCACATCGCGGTCCATGTATATCAACAATTGTATGACCGATTTCTCCTGAAGTATTAAAAGAACTCTTATAAATATCATTATTGATAAAGATACCTGAACCTATCCCCCTGCCAACACTTATGCAGATAAAATCAGGGACACCCTGTCCTTGTCCAAACCAACTTTCTGCTAATGCCAAAGCACGAACATCATTTTCAACCATTACATGCAAATTAAATTCCTTTTCTAAGCTTTCCTTAATAGGTATATTTTCAAGATGCAGATGAGGAGAAAATATCGCAACACCCCGATTTGGGTCAACAAGACCATGCATTGCAACCCCAATCCCTATAATTAAATCCCGTTCTATCACCGTTTCATTTAGCACATAATGAATACCGTCTTTCAATATCTTAAGAAATTTATCTTTTGAAGGAAGTTCGGAAATCTTGTTAACATAATCGAAAACAATTTTTCCATCCATGGTTGTTAAAATAATACGAATAACCTCTGAGGCAGCATAAACCCCAATGATATAATGGGCGCTATAATTAATTCTAAGCATGATCGGCCTTCTGCCCCCAGCTTTTGAGCTAGTGGATTGTTCTTCAATAATAAGGTTTTTCTCAATCAATTCATTTACCAAGGATCCTACTGTAGGAGGCGTTAATTGGGTTATTTTTGCAATTTCCGCTCTTGAAATTGGTTCTTTTAAACGAATTAAATTTAAAACCGTTGATTGATTAAGTAACTTCATGCCTTCAAAGCTACCTTTCCTCGGAACATAAGTCAAAACCTATCACCACCTTTTTACTTACAATCTTTAAAAATGTTTAATTAGTATTTTAAAATATGAATATTAATTAATTTAATTAATGTTTATATCTTATTATAACTTATCTCCATTTTCAACCTTGATTTCTTAATTAACCTTCAATTATGCCACCATTTTTTCAAAAAAACATTTCATTATTTTTTAGGAAACCTAACATTAAGCAGTGGGTATCTCGAAGCAACCATTGAAGCAGCTCTTATGCGCGAAGACTTAAAGCAATGCGTTTTGAATACATAGGGGCAGTTCCGATGGTTCTCTAAAGAGGTCCACAGGGACGGTTCTCTTGGTCTATTTTTTCAGCTCTCTGACAAAAAAAGCCGACAGCGAACAGTCCCCAAGTCCAATTAAAGTAGCCCCTTTTTTATTCGTTTCTGCTTTATTGTTCATATGTGTTCCTTGAGAATTCAAGGTTTTTATCATCTATTATCCCTCCCTCCCTTGTAATTTTCTACATGATTAAAATAATTCCTTTACGATAAATTAAAATCCCCAAAAATCAGGCTTAACCATTTGATTATTTTGCCTAGCCATATGCATACTCTAGAGTGTAGCCGTTACCACTATCCCTCATTACCCCTTGTGTGCATATAGGTCATATAAAGAGTAATCTCAAGCAAAAAAGCCCTTAAAGGGCTTTTTTATTGTTCTTACTTAATAAAACATTACTGCACCAACGATAATTAACAAGATAAACAATACAACAATTAATGCAAAACCACCGCCGTAGCCGAAACCTCCGTAACCAAAACCGCCGCAACCGCAGCCACCAAATCCGCCGTAGCCATATCCATCCATTTTGTAGCCCTCCTCTTTTTTATTCCTTATAAAATATGTTGATAAGTTATGGAGGTAAGGGCGTTTTCACTAATTTTTTTTAGGATACACCCAGTAATTTATTACAAAATCTGAGCTTTGCAGGGAATTTAAAATTATCTAAATAAGATGACTAAGAAGTAGTTAGTCACCTTTGCCTTTTGGAAAACGAACATCCTCTAGTTTCCGAGGAAGTTTTTTGTCGATAAATTCGTAATTCGAATTTGAACTGTTTATAGCCCTTTTCTTGTATTAGGCATCGCCCAGAACTTGCTTTTCTCCTAAAAAATCTTGTCTGTCCGTACACGGCTCCTTTTTTTCGTAAATTCCCATTTTTTATTCGAATGTCCCCTTTATCAGCGGAACCCCCTTTTCAACCATAACCTGTCCTCTTGCCACTACAGTGTCAATTGTTAATGTTTCCTTTTGCAACAATACGATATCAGCATCCTTTCCGGTTTGGAGGCTGCCCTTGCTTGAAAGTCTTAACACTTGTGCGGGATTCGTGGTGATGACCTCCAATGCCGTTTCCAACGGGATGCCTTCCTCTAAAACAGCATCACGTACCTCGTGATATAACGACGATACTTTCCCTACTTGAAGGCCTACATACTCTCCATCACTGTCAAAGAAGGGAAGGCTAGCCTGCCCGTCTGAAGAGAAGGTGATGTGTCTGACTGGAATCCCTTCTTCAAGCATCCTG
Source organism: Neobacillus sp. GCM10027624 (assembly GCF_042675345.1). Taxonomy (NCBI): domain Bacteria; kingdom Bacillati; phylum Bacillota; class Bacilli; order Caryophanales; family Bacillaceae; genus Neobacillus; species Neobacillus sp. GCM10027624. The sequence continues at coordinate 14,275 of NZ_JBHTHD010000008.1, forward strand.
CGCAATGCCTTGCTGCACTTCACTTCGCCTTCCTCCAAAAACTGAGGAATGGTACTTGTAGTAAAGTCAACATATCCCCCTCGCTTTGCGTAATCAATTCCCGCCTTGAATAATTCTTCATTTCGGTTGATATGTGTCGGATGGAGATGCCGAATCGGAATGTTAGTTTGATCTGCAATTTCATGCAGCAATGAAAGCTTCCCCTCCCCGTCACCTACATGAATTTCTATTATGCCGGCTTTCCCTGAAAGGATCCCACCATTTCGTGCTGCAGCAGCGACTTTAGCCAGTTCCTCAAATGTGGGTTCTGATGATCGATGGTCAGAAATGGCAATCTCTCCAACACCGATAATTTTGTCGATTAAAATAATATCGTCTTCGATTGTGTCTGTTAGTGTTTTTACTGGCACATGATAGGAGCCTGTATGAATGAAGCAGGTAACACCCTCTTCTTCAAGCGCCCGTGCCTTGGCAAGCAGACTCTCCATTTTTCGCGTTGTCCCGTCCGTACCAAGTAAGCCGACTAGTGTTGTAATACCTGCGGTTGTAATATCAGTGAGCATAAGCTCGGGAGTGCGGGTTTTGAATCCGCCCTCGCCGCCTCCACCAATAATGTGAACATGTGAATCTATAAATCCCGGAACAACTAAAAGATTTGCCGCATTAATGATTTTAATAGGAGCAAAGTTGTCAGGAATCGCAATTCTGTTATCGATAAATGCTATTTTATCGTCTGCTATCAATATGTCTTTCCGTCCTAGGTAATTGGGTGCGTATACTTCGCCATTTTTGATTAAGGTAAGCAATTTTTTTCTCCTCCTGTTAATAATTCTTGTCCTTAAAATGGACCATATCCGATAAAGTGAGCTATGATGACAGCTATTAATCCGATGAGATATTGAATGAGCACCAGCGGCAGAATCCACTTCGCCCATTTTGTCCAGGAAATTCCGGCAATGGCCAAACTCGCCATTAAGGTGGTGGCAGTCGGAAAAATCATATTTCCGATTCCATCTGCAAAAGAGAAAGACAAGACCGCAGTTTGGCGTGTAATATGCAATAAGTCCGCGAGCGGCGCCATAATCGGCATTGTCAGCATCGCATGTCCGCTTCCAGACGCTAGAACAAAGTGAATAAGAGTTTGGAAGCTATACATACCGGCAACGCTTAAATAGCCAGGAAAATGCTTAATGGATTCAGACACTAGATGCAAGAGAGGATCGACGATATGTCCCTCACTTAATACAACAAGAATGGCACGTGAAACGCCGATGATTAAAGCTCCGCCCATTAAGGAAGCAGCACCTTTGGTAAAGGAGTTAACTATATGATCAGCAGACATGTTTCCGATGATTCCAATTACGATTGTCAATACAATGAATAAGGCGGCGATTTCTGTAATGTACCATTGGAACTTGATGACACCTAAAGCTAAGACGATATAGTTAATTAAAAAAGCACCTAAGATAAACTTATGCCTCGCTGTTAACTTCGCATCGGATTGAAGTAAATGGTTCGCTTCTTCCTTTGTATATTTTCCGTAGACGCCTATAGAAGGGTTTTTCTTTACCTTCATTGCGTAACGATAGATAAAAAGAACAGAAACAAGGTAGACTATAACAAATAAAACTAGGCGGTATCCTATACCTGAGAACATCGGCAATTCTGCGATGCCTTGCGCGATCCCTACTGTGAAGGGATTCATGATTGCTGTTGTAAACCCTGACAATGCTCCTATTATGACAATGGCTGTTCCTGTAATTGCATCGAATCCAAGAGCCAACGCTAGTGGAATGACAAGAGGCACATAAGCCAGCGTTTCTTCCGCCATCCCCATTAAGGAGCCTCCCGCAGCGAAAACCAGCATCACGACAGGAATTAATAACTTTTCACGCCTTGCCAACTTCCGAGCCATCGTTGCAATAAGTACGTCAACCGTACCTGTTGCTCTTAAAACACCGAAAAATCCCCCAATAATTAACAAGAAAAAGATAATATTGCCTGCTTCTACCATTCCTGTAGGAACAGCTTTTATCATATCGAACAATCCTACTGGTGCCGATCTTAACCACTTAAAAGAGTGGGGGTCTACCGTTGTCCGTCCATTCGCTTCTATCCGAGCATATTCCCCAGCAGGCAAGACATAGGTTAATAGAGTTGCAATAGCAAGAATGCTGAATAGCAATACAAAAATATTGATTTTCCTCTCACTTTTCCCTGCTGTTCCGAGTGAAACAGCTTTTTCTTGTGGTTGACCCATACACATATCTCCTTTGAATTTAAAATAAATGAATACTACTAAAACGCTTACAAATGAATTTTACTTATAGCCTATCTTTTTTATCTTTCAACCTCCTTTTCCAATCCTCTGGCACTACATCGATTTATATATGCAAAATCTGTGCCAAAATGGGTAGATTGATTTTCAAGGAGATTTTATGCATAGAATCATTCTTTAGGGTTTTATTGGTCTTTTTTGGTGATATAATAGAGCCAATTCAAAAACAGGAAGGTATCTTATGTCGAAATCCACTCTTACACTTATAACGGGAAGTGTAAAAACAAAGCAAGCTTTGCATGAACAGCTGGAACAACTGCTCGGAGACTATGTTCAAATTAAAAGTCATGCTGCAGATGAGGGAATACCGCGGTCTCTGGAAGATACCATTATCTTGTGCTCATCAGATGCTGCTTATAATCGAACAAATGGTATGTATAGCGTAAATGCTGAGAAAATAATTGTGGGAAAGAGAACCGTTCATCATGAATACATTGACAAACTTTTAAGAATACCTGAAGGCTCAGCAGTTCTGCTGGTGAATGATGATCATGATGCAACGATAAGTCTTATTGAATCCTTATATCAGCTTGGTGTCGACCATATTCAATTTATCCCTTTTCAAAAAGGCAGATTGTTTTATAAGAATGTTCAAATTGCCGTTTCACCAGGAGAAACACATCTGTGCCCCTCTTACATAAAGGAAGTAATCGATATAGGCGTGCGCCTTTTTGATATGACAACCATTCTAGAAGTTGTAGAACGCTGCGGTTTAAACAAGGATATATCCTCGAAGATTTCAGAAAGGTATATTCGCAATATCATTGAATTACAACGTAAGCTTTTAGTTGCAGAGCGGAATGCCAAGCAGATGAGCGAGCACATCCAAAATGTGTTGGGAACTGTCGATGATGGAATTTTGGTCGTTAACCAGGAGGGACGAATTACGGTATTCAATCATAGTCTTGCGGCATTGTTTCATGTTATTGCTCAAGATGTGGTTAATAAGTATATAGAACATGTGATGAATCGCCGGGATATGATCGAGTTCATCATGAACGGCAAGGATGATAGCAAATTCTTCGACATAAACGGCGTGGATGTCGTAATTTTCCGATCTCAAATAGTGGGGGAAAATACCATTGTCGCAACCTTTAAAAGTGTACATCAAGCCTTTGAAATTGAAAAGACTGCACAAAGAGAAATGCAAGATAAACGGTTTTATACGAAATACAGCTTTCATGATATTATTGGCGAGCATGTTGGAATGAAAGAATGTAAGCAGATCGCCAGGAAGTTCGCCTTGTCGGAACATCCGATTTTGATTCAGGGTAAGACAGGAACAGGAAAAGAACTATTTGCGCATGCTATTCATGAGCATTCAATGCGGAAAAACGGGCCGTTTCTGGCTGTGAACTGCAGCGCATTAACAGAAACCATACTGGAAAGCGAATTATTCGGCTACGAAGAAGGGACATTTACAGGAGCCCAAAGGGGAGGCAAGAAAGGTCTGTTTGAATTGGCGGATAACGGGACTATCTTTTTGGATGAAATAGGAGACATAAGTCTCACTGTTCAATCACATCTGCTGCGCGTTCTACAGGAGGGAGAAATTCGCAGAATCGGAGGTGGAAGAATTATCCCTATTAATGTTCGAGTGATTACCGCAACGAATAAAGATCTTCAAGGAAAGATACGGGAAGGCTCATTTAGATCAGACTTGTTTTACAGGCTGAATGTACTTAATCTCAGTATTCCACCACTCAATGAGAGAAGAGCGGATATTCCACTTTTGATTAAGCATCTCATCACAAAGAGCGGAAAGTGGGTAAAGTTAGAGCAAGATGTTCTGGAGTATTTCATGCAATATGAATGGCCTGGAAACATACGGGAACTGAAAAGTACAATTGATTATATGCTGACGGTTTGTGAGGGAAATGTGGTAACGAAAAGAGACCTTCCTTCCTTTCTGGGGCAAGCTGGAGACAGTATAAAATCCGAATATTTCGCATGTGAAAGTATGCTGGAAATGCAGGAGCACGCTTTCATATTGGAAGTAATCAAGCAATACAACGAAAAAGGAAAAGCGGCAAGCAGAGAACTGATTTCACGTCAAAGCAAAGAAACGGACTTTGCCTTGTCCCCTCAGCAGATCCGTCGCCGGTTGGATATTTTAGAAACCGAAGGATTTGTCGTCAAAGGCAGAGGCAGGGCCGGAACGAAGATCACCGCTGACGGAATAGAGTATTTATATTTTCTTAAGACAAAGCATTCTGTGAATTGATAGAAACTATTCCTGTATTTAGTTTTTAAAATTGTGCCCTTGGTACGACTAGAGAAGGTGGTTAATCCATCCAAAAATACTTGGAAACAATCACCTGCTCTTTACATACCGCCAAGAGCCCTCAAAAACGATTACTCATTAATCGCCTATATTCGGTTGGGCTCGAATGGATATATTTTTTAAATAATCGGCTAAAGTAATTGGAATCCTCGAAACCCACTTGATTCGCAATTTCCTGCACGGATGAGTCGGTTTTTTCTAAATAGAATAAGGATTTCTCAATTCGGAGCTTATTAAAAAAATCCATGACACTGGTTCCCACTTCTTTTTTGAAAAGATGGCTAAAATGATATCTGCTTAAGTGACAATAATGAGCGATATCTTCTAAAGAAACATCTTTTTGATGATTCTCTTTCATATACCGAATCGCCTGTTTAATATTGGGCGAAACATCACCAATATTGATATTTTCTACTTGTTCGGTTAACCATTCTGCATACTTACAAACCTTCATAACAAATTTGTCATATCGGATCGTATGATAGAGATCTTGAATCACATTTGCCGTATTGGTCAAAATCGAGACAGGACTTACCCCAGCTTCTAAAACAATTCTAGACATCATCATGAGCAGATCAATGACCTCAGATTTAAAGACCTCTTCATTATAGTTATAAATCTTAGCAACCCTCTCCATGATTCCTTTCATTTGGGTCACAACCCCTTCTGTATGCCCAATTCTAACAATAGAAAATAGTTCTGACTTTTCTTTCGTTAAAGGAATCTTTAAGGATTCCACCATGTTTTTTCTCATATCTGTGTGAAAAATTAATTTATTCCCTTGAAAAAACCTTCCGGACATTGATTTCTTTGCCTCTTCAAATGAACAAATCAGGGAAGCTGGGTCATCATAAAAATTTCCTATCCCAATCGATACATGTATGCCAATTTGATCGGATCCCTTTTGAATCTCTTCAGCCAGTAAAAGAATTTCCCTTTTTCTATCATGTGTATGTACCTCATGGAAATCCAGTAAGAGCGCCAGAACCCCCTCTTCTGTCCATGCCCACAAAAATGGAACAGGTAAGAGGATGTCTAATTCTTCCACAAGCTTCCGCCCAACATTTATTTTCCATTCAACCGGTTTTCCGTCAGCTAAATCCGGATAACGATCCATCGAAACCAAAACAACTACATTAGGCTGAATATTCACGCCGTACTTTTCTTGCAAAACTTCAAAAGGTGCCACGTGTACAAAGGTTCCTGAAAGCAGCAGCTGTGCAAAAGATATTTGTGTCAGTTCTTCGACCATATTCTAAGCCCCCAAAAAGAATAGAAGCTATTCTACTCGAATGAAGATGAGTAAAAAAGCTTCCATTATTCTAGACATTCCTACCAATCTAGTTTACCCATTATCAATTCGACAGCGTTTAGAATTTCTCCTTCACTTATAAGGTTGGTAATAAATTCTATATCAGGATAGAAATATCGATCTTCTTCTACCGTTGGAACCTCGCTTCTGATGAGCTCATAAACCTTTTGGCTGACGGGTGAAGGTTTTAGAGGTTGATGAAAATCCAACGCTTGGACAGCAGCCATCAGTTCAAGTCCTAAAATATACTCCAGCTTTTTAGCGATTTGATAGGCTTTTTTAGCGGCAAAATAAGCAAAACTGACAACATCCTCCTGATTGGCACAGGTTGGTGTATTATCAACCGTTGCCGGATGTGCAAGAACCCTTATTTCATTCAGCAGCCCTGCTGCCGTATACTGTGGAATCATGTAACCGCTATTTAAGCCAGGTTTAGCTACGAGAAAATTCGGAAGTTCACTTACATGATAGTTAACGAGACGATCTAGTCTTCTCTCTGAAATCTTTGCTAGATTGGCCATTGCGATCGCCATCGTATCCGCATAGATACCGACGAACGTTCCATCGAAATTCCCTCCCATAAGGGCATCTCCCTGATTCTCTGTAATAATCAGTGGATTATCACTTGATGAGTTTATCTCATTACATATGGTAAATTCCGCATCTTTTAAAACCTTTTTTACGGCTCCATGGGCCTGAGGAATACATCTCAGGCTAAGGGCATCCTGTAATCGGTAATCCTGATATTTTTCAGCAATCTCACTGCCTTGCAGTATTTTTACAAGGTTTCGAGCTGTGCCAGCTTGTTCAACATGTCTCTTAACCTCATGGGTTCGTGGATCAAAGGCTTTAATGGTTCCCTTTAACGCTTCTAAAGACAACGCACCAGCAATATCCGCTGTTTTTGTCACCTGAATACTGTTATAGAGAGCTAATGATGCGAAAGCAGTGACCGAGGTCGTTCCACTTGTAAGGGCTAATCCTTCCTTACAGCCTAATGAAACTGGCTGTAAACCAGCTTTTTCTAAAGCTTCACTCCCGGGAATCAGCTCACCATTATACCAGGCTTTTCCTTCCCCTATTAACACTAAGGCCATATGGGCTTCTGGAGATAAATACCCGACCGATCCTTCCCCAGGGGCAAAAGGAGTAATTTGGTGATTGAGCAGCGACCTTAAAAGTTCTAAGGTCTCTAACTTTACACCAGATAATCCATTCCCTAAATTCACGAGAATCATGAATTGGATGGCTCTTACCACTTCTTTTTCCAACGAAGCACCAACCGAAACGGCATGAGAACGAATAATATTTTTTTGAAGGGTCTCGGCATCTTCAGCGGAGATATTCTTAGTTACATTACTGCCAAATCCCGTTGTGACCCCGTAAATGACCCGCTCTTCTTCCAAAAACTTTTCAATAACGGATCGCGAAAGATTGACCCGGTCACAGTAATCTTGTGAGAATAAAACCTCTGCATCATATCTAGCCACAGCAATGATTTCATTTATGGAAACATCTCCACCACCCAAAGTAACTTTTTTTATTTCCTTTGGGCGGGTGTTTGCAACCGTAGTAATCATCCCTTACTTCCCCCTTTCATGACCAAGAAATGAATGTTATTTGACTACTTCAACACTCTTTCCCTCTCCATTTAGACTAACCGAAACATCTAGATTTGGATCACTCGCTTCATTCAAACCAAGTGATTTCGTTTCTGGTGCCCAGAAAATCGAAACAACCGTTCCAATCAATAAGATAACAGACATGGTGATCATAGATGTTGTCATTCCAAAGGAGCTTACACTAATCGGCAAAAGGAATGTTCCAATGGCTGAACCGATTCGGCTGATTGCCGTAACCATCCCAACGCCTGTACCGCGAATTTCCGTTGGGAATAATTCTGCTGGATAGACAAGGGTAAGATTCGAAGCTGCAGACATGACAAAGGTGAAGATGGCAAAAACCATAATTGCAAAACCATGCGATCCTGCTGGCAGTATACTTAAAACAAATAAGGAAATAGTCAGAATAATAAAGGTATAAATCGTAAAACCACGGCGCGAGAGCTTTTCTGTACACCATAAACCAGCGATTGCACCCACAAGGAGGAATAGATTTAACAGCATATCAACCGTAAAGGTTTCTTCAAAGCCCATCTTTTCTAAAATAGTTGGAAGGAAAGTATAAATAGCAAAATACGGAACGACCTGACATACATAGAATAGACCGCCAAAAGCCGTGCGTTTCCAAAGATGTTTGTTGAAAAGATCCTTCATTCCATAATGAGCAGCAGCACCTTGCGAAATCGTTTCATCCATTACGGCATGAGGACCAATATATTTTTTCACGATTTCTCTTGCCTCTTCTTTTCGGCCCATTTTCACCAGCCATCTTGGGGATTCAGGAGTTCCAATCCGCATCACTAAAACAATGACAGCAGGAACGACTGCACTCACAAGCATCCAGCGCCAAGAATCCGGTCCCATTTTTCCAAGATAATATCCTACAACATTGGAAAGCACATAACCAACGGTCCATAAAACATTTAACGATGATAATAGAAGACCTCTGTACTTTCTCGGTGCAAATTCCGCAAGTAATGTAGAACCTACTGCATAATCCCCGCCAAGAGCAATACCGATTAAAATCCTTAGTATGAAAAGGGTGACGGGATCATTTACAAAAAATTGTAAAGCAGAAGCTACGGTAATAATGACAAAATTGGATAAGAAGATTTTCTGTCTGCCAATTTTATCAGAAAGTCCGCCAAGCAAAAGACTTCCAAAGAATAATCCGATTAAGGCTGAGCTTCCAATTAATCCATTCCACAAAGGGCCAAGATGCATTTGCGGGCTTAGTAGACTAAGCGCCATTCCAATAATCCCAAGAGCATATCCATCCGAAAAATTGGAACCAAAGGTCAGCGCAGTAATTTTTATATGAAACTTATTTAGCGGAGCGTCATCCATCCTATAGGTTTGTTTGTTCACTGGAAATTCCCCTCTCTAATTTTTGATTTTTCAGATATTCAAATCCAAAAAAATAAACGTTTCCCTCATTCCTCCTCAATATCTAGTGATTAAAGCGTTTTCAATTGATTAATAAACTGGTAAATAATTAATCAATTAGTGTGATAAAGCGATTATATCTATTTTTAAATTATTTGACTCTAGAGGATATTTCGAAATATTAGCACAATATTGCTATTTTAAAAAAAACATAGGGACGGTTCTCCTGGTTCAAAAAGTCAGAAGAACCGTCCCCATGGACATTATCACCTTATTGAAAATCTACTCAAATCGTAATCCGCTTTCCCCTTTGTAACAACCTGGCTGATGACTTCACCAATCACGCTTGAAAATTTAAATCCATGTCCCGAAAACCCAGCAGCAATAAACAGATGCGGATACTCAGGATGCTTGTCCAAAATAAAATCTTCATCCGGCGTTAACGTATAGAAGCAAGTACTTCCTTTTACCAAAGGGCCATTCGCTCCCGGCATATATTTTTCTAAAAACGTACGTATCTCCTGTTCATCATCCGCTCCATACGGGTTTACCGTTTCATCCGGATCCACCGGTACTCCCCCATCATGGCGGCCGATTTTCACTCCACTTCCACCAATACTCGGAAACCCATAATAATGGTCATTCAGTAAATCAACTGTAAAGGCGGGAAATATGCTAGAATCATATAATTCCTGATCACATTCCAACCATGAAACGGTTTTCCTGGTGGGTTGAAGCGAGAGATCCACTCCTAAACCCTTTAACAGTTTCCCCGACCATGCACCAGCACTTACCACGACAAAATCTGAATAATAGGTGTCACTCGCAGTTGTAATGGTTGCTCCATTTGAATCAACTTCAATCTTTTCAGCCTGTGTAAACGGAAGTAGCGTCATACCATTTTCAATACCTAGGTCCCGAAAAACCTGTATGCATTGTTCACTGTACAGTACTCCTGACCTTGTTTCAAAGCATCCGGTAAATCCTTCTGGGAAGGTAACCCCTGGCCATCGATACGCCATCTCCTCACTAGATAAGACCTCAAAAGGCAAAGAATATTCCCTGCCGCTGTTGATTGCTCCTTTTATAAAAGGAGACCCCGGTGCTCCAACTCCCAGCACCCCTGTTTGGAGAAATAACCGTTTATTCGATTCCTCCTGAAGTTGTTCCCATAATTCCTGTGCTCGTAATACAAGGGGAACATATTGTTTCCCTTCACCATAAGCATGACGGATAATCCTTGTTTCCCCATGATGGCTGCCCTGATCATGCGGTGGATTGTTCCGATCAAGCAGCAAGGTTTTGATTCCCAGCTTCGATAAATAATAACCAGCAGCCATTCCCATAGATCCTGCTCCAACAATAATCACATCGTAATGTCTTCCCATCTGTTTTCACCTCTCCCATGTAATCTTCTACATGTTTAAAATAATTCCTATATAATTAATAATATATCATCAGAAATGACCTTCCCTTATAAATCGACAGGAAAAGCTGAATTTTGAAAAAAAAATCTTAAAACAATAAAAATAAGCATCGAAATCGATGCTTATTTTTATTGTTAAAATCTTATATATTTTCAGCTTAATATATAAAATACCAGTTTATCGATCACATCTGTACTTGAACTTAGGCTCTGTCTGAATATAATAACCACTTCTTACCTCTGCACACCAGTTTGCAAAGGCTTCTCTCCATTCAATGGTATTAAAGAATTCATCAACCGTTTGATTTTCAGAATCCCAAACGATAAATGTGTTGAGCGGGGCAATTCCACCTGACCAAATTCCATTATTGGCGTCCGTATTATCTTCCCTTACTAATAATATAGGTAGACCAAATTGAAAAGCCATAGAAGGTTCTACTTGTGAATATACCGATCCTTCCCAGAACGGAGGGGTCGATGGGGATGGTCCTTCATTGGTTTCAACAACCTCAACGAGAAATCGACGAAAGTTCATGGCCAACATTCCATAACTTGATGAAACCAACCGGCGAATATCCGTTAAAATGGATTCCGGATAACTTTCACTTAACGGTAAGGTACGCGGAAAAAGCAAAGCATTCTCAATCTCTAATATTAGACGGTTTAGAAATATGCTTTGATTGTCATTTAAATGTGTGGTGGTACTTAAAAATATCGGAATGCGATAGGCACGCTCAATAACTTCTTGGTGCTTCGCTTTATATTTCTCTTTACTGCTGGGATAGGCATACTCAACGCCTTCTTGGCGTGTATCTTTATTTTTTTCTTTACTGCTGGGACTACGATTATCTTGGTTACCTTTATGTTTTTCTCTACTACCCACGTCTTTTTCCCCTTTTTTTATTTTTCTTAACACTTTGAGTTGAACGTTTTTTGCATTCTTCTTGTTTGCCAATAACATTTAATGCAACAGGTTTGAAAGATGTGTGGGAAAGGAATTATTTTCAAGATAAATTACTCAGTCTTCTTAAATTTTTTAGCCAGTCGTTGAAAATATGGAGTAAGATCATTTAATAAAGGTTTAAATTGTTTAGATGTAGTAACAAACATATCGATTGTTTCCATAAGCAAAAACAAATCGATATTGTTAAGAAGATTTTCTATCTGATTTAGATTTGTGTGCGGGGACGCCGGGAGGCCTTTTTCACGAAAGCCAAACAACCAATCATCCTTTCGATTGGATGTACGACCTAAAGATGCTTTTATATTTTGCTCCGGAAATTCTTGTGAATTATCTTCGCCCTTTTTGTAAGGCTCTCTGTAAGGATGGTTTCCAAACATGAATCTTGAAAAATGGTCCACTCCTCCACTTGGTTCCTGTTTCAGTTCATTCTCATTCTCCAGCAATGACCCTCTTCTTCCTTTCTTATTCTTTTAGATAAATTATGATTGGTTTGGAATCAAGGTGTGGACAATCTACAAATTAAAAAAGTGTCTATTCAATCCTAATAAATCGACAAATCCTGACACTTATTTTTTCAATCAAACGTTTGATTAAAACCGCCTCAAAGCCTTTTGAAAAACGAACATTGTCCGGCTTTCAGGAAAAATTTTTGTCGATAAAATGGTTATGTTTTAGTGAAGATATCATTTGCCGCCATTTTGTAAACGAATGGTAAATAACCCAAATAGTAAAAAAGAGAAGTGCGCGAACACTTCTCCTAGTCTATAATTCTATCGATGAAAGAGGCAAAAACAATTTAATGCCCCGCTTGTTACATGGCAATATTTTTAAATCTGCAATCAGATGACTAATGTATCCTAGAATGCATGTATAAAAAACACCGTCGATACCGAGAGACGCTTCCAATTTTGAAGCGATCACCCAGAAGAAAATGACTCCCAATATCGAATGGGTATAACTGCGATGGGGAACCAAAGACGCGATTATCATATAAATCCCCAGTAGGATCAACCACATTTCCTGTAAAGAGAATCCCCCCGCTAATACACCGATTCCGGTAAGGGTTAACATATGCTTTTGCTTGATCTTCGCTGATACCACCATCATCACCATGCCGATTCCAATCCCAATCCATTTTTCTCTTCCTGTGCCCTCAAAAAAACTATAAATGACCATCAAAATTCCAATCAACTGTGCAACCAGCTGAATCACATGATGGGACAAGGTGATTTTTTCACGAAGTTTCCCATCAATGTCAAGGTCGGGGACTAATCCCGAAACCCCACCCAATCCTATTAAAAATAGAGTCGTAGAAGGGGAGGTATGTATAGTGTTGGCAACAACAAAGCCTGTCGCTGCCCCAATTGCTGCATGTGCTGTTCCATTCAATCGAAAATCCACCTCTTACTAAATTTTTCTAGTATTTATTCTACTACAAAACAGGTGTTCTGTTTAGCTTTATTTCAGGATTGGATTCTACTCTGTATGAATTGGACCCGATATGTTTTAATTTTACCCACCAATTTTTCCACTTTACCTTCCAGTTTTATCAATTTATCTTCCACTTTTGTGCCTTTACCTTCCACTTCCCTCCTTTTATCTTCCACTCTCTATTAAAACTACTAAACACCTATGTATTTCTCTCAAAATAGGGCTCTTTTCAAATTAAAATTACCATTTTCAGTAAAATCCTACTCCACAGGATCCAAGGACTCAACGTATTTTAACGTTACCCACCAGTTTTGCCACTTTATCTTCCAGTTTTATCAATTTATCTTCCACTTCCCTTCTTTTATCTTCCACTCACTATTAAAACTACTAAACCCCCATGTATTTCTCTCAAAATAGGTCTCTTTCCAAAAGATAATTACCATTTTCAGTAAATTTCTACTCCACAGGGTCCACGAACTCAACGTATTCTAACGTTACCCACCAGTTTTGCCACTTTACCTTCCAGTTTTAACAATTTATCTTCCACTTTTGCACTTTTACCTTCCACTTTCTATTAAAACCGCTAAACCCCCATGTATTTCTCTCAAAATAAGTCTCTTCCCAAAAGGAAATTACCATTTTCAGTAAAATCCTAACCTAGATGATCCATGGGCCCACAGTTTTTTAACTTTCCCCCCTACTATTTTTTAACCGAAAGCTGAATCTATTTTTCGAAAAAACGTTTATAATTAGTAAATATAGAACCTCAACCTACTAAACTTAGATCTTCAAATATTACGTTTAGGAGTTTATGTGATGGCCAAAGACATGATTGAACAATTAGAATTAAACAACCAACATTACCAATCACTTTTTGAACATAATGCCAACATGGTCTTCTCCCTTGATTTAGATGGAACCTTCTCCCACTTTAATTCTGTTTGTGAAAAACTTACAGGGTTTCGGAAAGAAGAACTATTACGGCCGATGAAAATAAGAGACCTGATCGTTCTGGAACAACGCGAACAGGCTCTGCACCACTTTGACCAATGTATAAAAGGAGAACCACAAAACTTTCGTACGACGATCCTACATAAGAACGGATCAAAGCTTCATTTACAGGTTACCTTCGTCCCCATTATCGAAGAGGAACAAATCAATGGTGTTTTTGGAATCTCACAGGATATTACCAATCAAGTAGAAATAGAAAAAAACTATAAACATATGGCCTATCATGATTACTTAACAGGCCTGCCAAACCTAAATAAATTAAACTCAACTCTCTCAAATGAATTGATCCTAGCCGCAGAAAAGAAACAAAATATTGCCGTATTATTTATGGATCTTGATCGATTCAAAATGATCAATGATACCCTTGGTCATCATACAGGGGACCAATTATTAAAAGCAGTAGCTGCACGTGTAAAGTCAACTGTTGAGGATAAAGACATCGTTTTCAGACAAGGCGGCGATGAATTTATTGTCCTTTTATATAACGCGGATCGAGACGTGGCAGCAAAAGTTAGTAAAAGGATACTAGATGCTCTAGCTTCTCCCTTTAAAATACAAAATTACGATATTTTTACGAGTCCCAGCATCGGAATCAGCTTATTCCCCGAAGACGGTGAGTCAGTAGAAAGCCTAATCAACCATGCTGATTTTGCGATGTACCAAGCCAAAAAGGATGGAAAACATAATTTTAAATTTTATTCCATGAATAGCCGCGAAACGGATATAAATCCGTTGAAATTAGAAATGTACCTTCATAAAGCAATCCAACAGGAAGAGTTACTTCTTCACTATCAACCGAAGATCAGTTTAAAAACAGGGAAAATCGTTGGAGTTGAGGCCTTAATCCGTTGGAACCATCCAGAACTAGGGATGGTCGCGCCAAATACCTTTATTCCAGTTGCCGAAGAAACGGGGTTAATTATTCCGATTGGCGAGTGGGCACTCTATACAGCTTGTAAACAGAATAAGGAATGGCAGCAGAAAGGATTCGTAACAACCGTATCGGTTAATCTATCGGCTAAGCAGTTTACTCAATCCAATTTGGAGGAAACGGTTGCGAAGATTCTTCTTCAAACGAAGTTGGAACCAAACTATTTAGAATTAGAAATTACCGAGAGTATGACGGCAAATATCGAACGTACGATTAACACCTTACACAAACTAAAGAAGCTTGGGGTCCATATTAGTATTGATGATTTTGGAACTGGCTTTAGTTCATTGAATTATTTGCAAAAGTTTCCGGTGAATACCTTGAAGATTGATCAATCGTTTGTTCGTAGTCTGCAAAACAACCCGAATGACGAAACGATTGTAAAAACCATCATTTCCATGGCACATAACTTAAATTTAAGTGTGGTCGCGGAAGGAATTGAAACAAAAGAACAACTAATCTTTTTACAGCAGCATCTCTGTGATGAAGGACAAGGGTTCCTCTTTACGAAACCATTATCAGCACAGGAATTAGAGGGTTCCCTTACTGAAATTGAAAAAGTAGTGAAAGATTCCGGAATTTCTCAAGATATCAATGAACGTAAGTGGTCCGAAGAATTAGTGCGTCAGGCGAAAAAAGAATTAAACGAAACGATCCGTTTACAACAAGGAATGATTTTTAAATTCAAAAAAATAAATGGTCATTTTATTCACACCTTATGTGACGGTGAATTATTGTATCGTTTAGGCCTTATTCCTAACCTTGTCGTAGGGAAGCAATTAATCGAGTTTTATCCCGAAGAGATTGCGAAAGAAAAGGAATGTTATTACGAGCGGGCCTGGAATGGAGAAGAACGTGTTACCTATGAAACAGAGGTGAATGACGTTTCCTATCTTGCTGTATTAAGCCCGATTAAACGCGGCGGAGAAGTGGTGGAGGTAATTGCCTCCTGTATCGATATTACAGATCGAAAGAATACAGAAAGAGCGCTGCTGGAAAGTGAAAAGAACTACCGTTTGATAGCCGAAAACATGTCGGATTTACTTATTTTATTTGATCTGAATGGAAACGGGATCTATGCATCCCCTTCCCATTCAACCGTATTAGGGTATTCTCCAGAGTTTTTTGAAGGGAACAATACCCTTCAACTGGTTCATCCCGAAGATTCTCTCATGATCCAAAGGCAATTTGATGATGTGATCAAGACCCAATCTTTTTCCAAGGCGGAGGCTAGGCTTTTACATGCCAATGGCGAATGGAGATTATTTGAATTAACAGGAACCCCCGTAATGGTTGAGAATGGGGTAGTAGAGCACATCATGGTAGTAGGAAAAGATATTACAGAAAAAAGAAAAGCAGAAGAACTCCTATGGAACTCCGAGAAATTATCTTTAGTTGGGGAGTTAGCTGCCGGAGTCGCACATGAAATTAGAAATCCGCTTACCTCGATAAAAGGGTTTATTCAACTATTCCAACAGGGTCCATTAAAAGAAGAATACTATAAAGTGATTCTTTCGGAATTTAATCGAATCGAGGATATTATCAAGGAATTTCTTTCCCTTGCAAAACCGCAGGAAATTCAGCTTAAGGAAGTAAATATCTCTACCTTGATAAAAGAAGTAGAAACCTTACTAGAATCGGAAGCCCATCTGAAAGGAATCCAATTTTTCACCGAAATGGTACCGGATCTCCCTTCCATCATGTGTGACGCAAATCAAATCAAACAAGTCTTACTTAATCTTTGTAAAAATAGTATTGAAGCATTAGATTTCAACAGAAGAGGGATGATCACCATCACCGTTCGAATCGAGAATGGAGAAAATCTTCTGATTCAGGTTCGTGATAATGGAGTGGGAATCAGCGAAGAACGGATCAAGAGATTAGGAGAACCCTTCTACAGTAACAAAGAAAAAGGAACGGGATTAGGCTTAATGCTATGTATGAGGATTATCAGACAGCATAAAGGAACGATCACGTTCGAAAGTATCGAAAATCTCGGTACAACAGTAAATATTAGGGTGCCACTTTCTTTAGGGTAAAGCCACAGGGACGGTTCTCTTGGTTCAAAAATGCCATCAGAACCGTCCCTATGGTCCACTTATTGGAAAAAGCAATCAAACGGTCGGGCTTTTTTCCTGCCGGGAAGGAGTAAAGTTTGGACCTCAGGGGAGTCCGAACCAAAAACCTTTTCAACATCAAAGGTTGACTCGACGCCGATCTTATCGTAATTTTCCTTGATCCATGAATCCGCATTTTTTCGGCCGAAGTCACGCAAGTATGTGAGATAATCCCACGAAACATTCAATTTACTTGAACCATTTAAATGGTTCAACCCTTCACCTGTATTAATAAAATGAATATATACTTTCTCCAATTCACCATCGTAATCAAATCCATGATCGACAAGACGATTTAACCCATTGATGAAGCGTATTTCACGCATTAAACTAGCATTAAAACCGATGTCGGTTGCACGATCAACAATATCATGAGCCGTTGTTGGCAGCTTGGGGAAATTGGTCGGGTTAATTTGAACAACCATTAAATCATTACAATCATGGTCCCATAACAGTGGGTAAAGAGCAGGATTCCCTACATAACCACCGTCCCAATAATGCTCTCCGTCGATTTCAACCGCTTTAAAGACTTGCGGCAAGCACGCTGAGGCTAAGACGGAATCGACTGTAATTTCATCGGTATCAAACACTTTAACTTGTGAGGTCCTCACATTCGTAGCAGATAAGAAAAGCTTTATTTTCTGATTGTTACGGACCTTCTCAAAATCAATCATTTCATTCAGTGTATTCTTAAGCGGGTTAAAATCGAAAGGATTAAGCTGATAAGGGGAGAGAAATGATGTAATGATTCCCCATGATTGATAGAGCGGGTTGAAATCCATATTACCAGGACTCACCATCCGATCGAACCATGTCGGTTGAATCGGAGAAAGCATTCCTGATTCAGCATTTTTACGCCAAAATAAGTCAAGCATTTCCCGTGCTGTTTGTCTGTTTCCAATCGTCAATCCATAGGCCAATACGGTTGCGTTAACCGCCCCCGCACTCGTCCCGGATACAGCGGCAATTTCTAAGTTTTCTTCTTCAAGCAATCGATCGAGAACTCCCCATGTAAAAGCTCCATGCGCCCCTCCACCCTGTAAGGCTAAGAGAATCTTCTTTTTTTCCATATATTTTGTTCTCCTTCTTGTTCATTTACCTTTAATTGTAAGTGATAACATCTATTAACAACTAGATTTTATCATTTTACTTTTCGACACCATTAGCGATAATGTCGAATTTTTTGGAATTTTATCAATTTTTTCTGCGTGAAATTTATAGTAATATTTAAATAGTTTAATCGCAATCGAAAATTACTTTAAAAAATGACCATATTTTTCATAAAAATAATAAGGAGTGGTAGGTTTATGAGGAATCCTGATAGCATTACGATAGAGGAGTTAGATGAACGAATTGCTCATTTTGAGGATCGTCTGAACGATTTTATTATTACCCAAGATCAAATTGAGTTTATCCAAGAAAGGTTAATGGAATTAAAAACGCTAAAGAGTGCAAAACTCTAAGGTACTTTTAAGTTTTTCCATCAAATTTCTCTTTGCAATTTTCAAGCCAACTTAAAAACCATATGTACAAAAAAGGCAAAACATCATTGTTTTGCCAATTTCTCTATTTTTCCTTTTCATTTCTCACTAGCTAGGCCCGATTCGAAATGATTTAAAAACATCTCCAACTAACGCATCTCCAAGCCAGGTGCCAAACCCAAGAATTCCTGTACTATAATACATCTCTCTTAATGTCAGCTTTTTTGGCATAAATATCAAAATCAACAGAAAAACCGCAATAATTGTATAGGCATACCACATATTAACCACTACTCTCTCGAAACCAACTGTTTCCCTCTAGATTGTCTATCCTTAAAATATCCTTATTTTTAATTGGATATACAGGCGTAAATTCACAAGGACGGTTCTCAAGGCCATTTTATCCATTTTTCGGATTAAAAAAGCCGCCAGAACCGTCCCCACGTTCATCTCTTCCCTTCATTTTCACCTTTACCTGTTTCAACTTTTCCTCCACCTTTTCTTCAATTTGTTTGGAGAGATCTCCTTCGTAACTTGTACCGATATTTAGTTTTCCAGACAAGTCTTTAATCCCTACCTGCCCAAAATTATTGGCATATTCCATATGATTGATAATAATTTTCTCCACTCGTAAATGTTCAATTTTTATGTTTGGCTGATTTTCTTCACCTTTGGGCACAGCCGGCGGGGAATCATTTTCAGATGGTTTCTTTAAATCCCGTATGGTTGCTTCCAGATCATCGATCTTTTTTTCCAACCTTTTCAGCTCTCTGTTAAACACCTTGGATGATGTGAAATAGCGAAAAAGGAACCTCATCACAGCCCTCGAATCTGGATGAATCGTAACGGTTATTCATTCTTATAAAAAACCAAGTTGCACGACCTGAGTTAAACCGTTTGACCATCCCTTAAGTTTCTCCCTCTTTTCATCATATTGGGTGTAACTGAAATCATGCAAAAAAAATGACGTTACCAAATTACAGTACGCCCGACAAGTTCAATCACATTATTTCTTTCTATACTAAAATTGGCCTGAAATCGGAACGGCAGTATTTCCCATTTGTCCCTGATCCGTCACATCCGGGTCCCCAAATCCGTTAACGGAAATAGATCCTGTAGGAGATAGATCTCCAAAGGCGAAAGTGGCTCCGACAAACTTGGAATTAGCCGTATGACTGTTTTGGATGTTTTGTCCAATGTCCATGTTGGCGTTGTTATTGATGCCGTTTGCTTTTATGTTAAAAATATTAATTTGATAAGGCATTTACCTTTCATTCCTTTATGATCGGATTTGTAATGACGTTGGATGGATCTGCAATATCTCCCATATCATTCATGTCCGGGTCAATAAACACATTTTCCATCGCTGCACTTGGCGGTGCAAAATCACCATAAGAAGCATTCTGACCTTGAGACTTTGTATTGGCTGTATGTGCATTATGAAGAGCATCACCGATGTTTACAGATCCATTGTTCGATACACTGTTAATTTTAAAGCTGAAAATATTGATGACAGTCTGCATCTGTCACACATCCTTTGCATGAGTTAACCCATCATATGCAAACACCCGCCTATCCGTTATTAAAACTTACATTTTCCACAGGGACTGGTTCTATTTAATCCATTTGTTCGGTAAAAAAAGCCGATAGAACCGTCCCGTTGTTCCCCACCCCGTAAAAAAAAACGGACCCAAATGGGTTGTCATTCAACGCCCTCTTGGGTCACTTTCATATAGAAATTAAAACCAGCAAAATGGAAATATTGGCCAGCAAAATGGAATGAAACATGCTCCCCAAAATCCATATCCATAACCTTCATTTTTATAAGAAGGATTGAATTCAACAATTTCCAATCCATCCTTTCTTACTTCTACGACTCTCCCTACTGCCCATTCTCCATTTTCTTTCTTAAAACGAACCAATTCGCCCTCTAAGTGACGGGCGGCTTCATAATTTAATTGCATTGAAGTCCCTCCTTTCAATAGTGGACTTACTATAAGGTATGATAGATTTACCTTCTTGCAAGGGCAAACATCATGAGCTTGTCTAAAATCCTAGAAATTCTTATCACTAGAGTTAGATAAAGGATACAACGGAGTAAGTCCTCTTCTATGTATTCTAAAATCAGATGGTAAACACTTGAAACTAGTACAAAAAACGATTACAAATCGACAAGGTCCGACCTGTATTTTTTCAATCAAACGTTTGATTAAAACCGATATAAAGCCTTTTGGAAAACGAACATTGTTCAGTTTCCCCGGAAATTTTTTGTCGATAAATCCAATTCAACTTTCCCGATTTATCTACTAAACTCTCAAAAAATGTCTTATGCCAGCAAGACATTCTAGTTCTTCCAAATAGGGCCCCTACACAAACATGGAAGCGTCCCCATGGTCTAGTTGAATGAACAAGCAAGTTTCAATAGGATATGCCGTCCGACTAAATAAATGATTGGACAGGATGGTAAGTTTGTCCATACCAATTTTTCACGATCGAATAAAATAATAAGAGCATCTTCATGCTTAGTTCCAGCATAGGAGGGTTGATAAAAATGAATAAAACAAAATCAAGTCAAACATATTCAAACCGTGTATTAAGGGCAGAGTTTGACAATAACTGGGAGACTACGATTACCCCAACAGGTTACGTCAAATATATTGCATTAAAAGATCATGCAAAAGTAGAAATTTTACTTTCTGATAACTCAAGAAGACTTGTAATTTTTCCGAAGAATGGTTACGTACTAGTAGGTAGCGGGGGAACAAGTCATTTTAGTAAGCCCCATTTGACCATAACCCCTAACAAGTAAGTTCCACAGGTACGGTTCCCGTGGCCTATTCTATTCATTTCTTGGGCCAAAAAGGCCGACAGAACGACCCTATGGTAAAAAAACGGCTATCCCCAAATTAGGGGATAACCGTTTTTTATAGAAATAATTAGTATCTCATCAATAATTGGGTTACTAGGTTAATAGCAGATTGTACCACTCCATCTACTTGTAACTCAACTTGATTTATTGTAATATTCAATCTCTCAATGATCTGTGCCAACTCTTGAAATTGTTTAGGGTGTTTTATCTGGAATCGTTCCTTGTACTTTAAAAATTTAAAATTAATAGTATCATAATTGTTTGTTCATAATTTGTTCATTTATCTTTTCTAAAATAGTTTTTGCTAGGACAAAGCAAATGCTTAATCAAACCCCTTCTATTAAAAGTGCAAGGTATTCTTCCAAAGAGAATACCTTGCACTTTATTTTTTGTCGAAAAAGCTTCAGGGACGGTTCTCAAGGTTCAAAGATGCCACAAGAACCATCTCCGTGGCTTAGTTGTAATTGAAAACATATTCTTGTGATCGATGGTGGAACATAGATTGAAAGGAAAGGTGATAAAATGAATTCTTCGCCTAAACCCAACAAAAAAGGACGATTGGCCATAAATCCCGTCATTCTTGTACTTGGCCTTGTCAGCTTATTTACAGACTTATCCAGTAATATGATTGTCCCCATTCTGCCCTTATATCTTACATCCGTGTTACATGTACAGGTAGGATCCATTGGTATTATTGAAGGAATAGCCGAAAGTACTGCAAGTATTTTGAAGTTGTTTTCCGGCTGGATATCGGACCGCATAGGGAAACATAAGCTGCTCATGTTAATTGGCTATGGGCTATCCAATTTGACTAAACCACTTTTTGCGTTAAGCTCCTCTTGGAGTCAGGTCCTTATCATTCGTTTTTCCGATCGATTTGGAAAAGGAATAAGAACCTCGCCTCGTGATGCGCTTGTTGCAGATACCACAACAAAAGAAGAGCGTGGGAAAGCATTCGGTTTTCGCCGCTCTATGGATGCTTTAGGTGCAGCCTTAGGACCCTTGGCAGCCTTTGGAATTTTAGCTATTTATGCAGGTAATTATCGTCTCGTATTCTGGTTATCGGTTATTCCTGGAGTGCTGGCCATTATTCTTATCATCCTTTTTTTGAAAGAAAAGGAGCGGAAAGAAAAGGTTAAACAAGCAAGCCTTCCGAAAATAGGGTTTAAAAATCTAGATCGTCGCTTTATTTGGTTTTCTTTGATTTTCACGTTTTTTACGGTCGGCAATTTTTCTGATGCATTTCTAGCATTACGCGCTCAGGACGCAGGAATGCTACCAGCTCTCATCCCACTTGCCTTTTTCGCTTTGAATCTGAGCAGCAGTATCTTTTCGATGCCGATCGGAATGCTATCCGATCGTATTGGCCGCCGTCCCGTCCTTATATTTGGGCTGCTGATTTTTGCTGTGATTTACTTTGGATTTGGCATAGTCAAAAGCGTCCCTTGGATTTGGGTATTGTTTGTTTTTTATGGGTTTTACTATGCTTTTACCGAAGGGATACAAAAAGCTTATATTGCAGATATTGTACCTGAAGGACAAAGAGGCACAGCGATGGGTACCTTCAACGCGATGACCGGTTTGGCAGCATTGCCGGCAAGTATCCTAGCGGGATTTTTATGGCAGGCATTTGGACCAATAGCTGCTTTCGGTACGAGTAGTGTGATTGCTGTAATTGCTGCATTATTGATGATGATCTTGCGCATTTAAGGTTCCACGGATGGTTCCACTGTCCTTGGGGCCTTGCAATGAAATTATGGTTGATTTCATGTTCCGAGAACCACCCTTTTGCTTGCACCGGCGTTGGGTGGTTTTCTTGTTTTCTAGAACGTTTTTCCGAAAGAAATAAGCAGGGACGGTTCTCAGGGTTCAACCATGCCCCAAGAACCGTCCCCATGGTCACCTTTGTTTGTTAACTTTTTATAAATAATGTAAACATTTTCCCCAGTAGATAGTAACGGCAATTATTTATTTGTATAATTTTTAAAAATACTCGAATGGAGATGAATAGGATGGAGCATCATCATTTGAAACCGTTGCCAATAATTACGAAGGTCAAAAAGGAATCTTCATTATTTAGAGTACAAAAGAATGCACGAACAATCCTGCTCGTAATGATTTCATTGTTTATTGATGTCATTATGGTTATAACCAATATCAGTAAAATAGCGAGTATCGGATTAGGAATGATATCAATATTTATTTTTTGGTTCGCCTTGGATAATGACCACGAACGTCACAGGGACGGCTCTCATGGCCCCCAAAAGCCGTGAGAACCGTCCCCATGATCTTAATGAGAACTGGATTCATCATGGGAACTTGACTCATCATGGTCATGGTCTTCCTTACACCCACAATGTTCGTTGTCCTCATGACAGCATTGAGTTAACGAATCATCCGGACACTCTTCCGGAATCAGAAATGCACGGATCTAAATTAGGATTTTGTAGTACTTCATACGGGCGCATCATGTCGTGATCCTCATGTTCAAGGATATGACAGTGCCAAGGATAGATTCCTGTAAATGGTCCAAAGCGGGCAATAATTCGAGTGACTTCATTAGGATTGGCCCGAACGGTATCTTTCCAACCTCTTTCATTAGGATCTGGCTCACGTGCCGGACCTATACTAGTTGCATTTCCGTTTTCATCCACCGTGATGGATTCACGATTAAGGATCTGGAATTGAACGAGGTGCAAGTGAATTGGATGGGTGTCACCCGTCAAGTTGTACAGTTCCCATACTTCTACGGTCCCATTATACGGGGTTTCAGTAATCGGCAATTCATTCCACTCCATGCCGTTCAGTAAAAGTTTCAAACGGGCAGGGAATTCCGGATCATCCATTTCCATTAAGAAGTTCCGTCTAACCGTCACACCAGTTGGTTTGAGCCTCTCTATGCAGCTTAATGTTTGGGGAATTTGACTTCTATCTGATTCAGAGCGTTTTTTACTGACACGAAATTCCATAATTTGCGGAAGGACGGGAGTATCAGGGGCACCGTTAGGGAATGGTGCGGGTGCGTCGTTTGTTAGGATGATTTTTTGACCCGCATGTTTTGAAAAATCGACAATAACATCTGCACGTTCCGCTGGAGCAAGTAAAAGTCCCTTGTCATTGGAAACTATAACAGGCTTCTCAAGAAAGCCGCCATCCGTTCCTATTTGAATAAAATCCTGTCCGGAGCTTAGCCTTAATCGGTAAAATCGGGCATTGGAGCCATTGAGGATACGGAAACGGTATTTTCGCGGTTCGACTTCAAGATAGGGCCATACTTTTCCATTAACTAAAGCCGTATTACCAAAGAACTCAGGAACGACAGATGGATTCGGCAGTACTTCTTCATCAAACTGGAGAGGCGGCTGTTGTGCTGGTGGCGGTTGATGGCCAGGCTGCGATGGATAGAAAAGTTCACCATTAGGATAGAATGAACGATCTTGAATCACTAACGGTATTTCATATTTTCCCCGTGGGAGATTTAGTTTCTCCTCTTTCTTATCTCGAATAAGATAAAAGCCGGCAAGCCCTGCATAAACATTTAATCTGGTAATCCCTAGTGCATGGTCATGATACCAGAGTGTTGTTGGACGCTGACAATTCGGATAGCAGTATACTTCATGCACAAATTTACTTCCAAAATTTTCAAACTTTCGCGTAAACCAGGCTTCAGGATACCCGTCGTTTTCTGGTCGTACACGTCCTCCATGTAAATGAACAACCGTTCTAACAGAGGGTTCATTAGGTTCTGCGCCATGAACCGTTCTATCCACAGGCAGAAGATGTTCATATGGCAATTGGTTTTCCCACTTGACTAGAATAGGCTGATTCCTGCGAACTTCAAATGTGGGACCAGGATACATTCCGTTATAACCCCATACTGTAGTAATGGGTAAGTCTCTGTGTAACTTTTGCTTAACTTGCTTCATCGTTACCTCATAGTAGGGAATCCCATCTCGATGACCAACAGGTTGTATCACTGAAGGCAGAGGCAAAGCATCAACAAACTTCGTTAAAAACGACAATATTTAACTCCTCCTTATTTTTTAAGAATTCGCGCCTTAGTTAAAAGGGATATTATAATGAATTATCGGAAAATATAGGGGATCAGTACGATTTTTGCGTACTAGCAGTCTATGCTGTAAATAAGGGAAAAGTTAGAGATAAAAGTACAAAGGAATAAAAAAATCTAAGAATAGCATGCGATCATCTAAATACTAGATTGTGAATGTTACTTAAATGCAAGGGTGGCATTGACCGGCGGAGCTGGTTTTTCTGTTAAAAGGGAAAAAAGCGGGGTTTCGATTTCTAATAGAATTGTCGATAAAACCGAAAAAGTGTTGATATAATCGAAATTTGTGTCGATATCCTCCTAAAAAGTGTTGATATAACCCAAATTTGTGTTGATATCCTTTGAAAATGTGTTGATATACTGAAACACCGGCTATCTCTATTTAGAGGCAAGATTCGGAATTCCACATGGACGGTTCTCTTGGTCTATTTTATTCATTTCCCGAATCCAAAAGTCCGCCAGAACCGTCCCCATGATCACTTAACACCTGACATATTTACGTTTGAAACCAAGTCTCCCTCGATCTAAATCCTTTTGGATATTTTCGGAAGCAAGCAGAATACTGCTTTTTTTCTTGTCCCGCCTGATTTCGACTGGCCCTACTGCCTTTGCGGTTTCAAGCGCCTTATCATGGAGCGGCAAATAGGAAACTCCGACGGTGTACATAAAATTATTCATAGCGGATTTCGTTCGATCCGGAGCATCGTGAATCGTATTTTCCACCTGATCAAGCATACCCGCAAGCTTGCTTTCGCTAAATTCACTGTCCGGGCGATTACCCAAAAGCCAGCAGTAACAACTCCAGCCGGCCGACATTCTAAGTTCTTCTCCGCTTGCAATCCATTTATCGGCAACTGCTTGCGCAATATCGGTTTCAGCCAATGTTACTGCAACAACATAATCGGACAACATATAAAAATACGCTGCATCGATCCAACGCTCAAAGTCCGCCTCTGTCATTATCATAGGATCTGCAATGATGCCGGCAAAATACATAGCATCGTAGTTTCCAGTAGCGTAAAGCTCCTCGGCCAAAGGCTGATCTTTCTTGATTTTCTTTGCCAGCGGCTTCATGGCACCGGTAGCCACGCCAAAAAGGGGCTCGTGTGCACCATTGCTTATGTAAGTCTTTTTCGTTCGTTCTTTGCTAAGCGCTTCTAGTTCTTGCATAACCGTTTCAAAATTCATCGTTTACACTTCCTTCCTTTATCATTATACCCAGATTTCATAGGGCGGTTTTCTTGTTTGTACCAAAAGCGTCCCCATGGTCTCTGGAGCTACCCTTTTGTTTCAGGTTTCCGATGTTTTTTTACTTTTATAATGAAATTTTTTTGTTTTAAATGGATATATACTAAAAAAGAGAAGTGCTGGTAACACTTCTCCCTTATTCCAATTTAGCATTCGTTCCAAGAATTTCTTTAACTTCATCTAGTGTCACACCATCTGTATTTTGCTGAAACACGCGGGACACTGCGGAAAAATAGCGAACTGATAAAAAATCTATTAAACTCTTAACTTACCCGTTACGGAAGTTTCCAAGCTACATCATAGTCATTGCTACCACCATAGTACTGCCAAATTTCTGCTTTTTCGTTTGTTCCAGGGAAATTGCCCCAATAAGAATTGCTTGTTGTCAGATCTGAAGGAATGTCACCAGGGTAATGAGCTAGCCAATACGCCCCCGGTGTACTTGGTGAAAAGTCCCCCATAGTAAGTTTCCAGTTCCCTGTAGACGAATAGGTACCAGGTTTTACACCTTGTCCATATTGATTAAGATAACTTACAAATGCGTTATAAATCGAACGATTATTTGCATAGTCATTGTCTTTCATACCAGTTGAGGCTGATTCGACATCAATAAAGATAACAGGTCTAACTTTCGAACCATATACACTCTTCATAGATTCGTAGGTTTTTAGTGCTAATTTTGCCTGCCTCTTCCCCCAATCGCTTGCAGAAGTTCCTGTTGGCGCCTTTTGTATACCGGATAAAAACCAATAACCATAAACATAGCTAGCATTCTTTGCTCTTGCACGACTAAAATAAATTCCATTGCCCGTGCTTGCATCAAATTGCATAGTGCTGCCATAACCTAACTTCCCAAGGTAAAAATCTTCCCCTTCAGGGTTTGCTGATGAAGCGGAATCGGACCCGAATAGATATTCCAGTGTAGCCTCAGTTCCATTCGATTCTGCCGTTGTTTTTTTGGCAAAGATTGCTGAGTTTGGTGCAGCATGCATTCTTGCTGTTTCGCTGGCATGTAAACTTGCCTGTGATTTTACAATTTTGCTCTTTTTCTTATGTTGAACCTTCACTTTTATTTTTGCTTTAGGCTTTGCAGGAGTTGCCTTTTTGCTGGCATGTATAGGTTGGGAACTGTTTGCTTGAACAGCTTTTACAGGCTCCATTTTTGTTTTATCAAGTCCAGCTGCTTCACTCAAATGGGCTTCTGATATAAGTCCAAAAGACAATACTGTAGTGAATACCAAAGATTTTATAATTCTCACTGTGTTACGGTATTTTTTCATTCCAATTTTGCTCCTTTTTAATGATCGTTACATGTAGTTAAATAACGTTAAGAAAAAAGGAGCTGCTTTTGGCGGCGGTGATGGTGGAGCATTGATCCATTGATGACAGTACTTAGCCTGACGAGAAGTATAGATGTGGCTAAGATTCAAACCAAAATATTCATCCCAGTCAAACCGATTTGCACTAAAGCCGATCGAGCCTGCCCCAGGGCTGAACAGCTCATTTGATTGCCCTCCAAAAGATTGCGTTCGTTGTGGAGGGTTATTCATGATCTCAATATCCCCAGGATTCTCCCTACTTTTAGATGGAGTCTTATTGTCTTCCTCTACTAACGGTTTCTCCGCCAAGGTCAGAGAACGACTCGTCTTGATTGATACGGAGGTTTCAGGATCTGATGTAAAAGCTTCCGACTTAGCCTTTAAATTGGGAGGCCGGCTGTTCGTTTCCGCCTCAGATTTTGTTTGATTTGAGGAGGGTGACTTAGGGACCTCCGGAAGCTTGTTCGTGACAGCATTGGGCTTTACTCGTCCTGTTTGTCCTGTATCCTTCACCTTTGCAGCAGCCGGTTTTGCTGTTTGTCCTGTATCCTTCACCTTTGCAGCAGCTGGTTTTGCTGTTTGTCCTGTTTCTTTCACCTTTACAGCAGCCGGTTTTACTGTTTGTCCTGTTTCTTTCACCTTTACAGCAGCCGGTTTTGCTGTTTGTCCTGTTTCTTTCACCTTTGCAGGAGCCGATTTCGGAGATTCACTAGCCTTCCTATTCTTTTCTAAAGAAGGTACTACCTTTTTAATACTCCTATCGGTCTTGTTCGGTGACGTTGGAACAGGTTTATTTGGTGTGGTTTGCTGCTGGGCATTAGGATTCGTCACTGGTTTTTGAACTGCCCCACCTTGACTTTTATTTATATTTTCAGGTGTTACAGGAGATTCTTTTTCCGAAGCCATTGGATTTTCGCTGTTCTCTGAAACAAGAGTATGTACTTTCGTGTTTTGAGATTTCGATGGAACGGCAGCTCCCTTTTCCACTGCAAATGCATGATTGGGCAAGAAAGCCGCCGCCCCTAAAATTACCCCTATTAGAATAAAATTCCGGATTTGCATGATTTCACCTCCTTTCAAACTTCCACCGACAGCATTCGACAATGTCATTAAATTTTTGTCGGTTGTTCGTTCTTTTTACAAAGAAAGAGTCCTTTTAACCTAGGCTGGATCGAAAAGGGATAAGTCGAATTTCCTTGAACAAATGATGTTTTACTCATAAGTTCTAACACTATTTGTTTAGCAAATTGATTATGAGCTTGTTTAAGCAACAAAGAGACCGGATTCTTCGTGAAGTCGGTCTTTTTTAATAGAATGGAAGGAGAGAGCCGAAAATGGAAAGCGCTGTGAGATATTTTTCATAAGGAGGAACTTCTTTTTTGTACTGGCTGGTTAGCTTCCGGTGAAGTACTATATTTGAAGATAGAATAAATCTATGGACACATCTATTAAATTTTCAAAAAACTGACCATAATGGAAAGGTAAGGATTTGTCCTTTAGATGTAAGAGGAGGAATGGAAATGTCCTATGTCGTTGATTTTAAAAATGTGTCTACGATTGGTTTAGAGTCTTCACCTGTAGCAGATGCGCTTGCTGGTTTACGTGCGAATGAAGCCCGTTACTTTATGAACAAATACAAGCATGAATTTACGGTTGTCCCAGCTAGCGAAAGCGGGGAGACTCTTGATTATGTGAACCGAATTTTGAAAGAAGAACGTGATATTGAGTTTGCGGCCAAACCTTTAGAAACATCGCGTTTTCAAGTGGAAAATATCAATTGGACTTACGTCTTTTATGAGGATGGTCTTTCGGTTAACGTCCTATATACGCTTGATGGCCCTAAGCCGAAGCGGGCCGTCGGTTTTAAGCTTTCTGAGGGGATGGAGGTACCAAAGGAGTTAGAAGAGAGGTTTAAGTTTGCTAGGCAGAAGTCTAAACTAGCTGGAACCATTCGGGGATCGTATTTTGTAATTAAAGGAGAATATTAAATTCAATAGGGACTGTTCTCGCTGCTTTTTTGTCCATGAGAACGGTCCCTGTGTCCCCAAAATTGTCGATAAAATCTAATTTTGTGTTGATATCCAGCGAAAAAAGTGTCGATATCTTAAAAACAGCATTTCGTTTATCACAAATTTAGCCGGCTTCCCCTAATCACCGCATCATTCGGACAAGGCATCCTAGCTTCTGAAGATCAGGTATCCTTCTTTAAAAATTACCTTTTTAACAGGAAAATTACCATTTTCAATAAATCCCCAACCCTGGATCGGGTCTCCTTTTCAACCTAATTTCGTTTACCCACCGGTTTTAGCTCTTTACCCACCACTATGGGGCGTTTACATTCCAGTTCTCCCCTTTTACCCTCCACTTCTCATTTTAGCTTCTGAAAGTCAGGTATCTTTCTTTAAAAATTACCTTGTTAAGAGGGGAATTACCATTTTCAGTAAAATCCCAACCCTAGAACAGGCCTCTTTTTCAACCTAATTTCGTTTACCCACCAGTTTTAGCTCTTTACCCACCACTATGGGGCGTTTACATTCCAGTTCTCCCCTTTTACCCTCCACTTCTCATTTTAGCTTCTGAAAGTCAGGTATCTTTCTTTAAAAATTACCTTGTTAAGAGGGAAATTACCATCTTCAGTAAAATCCCAACCCTAGAACAGGCCTCTTTTTCAACCTAATTTCGTTTACCCACCGGTTTTAGCTCTATACCCTCCACTTCTGGCCATTTACCCTCCATAATAAAAAGGGCAAGCTTCATATAGAAACAAAGCCTGCCCGAAATGTAACTGGGTTCTTAAACCGATTTCACCATCCCACCGTCCACAAGCAACGAACTTCCTGTAACGTATGTATTCGCATCCGAAGCTAAAAAAGTGACAACCTTTGCAAACTCCTCGGGTTTACCATACCTGCCAAGAGGAATATTCTTTTTGGCAGCCGCCTCCACCTCACCGGGAGAAACTCCTAACTTATCTGCCTTAAGCTGGTCCAAAAAGGCAACTCGGTCTGTTGCAATCCTGCCAGGTGATACCGTATTGACTAAAATATTGTACGGAGCCAGTTCTTCAGCAAGACTTTTCCCAAGCCCGAGAACGCCTAAACGAAAGGTATTCGATAAAATTAAGCCAGGTATCGGTTGTTTAATAGAAGATGAACCAATATTAATGATTCTGCCGCCTTCCTTCTTTAAATCTGGCAGAACTTCCCGTACCAATCGCACATAGCTTAATAGATTCAATTCGAAGGCTTGATACCAATCTTGATCTTGAAAATCTTCAAAACCTCCCCCCTTTGGTCCTCCAGAGTTATTAATTAAAATCTGAATGTTCCCCAAGGTTTCCCTCGTATGCTGGACTAATGCTTCAATTTCTTCCGCTTTCGTAATATCCGCGGGAAAATAGGCGACTTTTCCTTCTCCCAACGACTGAAGCTCTTCTTGAACTTCCTTCAGTTTTTCTTCATTTCGGCTGGTTAACATGACGTTAGCGCCCTCCATGACGAGTTGGGCCGCAATCGCTTTTCCCAATCCTTGGCTAGATGCCACCACAATCGCTGTCTTTCCTGCTAAATGTAAGTCCATTTTTTTCTCCCCCATATCAAATTTTATCGATCTCACAGGCTTCGGCCAGCAGTTCAACAATGTGAACCACTCTGATTTTTTCTTCTTTCCCTTCGCGCCGAACACCTAATTTCATCTGTAAATGGCAGCCAGGATTACTTGTGACGATGAGATCCGGCTCCACTTTTTCAATATGATTCATCTTTTGATCCAACACTTCCATCGCTTCATGGTAGTGGACGACATTATAGATACCTGCAGATCCGCAGCACATGTCCTGTTTTTCAAACATACGATAATCAATCCCGGGAATCTTCTTGATTAATTGATGCGGCTCATGCACCACTTTTTGAACATGCTGTAAATGACACGAAGGTTGGTAGGCTGCGACTTTTCGAATTTCTTTAGTAAATGGCAGCGAACTCTCGGCCAATAAAACGCTAATGTCCTTACACCGTGCGGCAAATTTCTCTCCACGAGAATGCCATTCAGAGTTTGCCTCAAACAATTCTGGATACTCCACTAACATCGCACCACAGCCACCGATACTGTTGACAATAAAATCAAAATCATAGTGTTCAAATGCTTCTATATTTTTTTTAGCAAGGGCGATGGTCTCTTCTTTTTTCCCACTATGATGTAAAAGCGCTCCACAGCAGGTTTGTTCTTCGATCAAGGTTACTTCACAGCCAGCAAGCTGCAGCAATTTCATACTGTCATCATTGATTTTTGAAAACATCACGTCCATAATACAGCCCACAAAAAATCCAACCCTATAGGTCTTCTTCCCAATCGGAGGTAATACTCGATATTCTCTTTCCTTCTTTGCCGGCATCTTGATCATGGGGGTAATCGATTCCATTGCCTGAATACTTTCTGGAAATGCCTTCATGATGCCTGCTTTTCTCGCTAAAGACACCATTCCTGTTTTTTGTGCAAATTCTAACCCTTTTCCAGCAGCCTTTTGCCATTTTTTATTTGGTAATCCTTTTTCAAGGAGCAGCATTTCCATTTTGGAAGCAGGCTTCTCGTTCGCGATGAATTCCTTCGCGGATTGTAAAATGGTTCCATATTGAACATTGGTCGGACATGCGGTTTCGCAGGCTCTGCAGCCTAAACATAATTCAATCGAAGAAGCTGCAGACTCGATCGAAATTTTTTCTTCTGCTAATAATTTCACTAAATTGATTCGCCCCCGCGGTGACTGGGTTTCCACACCGGTCGTCTCGTAGGTTGGACATTTTGGCAAACAATAACCACATTGGACACAGGCAAAGGTTTCTTCATAGGCTAATACACCGCTTCTACTCATCTGTTAACACAAACCTTTGTCCAGGCTCAGGAAATATTTTTCCTGGATTTAAGAGATTGTGAGGATCCCAGGCTTCTTTCATCCGTTTCATCATCGATAAACCGGATGTACCCAACTCCATTTCCATAAACGGGGCCTTCATCGTTCCAATCCCATGTTCTCCTGATAATGTGCCGCCCATTTCCACGGCAGCTTTAAAAATCTCCTCGACTGCTTTTTCAACTGTTTTCATTTCTTCGGTATCACGTTTATCCGCTATGATATTCGGATGCAAATTCCCATCTCCAGCATGGCCAAATACAACTAAATCGATGTTATACTTCTCTCTTATTTCCTTTAATCGCTGAAACATGTCTGGAATCCGACTGCGCGGAACGGTAGCATCTTCTGAAATCTTCGTTGGCTTTTTTCGAACGATGGCGGGAGAAACGAGTTTTCGCGCCTTCCAAAGTTCAGCTTCTTCTTCCTTTGTTTCTGCTATTTTCACTTCTCTCGCGCCAATTTCCAAACAAATTTCCTTCACCCTTTTAGCTTCTGCTTCGATGGCAGCAGGATGTCCGTCCAATTCGATTAATAAAAGCGCTTCGATATCGACAGGGAACCCGGATGGTTCAAATTGTTCTACTGCAATAACAGATGCTTGATCCATAATTTCTAATTTTGATGGTAAAATCCCGCCTGTCAGGATGCTGGAAATCGCTTTTCCGGCAATGACGAGGTCATCAAAAAGGACCATTAACGTTCCGGTAGATTGTGGTTTAGGGATTAACTGTAGTATCGCTTTGGTGATAATCGCTAACGTCCCTTCAGAACCAACAATTAATTTGGTTAAGTCATAGCCTGTTACATTTTTTACCGTTCTTCCCCCTGTTTGGATGACTTCACCGTCAGCCGTCACCACTTCAAGACCGAGCACATAGTCTTTCGTCACCCCATATTTAAGGCCGCGCGGGCCGCCGGCGTTTTCCGCTAAATTCCCGCCAATGGTTGACACATGGGAACTGCTCGGATCAGGAGGATACATCAGACCAAATGAATTCGCCATTTTATTAATATCTGCCGTGATGACTCCCGGGGAAACAATGGCAACTAAATCATCTGGTTCGATTATTAACGTATCTGTCCATTTAGAAAAATCAAGGACAATCCCTCCATGAACCGGTAATGGGCCCCCGCTTAAGCTTGTTCCCTTTCCCCTTGGATAAATTGGCGTTTTATGTTTATTGGCTACTTTAACAATTCCGACCACTTCATTCGTAGCAGTGGGCTGCACCACAACATCCGGGGGAAAAACGCCGAAAGAGGCATCATAGGAATAACTGGCAAGATCCGCTTCATTCGTAAGGACTCGACGTTTGTCCTGGACCACTTGGCGGATTTCCTTTTCGATTTCTGCATGTATCACAACCCCAACCTCCCTTTCTAAAAAATATATAGACAGAATATTCAATAGTAATAGAAATATAGTTATAATGAACAAAATGAGAATGAAAGAGGATGACAAATTTTGAAAGTAGCCTTGATCCATGCAACGACCACAGCCTTACAGCCGATTGAAAAAGCCTTTCAGAAAGCAGCCCCTGAAATGGAGCTGCTCCATTTTATGGACACCCATCTGCTTTCCATGATGGAAAAATCCGGGGGCTTAACCCCAGAAATCATTCGCAGATTTTCGGCATTGGTCAACCTTGCTGCTGAATCGGAAGCAAATTGCATTCAATTGACTTGTTCCGCCTTTAATAACATCACATCCATATTGCAGCCCATGCATGATGTTAAACTCTTTCGGTCAGATGAAGCCATGTTGGATGAAGCACTTGCCTATGAACGGATTGGCCTCATTTCCACCGTTAAAGAAACACCTCTTGCCTTAATGAGTTACTTACGAGACAAAAAACCGGATTGTAGCATTGAATCTCTAGTCGACCCAGGAATCATCCATCTTCTTTTTCAGGGAAGGATCGATGAACATGACGAAAAGGTACGCAACATGATTCAGCAAATGGACGGGAGAGTGGATGTCATCGTCCTTTCTCAGTACAGTATGGCTCATATTGCCGATCAGGTTCAGACCTCTGTTCCGATTCTCACGGCTCCACAAGCAACGGTGAATCGATGTATAAACTATTTAAAAAATCATCCTTATTGAACTTAAAACAGCCGGCTGTTTTACTATAACTAGCAAACGGCCGGCTTTTCTTTTTCCTCATAATTCCTAATGATGGGTGCCACCGAATAACTTTCCAACCCCATGAATCTTTTCAAGGATTACGATTAAGATGACAGAAATGAAAATAACCACACTTGAAACAGAAGCGACAATTGGATTATACGCATCCTGCATCGTTGAGAAAATCTCGATTGGAAGTGTTCGCATATCTGGCGAAATCATAAACAATGAGACGGTGACATTATCAAAAGAGGTCAAGAATGCGAATAATCCCCCGGAGATCATAGCCGGTCTGATGAGCGGCAGGGTCACCTTCCAAAATACGATAAATGGATTTGCCCCAAGAATCGCTGCTGCTTTTTCCAAATTGTAATCAAATCCGCTTAACCCCGTTAAGACCAAGCGAATCACATACGGGATACAAATGATCGTATGGGCAATCAAAAATCCTGTTGATGTACCGGCAAGCATCATCGGCGTGAAATAGATCAACAGAGCAATCCCTAGTACGAGTTGGGGTACACTTAACGGCGCTGTCAAGATGGATGTAATATAGTGCTTTCCTGGAATATCATACTTCGCAATCGCAAGTGCCCCAAGCGTCCCGAATACAACCGCAAAAAAGGCGGCTAAGGATGCAAAGAGCAAACTATTATAGAAGGCTTCGACGAATTCAGTCCGTTCTAAAATCTTTGTATACCATTGCAGCGAAAAACCTTTCGGTGGAAAGCTTGGATACGCTGCACTTGTAAAAGATGCAGGGATGACCACAACTAATGGAAGTAAGATATAGATGATCCCGATTGCAGCCAGGATCACCCGGAACTTTCCAAGTAATTTCATCAACGGAACACCTCCCGAAACTTACTTTTTTCAAATGCTCGTGTAAAGATGAATACGGAAAGGAGCGTAATGAATAGGAGTACGTACGATAATGCTGAACCAAACGTCCATTTCAGAAGGTTGTTAATTTGATCGTATACAACCACTGGCATCATCGGAACATTCGCGCCTCCCATTAAAGAAGGAGTGACATAGGCACTCATCGATAAACTAAACACAAGCACACAGCCTGATACGATCCCAGGCAAGCTAAGCGGAAGAGTAATCGAAAAAAAGCTCCGTAGTGGACTAGCACCAAGAATGGCTCCCGCTTTCTCTAATGAAGGGTCAATATTATACAAGCTCGTCACAATCGCTAATACCATGAAAGGCAAATAGGCGTTTGAGAGCCCGATGACAACACCAATTTCAGAGAATAATAGATTGAGCGGCTTATGAATAAGGCCCATATTCATTAAAAGTGAGTTGATTGTACCGTTCGGCAATAATAATAAGTACCAGCCAAAATTACGTACGACAATGCTGACCAAAAGTGGGGAAGCAATTAATAACGTAATATATCCCCGAACCTTAACGGAGCTTTTCGCCATCGTTAACGCGATTGGATATCCTAGGATAAGGGAAACAAGCACAGAATATAAACTAATTTTCACTGTCAGCCACATCGAAGATAAGTAATAGCTGTCGGTAAATAACGTGATATAGTTTTGTAGGCTAAAAACGGCATCCGCACCATTCAAATTTTCAGTAGAAATAAAACTTAAATACAAAATATACAGCATCGGAACAACAAAAAATCCAAAGATGAATAAGAGGATCGGGATTAAAAGAAGAAGCCCGGCAATATAACTTCTTCTTTTTTTCACTTTCGTCTTTTTTTGCGGTTCCGCCTTTACCTCTCCTTGCTTACTTACTTCTTGATCAGCATAATTTCTGATGGGTTCCATCCAACATACACCTCACTCCCATTTTGCCAAGTAGAGTCATAGGAACTGGTTAATAATTGAAGCGTTTTCCCTTGCAGGGAAACATCCACTTCCCATGAAGTACCAAGGTAATTAAGCTGCATGATTTTAGCAGGCTGAAGTTCCAATGTTGATGAGGTTTCCCTCGTCGAGGAAATGTGAACATTCTCAGGGCGGATATAAAGTTTCACCTCATCCCCTGCTCTCACTGAACGATTCTCGCCAATCATATTGGCCGAATCGACATGAATGATCTCCTTACCTACCTTCACCGAAATTTTCCTGCCATCGGTTTCCACAACCTCTCCTTCAAACGAATTCGACTTTCCAATGAATTGAAAGACAAATTCAGTGTCAGGATGATTGTAGATTGCGGTCGGTGTACTGATCTGTTCAATTTTTCCTGCGTTCATCACCACTACCCGGTCAGACATCGATAAAGCTTCCTCTTGATCATGGGTAACAAAAATCGTGGTTACCCCTATTTCTTTTTGTAAACGCTTAATTTCTGCGCGTAGTTCATGCCGTAATTTTGCATCCAGATTGGATAGTGGTTCATCGAGCAGCAGTAATTCCGGTTCCACGACAAGCGCTCTGGCGATTGCGACACGCTGCCTTTGACCTCCCGATAATTCCCGTGGATAACGGTGTTCAAGCCCAGACATCTTCACCAGTTCAAGAACTCGATCGATTTTCTTTTTTTGTTCCGATTTAGCCACTTTTCTTAGGTTCAAACCAAAGCTTAGGTTTTCTTGCACCGTCATATGTGGAAACAGGGAATACGTTTGAAACACCATACCTAAATCGCGCTTATAAGGGGGGACTTTCGTGACCTTTTTCCCTTTAATATAAACATCACCCTGATCAGCTTCCAGAAAGCCTGCAATTAAATTCAATGTAGTCGATTTCCCACAGCCTGAGGGTCCGAGCAGTGTTAACAACTCACCCTGTTTTACTTCTAAGTCAATATCATTCAATACTACATTTGATCCGAATTGCTTTCTTGCACCCCTGATCTCTACATCGTAAGTAATGGCATTCATGGTACGTCCCTCCATTCTTATTTCAATTTTTTACCGATTTCTGGAACTACTTCTTTCGTCCAACGATCAGACCATTCAGCCCGGATTTTCGCAAATGCAGCAAAATCAGGTTTATAGGTTTTGTCTGTATCCTTTAGCCCAATCGATTCTTGGTATTTCTCTGGAAACTCAACACCTTTAACAACTGGATAAAATCCTTGTTCTGCAATTAAAGCCTGTGATTCATCACTTACTACATAGTTGAGGAATTCAAGTGCTTCCTTCTCGTGAGGAGTATTTTTCACAAGGGTTCCACTAAAGGCTTGGACCGGTACCCCTTCTTTTGGTACAACCATTTTAAGTGGAACGCCTTGAACCGCTAAATCACCAATCGCATAGCTTCCCATTACGGTTACGTCTGCAGCACCTTGCTGAAGTGCTGGCATTACTTGGGTTGAATTTTTATAAAAAGTCGTGGAGTAACCGGCTAGCTCTTTTGCTTTTTTGATCCCTGGTTCAACATTATCTGTACCGCCGCCGTTCGCCATTGCCAGTGCGTTCAATGTGTTAAAGCCCCAGTCATTTGTAATATCCACAAACGCTGTTTTTCCTTCATATTGGCCAGATGCTAAGTCGTTCCATGATTCGATTGGTTTCAAGCCCTTCTCTTTAAACGATTTTGTATTATAGGCTGGGGCAATGGCTAATCCAAATATTGGAGCGCCTGCACCCTCAACGGCTACAAACTTCGGATCCACATGACTCATATTAGGAGCATTTGATTCATCTATTTTATCGATAAGCCCCTTATCATTTGCGCGCTGTACATCTGTCGGTACAAAGATCGCAATATCAATTTGTGGAGCATTTTTTTGTAATTCTACCTTCGATAAAATTTCTCCAGAAAGACCTGGAATAAAGTTCACCGTGATACCTGTTTCCTTTTTGAATTTCGGAGCAATCACGTCACGAATGGTTTTTTCAATAACCCCGCCATTTCCTGCAATGGTAATAGATTTTTCTCCATCTTTACCCGCTTTCGCAGTCCCCCCGGCCTTTTGTGGATTAGGAGCGCCACAGGCTGATAAAACAATTAGTAAAGCGATTGAAATTAAGGAAAGGATCTTTTTCATATTCATTTGCCCCCTATTTTTATTTGTAGTGGTATTTTAATGGATGATTTCATTGAAAAATTGTTTTGCGCCAGGATGGAAATCGATTGGAATCCCTGCAGTTGCTTCAGATAAATGGATTTCCATTGCTTCTGGGCGAGCGTTTTGCGTTTCCTGTAAATGTTCATATAACGTTTTGACCATTTGATAAGCTTCTTTTTTAGGCAAATCCGGGTATGTAAAAAGTACATTTTTTACCGCTAATGTAGGTGTACGCTCGATCCCAGCGTAAGTTTGACCGCTAATTTCATCCAGTGTGTAAAATTCATACTTCTCATGAAGGTCTTCAGCCATTTGTTTTGGAATCGGAACAAGTGAGATTTTCATCTCTGAAGCAAGTTCCGAAATCACTGGATTCGGTAAACCAGAAGAAAAGAACGCAACATCAATCGTTCTATTTCTTAATGCATCCGCTGATTGTGTGAAGGAAAGAGTCGATACATCCATTTCATCGCTTGCTAGATTAGCAGCCTTTAGGATCCTTTCAGCCATCAGCTTGGTTCCGCTCCCGTCAGTTCCAATACTGACTCTTTTCCCTCGTAAATCCTCTAACGTGTGAATATCACTTTTGGTCGTGACAATCTGGATATAATTCGAGTAAAGTCCAGTAAGGGCGAGAATCTTCCTTTTTTTCGTTTCTGGCAATGCAAGGGCATCCACCGTACTAAATCCTAATTCCGCTTGTTTCTGACTCACTAGCTTTGTATTCTGAATCGAAGCGTGGGTCACTTGTGTTCCAGCTGCTTTTCCATTGTACTTTCGAAATAAGTCAGCCATCGCTTGTCCCAAAGGAAAATAGACACCCGACATATCACCTGTTGCAATCACCAATGGAGATTGACTCCCTGTGAGTTCCTCTGAAGGGGGAGGAACGGCTTGAACCCCGGTTGAAAATAATTCCCGACTAATGGTTATACACCCAATCAAAAGAAAGAGTAAAAGGACTAAGATTTTTAAAAGTGTCCCTGTTTTCAATGACGGTCCTCCTTTACATCCATAATACTTGCAATTACCGTGCCAATTTTCAGATTATTGAATTTAAAAGCGTTTTCATAAATAAGGGTTCCTTTTCTAAAAAGAAAAGCGGCAAATTCTGCCGCTATTTTCGGCAGAATTTGCCGATAACCCTATTTATTCGTTCATTAGCTGTTTTTCAATTTCATATAGTTTTATTTTATCCCGGAGACTTCTTTCCGAAATCTGTAAGGTCTCGGCAGTCCGTTGCCGGTGTTTTCCACAATGTTTTAACGTCCCAGAAATGACCTTTTTCTCAATTTCCTTCATGGATAGACCGATCGGAATGACGATACTATTTTCATCCTCATTCGATATACCACCATCCTCATTCTTTTGCTCGAGCATGTAATAAGGCAAATCCCCCTCATTAATGACGGTATCAATGGAAAGTGCTACTGCGTATTCAATGATATTTCCAAGTTCCCGAACATTTCCCGGATAGTGATAGTCAAGTAAAAGTCTGCGGGCAGCAGCAGAAAGAGATCTCTTTTCTCTGTTCATTTCTTTACAATACTTTTGCAAAAAATAATCAATCAACAGCGGCAGATCCTCTTTTCGCTCTCGTAATGGCGGCGTTTTAATCGGAATCACGTTCAGTCTGAAATACAAATCCTCCCGGAACTTCCCTTCTTGGACCATCTGTGCAATATCTTTATTCGCGGCACATAAAATCCGAACATCTAATGAAATTTTCTTATTCGATCCTAGAGGTGTCACTTCACGTTCTTGAATGACCCGCAATAATTTCGCTTGAAGGGGCAGGGGCATCTCACTAATTTCATCCAGAAATAAAGTTCCCCCATTTGCTGCGACCCACTTTCCTTCCTTTGACTGTGTTGCCCCTGTAAAAGCTCCCTTTTCATAGCCGAATAATTCAGATTCAAGTAAGGTTTCAGGAATGGCCGCGCAATTCAAAATTTCTAATGGTCCATCCTTGCGTTTCCCTGAAAAATGAATCCTTTTTGCCACAAGTTCTTTCCCCGTTCCACTTTCTCCTGTAATTAACACGCAAGAATCAATATCCTTAATCCGATCAATCATCGAAAATACATATTTCATCGCTTTACTATTTCCTAAGAAGTCTTTAAAGCCCTTCTTTTCCTCCAGCTCTTCATGGAGAGTTTCTAGCATGTTCGAGATTTGTTTAAACTCAGAGGCCCTTAATAAGAGCAAGGATAGGTTTTCGATATTAATCGGTTTTTCAATATAATAATAGGCACCCATTTTGATTGCTTCGATGGATGTTTCTATTGAAGCATAAGCAGTCATCATGATGACCGTCACGGACGGGTCTTTTTGTTTAATTCTTTGCAAAACATCCATCCCATTGTAACGCCCAATACGAAGATCCAGCAGAATAATATCTACCCGTTCTTTTTCCACGATGCGTAGGCCTTCCTCCGGATCCGTTGTGGTCATCATAAAATAATCATCCTCAAGAGCAAAGCTAAGTGAAGCACAAATCGCTTGTTCATCGTCAATAACCAATACTCTTGGCTTCAATCCGAATCTCCTCCTTTGTGTATAAAGGCAATAAAATCGTGAATGTTGTTCCTTTATCAGGAATACTATTTACTTGAATATCTCCATGGTTTTCTTTGATTAAATTGTAAGATAAGGTCAACCCCAACCCGACGCCTTTTCCCTTTGTCGTAAAAAATGGTTCAAAGATATGGTTGAGTACCCCTTGCTCCATTCCTTTACCCGTATCTCGAATCCTAATCCTCCCCTTCTCAGAATCCTCCTTCTCCATGAAGATGGTAATCTTCCTCACGTCTGTTTCTTCCACTGCATGAACGGCATTTAATAATAGATTCAGAAGGACCTGACGAATTTGCTGCGGATCAATATGAAAAACAAGGTCAGGTTCTATGCATTGTTCAAATTCAATCCTGTTTTTATCCATGGTCACTTTTAGGATAGCGAGTAAGGATGTCAGCTGTTGAGCCGTGCAGGGTTGAATATTCGGTAAGCTGGGACGAGCATAATCAATTAGGTCGGTTACAATCCGATTAAGTCTGTTCACTTCCTCCGGCAAATGCTCCATCAGGACCTTTTGAAATTTCGGTTGATCGTATTTCTTTGGAATCAGGTCGATGAACGTTTTAATCGATGTTAACGGGTTGCGAATTTCATGAGCCACACCCGCTACTAACTGGCCAAGCGCATGGAGCTTCTCTTGCGTAATCAGCTTTTGCTCGAGTTTCTTTTTTTCTGTTTCGTCGTTCATAGAGAGCAAATAGCCCGCCTGGTTTTCAAGTGAGTTAAACATCTTATTGAGAGAATAATAGATGACCTTCCGTTCTCCGTTCTCATTTATTTCTAAAAAGCGATAATAGTCAGCCCCCTCTTGTTGCAAAGCTTGTCCAGAACGATCATGCTCAAACAGCTTCAAAAAGATGGGTGAATGCTGAAGGTTAAACTTCGTATGGGTGGGAAGTTCAAGAATTTCCAATGCCCGCTTATTACAGCTTGTGATCTTAAAATCGATATCGAACGTGACGATGCCCGTATCGATATTATTTAAAATTTGATCTTTAAATGCATTGCTATCAGCCGTTCGCTGCTTTTGCATCTGTAAATCCTCATTTAATAGTCGGAGGTCCTTTGTATGAAGATTCACAGCTGCTTTTAACCGCTGATTCCACACATAGATCACAATGAGGATCAGGGCACCAATCAAAAGAAAGATAGATAAATAGAAGATAAAATTTTCCAAACGGGCAATTTTCGCTTCCGTTTCCGGGCTAACCCATTTATCTACTAATTTACTTACTTCTCCCTTAGCCTTTAATTTTGTAAGCGTTTGATTAATGAGCGAAAGAAAGTCCTCATTCCCCTCCTTTACGGCAATCGCATAATCAGCCGGATTAATTACTTCATCAAGAATAAGGAAATTGTCTTCTTGACCAAACTCTTTTAAAAAGAAGGAAGCGGTAAATTCATTCCCAATAAAAACGTCCGCCCGGCCATTTAGAAGCGTCAATAGACCAGAGTATTCATTGGACACCAAGGTAAGATTCGTATTTCTTAAGTTTAATAATGTGCTTAGAACAGGAGTATGATCTTGCAGAACAATATGCCTGTCCCTTAGATCTTCAATACTCTTAATTTTGTCTTTACTTTTTTTGGGGATAATGAGCGAATCGGACATCGTAAAGTAGGATTGAGAAAAATCGAATACTTTATCCTTTTCGGTGGTATAGGTTACCCCCGCGATCGCATCTACTTTACCATCTCGTAAGGCCTGTTCCGCTTCATGCATCTCCATTGGGATGTACTCAAATTTAAGTCCATTTTCTTTTGCGATTTTTTCCATTAATTCAATATTTATGCCTGTCAGTGCCCCTTGCTGATCTTTATAAGAAAAAGGAGGAAGATCCCATTCCCCGGCGATTTTATAGGTTTTATTTTCAGCAAATACGATATGTTGGGATAATGTCATAAATAAAAGGAGACTAATGATAGTAAAAAGTCTTCTTGCCAGTTCTCGGATAACACGACCTCCTTTGCATACGGATTCAAAATTCAGAATAATAATTTAATCATAGGGAAAACTGCGGATGATGGCAAGTGCTCTGGAGTTCGGATCGGGGCGGTTTTGTGGTGGATTCGGACTGATTGTCCTTGGCTTCATTGAAGTTGTCCGCAATTCAAGGGGATCTTATAAATTGTCGATATAATGCAATTTTGTGTTGATATCCTACTAAAAAGTGTTGATATAATCTTATTTTGTGTTGATATCCTATCAATAAGTGTTGATATAACTCCATTTTGTGTTGATATCCGGTGAAAAAGTGTCGATATCATAAAATTGGTCCTTCGCTTACTCGCAAATAGAGCCAGATTTCGCCCCCATCTTGGTCTGAATCACTGTCTTATTCGGACAAGACTTCCTAGCTACTGAAAATCAGGTATCCAGCCTATTCGGACAAAACCCCCTAATTTTTCCTGCCCCCTGTCCCAAACACCGCCTCATTCGGACAAAGCTTGCTCGTTTTTCCTGATTCCCGTCCGAATACCTGGCCTATTCGAACAAGCAATGCCAAAAAGGAGTCTGCGGCGGATCAACTTTATCAAGTAGAACCAACCATCTTTGTCTAATAGTCAAATCGTTTCAGCTGTAACAGTAAGAATAATTTAGTAGCATTATGAAATTGGGTTATATCAAGGGCTGTCAGTGCTTGAATTCTACTAATACGATAAATTAGCGTATTTCTATGAATATTTAATTCTCTTGCTGTTTTGCTTAAATTAAAATCGTTATTACAAAAGGAATAAAACGTATCTAGCAGTATTTCATTTTCAGGTAATAGTAATGGAACCACAACTGAATTATTCAATAAATTTGATCGTGTACTTTGACTTACTTCGTTAATAATTCTTCCAACCACCATTTCTTCAATGTGAAATACCCCACCAGTTTCCCCCATCCTTTTTGCAATGGAAATAGCGTTTTCTGCCTCTTGATAAGATTTTTTAAGATTCATAACATCCTCGTAACGATTACCAATCCCAATCATGCACCGAACCCCATGTTTTTTTAGAAGATGGTCTTTTAATTTATGGATATAGCGAATTTCATTGTGATTGGATGGTTGAGATAAGGTCTTAAAAACTAAGAGATGATGGCTGCCAATTTTGGAGAAAATATTTTGTGGGCTA
Source organism: Neobacillus sp. GCM10027624 (assembly GCF_042675345.1). Taxonomy (NCBI): domain Bacteria; kingdom Bacillati; phylum Bacillota; class Bacilli; order Caryophanales; family Bacillaceae; genus Neobacillus; species Neobacillus sp. GCM10027624. The sequence continues at coordinate 58,807 of NZ_JBHTHD010000008.1, forward strand.
TCGAAGAAATCATCAACTGTTTTTAAAACCTTATTAAGTTCTTTAAGATAAGGTTCCTTTTTTATATTAGATCCCTTACCATCTGTTTCTACTATCTCTATCGCAAGGGCAAAGCGCGGGATCTCTAGATTATAACTATTGATCTGGGCCAATGATTTAAGATAACTTAAATTTTGTTCAATATCATGGGAAAGCAATACTTGAATAAATACGTCTAATGCTTCCGATTTCATTTTATATATTTCAAAATACATCATTTGTTGATACATCATTTCTACTTGATTTCTTACCAACTCTAAATACTTTTTCGTTTCCTTTGGATTCCCCCGAATACCTACAGCACCAATCACCTGATTATTAAACACGATTGGGCATGCAACCCCTTCATATGCACCCATAAAATTTTTAACCTCTTCTTCATCATGTTCAATATATTCCCTATTATTAAAAACGGCATCTAAGCCTTCATGAGTTGTATTCACCCTCGATTTATCTCCGGAACCGATAATTAATCCTGATGAATTGATAATGGAGACTGTGTACCCGCAAATATTTGTTGTCAGCTCGGCAATATTTTGAGCAATATCACGATCAATCATAGGGCACCCCCGAATTTTTTGTTCATTTTACACAAAAAAATCTATAAGTTTTTCTGCTCTTTTATACAGTACAAACTAATAACACTATGGACATATAATCATATAAATATTTGTTTTCATTCATTGGAGGTGACAAGTTGAATTCACTGAAACTTGGAAGTGAAATTTTATATTTAACCAAAAAAGATTGTATTCAGACGGAAATTACAAATTTAGAGGTGATTCAATATGTAGAAGAAGCCTTAAAAATCCATGGTAAAAAGGAATTAGAAATGCCTGCAAAAATTGGAATCCATCCTTTAGAAGATTCATTTATGCATGCAATGCCCGCCTACATCCCGGGGCAAGCAGCTTGTGGAATGAAATGGGCAAGCGGCTTTCCGGATAACAGGAAAAATTATGGTCTCCCACAAATCTCCGCACTCGTGATCCTAAATGATCATCAATCAGGTTTACCTGTTGCTATTATGGATGGTTCATGGATTACAACAGTAAGAACGGCAGCGGTAACAGCGGTTGGTGTGAAATACTTAGGAAATATTAACTCAGAAACTTTCGGTATGATCGGCTGCGGTGAATTAGGGAAAAAACATATTGAACTCATACAGCATGTATTACCTAACTTAAAAGAAGTGTATATCTTTGATAAGAACCAAGACGCAATGGACCGATTAATAACAGAGATTCAGCCCAAGATACATGCAAAAATCAAAAAAGCATCCTCATTAGAAGAACTAGTAAAAAGTTCTTCTATCATTACATCTGCAACCGTTATCACGGCAATACCCCAACCACAAATTAGAAATGAATGGATTATGAAGGGGCACACTCTATTCCTTTGTGATCTGCACACATTATATGAACATCAAACCATGAATAAAGGCGACAAATACTTTGTCGATAGCATGGAGCAAAACAGTCTTTTTTACCAGTATGGTTACTATCCTGACGGTTTACCTGCCATTAATGGAGAACTTGGTGAAGTAGTTGCTGGTCTCAAAGTAGGCCGTCAAAATCAAGATGAATTGATCATTAATAATAATATTGGTATGGCAGTTGAAGATATAGTCTTAGGAAAAAGAGTGTTTGAAAGAGCTTTGGACCATCATATTGGTCAAAAACTTCAATTGTAGCGGTTCAAAAAAGGCATAAATTTTTACACAGTTTAAATATACCACAACAAGATTGAATATTCAGATAAACATTGAATAGTAATAGAGTAATAGACTCCAAAAAGAGAATAATAAATTTATAAAAGGGGATAGAAAAAATGGAAGTAATCAAAGGAAATTTACCAAACCTCGGACCCTTGTCTGTTGCTGTTAAGAAAAATCAGATGTTTTACACTTCTGTTATTCCAGTATATAGAGACGGTAGCTTTGAAACGGGTGATTTTACAAAACAAGCTGAATTGGCCTTCGGAAATCTCCAAGTATTGGTTGAAGACGCGGGTGGAAGCTTAAGAGATATTGTTCAAGTCACGGTCTACTTAACCGATATTCATGACACGCCGAAAATGAATGAAGTCTGGAAAGAATTCTTTCAAGATCCTTACCCAAATCGTGCGACATTAGGCATCAGTTCATTAACCGTACCAGATTTAAAAATTGAACTGGTTGCAACTGCTATCATCGAACAGGACTAACAAAAGAAAAGAGGGTTTGCGATGACAAAAATAGCGGTAATTGGCGGTGGGATTATTGGACTTGCCTGTAGTTACTATTTGAAAAAACGTCATAACGAAGTCGTCATCATTGATAAAGGGATTCCCGGTGCGGCCTGTTCTGCTGGAAATGCGGGATGGATCTGCCCCACTCTCTCAGAACCAGTTCCCGCGCCGGGTTTGGTTAGCAAATCTCTTAAATGGATGACCAAAAGAGACAGTCCCTTATATATAAAACCTTCTGCTATTCCTTCCATCTCCAATTGGTTGTTTCAATTTTGGAAGAATTGTAATGAAGAGTCATTTAATAAAGGGTTTGATGCAGCATTAGAGATTAGCAAAAATACTCTCAAACTATTTGACGAGTTAGAGTCAGAAAAACTAATTCAATTTGAAATTCATCACAAGGGATTACTATTTGCCTTTCTTGATAAAAAAGGGATGGAGGAACGATTTGAGGAGCTAAGCATCGTGAATAAAGTAGGACTTCCATTACCCATCGTGAAGTCAAAACAAGATTTACAATTAATGGAGCCCCAATTATCAGAAAATGTAGAAGCAGGATTGTTTTTACCAAGTGAACGCAATGTTCGCCCCGAAAGTTTAAGTGGCGGATTTTATCAGTGGCTGAAAGAAAATGGCGTTGAATTTAGGACTAACACAGAAGTAACAGACATTATTCATAGGAATGGAAGAATCGAAGCTGTGGTATGCGGCAACGAAAAAATTGAAGCGGACCAGTTTCTCTTCACTTCAGGTGTTTGGGCCAATCAGCTGATAAAAAAGATTGGTTATCACTTTCCCATGACAGCGGGCAAGGGGTACAGCATTACGATTACTTCACCGAATATCACACTTAGTCATCCTCTTTATCTAGGAGATTCTAAGACTGGTGTCACCCCTTATAACAATACCATCCGTATTGCCGGCACAATGGAACTTTCAGGTTTGAATGTAAATATTGATGAGAGACGGGTTCAGGGATTAAGAAATTCAGTATCGAAATATCTGAAAACCCCTATTAAAGGGGAGAAGGAAGTGGTTTGGACCGGCATGAGGCCAATGACACCGGATGGTTTGCCGATATTAGGACCAATCCCCGAAATCAATAATTCATTTATAGCAGCAGGTCATGCGATGAACGGTGTTTCGATGTCCCTTGCTACCGGGTTGATCATGTCACAACTAATAAGTGAAGGGCGAACGGATATTGAGATTGGCCCATTTTCACTCAATCGCTTTTTGAGTAAACCTGTTTTAACAACCTAACTTGATCGAAGGGGGAAAATCCGATGTCAGCAAAAAAATCATTTGTTACTCTATTCATTCTCGTCTTCACTTTAGTAGGTTTAGTGGGATGCGGATCGAATGAAAAAACAACGAGTGGAAATAAAAAAGATCAATCCAATTCCGGATCTCAAATAAAAACCGTTGAATCAGGATATCTAAATGTGGCCATTATCGGAGATATGCCGATGACTGCGGTTAAGGATGGAAAAATAATTGGAACAGACGGAGACCTGATTCATAAAGTTGCTGAAAAGTTAAACTTGAAGGTAAGACCACAATTAATGCAGTGGCCTGCACCAATCGAAGCAGTTCGAACCGGAAGAGCAGATATCGCAATCGGAAACATCTTTTGGACACCTGAACGGTCAAAAGTCATGTTAATGACCGACCCTGTCTATTATGCATCCTCGATGATTGTTCAGCAGCAAAATAAAAAAGATGTAAAAAACATCACAGAGCTTAAGGGGCAAAAAGTGGGTACGGTAACGGGATTTGCGTTTGTGCCAGACCTTCAGAAGCTTGAATCAGAGGGGGAAATTGCCAGTGTTACAACCTATAAAGATAACAATGCCCTTATTCAAGATCTAAAAATTGGTCGGGTAGATATTGGATTTGTTGATCCTCCTACAGGTGCTTATGTCATTAAACAAAATCCAAGCTACAACTTAAAAGTCGTTACCTTTACGGACAGCGATAAAAATTATTCTGTATTAGGAAAACAGTTTCAAACAGCTTGGTGTGTGAATCCAAAAGAAAAGGAATTATACGACGCCATTAATAAAGAAGTACAGGAAATGTGGAAAACAGGCTTAAACAAGGAAATGTTATCAAAATATGGCCTTGATCAAGACGGTTGGTTTATTCCTGATGGAAATCCTCGTGCTGGTGCTGACCGTTCAAATGATTGGACACCGCCAACCTTAGCGGGAAAATAAAGCTTGATTGGATAATGGAGGGAGAAAATGATAGCAGACAATACAGAGCAAATTTCCAATGAGAGTCCATTATTAAGTGTGAAAAATCTTAAAGCAATACTTGGAAATAAGGAAGTCCTTCGAGGAATTGATTTAGATGTAAAGAAAGGGGAAAAAGTAACAATATTAGGTCCGAGCGGTTCAGGAAAAAGTACATTATTACGCTGTATTAATTTACTTGTTCCTAAATCAGAAGGAGATATGTACTTTGATGGTCATTTAATAAACCAAATGGATCAAAAATCATCCATCCTTTTACGAAAAGAAATTGGCATGGTATTCCAACATTTTAATCTATGGCCCCACTTAAAAATTCTTAGGAATGTTGCCTTGCCTCCAGAACGGGTATTAAAAATGTCCCGTGAAGAAGCAGAATCCCTAGCATTGGAGCTGCTAAAGAAAGTCGGATTAGAAAGTTTTGTAGATTCCTACCCTGATCAACTTTCCGGAGGTCAAAAGCAGCGAGTTGCAATCGCCAGAGCCTTGGCGATGCAGCCAAAATTAATGTTATTTGATGAGCCTACCTCTGCTTTGGACCCGGAGCTTGTAAGAGAAGTGCTTCAGGTAATTGAACAGGTCGCAAATGATGGAATGACCATCGTGATTGTGACACATGAAATGAAATTTGCCCAACGAGTTAGTAATCGAATCTTATTTATGGATGATGGGAATATAGTTGAGGATAATACCCCTGAGAATTTCTTTCAGCACCCCTCTACCAATAGAGCCCAAGAATTTTTAAAAGATATTTTATGGAATTAAGGGGTGACTGACATGTTTGAAATTTTTTGGTCTATGTTTCCCGAAATTTTATCGAGGATATTAAAAGGAGCAGTTGTAACCATTGAAGTCACCGTTTTTTCTTCCATTGGTGCCATCATTGTCGGTTTGCTCCTCGTGTTCCTCCATCGTTCAAAACTAAAACCTTTATCTATGTTCGCAAAAGTTTATGTTGAGATAATTAGAGGAATCCCTGCAATGGTCATATTGTTTATTATTTATTTTGGTCTTCCTGATTTAGGAGTAAGACTTTCCCCTGTTATCTCTGCTGTAATCGGCTTAAGTATGAATGGGGGTGCCTATTTATCTGAAGTGTTCCGCTCTACAATTGATTCAGTTCATAAGGGACAAACGGAAGCAGCAATGGCAGTTGGGATGACACCTGCTCAAAACATGAGGTATATCGTCCTCCCACAAGCTGCTGTTATTGCAATCCCCAATGTAGGGAACTATGTAATCAGCCTTTTTAAAGATACCGCTATTGTCTCTACCATTGCTGCACCTGAGATTATGCTCGCCTCTACCAATTTAATATCACAAACCTTTGTAGCGATGCCGATTTACTTACTCACCGCTGTTGTTTATTTCTGTATGAGTTATCCTATGTCCTTATTTGTCCGTCGTTTAGAAAAACGAATTGGTAAAGGAGTTCAAAGCACTTAGTTGAATAAAAGATCCATAGAGACGGTTCTCTTGGTCTACTTTCTTCAATTCTTGAATCAAAAATCCGAGAGAACCCTCCCTTTGGTTCAGTCCGCAATTCAAGGGGATTCTTTAAATTGTCGATAAAATGCAATTTTGTGTTGATATAATTCCATTTTGTGTTGATATCCGGTGAAAAATTGTTGATATCATAAAATTGGTCCTTCAATATGCTTCCTCACACAAAAAAGGATCGTCTCTCGACAATCCTCATGACAATCATTTAATCTCAACATATCGATCATTTTGCAGAAGCTTGATTTCCTCCTCTGTTTTTTGGAAGTACTCGGCTATCTCTTTATCCTCTGTGGGCTGGGGGAAACTTCTTCTTCTCAGACCACCATATTTGCGTTTATTATAGAAGCTCCAAAGGCTTAATGTTGCGGCACATATCACTACTAATATAAAAGTAAAGTTTAGAATGGCATTCGCATTGGATAGATTAAGAAAATAAAACCTTAAATTCAATTTCGAATTAAGGCGAGTGATAAAATTATAACAGAATAAAATGAGAAAGATCCAACCAAAGAAAGTAAAAAGAAAATCTAACACTCTTCTGAACTTTGATTTTTTTATATTGCTATAGCCCTTTAACCTTCTTAAATACATTTTTCGCCTAAGTTGTAACTGTTAATTTGACAAGACACTATCAATGATTTCTACGATAAAAGCAGCTGCCAGTTTAACAGTTTGATTGTCTACATCAAGCTTTGGATTGATTTCAGCAATATCAAAACTTACTGTTTTCTTCTGCTTCATTGCTTCTTTTAATAATAATCTCAGTACGTTCGGCTCCATTCCAAATGGCTGAGGGGCGCTTACACCTGGAGCATAACTGGCTCCAATGACATCACTGCATAGAGTTACCATAACCGCATCATTTTTTTGGATAAATGCATTGATACGCCTATTTACCTCTTCAATACCAAGTTGAGCGATCTCATCCTCTAGAATATATTCACACCCGTATCGCTTTGCCGTTTCAAATAGATGTTTTGTATTTCCGTATCGTTGAATGCCTATACACATATAATGGAACGGAATATTCTCGTTTGCCAGTTCATCTGCCATTTGTTTAAACATTGTCCCAGAACTTGTCATTTCATCGTATGGACGCATATCAAAATGGGAATCAAAATTAAGGATCCCCACTTGCCGGCCTTGTTTCCAGTATGGCTTTAACCCTAAAAAGTGACCATAAGCCACTTCGTGTCCGCCACCCATTATGACTGGGTAAATATTGAGACTCATCATTTTTTGGACATATTCACCCAGTTCTGCTTGGGCTTTTTCCAAATCCCCATCCTCACAACGAACATTACCGAAATCAAAGAGTTTCCCATTCGATATCAAATGGCTTGGTATGGACGAGAGTGCTCTCCGAATCTCATCTGGTGCATCATAAGCGCCGGCTCTTCCTTTATTCCTTTTAACCCCTTCATCACTTTTAAAGCCGATGATTCCAATTGCCGGGTTTAATTGCGCTTCATGAAAAGCAGATAAATCCTCAATATGAATAACTTGATGTAACCGAAACATATCCCAGTCAATTTCGCTATCCACACGCCCTGACCAAATACCTTTTTCTGTAACTGTGTACATATTTCTTGTCGCCCTCTCTTGTTTGTTTCACCTTAATGGTCTAATCATGAATAAAACTAAAAAAAAGTGGGCGGAAATTGCCGCCCTGGAATTTCCACCTACTCTTCCAATCATCTAGACGGTGCCTGGCACCTGTTTTTCAATGGACTAGCACTTTACTTAAAAAACTCTTCGTTCTATCACTTCGTGGGGTTGAAAAAATAACAGATGGTGGTCCATCCTCAATAATTCGTCCATCATCCATCACAACAACACGATCGGCAACCTCTTTAGCGAAACCCATTTCGTGGGTGACAATGATCATGGTCATTCCCTCCGCAGCGAGTTCTTTCATTACCGCGAGCACTTCCCCTACGAGTTCCGGATCAAGTGCGGAAGTAGGCTCATCAAACAGCATGATATGCGGCTTCATGGCCAACGCCCGCGCAATGGCTACCCTTTGTTTTTGTCCACCGGAAAGATTATCTGGATAGGACTCTGCCTTTTCAGCCAATCCTACCTTTTTTAGCAGCTCCTTCGCCACTTCAATCGATTCTTTCTTTTTCATCTTTCCTAAGGTTAGAGGGGCGAGGAAAACGTTCTCTAGGACACTTTTATGGGGAAACAAGTTGAAATTTTGAAATACCATCCCCACCTTCTCTCTCATTGCATTCAGTTCTATTTGGGGCATCTCGATTTTTTTTTCGCCCTGGTGTAGAAGACCGATAGGTTCCCCTTCAACCTCAATAACCCCATCTTGAATTTGCTCCAAATAATTGATGCAGCGCAGAAACGTACTTTTTCCTGAACCACTTGGTCCGATAATCACAACGACTTCGCCTTTTCCGATTTCCAAGCTTATATTTTTTAAAACATGATGTGTTCCGTAATGTTTGTTGATCTCTTTAATTGTAATCATACACGTGCCACCCCTACATGCAATCTCTTTTCGAAATAGCTAATGATTTTAGAAATCATGAAGTTAACCACAAAATATAAAACCGCAATCGCAATATAGACTTCAAAATACTTAAAGTTACTGGATACAAGCGTATTTCCTGCTCTCATCAATTCAGGTACAGTAATAACGGACAGTAAGGAGGAATTTTTAGTTAAGGCAATAAATTCATTTGCTAATGGAGGAAGCATTCGTCGCAATGCTTGCGGTAAAATGATTTTCCGCATCGTCTGCCAATGGCTCAATCCGAGTGAACGTCCCGCTTCCATTTGTCCTTTTTCAATCGATTGAATCGATCCGCGTACAATTTCCGAAACATAGGCACCGCTGTACATTCCCATACCTAGAATACCTGCAACCGTAGCGGTTAAATCAAGCCCTAAGCCAATGGAAAGGCCATAATAAAGGATCATCAGCTGTACGAGAAGAGGGGTTCCCCTAAACCAAGCCAAATACACGGAACAGAGGAAAGAAATCGTTTTATTTTTAGATAGCCCTCCTATCCCAATAAGCAAGCCTATAATGGAACTTAAAATAAGGGCAAAAAAGGTCATTGTCAGAGTGATACTCAATCCTTTGAGTAAAAAGGAAAAATTTCCATTTTCAAATAAAACATTAAAATCCATATGATCTTCTCCTTTCTAAAAGAAAAAGGGGAAAGCCCCTCTTTCTTTGATTATTCTCCAAACCACTTTTTACTTATCTTTTGATATTCACCATTCTCTTTTAACGTCTTTAATGCTTTATTTACAGCATTTGTAAATGTAGCGTCTTGCTTACGAATTCCAAATCCATACTCCTCATTTGTTAATGTCTTATCCAATACCTTCACAGAGTTGTCTTGCATGGCATATACCTTGGCCGCCGGCAGGCCTGTTAAAACAGCATCTACTCGTCCACTTTTAAGTTCTAGAAACATTTCAACGTTTTTCTCTACCTCTACTCGTTGAATATCAGGGTAATTTTCTTGGAGAAACTGAACAGATTTTGTTCCAACTTGGACGGAGACCTTTTTCCCTTTTAAATCTTCAATACTATTAATGGATGGATTATCCTTTTTAATTAAAAGAGAAAGCCCCCCTGGATAATAAGAATCTGAGAAATTAATCGCCTTTTTTCTTTCGTCCGTTATATACATTCCGGAAGCCACCACATCAAACTTTTTTGCCTCTAGGCCGGGAATAAGGCCTTTAAAATCGGTATCGACAAATTCTACTTTTTCTGCCCCTAATTCTTTTCCGATTGCACGCATCAAATCAATATCAAATCCAGCAAACTCTTTTTTATCGTTTTTGTACTCAAGAGGAGGAAAGGTTGCATCTGTTCCAACAACCAACGTTTTCTCTGCTTTTATCTTTTGCAATACCTCATCATCGCCCTGCCCCTGTTTGGATGCCTGGTCCGCCTTCCCGCATCCAACTAATCCAAGACTAAGACAAAGCACCAGCGCTAATATTCCAAACATACTTCTCTTCAACTTTTTCATAAATAACCTCCTAATTTGACTAAATTGTTTACATGTAGTTATTATGCAAAAATTATGCCAAGTAAAAATAGTCCGAATACTAAGGAAAGTCAACTTCCTTTTAAAACAAAAAAAGCGGCGAAAACCGCCGCCCGGCCATTTTCGCCTACTCTTCTTCTCGATATTTTTTTAATTTGTCTCGTAATGTTCTTTCACCTATTCCAATCGCTTGGGCTGTCTTTCTTCGATTTCCATTGAAAGCAGCTAAATTATGAAAAATCACTCGCTTTTCGATCTCATCCATTATTTCACCAACATATACAGGGATCAAAGTATAGCCTCTAAAAACATGATTTTCCTGTTGAATTTCTGAAGGAAGATCCACTTTCTCAATTAACGAAGAGTTGGTTAAGGCAATCGCCCGTTCCATAATATTCTGCAGCTCTCGAATATTGCCTGGAAACGAGTACTGCTTTAGAATTTGCAGTGCTTCACGAGAAATTCCGTCAATTGGTTTTCCCATCCTATCCCCAATTTGATGGATAAAAAACTCCACCAATAAAGGAATATCATCCTTTCGCTCTCTAAGAGGAGGAAGTTTAACCGGGATCACATTGAGCCGATAATATAAATCTTCGCGAAAACGATTCTCTTTTACTTCTTTTACCAAATCACGATTCGTAGCCGAAATAATACGAACATTAAAGTCAATTTCCTGTGTTCCTCCAACAGGCATCACTTTTCGCTCCTGAAGGGCACGAAGAAGCTTACTCTGTAAGGCTAGATCCATTTCTCCTATTTCATCTAAAAAAATAGTACCTCCTTCAGCAAGGACAAAGAGACCGTGCTTTTTCTGAACTGCTCCCGTAAACGCACCTTTCTCATATCCAAATAATTCAGATTCCAAAAGATGCCCGGGAATGGCGGCACAATTAATAACCTGGAACTTTTTATTTCTCCGCTTACTTTGATAATGAATGGTCCTAGCTACTACCTCTTTTCCCGTACCACTTTCTCCCGTAATCAGGATGGTGGAATCGATGTCTTTTACCTTTTTTATTAGGGTAAGAATCTCACGTATAGCTAAGCTCTCACCAATTAATCCATGGGTCTCACCCATCTTATCAAGCTCATTACTTAAAAATTCAACTTTAGATTGCAAAGTATAAAATTCCTCTGCCTTCTGCATCAATACTTCTAATTCGTCAAGGTGAAGCGGCTTTGTAGCATAGGAAAAGGCTCCTTTGCGCATTGCTTCCACAGAAGATGGAATACTTCCAAATGCCGTCATCAGAATCACAACGGTAGTAGGGGAAACACGCTTTACTTCTTCTAAAATTTCAATTCCGTCGTATTCACCTATTTTTAAATCAAGCAAAATAATGGCCACTTCTATTCTTTCGAGAAGAGGCAGCGCCTCTCGTGGGTCTGTAAAGGCATACACATGGTACTGATCTTCTAAGGCAAAAGTAAGGGATTGGCAAATGGTGACTTCATCGTCAATAATAATCACGTTATGCATTTTCTTCTCGCCCCTTCCTTGGACACGGTAAATATACAGTCATGACAGTACCTTTTCCTTCTGTACTATGTACCTTTATACTACCTTGATTTTCCTCTAGCAACTGATAAGAAACAAATAGACCCAATCCTACCCCATTTGCTTTTTTGCTGTAAAAAGGGTCAAATATTTTTGATGCGACATCTTCTGACATTCCGACTCCGTTATCTTCAATTTCAACCACTACAAAATCTCCCTGATAATACCCACGAATGGTTAATATCCCATGTTCCTTCAATGCCTCAATCGCATTTAAAATAATATTCACCAGAACTTGCTTGATTTGCTGACCATCAGCATGTGCCTGAATTTCCTCATCCAATTCAAAACCAATCCCTAAATTTTTCTCTTTTATTTTTTGTTTGAATAACTGTAAGGTAGATTGAATCATCGGATAGAGAAAAAAGATAACTGGCTCGGATTTCTTGGGACGCGAATAATCCAACAAATCATTAATCAGTGTATTGAGACGCATAATTTCACTCGTTACATGCTGAGAAAAAAAGGTTCGGAATTCAAGATTCTCGTACTTTTTTGGCAGCAGTTGCGTATAGGTAAGAATGGACATCAATGGATTACGGATTTCATGGGCGATCCCCATCATCAACTGCCCCAATGAACGCAAGCGATCCTCTTGTGCAACCTTTTTTTCAAATTCCTTTTGTTTCGTTACATCCTGAAAATTTAATACGGCTCCTCCACTATTGCCCGTTATGGAAACAATGGGATAAACACTATATGTAAGGATTCTTTTTAGGGAAGCACTTTGTTCCCATGTCACTTCTTTCTGTAGGACAACCTCCTTTTTTTCTAAGGCATTTTGTATTTCTTCCTTTGAAATAAAGGTTTCCAGAATGGTTTGTTTAAAAGGTAATCCAACAATATTATCTTTCAACATTAGATAATCAACCGCCTTCCGATTGATCATCGATACATGGGCTCTGTTGTCCAATGTAACAAAAGAACTTAAGGTACTGTCTAATAACTGCTGTTGAAAGTAGTTATTCTCTTGAAGAAGGTTCATTTTTTCTTCTAATTCCTTGTTTATCCTTTCGATCTGATTCGTTCGTCTAGCCACTGTTCTCTTCAATATGCGATTCCACCAAAGGATACCTGTAATGATAACCAACGTAACAAAAAGACCGACCTCTAAATACTTGATGATCTTTTGTAATCGTGGAGCAGAGGGCATGATGTATTCACCAAACCACTTTTTTACGATTTTTTCATACGTTCCATCTTTTTTTATTTGCGAGATTCCTTTATTAAATGTTGTTAATAATGCTTTATTTTTCGGTAAAACCGCTATGCTATACTCAGTAGGATTGATTTCCTCTCCAACGATTTTAATTTGCGATTGTTTCCCGATTTTTTGAAGAACATACTGACCCGTAATTCGATTCCCGACAAATGCATCGACTTTTCCTTTGATAAGAAGTTGAACAGCCTGCTGCTGATTATCTGTTTTTATTAACTTTACATGGTTTACTTTATTCAACAATTCATTCGAAACATCGCTTTGTTGTACCGCAACTTTCTTCCCTTCAAGATTTTCAATCTGTCGAATGTACATATTATCTTTTAATACAAAAATGGCTTGGGAGCTTATAAAATAATCCTTAGAAAATGCATATGTTTTTCTGCGTGAAGGGTAATTTTTCATCCCTTGGATCGCATCGACCTTACCTGATTTTAGCGCTTGCAATGCTTGATTCCAGGGCATGGGATAATACTCAATCTTCATACCGGTTTGAATGGATATAGCATTCATTACATCTACGTTAAAACCCGAATATACACCAGAATCACTTAGGTACTCAAAAGGTGGAAAATTGTTGTCCCCTGCAATTCGAATCACCTGATTGTTTTCTTGAAAAGCGGTACTTGGGAATAGAACAAAGGACAATAACAACAAGGGAATCGTTGCACAAATCCGAAAAATGTTTGGGCTTCGCATCTTTACTTCTCCTTCTCTTATTACTTATTAGGTGAATCAATGCAATTTTTATGCCATAGGTTCCACAGGGACGGTTCTATTGGTCTATTTTATTCATTCCTTGGACCAAAAGCCAACAGAAATAGACAATACTATCTTGCTCAAAATTCCATCACCGTGTCCTTTTCCTCCATTTTTCTTTATATAGAAGGTGTGAGGAGGTGATAAACAATGGCACAGGCGCGATTAACTACAACGAAGCTTCGCATCGTATTTGAAACAGGCGTGGACGGTGAAGGCAATCCGATTTTACGATCAAAGACCTTCAGCAATGTCAAAAAAGACGCTACAGCGGATCAGCTTTATCAAGCAGCACAAGCCATCTTTGTATTGTGTAATGACACGCTTTATCGCATCGAGAAAAATGGCAGTTCCGATTTATTAGTCTAGTAAGTCATTCAATTTTGAGGATAGGGGGTGAGGAAATTGGCTAAAACCTTAGAATTACAATTTGTAACAACCACCGGTAAAATTGCCCGTATTGCCGTTGATAATCCAAAGGAACCGATGGATGGGGCGGTTGTAAAGCAATCGATGGATCAGATCGTTAGCTCAGGTGCTTTCTATACAGGAAGCGGCGATCTTGTTTCGGAAAAAGGAGCAAGAATTGTGGAACGTAATGTTACAGATTACGAGCTTGTATAAAAGAGAGAGGCCGGATTCTTCGTGAAGCCGGTCTCCTTTAATAATCAGACAAAATCCGCAGCACCGATATCAGAAAGTTTTAATATCTGGGCCAATGTCGAAAACATTTTGTTAACTCCGACATACTTCCCCCTTTTTCACATCCACTATTTGCTATCTTTATATATAATGAACCTATTGTGCTATATAACAGAATGGTCATTTGATAGACGTGAATGGGTCTACTACATAAAATAGGGGTTGATTTTATGGATCGACAAGAGAACTTTTTTTGCGGTTTGATTTGGGCTGCCTCTTTAAGTATTCCGTTATGGATTACTATTCTCGGCTGGATCAAACTACTGTTAGCCCTATAGGTAGGCTCTCAAATCAAGATTATCTTCAAGGCCTTTGACAACTGTTTTATAGATATCCAGCCCACTCATGTAGCACTATTTTATGTATTGCTAAGCTTAACCGCCCTTTTTATAATCATTTGCCTAGTATTTATTGTTAAAAAGCCGCAACCTATTTGCAGGTTACGGCTAAAAAAAGTTACTTCTTAACTATTAAAATACTTAGCTATCGTACTTTTCATTTCCTCTGGATCAATAACGATTTCGGAATTGTTTGCTTTTAGGATGTCGTCATACATTGTTCGTCCAACACCCGTTAGTTGTTTATAGTTTAATTGATTATTAGGATCAAAGTCTTTCATGGCAAGGCCTAGGCTGACCATATCCGATGTTGACATATTCGTACCAACCATATATTTTGAAACAGAATTAACCAGTGAAGGCATTTTTGAAACATTACTAGGTTTTAAAGCTTGTTTTGCTATCCCTTTTAGTGCTTCCAATTGAAGCTGCTGACGGCCATAATCTCCATTTGCAAGCGAATGGCGCTCACGTGAAAGAGATAATACGGTTTTTCCGTCCAAGAAATGAGATCCAGCAGTGACTACTTGATTACCAATTTTCACATCTGTTGGCACGTACATATTAATACCGCCCAATGTGTCAATCATCGATTGAAGACCATCAAAATTGGTTTCAACATAGTAATTAATCGGCACCCCTGTTAAATCACTGATTGCTTTTACAGCCCCTTCCATCCCTTGCTTAGGACCTTTATTGGCCTGCAAAATATACTGGACACTTGTAAGCTTCGTATAACCATAACCATCTAAATGAACACGTGTATCCCGTGGAATACTTACTGCATTAATTTGATTTTTATCCAAATCCACATGTGCAAGGAGCATACTGTCCGTATGACCAATTTTTTGGCCAGGCCTTGCATCAGAGCCCATGATTAAGATATTAAAATTTGTACCAGTTGAATTACTAGGTTGTTGTTCTGTTGTCCCCGCGTTCACTACGGGAATGTTTTTAAAATGATTCTTCGGTTGAAGCTGATAGTAAGCAAAGCCAACTCCTGCAATTGCAAGCACGATAATCCCTAGAAGAGAATAACCAAAAACCTTCCATTTACTTCTTTTCTTCTTACTGCTTCTATTCATAAGTTCCTCCGCTATAATTTGCGTCATTTTTACTATATTCGCACATTCACACGTTAAAATATTACCACCATATGAGATGATTGTCACTTAGAACATAAAACCAATTTCCTGCTTTTACGACATTCTATCCTTCTTCAACTTTAAAAGAAAAGACAAAACCTCTCAAAGTAGTTCCGAGTTTGCACTCCATGTTTTATCTGCGTTAAATCAGCTTTTATCTGCGATTCTAAGGAATTTATTTGCGTAAATAGGGATGTGATCTGCGTTCGACAGCATTTATCTGCTTATCTAAGAAGATGGAGCTTTCTTCCCCTAGTCAGAAAATTTATTTTCCAACACCATGTCCTTTTCCTCCATTTTTCTTTATATAGAAGGTGTGAGGAGGTGATAAACAATGGCACAGGCACGATTGACTACGACGAAGCTTCGCATCGTATTTGAAACTGGCGTGGACGGTGAAGGTAATCCGATTTTACGATCCAAGACCTTCAGCAATGTCAAAAAAGACGCTACAGCAGACCAGCTTTATCAAGCAGCACAAGCCATCTTTGTATTGTGTAACGACACGCTTTACCGCATCGAGAAAAACGACAGTTCCGATTTATTAGTCTAGTAAGTTATTCATTTTGGAGGATAGGAGGTGAGGAAATTGGCTAAAACATTGGAATTACAATTTGTAACTGCTACCGGTAAAATTGCCCGTATTACAGTTGATAACCCAAAGGAACCGATTGATGAGGCAGTAGTTAAGCAATCAATGGATCAGATCGTGAGTTCCGGTGCTTTCTATACAGGAAGCGGCGATCTTGTTTCGTCAAAGGGAGCTAGAGTCGTAGAACGTAATATTACAGATTATGAACTTGTTTAAGCTGCAAAGAGGCCGGATTCTTCGTGAAGCCGGTCTCCTTTAATAGAAGGAAGGAGGTAGCCGAAAATGGAGCAGATTATTCCAATCATAAGTGAAGTAGGTTTTCCGATTGTTGTGACACTCTATTTGCTATATCGGATTGAAGCGAAGCTTGATATGGTGGTCCAGTCCATTCAAAGCCTGCCGGACCGGATGAGGGAGCAAATGAAGTAAGTGCGGGGTTGAACTTATGGATAAGGGTAGGGAGATAATGTTTTCTGCCTTACTTGCTTTGTAGTATGATGTGGAGGATATGATGAGATCGAACACCCATTTTGGTTTATTGGTAAGGTTATTTCGTGTATGATAGGAATATAATAAAAAAGAGAAGTGCGCTAACACTTCTCCATACAACTGTTACCGTCAGGGTGGTGGTTGTCTGTTTTATATTTTAGGTGAACCACCCTTTTTCTTTCGACGGAGCGGGGTGGTTTTCTTGTTTCCTAGGACGTTTTCCCGAGAGAAATATGCCGATAATTCACGCACAATTTCCTTTAGAATTTCACGAATTAGTTCAAATAAATAAAGGCAGAGCATTCTGCCTTTCATCGCTTTTTAGCTACTAATTCGATTTCTTAACCCAAACTTGATTATTCTTTCCTTTGTCAGTTTTTATATAGGTTACATTGGCTTTTTCTTGAGTTTTGTATTTCTTAGTTGTTTGAAGGTATTTTTTACCATTTTGATTTTGGTTTGCATTGTTATTTTTACTTCCACCACAGAAACATCCCATAAATTCCTCCACCTTCCAAGTTATTTCAAACTTCAATCTTCTGACCGATAAAGGTCCATAAAATCGCCAGTCTCATTGTTGAAAAAAACACACCAGACAAACCTGAATTTACGTTCACATTATATTAAATGCAAAAGGGGCACTTTTTGATAAGGAGAAATTATATAAAAATCCCCGCTTGTCCTGATTGCCTTCAACGGAATACTCCTTGGTGTATTGGCTGTCACCATATTTTCCATTACCGAAAGCGACACAGACGAGGAAACGAACATTTCAGATTATATCAACTTTGCCTTAATATTTCTTGCACTGATCATTGACAGTGTGGCTCAGCCAGCCACTCTGGAAAGACAGTTTTCAGTTTTTTCATTAGATTTTGTCCCTCCAGCCCACTTCGGAAAGAAAGTTTCCGTCGCGGATTCCAGTGTTTCTTTAACATTCATCCTCGAATACCAAAGAGACGGTTCTCATGGTTCAAATAACAGGCCCGGCCCCATGTTCACCCTTGAAAATGTTAAACTAATGATAGCCAAAAAGGTTCATAAATCCGTTATCCCGGGCGATTTTATTGGCTGACCCACAATAGTATTAAGAAAGGATGTTATCCAGAATGTCTACGATTCAAGATAGAGTGGTTATGATTACAGGCGCCTCCAGCGGAATTGGGGAAGCGACCGCAAAAGAACTTGCATCAAAGGGAGCGAAGTTGGTACTGGCAGCTCGCCGTGAAGATCGTCTAAAGAAACTGCAAGAAGAGATTCAAAGGAATGGCGGACAAGCTACATACAAGGTGACGGATGTAACTTCACATGAACAAATGGAAGAGTTAGCGGAGTATACTCTGAGAGAGTTTGGAAAAATCGATGTTTTAGTGAATAATGCAGGCGTAATGCCTCAATCATTCCTCTATAAGAAAAAAATTGAAGAATGGAATACAATGATTGATGTCAATATTAAGGGCGTACTTTATGGAATAGCGGCTTGCCTTCCATCCATGAGAGAAAGGAAATCAGGTCATATTATTAATCTTTCTTCCGTTGCCGGATATGGAGTATGGCCCGCAAGTTCAGTTTATAGTGCTACCAAATTTGCAGTACGTGCGATTACCGAAGGTCTCCGAAAAGAAGAGTTTCGCAACAACATTCGTACAACCCTCATCTCCCCAGGAGCGATTAACACCGAATTACCGGAAACGATTACAGATACAAAACTAAAAGCGGTATTCGATGAACTTTACAAAGGTGCGATTGAAGCAGAAAACATTGCCCGTGCGATTTGCTTCGCTATCGAACAGCCACCTGAAGTATCCGTAAGTGAGATGATTGTTCGCCCTGCACACCAGGAGTTGTAGGTTCCACATGGACGGTTCTGGTAGTCTAGTTGTTCATATCTTGGACCAAAAATGCCGGCTGAACCGTCCCCTTAGCCCTCTTCATCGCTCAATCATTG
Organism: Neobacillus sp. GCM10027624; assembly: GCF_042675345.1. Lineage (NCBI taxonomy): Bacteria > Bacillati > Bacillota > Bacilli > Caryophanales > Bacillaceae > Neobacillus > Neobacillus sp. GCM10027624. Next base: position 77,611 of record NZ_JBHTHD010000008.1, read on the forward strand.
CGGACATCTCACCTTCAAAAACTTTTTCCTCCTTATTATTGAAAGTAGATAACAATAACGTAAGGATACCCGTGTTATTTTTTGCTTCTTTTTTATCGATCACCTTGCCAATGATATGCAATTCATCGCCAGAATAAACGGGCCTCATAAATTTAAGATGATTCATCCGTGTTCCAGCAATGATATCATCCCCATAGATTCCTTCTTCCACCAAAAGCTTAAATGAAATGGCTAGCGTATGGATACCGGAGGCAATGATTCCCTGAAACCTTCCCTGATTTGCCCTTTCTTCATCCAAATGCATATATTGAGGGTCAAATTCAGCTGCAAACCTCATAATATCCTCTTTTGTTAATTTGAATGATTTTGTTTTAAACACCTGTCCAATTGTAAATTCATCAAATTTCATTTATACCCCTCTATTCCAAATTGTTGTACTTGTTTATCTTAGCATTAAATATTACAAGCGAAAATCCAATCATAAGTGAAGTAGGTTTTCCGATTGTTGTGACACTCTATTTGCTTTATCGGATTGAAGTCAAGCTTGATATGGTGGTCCAGTCCATTCAAAGCTTGCCGAACCGGATGAGGGAGCAAATGAAGTTAGTGAGGGTTAAACTTATGGATTGGGGCAGAGAGATAAGGTTTTCTCCCCCTACTTGCTTTGTACCATTATACGGAGGGTATGTTGAAGATCGAACACCAATTTTGGTTTATTGGTTGGGTTATTTCGTGTATAATAGGAATATAATAAAAAAGAGAAGTGCGCTAACACTTCTCCTTGCAACTTCTACCGTCAGGGTGGTGGTTGTTGATGTTGATTATTTTTGAGAACCACCCTTTTGCTTGCGGCGCGGGGTGGTTTTCCTGTATTCTAGAACGTTTTTCCGAAAGAAATAAGCGCCTATTTCCCGCATTATCCCTTTTAGAACCTCTCGCAGAATTTCAAGAAATGTTTCCATGATTATCACCTCCTTTCCTTAAAGCAAGGAAAAGAAGATTGACAACCCGTCCACCCTCACAATATTCAGTTGCAACTCCATTCTAACACTTTCTATAAATACAAAAACCTATCAACCTTCGACAAAATCTGTAGCTCTGCCATCACCATGAATTTGTTAACGTACAACTAAATGGCCATCCGCTACAAGTTTTTCAAATAGCTTTTTCACTTTGACCTTCTCTCTTTGTTGTAAAATCAGGTACAATCCAATAAATGAGCAATCCGGCAATGGTAGCGTATGCGATCCCATTATGCGCATATCCAACCCCAATGATGAAGATAATCGCAACGATGACCAAATTTTTCATATTAGCCAAACTCACTTTCTCCTCAAGAAGGTGACGAATCCCCATTGCGGCAATCATCCCAAACAACAGGATACAGATACCCCCCATCACCGCAACTGGAATCGATTGAATCACAGCACCCACTTTACCGAACAAGCCAAGAAGAATCGCAATAACCGCAGCCCCCTGAATGATCCTGCTGGAAAACTGTCTTGTGATGGCCAGAACCCCAAGATTTTCAGCGTAAGTGGTTTGTGCCGGTCCGCCGATGAAACCGGAGACTAATGTTGCAATCCCATTCCCCCAGAGGATCCTCGAAAATCCAGGATTCTTTGTTACATCTTTTCCAATAATCTCATTTAGCACAAACATATGTCCAAGATCTTCGATGATGGTGACCAGGGCAATCGGCGCCATTCCGAGAATGACGACCCAAGTGAATTCCGGCGCGACGAAATGCGGAAGGGCAAAATTCGGTGCCGTGGCGATGGTTTGAAAATCAACAAACCCACGGATTGCGGCATACGCATACCCAACGGCAAGACCGATGATAAGCGGCAAGAGGCGGATCACCTTTGTGCCTGCAAGCGTTGCGATAACCGCTGCCAGAAGGCTGACAATCGCAACATCCCAATGGGTCGAAGCCATATTGGCCACCGCCGTGGTTGCCAGCGAAAGGCCGATAATACTGACAACCGGTCCGACGACAACTGCAGGAATTACCTTACGGACTTTTTCAAAACCAACAATGGAAATAATCAATGATACAATGGCATAAACAATCGAAACGCTGATAAGACCTGCAACGGCTTCACCCGGTGAATGCAGCTTCCCGACATACAACGCAAGCGGAGCAATAAAGGCAAAGGATGAACCTAGGTACGTAGGAACCTTTCCGCCTGTAATTAGATGGAAAATCAAGGTTCCTACACCACTGGCAATAAGAGCACTTCCCGGATCAAGACCGGTGAGGGCTGGCACCAAAACGGTTGCACCAAACATCGCAAACAGATGTTGTAACGATAACGGTATTGCGCTTAAAAATTTCTTCAATCCGTTTCCCCCCTTTATTCGTTCTTTAATGATATATTTCCTTAAGTGACTTTTAGACTAAATATTCAAAATATTGTTCACCCCAAAGAATATCCTCTTTTTGCATGAAAAAGGGACCAAAGATGGTCCCTTCTTTCACTAAAGCATCCTTCTACTTTTATGATAGGTTATATGCTTTATCGACTTTTAATTTTCTATTAATCTAAATCTTCCCCATTACTTGTAACAACTCTTTGATACCAAAAGAAACTGTCTTTGCGTTTTCTTTCTAATGTTCCATTTCCAAGATCATCTTTGTCGACATAAATAAAACCGTAACGTTTGCTCATTTCTGATGATGAGCAACTTACAATATCAATAGGTCCCCATGGATAATAGCCACGAACATCCACCCCGTCCATGATGGCTTCTTTTACCTGCTCAATATGTTTCTTTAAATAATCGATTCGGTAGGCATCATGAATTTGACCATCTTCACTTACATAGTCATAGGCGCCAATTCCGTTTTCTGTAATCATAATTGGCAGTTGATATCGGTCATAATATAGATTTAAAGCTGTTCTCAATCCAATTGGATCAATAGACCAGCCCCAATCGCTTTCCGAAAGTTCCGGATTAATATAGGAGGAATTATTGTTCTTAACACTTTCCGCATCCGATATACGGGTATAATAATAGGAAAAAGTTAAGAAGTCTGCGGTATTTTTTAAATCTGCCTCATCCGTTTCTTCAAGAACAATTTGAATATGGTTATCTTCAAAAAATCGATTAGCATAGCCGGGATAATAGCCCCTAAGAAGGACATCGGAAAGAAAATACTCCATTTGATTTCTCTTGACCGTTGCCAAAACATCCTCAGGTTTCGGTGTTGCAGGGTGTGAGATATTATCGAACAACATCATCCCAATTTGCATCTCTGGATTGATTTCCTTTGCAATCTTGGTTGCTCTTGCACAGGCCACCAATTCATGATGAACCCCTTGATATTTAGCCTCTAGCAGGTTTTCAAACCGATCCGCCGGAATACCAAGACTATTAAAAGATTCAAAGGAAAAGAGATTAATTTGATTGACTAGAATCCAATACTTCACCTTATCTTTATAGCGATTAAAAATTACCTTGCAATAGTTTACAAAGAAATCGATGGTTTTGCGGTTGTACCAGCCATTATATTCAGTAGCTAAGTGTAATGGCATTTCATAGTGGGAAACAGTTATCAGCGGTTCCATTCCATTTTTGATGATTTCATCTATTAAATCATCATAAAATTGAAGACCCTCTTCATTCGGTTCGCTTTCATCACCGTTTGGAAAAATTCTCGCCCAATTGATGGAAGTACGGAACGAATTCATTCCTTGTTCTGCAAGCATGTTTAAATCTTCTTTATAGCGATGGTAAAAATCGATTCCCGACCTCTTCGGATAATATCCTTCTTGATCGTTTAGGGCAAACTGGATATCGGCTCTCGTTACTTCTTCATTTTTTTTCTTTTTAATATCAACGTCTGGCTCAAAACGGTTAATATCTGCCAGACACAATCCTTTTCCGTCTTCTAAATAGGCCCCTTCACATTGATTCGCCGCAACAGCACCTCCCCAGAAGAAGTCCGCGGGAAATGTTTTTGGATTCTTTCTCATTTTTCATTCCTCCTCATCTTATTTAGAGGTTTTGTCCATTTGAGCGAATAACCCCTTGATACCAATAAAAGCTGTCTTTTTTTATTCTTCGTAAATCCTTTAAGTCATGATCGGTCCGGTTGACGTATACAAACCCATATCTTTTTCGAAATCCGCTCGTTGTGCTTAACAAATCCATGAAAGACCATGGGCAATATCCAAATAATTGGACACCGTCCGCAATGGCAAGACGGCACTGTTCCAAATGCTTTTTCAAATAATTAATCCGATACAGATCATGCACTTTTTCATCAGCCGTTAATTCATCAATCGCCCCCATCCCATTTTCTGTAATAATCATCGGGATTTGATACCGATCATTCAATTCATTCAACAATGTACGAAGACCGACGGAATCAATCTCCCAATCCCAATCGGTTTTTTCTAAATATGGATTAGAAGTTCCTTGATAAATGCCTGGTACCACCTCGAACTCCGTTTCGCCCTTTTTACCGTTCGCATTGATGCTCCAATCCCGATTCTCCATCGTTTCCGGAGCATATTTTACTACCCGGCTTTGATAATAATTAATCCCTAAAAAGTCAGGCTTTGCAGCTTGAAGAAGTTCCATATCACCTTTCTCAATAGTTGGTGTGACCCCGTTTTCCACCATGTATCGCCAAACGTTGTCCCGATATCTTCCGTACATATATAAATCAGTAAACAAATAGGTTCGGAAATCATTCGCTTCACGGGCAGCCTGGATGTCTTCAGGTCTGCAAGTTTCCGGATAATTAGGAGAAAGCCCGATTGCAGGTCCAATCTTGGCATCAGGAATCATTTCCCGACATAACTGAATGGCTTTTGCATGAGCAAGGGTCATGATATGGTTCATTTCATATTTTTGTTTTTCCAAAGGCATTTTGTTATTAAATTCCATCAAATACGGCAGAAGAAACATATTGCTTTGTTCATTAATCGTAAACCAGTACTTAACCTTGCCGCCTAAATGCTCAAACAACACCTTGCAAAAATAAGCAAAGTCCTCAATAATCTGCCTGGAGGACCAGCCGCCGTATTCTTCTTGGAGACAAGCCGGCAAATCAAAATGAAAGATGGTTGCCAATGGTTCAATACCATTCTCCCGCAGCTCATTTACAAGCTCTTTATAAAAATTAATCCCCTTTTGGTTCACTTCACCGCGGCCATTCGGCAAAATACGCGGCCAAGAGATGGAGAACCGATAGGCCTTCATTCCCAACTCTTTCATGAGGGCAACATCCTCTTTGAACCGATGGTAATGGTCAGATGTAACACTTGTATCCGCATAATTGGGATTGATATTTTTATCAACGATAGATAAGGTTTTTCCATCTTCCAAATTCGCACCTTCGAACTGATAGGCAGCAGTTGCGGCAGCCCAGAAAAAGTCCTTCGGAAATTTAAATGGATCTTTATTTTTCATCGATCATTCACTCCTGAAATGGTAAATGCCAGATTGTCTTCACCACCTGGCATTTACGGATGATTTATTTTTCTTCAAGCTTTCTTAAACGTTCATCAAACACTTCAAATAAACTAACAATCTGATTGGCAGTATTCCACTCACTCATAATGGTCATTAGAGTGTCCTGGGCATGGGCAAACAAGAGTGAAAAATCAATTTTTTCACCACGGGCTTCTCCCTGAATGGTTTCCGTTTGGGCACCATGGGCAGCAGTAATTTTCTTTTTCGCTTCCGCGAGTTTCTGTCTGGCTTCTTCAAAGTTGCATGCAGCCACAAGATCCAAAGCTTCTTTAATAATTAATCTTGCATCCCCTGCATTTAAGATGATTTTCATTGATACTTCATTTAGATCATTCTCTCTTAAGCTGTTATCGTCCATTATTAAAACCTCCAACCTTCTTTTCTACTGTTCCTGTTCCTTTTTTAACTGCTGTAAGTCATAAACCTTAAAGAAAGGGAACCAAATCAACCATGACACTACTATAAGGACAACCAATAATATTAATCCACGTGAATCAGAGTTAATAAGAATGGAAGAAATCCCAACCGGCATATACCATAACTGGAAGAGTCTTGAAGGGATTGTCACCCAGTGGAGATTCAAAACAATGTAAGTTATAGCCGGGATAATCAAACCATTCAACCACATTGGCACCATTAATATTGGGTTAAATGCCACTGGGGCTCCAAAAATGACCGGTTCATTAATATTGAATAATCCCGGAACAATCGTTACCTTTCCAATGGCCTTTAATTGACTGGACTTGGCAAATAATAACATCATTAAAACTAATGGCAGCGTGGTTCCCATACCGCCAATCCACACCCAGGCTGTAAGAGTTTCCATCGTATGGATATTACTAGGTGCAAACCCATGAGCCACAGCTTTGGAATTTTCTTGAATAGCCTGCATCCAAACCGGAAAAATAATCGGGTACATAATCCAGGCACTGATTCCAAATGAATAAAGAAAGATCCCAATAAAAGTGATTAAGACAAACCCAATAAAACTTTGGGAAATCAGTGTAAGCGGTTTAAAAGCTGCCAAAATTAAATCATATAAATCTACATGCAATTGGAAGGTAAACAACCAACCAAACAGCAAGAGAATCGTGATAGGAATAATCGTATCAAACCAGATAATAATAAAATCCGGAAGAGAACTTGAACCTTTAAAGAAAGAGAACTTTGAAAATTGGTACATAAAAGCCGCCACAATCAATCCGACAATCAGGGCAACAAACATGCCATTTCCGCCAAAACGCTCCAATGTGAAGGTAATGCCGCCATCGTCTGTAAACTTTGGCATGAGTAGCATTAGAAAAAGCGATACACCTGTTAAACCAGAAATTATTTTTCTATCATTCTTTTTCTTTTTTTCCATGATAAAATAAGGAACTAATAGTGCAACAAATATACTGATCAGTCCAAATGAAAAGGTCGTGATGGGTGAAAAATCGGGCATTTTTGAAAAATAGTTATTTAAAATCGAAATCAGGGTGATCAACGAGCCGACTAAAATCAATGGTAAAGTCGCCATAAGGGCATCCTGTATCGATGAAACCCATACATTTCGCGTAACTTTATTCATTTTAGGCGTAAAGTTTTCGTTCATCCAATTAATAAACGTATTCATGGAATGACCTCCAATCTATTTTATTTTTCGCCAAGAAGTTCCAAAATCAAATCAAGGCCTTTGTTTCCATCTAACAGCCCATAAATGGCTTGAGGGATCACCGCAGCTGCAATGTTATACGGCTGAACCTTCGCTTTTAGATCCTCTTCCATGTATTTTAGATGCGGGCCGATTAATAAGACGTCAATTTCATTTACATACTCGTCTACTTCAGACTCGCTTCTAGCCAAAACATTTAGTTCAATATTTCTTTTTTTAGCAGCCTTTCGAATGTTTTGCGCCATAAATCCACTGGAAGCGCCTCCACCGCAAACTAATAAAATATTTTTTTCTGACATATTAAATTCCTCCTGAGAAGTATATTTGGTTTAAACTTTACGATGTCATTGTCCTATTTTTTTAGATCTGGGCTCAAGTTGAAAAAGTTCCTAGGGGTAGGAACTTTTTCAACCTTTAACTTTAGTATGCGGTTTTTTACAATATATATGGGGAAAAGTAATGAAAAATAGACCTTGGGGGGCTTTAGGGATGAAAAAGGAGAGAGAAAAAGAGATTATTCACTTCCTGTTAGATAAGAATGATTGGGTAAAAGCAGATATTTTGGCTAAACAATTCTCTGTGTCTAGCAGAAGCATCCGTAAATATGTTAATGAAATGAATGAAAGCACCTCTCCTGAAGCACTGATCCTGTCCTCAAATTTTGGTTATAAATTGAATGAAAACGTTTACTATAGGACGCAACAGGAAGAGAATAAAGAAAAACCCGCTGGCCTGACACCGCTTGAGCGGCTCTTTTACCTCTTAAAGCAATCAATTATCCATCATGAAGGCATGGATATTTTTGACCTGAGCGAAGAAATTTTTGTTAGTACATCCACGATTGAAAGCGACTTAAAAAAGGCAAAAAACCTTTTGGACAAGTTCCATTTATCCTTCAAACGGGACGGAGACCTAATCATTTTAACCGGCATGGAACGTGATAAACGAAAACTGATGAGCCATATTTTCCATGAAGATACGAAGGAACAATTTTTACAATTGGAAAATATTCAATCGGCTTTTGGATATGATTTAAGAGACTTCAAGGAAGAGCTTGTCAAAGTACTGGCATCCTATAATCTTTATGTCAATGAATACACGATTGGGAACATCCTGCTTCATATTGTGATCGCAATAGAACGGATAGGCGCGCATCAAACCATTTCGGAAGAAAACATACGTACGCTTTCGAAAACAAAGGAATATAAAGCATCAACGGACATAGCCAAGTTAATTCAATTATACTTCGGCATATCATTTGAGGGAGCAGAGCTTTACTACCTGACGATTCTCTTAATTAGTAAAACAACCATGTTGAGTTACGACAGCCTGAACAAAGAAAATCTTGGCGAATATATTGAACAGCGATATATCCGGCTGGTTAACGACCTCATTCAAAAAGTAAAAGATTATTACCTGGTGGATATTTATGATGAAGAGTTTCTCATTAAATTTACTTTGCACATTCGGAATTTAATTAATCGGGCAAGGCACAATTATTTGTCTAAAAATCCGTTGACCAAGCAAATCAAATCCTCTTATCCGTTGATTTATGACTTGGCCGTATTTATTTCAAATGAAATCCAAAAAAAAGAGCAAATTCTCATCAATGAGGACGAAATCGCCTACATCGCCTTTCACATCGGCGCCTTTTTAGAACGCCAAAAGACTCTTGAACATAAACTGACATGCACCGTCATCTGTCCGGAGTACTACAATATACACATTACGTTGTTAAAAAGGCTGGAAAAATCCTTTGGAGAACAAATGGAAATTAGCCGGGTCATTACAGCAGCTGACTTTGACTTGGAACAAATAGACTCTGACCTTATTATCACAACCATCCAGATTCCCAAATTGATGGGACGTGAAGCTATTCATCTAAATCCATTTATTATGGAGGAGGACATTCAGAGGATTCAAAACAGTATCACCAAAATCAAAAAAGAACGAAGTCATCATATGCTGAAAAGCCATTTAATCAGCCTGTTTGACCCCCATCTATTTCAACAAAACGTTTTCCTGAATAATGAATTTGAGATGATTACGCTTATCGGGGAGAAAATGGTTAAGCTGGGGTTTATCGAAACGGGGGGAATTGAAGATATCATTGAAAGGGAGAAAATGTCTTCCACATCCTTTAATAACAATGTTGCCGTTCCCCATTCGATGCATATGGACGCTTTGAAATCATCCATCTCTATAGTATTGAATGACAAACCGGTAAAATGGGGAAATAATACAGTCCAGATCATCGCACTTATTGCTCTAAATAAGGACGAACGAAGCATTTTCCGTGATATCTATGATAGTTTTATCAAAATATTATCAGAACCAGAAAATGTTTACCTGTTATTGAAATCAAAAAATTATGATGAGTTTATCAATAGCCTATTATCTTTGATGGAGAAGTGATAACAGAGCACCCATTAATATAAGCAAAAACAGCCTAAAATCCATTTTTGTGTTAGTATCCTAAACCAGCAGGTCCTTTCATATTAAAACAACAATAAAAGAGCTCCCCGGAAGCTCTTTATTCATTATAGAATGGTATTTTTCATATTGGCGTACATCGCCTTTACGGTCTCATCAATTTCATCTCGGGACATCCTCATTGCATTTTCAGAACGGGCATAACCGATTTCGATTTTTCCTGCTTCAAGACCTTTAAAGATCGCATCGGCAAATTCATCTACAGGTGTACCAAAAGTATGAAGGCCTACCCCGCCTAAATCAGTATTCACGGCCGGCGGCGCAACTTCGATCACCTCAATGGCCGTATCCTCCAGCTGACTCCTTAAGCTCATCGTAAAAGAATGAACTGCCGCTTTCGTAGCGGAATAAATCGGCGCAATCGCCATTGGAGTAAAGGCTAAACCCGATGATACATTAAGGATCGCCGCATAGTCTTTATTGGCAAAGTACGGCGCAAATAGCATGGCAAAATGAAATGGGGCCTCTACGTTGGAGGCTATTTCTTGGCTGAAATAACTCCAATCTTCCTTCGCGTCCGTTTTAAGAACATGGTAGCGCTGCTGAATGCCTGCGTTATTTACAAGCACGTTCACATCGGGGTACTCGTTCGTAACCCAGTCGAACAAAGCAATTCGATCAGATTCTTTGGTGACATCACAAACGCGTGTGATGAGTTCAGGATATTTTTCCTTCGCCTCCTGAAGCTTTGCTTCGCGTCTGCCACAAACAATGACTTTATTGCCTGCTTTAATGAATCTTTCGGCAAAAGCAAACCCGATTCCAGCTGCCCCGCCCGTAATTAGTACTGTATTCCCTGAAAGTTTCATCCTATCCCTCTTTCGTTATGAGTACTGTCATACCTCATAAATAGTTTAACCTTTTGAGAAAGTATTTCAAAACCATCTGGTAACTAATTAAGGTTTTATTCTTATAAAATAATACAATAAAAATGTTATGAAAACAGATAAAAATTTATTGATAATCAATAAATAATGTTTTAAAATCAAATAAACAAATAATTAAAGGAGGGATAACCATGGAAATGAACCATTTGATTAGTGAAAATAGGGCAAACCCCCATGAGCTGGAGAGACTATTTAGAAAAGATCCCAAAGCTTTTAAAAAGTCATTCCCACACGCCTGGGAACAAAACCCTGAGTCCCAGGTTCTTGCCGTCTGGTATGAAAGATTGCATTTCAAGGAGTCGGCAAATACACAAAATGCTTTCTTGCTACAGAAAGGTTTCTTCTTCATGGGTCTTTTAGCCATTCTGGCCGGGATCTGCACCAGGATCATTTTCCATTTTGTCGAACAGCATGCAATTGCACCCATTAACCTTGCTTTCGGTATACTTCCATTTATTGCAGCCTATTTTGTATACACGAATCGCCCTAAAAAAATGGTACTTTATTCCCTTGCAGCGCTGTTCCTCATCTCCGGGTTATATCTTAATATACTGCCATTAAACAATAAAGACAGTACGATTCTTGCTTATTTACATCTTCCCCTATTCTTATGGGGATTGGTGGGGCTTGCGTTTACAGGAAATGAATATGGGGAAGGCCGCACAAGATTAGCCTATCTTAAATTTAATTTGGAATTTGCCATACTATACGCCAGCATGGCAGTTAGTGGCATGCTGCTATTCGCATTAACCATGCAATTATTTCACTTTGTCGGCTTGAATATAGAAGACTTCTATTTTAGCAATGTCGTTGTATTTGGCGCTGCCGCTCTCGCGATTGTGGCTGCATATCTTGTATCAATGAATCTTAAATTTGCTAAAAATATTACACCCTATCTAGCGAAAATTTTTAGCCCGCTTGTCCTGACCACATTGTTGGTCTATCTCATAACGGTGATTGGGGTAGGGAAAAATCCATTCTTGGACCGCAATTTCCTGATTGCCTTCAACGGAATACTCCTTGGTGTATTAGCTGTCACCATATTTTCCATTACCGAAAGCGACACAGACGAGAAAAAGAACATTTCAGATTATATAAACTTTGCCTTAATTGTTCTTGCACTAATCATTGACAGTGTGGCTTTGTCAGCCATCGTGTTCAGACTTTCTTCTTATGGGATAACGCCCAATCGGCTTGCTGTTTTAGGCGTAAACATCCTGATTTGGGCAAATCTAATTTGGATTATGCTCTCCTATATGCGTTTTCTACAAAACAAAACCGGACCTTCCAGCATCCAAGATGCCGTTACCAAGTATTTACCGGTCTACGGACTTTGGGCAGCTTTCGTTACTTTTACTTTTCCTTTAATTTTTTAAAAGCGAATGTTATTTAGAAAAAAGTAGCTACCTAACTCTTTGCTTGAAAGCTACTTTTTTCTTTGTTAAACGACATTCACAACATCTCCCGACTCCCCACACCTGCAACTATTCATTCCGAGTGGAATACTTCTTTTACCCTTTTCCGGAAAAAACAGCTCTATCGGGCATTGAAACCAACTTTCTTTTACCTTTTTCCAGAAAAGCCTGCTCTTTCGGGCAATAAGACCCACTTTCTTTTACCCTTTTCCAGCTAAACCAGCTCTTCCGGGCAATGAAACCCACTTTCTTTTACCTTTATCCAGAAAAACCTGCTCTTCCGGGCAATGAAACCCACTTTCTTTTACCCTTTTCCAGCTAAACCAGCTCTTCCGGGCAATGAAACCCACTTTCTTTTACCCTTTTCCAGCTAAACCAGCTCTTCCGGGCAATGAAACCCACTTTCTTTTACCTTTTTCCAGAAAAACCCGCTCTTTCGGGCAATAAGACCCACTTTCTTTTACCCTTTTCCAGCTAAACCTGCTCTTCCGGGCAATGAAACCCACTTTCTTTTACCTTTATCCAGAAAAACCTGCTCTTCCGGGCAATGAAACCCACTTTCTTTTACCCTTTTCCAGCTAAACCAGCTCTTCCGGGCAATGAAACCAACTAAAAAAAGAGAAGTGCACTGAACACTTCTCTACCTTCAGCCTAATGGCTGCTAGATTACATAATTTCGTAGTTTACCAATATTCTCTACTTCTACCGTTACGACATCGCCAGCCTTCATTGGGCAACTGCCCGAAGGTGAACCAGTAGCCAAAATGTCCCCTGGCTCCAATGTCATAACCTGTGAAATCCAACTGATCAGGAATGGAATGGAAAGTGACATCTGATTCGTATTCCCATCTTGTACGACTTCCCCGTTTAAAGTGGTAACGATCCGTAAATTCGATGGATCAACACCTGTCACAATCCACGGCCCCAACGGACCAAAAGTATCAAAACCTTTTGCGCGTGTAAACTGTGGATCCTTTTTGGTAAGATCTCTTGCCGTTACATCATTAAAGATCGTACAGCCAAAAACATAATCCATTGCCTCTTCTACTTTTATATTTTTACCGCGTTTCCCAATGACAAGGGCCACTTCCCCCTCCAATTCCACCTGCTGGGTTAAATCACTCGACGGAAGAATGATATCCCCTTCATTTGGAATTAAAGAAGATGCCGGTTTTAAGAACAAAAAGGGTTCTTTGCGATTGGCCTCCCCGCCAGTCTCTTTAGCGTGTCCAGCATAGGTCCAGCCAAAATTAATCACTTTTGATGGAGCTACAGGCTCCAAAATTTTCACATCACTAAATTTAACCTTTACACCATCATATTTCAGTTCATTGTTTGCAATTTCAGCGAAATTACTGGACAATTGTAAAATTTCATCATCCTCAACCATCCCGTAATATACGCTACCATTATGATTCTCATAACGAACGATGGTTTGTGTTTTTTGTAGAACCTTCATTACCATTTCAACTCCATTTATTGATTCAATCATTGCTCATTGTTTTAGGCAGATGCTCAATTATATGTAATCGGGCATGACAATCCTAAAGTAACTTCTCCATCAAAAAAAGATTGTCAACATACTCGCGTTACGCGTATTCACATTAGCAATTATATAACTAAACGATTAAAAATCAATAAATTGTTCTCAATCTGCGCACTTTTTTCCAAAATTACCAACTTAGCCAAATTACACCAACATTCCACAATGAATCATAAGCTATTCGAAACTGAACCCAAGGGGATTTTAAAATTGTCGATAAAACCCAAATTTTTGTTGATATCACGCTAAAAAGTGTTGATATCCAGTGAAAAAGTGTCGATATCCTAAAAAATGTTCGTCGTTCCATTGCTAATCACCGAAACATCCCCTCTTTCCGCCCCTCAAATCCGAACCGTAGACCCTCAAGGCGGTTCTCATGGTCCAAAAATCCAGCAGAACCCATGTTTTATTTCGGCAATCGAAAAAAACACCCCCAAAACCGCCTCACATTGTTGTATAATGTTCGATAAAGCGAAAAGGAAAGAAGTGGTATTATGCAAAAGGCGCAAAAATATAAAATTTATTTACTTTTAGTTTTTGTGATGGCCGCCTGGGGGTTTAATGTCATCGCAACAAAAATCCTTGTCACAACCTTTCCTACATTGACCATTACATCCATAAGGGTTTTCACCGCCGCGATTAGTGTCTTTCTAATCCTTTCTTTTTTTAAAATGGTTAGACTACCGAACAAAAAGGAATTCCGTTATATTCTTGCTGCCGGTTTTTTTAATGTCGTATGCCATCATTTCTTTTTATCGATGGGATTAGCGAAAACTACCGCCTCTAACGGCGGGCTTATTCTAGGACTTGGACCACTGCTATCGACCATTGTGGCCTTTCTGTTTTTAAAAAGCAGGGTGACAGTCCCTAAGGTTGTAGGCATCATTTTGGGTTTTTCGGGTGTTGCCTTTATCGTAGCATCAGGAAACGGAGGATTATCCCTAAAGGGAATCTCAAATGGGGATTTGTTCGTCTTTTTATCAATCTTTACTCAATCGTATAGTTTTGTTCTGATAAAAAAAATCTCCGATACGCTGGACCCGCGCTTGATGACTGGCTATATGCTTCTATTTGGCAGCATCGTCTTATTTTTTATAAGTTTATTTGTGGAACCCGGTGGATTAAAGGAAATTCCACATGGTTCTTTGGCGGTCTGGATGGTTTTTCTCGCTTCGGCTGTCATTGCGACCGCGATTGGACATATGATTTACAACAGTGCGATTGGAAAAGTGGGTGTAACGGAGTCGGCCATTTTTATCAATTTGAATCCCTTCTTCGCCTTAGTTGGTGCCGTACTGTTCCTTGGTGAAACAATATCCTCCCCGCAAATCCTCGGGTTCCTCTTTATCTTATTCGGGGTTTTATTTGGGTCAGGGGCACTGGAAGAATTCTTTCACCAGTCTAGGCTGAAGAAGATGCCATCTCATCGAGGCAACGTAAAAAATCTTTAATCGCTTGAAGGATGGGCCTTCAGGCGATTTTTTTGTTTGATTATTTTACTTTTTATAGCTGCCAACATCATTTGTATTTGAAATGACAGAAACGTATGATAGTCTACATCAGTCCAAATTCATTTCAGTTAAACCGATACAAATTGTAACGATGAGGTGTTGAGATGCAGTTAAACGATTTTATGCACAAAACATTCCCTCATTTAGAGCTTAGGCCGCCTTTGTTTTATAGCTGGAATATTGGGATACGCTTTGAACTTGGGGTAGAGTGGAAAAGGGAATATGATTACCCAAACAACCCATATGTACTGGGGTGTTATAAAAGGGCTATTACTTTATTCGAAGCCATACATTCTCCAACAGAAGATATACTTGTCGTAATAGATGTAAATGATTTTAATAAAGGGAAAAACTTTAGACGGCAGCTAAAGAACTACTCCCCCTATGACAAAGTAGAAGCAAGAACTCAACGATTATTATCAAAAATAAATCAAGAACTTCTGAATATCAATAAACTTGTTTTTGCCTTTCACAATAAAATAACACTGCTAATTTCGGTACATGATTTAACCTACGTCAATACCATTGTTCATCACTTAGGAACGATTATTAAAGAATGGGAAAGAACCGAGAAAGAGATGTTATATGGTGGAATTGGAGCGCCTTATCAAAATATTGGAGACATTGTAAAGAGTTATAATGAAGAAAACAAAGCCCTTTCCTTTTTATTAAATAGAAATACTCCAGGGTTTGTAAGTTATGAAGATATTGGGGTGAATCGTTTTTTCCTGAATTATTCCACTCAGGAAATCATTAATTTTACAGAAGAAATTTTTTCACGCCTTCGTACCGATAAAGCCCAAACCCATGAATTAGAAAAAACTCTTACCATCTATATCGCTTCCAATAAATCAGCGAAAGAGGCGGCGGAGAAATTAAATATTCATATTAATACATTGTATCAACGGTTAAGAAAAATAGAAGAACGATTGAAATTGAGCTTTGATCGTACCGAAGACATGTTGAAAATCCATTTAGCCTGTCACTTAAGAGATACTTTCAAGTTGTCTCCATAGTCTGTACTAATGGCAATCCAATAGAAGGGGCGAGATAGATGAAAGTAAAATTCAAAGACGGCGGTATAGATGGAATGTCCTAACAGGTTACCCTTTTCAGGAATGGACAAAACGCAAATGAGAAACGAATGAAATGAAGATATATGCTAATTATTCAAACCAAACAGGCTCTAAGCAACTACAATAGAGCTCTGTTTTATCTTACTTTCTCAGTTATAACAAGGCTTTAAGAAAAAAGTTGAGTTTAAAAATAAATAGCCATGTTAGGCTTTACTCAACCTAACATGGCTTCAGCTATTATTGAAGGGTCCGCTTAGCAATCCGATAGAGCAATTCCACAGCATACGATAGAACTTCTTCTTCAATATCAAATTTAGGATTATGGTGTGGTGCCGGAAGATTCGATCCGATAATCATGTAGGTTCCTTTTCCACCACACTCCTGGACACGCTTAATCATAAAACTTGCGTCCTCACTTCCGAGCCCGTTATCCGATCCGGCTTTAACAGATGTAAAGCCATCCACTTGTTTTGCCTCATCCACTGCTAAAGCAACTAATTCTGGATCGCAGTGAATAGGAATGGCTCCACCAACAATCTCAATCTCATAGTCTAGTTCATGCATGGCCGCACTATTCGCAATAATCGTTCTGACTCTTTGTTCCAAGCTCTCATTGATTTCTTCTTTGCTGGAACGTGTTTCAATAATCATTTTTGCATAATCCGGAATAATATTAGCGGCCTTCCCTCCTTCAAGTAAGCCGACATTCACACGGGTAACCCCATTGCTATAGCGCGGTATAGCGTGAATGTTCAACAAGGCAGTTGCAGCCCCTAACAAGGCATTGCGCCCTTTTTCCGGATCCCCTCCTGCATGAGATGAAACGCCATGAAAATGAGCAACCATTTTCGTAGTAGCCAAGAACCCGGATGCACTGCCACAAAACTCCCCTGTTGGAACATCCGTACCGAGATGTTGGCAAAAAAGGTAATCTACATCGTCCAAAATCCCCTTCTGGACGACTGCATACGCTCCGCGAACTCCCTCTTCAGCCGGTTGAAAAATCAACTTAGCGGTTCCCGCAAAGTTTCGGTCCGAAAGTTTTTCAGCAAGCCCCAGACCAATCGCAGTATGACCATCATGCCCGCACGCATGCATATTGCCATCATAAATCGAACGAAATCCATTTGCTTGTGGGAAATGTTCATCATCCTTGCTTTCCAAGATTGGTAAAGCATCCATGTCAAAACGGAAAGCAACCGTTGGGCCCGGCTCTTTTCCCGGAAGAATGCCGACCACCGCCGTGAAGCCGCCTTTCATGGCACGGACGATCTCGGGATTTGCCCCATCGCACAATGCTCTTTGATAAGCTTCTTCTAATACCTCTTCCGATGGGACTCCTCTCCGGGAATCACCATCGATGGCATCTTTACCGTAACGAACTTCATATCCAAGGGAGGTAAGGATTTCAACAACCCTCGATGCGGTCCGAAATTCGCAAAACCCCACTTCTGGGTGGATATGGAAATCACGTCTTAGTTCTTTAACGTCCAAAACTCAACAACTCCTATGTTACAATTTAGGATATACTCCCGGACCAATCGGCAAACCAAGCACGTACCAAACAACAACCAGCAAAATCCAAACAACATAAATGGAAACTACATAAGGTGTTATTAACGAATAATAGGTTCCGAGCTTGGCATCACTCTTATATTCTTTTAAATACCCTAAAAATAACGGGACAAAAGGTGATACGATCGAGACCGCAATAATCGATGAATCGGCTACCCTGAAAATCATTTGGCTGAAGGCAGGATGGTATCCAAGAATCATCATCATCGGGATAAATACCGGAGCCAATATCGACCAAATCGCCGATCCACTGGCAATAAACAGGCAAAGAAATGAAGATAAAAAGATTAAGCCAACAAATACAGGGATACCACTAAGATGTAAATTTTCTAAGATATCTGTGATTCCCAAGGCGATAAATTTCCCCATATTACTATAGTTAAACATGGCAACAAACTGTGCTAAAGGGAACACCATTACAATAAATCCGGCCAAACGTTTAATCGGATCTGTTAATAGTTTTGGAATATCATTCTGCTCTTTAATAGCCCCTACTTTAATGCCATAGGTTAAGGATACCGTCAAAAAGAATAACAAGATAATTGGAATAATTCCCGAGATAAATGGAGATGGCATCACACTGTCCGTTACCGGATCACGCAGCAGCGCGCCATGTGGTGCAACGGCTAGAACGACTACAGCAATAAAAATAAGGGCGGCAATCCCGGTAGCTTTTAATGCTTTATTTTGCTGTTTTGTCACCTGTTCCATTCTTACTTGACTATTTCCTTCATATTTTCCTAATCGCGGTTCGACAAACTTATCCGTTATAAATCCAGCTAGTAATGTTAACATCACGACAGATGCAGTCATAAAAAACCAGTTATCTAATACACTGACGGAAACATTAGGGTCAATCCCTTTTGAAACCTCTGTACTAATTCCGGACAAGAGAACATCTGTTGTAACAATGAGAAAATTCGCGGTAAAACCAGATGCAACCCCAGCAATCGTCGCTAATAAGCCGGCAATTGGGTGTCTTCCTACGGCAAGGAAAATCAATGCTCCAAGCGGCGGCATGATCACAAGGGCGGCATCAGACGAAATGTGACTGCAGATGGCAATAAATACAACAAGATAACTTGCATACTTACCTGAAACGTGTAAGGCCATTTTTCGGATAATCGTATCCAATAACCCTACTTTCTCAGCTAAACCAATTCCCAGCATCAGGGTAATAATCGAGCCTAACGGCGTAAACCCGGAGAAATTTTTGATGATGTTCGGCAATAACCATTGAATCCCTTCCTTACTTAACAGGTTATTAATCACAACCGGTTCCTTCTTGATGGGATCTACGACTGAAACGTGCAGCGAAGATAAAATCGCACTGATTACCATTAAAAAACCAATTAAATAGATAAACAATAAAAACGGATCAGGAAGTTTATTTCCGACTTTCTCTATAAAACTAAATAAACCAGGTTTTTGTTCTTCATGGAGTTCTGGTTTTAACTGCTTCGCATGATTGCCCATTCTTTTGCCCCCTCATGATTTGTTTCTTGTAGAACAAATTTACCAGCAGCATGAACAAATAACCTTACACCGTTTTCCAGAGCATCTTCATCTAAAATCAAACGCGGATGGTGCAGTGGGTAATTTGTACCTTTATTAACATTTCCTGCTCCTACCAAAATAAAACTAGCCGGAACCTCATGGGAATAGGCTGAGAAATCCTCGCCTCCCATCATTGGCGAAACAGGCTGAACGGCTTCTTTACCAAAAGATTCTGAAACCGTATCTTCCATTATTTTTGTAATACGCTCATCATTAAGGACCGATTTATATCCATATCGATAATCAAATTCATACTGAGCACTATGGGCCTCTGCCACCCCTTTAATGACTCTTTCCATCCAGCCTCGTACATGACCATGTAACTCAGGGTTAAAAATACGGACTGTTCCACCTAGAGAAACAGTATCAGGAATGACATTATAGGCATCTCCGCCATGAAACTTGGTAACCGAAATCACTAATTGATCCATAGGGGCCGTATTTCTTGAGACGATATGCTGCAAATTAGTAATAATTTGTGAACCTACGGCAATCGGATCAATCGTCTTGTGCGGTTCGGAACCATGTCCGCCCCTTCCTTGAATTTTAATATCAAACCGATCGGAATAAGCAGTGGCAGGACCGTATGTGAATCCCATCTTTCCCACAGGGATATGGGGCATAAGGTGGACACCAATGATTTGGTCAACCCCTTCCAAGACGCCAGCCTGGATCATTTCCTTCGCTCCACCCGGGTGCACCTCTTCTGCATGCTGAAAAAGAAAGCGAATCTCCCCCTGAATAGAATCCTTCAAGCGGTTCAGAATTTTGGCTGCACCTAAAAGCATGGCGGTATGTCCATCATGACCACATGCATGCATGACTCCTGGAATCCTCGAAGCAAAGTCGAGATTCGTTTCTTCTGTGATTGGAAGCGCATCCATATCCGCCCTAAATGCAAGGACTTGTCCGGGCTGACTGCCAATCAAGCGGGCCATTACACTTGTTTTCGTGGGCCGGGACACCTCCAGATTTTCAAATGAGCACAATAGGTCATAAACAAATTGTGACGTTTTTTCTTCATGATAGGATAGTTCGGGATACTGATGCAGATGTCTGCGCCATTGAATGACTTCATCCTTTACGGAATTCACCCATTTGTTTACCATTTTCCCATTCATGAAAACACCCCCCCAAGATTCGTTATTAACTTTAATTTGCGAACAACAAACGAACTGTTCGTTAAAATTATTATAAACTTATAAATTTTCTTTTTCAACATAATTTTTAGACTCTTTCGAACAAATAAAAAACACTCAACAAATTGTTGAGTGTTACATCATCAATGTAAAAATTTTCCTAGGTCTTCCCCGGTTTGAATACTGCTCTTCCCCATGATATTCAGCCAACCCTACTTCACATAGATTAGACAGGATTCGTTGAGCATAGCGCGGTGTCATGGAAAGATTTGTAGCTAGATCCTGAGCAGTAAAACTAATCCAACCCATTCGTTGAACGATCGCACCAATTTTATTAAAAGTTTTAATACTGATATTTACCTTATTTAGCTTTTCTAATAAATCCTTGTCATTGGAACGGTAATCGTAGGTGAGTTCCTCCATTTTACCAAATGATTCAATGATGACCCCATCCTCCTGGATGGCAACAATACCCCTATTCGGATTTTCCTTGGAGTTCAGAACAGCCCTGCGTGCATTAAGTTCTGCTGAATAGGCGGTCTCTCCAAAGCCAATCCCAACGGCAATGGGAATGTTTAAATCCAAAGCCAATTTCTCAACCATTTCCCTCAATGAATCTATTTCCCTTTCAATCGCTCCGCGGGAGCTAAAAATTTGATATCGTCCGTTACCATGGTCCAAAAGGGAACCATCGATATTTTCACTGAATACGATTAATTCCTTTTTAATATCGAGTTCAAGGTGCTGCAATTGATATCGTGTCGTTGCCCTTTCAACAATTCGGTCAAATTGTTCTAATTCAATAATCTCAACGCCAATTTGAGTTTCCTTAAAATAAGAACCTTTCACCATCTCAACCACCATGGACATGGCATTCCTTATTTCCATTTTTGTCATATAAATCCGGTAAACTGGGACTCCTTCCTTCTGTAATGCTTGGTAAACCGAATGTAAGCAGGTAAAGGCGGCCTTTGTTTTTCCCTTTCTCCATAACTGAAGATGGAAATCGGTTATCGCTTTGGGATCATATTCTTCATTAAACGTTTTTAAGTGGATATCCTCGTTGGTAATGCCAAGCTCATAAAGACTATCCAGAAGGTTTACTTTTTCAGTGTCAAGCATATCAATCGATACGTTTTTTGTAACCAGTTCATGATCAAAAAACAGTTGCAACAAACATTTATAGAGATTTAAACCCGTTGGCGGGCAATACCCCATATTCGAATCAGGTTCCAAAACACTCTTTGCAATCATATAAGGAATCGGTCCGGAAAAAAACCAGCCATTAACCAAGGAACCATTCCTTTCAATAATCCCCTTGACCTCTTCCCGTGGATCCTCATACACAAATGGGACAAACTCAATCTCAGACTCAAACTCGCTCGCAACCTCAAGAATCCGGTTTACAGACGGCCCCGGTCCAACCACACCAATTCTTTGCATTTTATCATAATCTCCTTAACGGGTACCTGGTACTACTTGTGGATAAATGTCCTATAATGTCTATAAGACTCTTATCCATTATAGTAAATCATTCCGCCCTTTGGTACAATCATGGTAACCAAACCAACACAAGAAAATTTAAGGGTTTATTTGATGGAGCCTTATTTGCGATCCAGTTACTTGCCACTGTATTACTTGCAAAGATTCCAAATGCAAAGAAAAACAAACCACTGAATACCAACCAAAGAACATTTGTCGTAGTAAGTATTGCTCCTAATGCCATTACGAGTAAGCCAATACGATATAAGGAAATATCAAAAATTGTTCGATTAATCTCCCAAAAACAAGTGAACCAGATTTGGAACAAAAAGCCGCGAGAACCGTCCCCTTGATCCCCTTTAAGGAGGTCGTGAATATCCCTCATCTTGAAAGCAGCCGCCACATTGACCAAACCCTCTTAGTCATGTCTTCTTCATTTATACTTTATCGCTTTAAACTTTAGCCGAGTGAGGTCTGACCCCCAAAATGTGAATTAGGTCCCCTTATAAATAGGATTTAAGGCGATATGGAGTTTCTCTGAAAGAAATAATTTCAATCTCTGTACAATAAAAATGTAAGCTATGATCTTCAGAGTCTACTACTTCATAGATCTTATTTTCCCAACCTCGATCCCTTATATCATAAATCTCAATGGACAATTGATGAATGGTACCCAAACTTTCAAAATCGATATGATTAGGGTTATAAAAGCGAAAGCAGGCATGATATTGTTTTTCTTGATCCTTAACCATAAAATCGATGTCCAGAAAACAAGTGCCTTTAAAACTCCCATTTAGATAGTTCAAATAGAAGCGATCGATGAATTCTATATTTTGTAAGGAAAAATCTTTAATTTGATCCGTTATAAGGCTAATATTTTTTATCAATTTGAATCACTCCATTCCTTGATAAATCTTAATGGTTATGAAGATGGACTTATCCTTCACCTGCTTTACCACCATGCTTTTTTTTCATAAAAAGCACACAAATTTTTTTAATTGATTATAAGTTAGAATTTATTGATTTTCAATAAATTTTTTCCTTTATTTAATACTTTATTATCGAATTAACAAATCCATTCAATAATTTGCAAAATAAAAAAGCACTCCTCATTACAGGAAATGCTCTATAATTTTTAACTATTCAATTTGTATTTCGCTGAGTGGGGGGTCAGACCCACTACCTGAACCGCCCCTTGGTTAGCTTTGTGAATCGCTTTCTTTTTTAATCAATCGTTTGATTAAAATTGTCATAAAACTTTTTTTATAAAAAAGAATGAATTAAAAATAGAACTCCAAAAGCAATACCAGACCGCAAATGCCATTTCCGGTCCATCCTCTTATATCGAAATAGTCCCGATATAGGAACTGGAAGCAGGACTACCAGGGAAATCAATCCACTTATATTATTAAAATCAAATTTGAAACCGTGCATAAAGACAGCTACCGTATGCACGACAATAAAAGCGATGGCGATAATCGCTGCTGGAGTATGCCATTTTCGGGCAAAACGTAGTAAGGTGGATAACCATTTTTTTACCTTAACTTGACTTTTTAATTGACGAAGCTTCATAACACGAAGAAGCACATAATAAGCAAGTACAAAAAATACGGCAATTCTTGCATTAGAGCCAAAATCTTTAAATGTATGCTCAAACTCCCTGCTATGCAGGGTGGTTAATGAAAGTTGTAATAGTCCCTTAATCTCCCAAAGCATGATCAAAGCAGCGATCAGAATCGCCACGATTACCCATATACGTTCCTTTTTAGGAATCCATCCTTGTTTTTGGACCTTGATTTCCCGTGTACTCATTGGTATGTCCTCCTATAAATGAGAGAAGTGTATGCATTAAAAAAACCGCTTAAAGTTAAAATAACCCTCAATTTTATTTAAATACAATCTAGCACAATAAATGAATACATTTTCTAAATTAATGAATTTTTAATTATAAATTAATTTTTAAAAATTA
This sequence comes from Neobacillus sp. GCM10027624, assembly GCF_042675345.1. Classification (NCBI taxonomy): domain Bacteria; kingdom Bacillati; phylum Bacillota; class Bacilli; order Caryophanales; family Bacillaceae; genus Neobacillus; species Neobacillus sp. GCM10027624. Next base: position 101,399 of record NZ_JBHTHD010000008.1, read on the forward strand.
ACGTTTCCAATTTTATTTGCAGGTTTTTTACAAAGCGAACGTAAATACTATAAAAAACTTTTTCTTTTTAGGAGTGTTAGATTAGTTCACTGGGGGTGAAAGAATGGATCAACACCTGCATCACGTAGAAGAACATTTTTCTGGGTCTGACTTCATTCGGGATATTGTAATTGGTATGTCAGACGGATTAACCGTACCGTTTGCATTAGCTGCTGGTTTGTCGGGTGCTGTGGATACAACAACATTGATTCTCACAGCAGGAGGGGCTGAAATTGCAGCAGGGTCCATTGCAATGGGACTCGGCGGCTACTTGGCGGGAAAAACAGATGCGGAACATTACGAGTCTGAACTTGCTCGTGAACAGCGCGAAATAATAGAACTTCCGGAACGCGAAGAAGAGGAAGTATCTGAAATTTTCAGGGAATATGGACTTGAAGAAGAACAAATCAAATCGATTACAGAAACCATGAAAAAGAACCCTGAAAAATGGGTGGATTTTATGATGAAATTCGAATTAGGGTTGGAAAAACCGGAGCCGACAAGGGCGAGGAACAGTGCGATTACGATTGCCGTTTCTTATATTGTCGGAGGATTAATCCCTCTGTTCCCTTATTTTATCTTCAAGCATCCTGCAACAGCATTAATGGTATCTGCAATCGTTACACTGATCGCATTGATGATTTTTGGATACGTAAAAGGAAGGTTTACGGGAACTTCACCTTTTAAGAGTGCTGTTCAAACGACGATTACGGGAGGACTTGCAGCAGGAGTTGCGTTTGGTTTAGCGAGAATTCTCTCTTGAAAGTTTTCCTTGAGTAATCCAGCCAAAAAGTGTTGATATCCAGTGAAAAAGTGTCGATATCCTAAAAAACTGCCCCTTCCCCCTGTATAATCATGCCAAAAAGCTTTATGGAGGGTCATGGAAATCATATTTAAAATACAAATAAGGGCCTGACCACCGTGCAGCTACTCCACTAGTGGTCTGACCCCAGATTAATCAAGTATTATTGAGCTAAATTTGGATCAACTTTTTTGATTCTAATATTCATCATTTTATATGCGATAAATAATATCACAGTCCAGATTGGAGCCACATAGAGCGCCACTCTAGTAAAAGGAAGAAACGCCATAATAATGATAATGGAAATCATAAAGGCGATGGCAAAATAACTGGAGTACGGCCAAAACGGCATTTTATAAGAAAGTGCATCAACTTCACCATTTGCGATCATGATTTTTCTGAATTTCAATTGGCTAAACAGAATGGCGAGCCAGTTAGAAACAAGTCCAACTACAACAATCGTCGAAAAGACACTAAAGGCACTTGCAGGCATAATGTAGTTCATTAAAACACCACTCAACTGAGAAGCAATGACAATAAAGAGACTGATAAAGGGGACTTTACTTTTATTAAGTTTACTTATAAAATGAGGTGCCTTACCTTGTAAAGATAAACTATACAGTACACGAGTCGCAGAATAAATACCACTATTCAGAGCAGAAACCGCTGCTGATAAGATTACTAAGTTCATAATAGATGCCGCTCCAGGAATGCCCATTTTTGCAAAAACAGTTACAAATGGACTTCCATTCTGACCGATTGTCTCCCAATCAAAGAGCGAAACCATAATGGTGATTGCTCCAACATAAAAGATGAGAATTCTCCAAAATACACCATTGATGGCCTGTGGGATTGTTTTTTTCACATCCCCGGTTTCTGCAGCTGCGATACCAACTATTTCTACGCCGCCAAATGCGAAAGCTACTAATACTAGCGACAAGATCCAGCCATTCATCCCCATTGGGAAAAGACCGCCATTATGGGTTAGGTTACCAAATCCAACCGCTTCCCCACCATTACCGATTCCAAACAAAATCATCGCTCCACCAATGATAATCATCCCTATGATGGCAGCCACTTTAATAAATGAAAGCCAGAACTCAATCTCACCATATGCCTTTACGGTCAAGACGTTAATGAAAATTACCAAGCAAAGAACAAATAGGGCTGAAACCCAGACTGGAAAATCTGGAAGCCAGAACTGAATATAATGTCCGATTGCGGCATATTCCGCAGCACCCCCGGCTGCCATCGTTAATAAAGCCGTCCATCCCAAATAAAATCCTGCAAAAGGTGAAATATACTTACTCGCGTAAGTAACATATGATCCAGATACTGGTTCTTTTACTGCCATCTCCCCTAAAGCCCTCATAATTAAATAGATCGCTAAGCCAACGGCTAGATAAGCTAGTATGATCGATGGACCAGCTGAATGGATTGCTCCTGCAGCACCATAAAAGAGACCAACTCCAATTGCCCCACCAATTGCAATCATTTGAATATGACGATTTTTCAAACTACGACTTAAGCCTTCCGTATCAGGGTTATGACGAGAATTCTTAGCAACCATTGTATTCCTCCTTATAATCTTTTTTAATCGATTCATGTCCTAAATGTTCACCTATATTTTTTTGAAAATTGAAAATATTTATTAGAGACTAATTTCTATAGATAAGATTTTTTTGAAATGCTTACTTATATTTTTTCAGCAGGTAGGTTTTGCACGTACAAATCAACCTCTAATGTTATTACTCAATGAACTCTTTAATTTTTGAGCTATTTACATGAATGTCCTCAAATTCTCTTGCGATTCTTTCAAATGCTTCCTTTATGACCGGTCTCGGAGATGGGAGGCAGATCCTCTGATACCTTAATCCTTCTTCTCCAAACAAACTTCCATCCTCTAGTAAAACATTCGCTTTGTTATAAATTCGATCATGGACTTCTTCAGGTGATAAGCCATAAGCACTAAAGTCCATCCACATCACATACGTTCCTTCAGGAATTCTCACTTTTACTTGAGGCATTCGTTCAGCCAAGAAATGGACGACCCATTCCATTGTACCATCAATATATTCTTTCAATTGCTCTAACCAATCTTCACCCTCATGATAGACAGCGATTAATGCGGCGATCGTGAATGGCGATGGCAATTGCATTCCCATTGTTTCACTAAATGTTTTTCTAAGCTCTGAATTTGGTATGATTACATTTGTACAGTGAAGGCCTGCTGTATTAAATGTTTTGTTGATGGCTGTACAAATGATAAGATGTTCATGATTGTCAACCGCCTTAGCGATCGGAATAAACGTTTGACCACGTCTAATTAAGTCTCCATGTATTTCATCTGCAATGATAAGGACATTATTTTTTGCACAAATATCGGATAATCTTTGAAGCTCATCTCTAGTAAAAATTCTTCCGGTTGGATTATGGGGATTACAAAGAATGAACATTTTTGTGTTTTCATCCTTTGCTTTTGCTTCAAAATCCTTAAAATCTATCGAATAATAACCTTCTTCATCACATGTAAGTGGATTATTTATCACAAGTCTTTGGTTATTTTCTATTGCGGCTGTAAAGGGCGGATAAACAGGTCGTTGAATCATGATCCCGTCACCTGGATTTGTAAATGCTTTTACTACAATATTTAAAGCATGGACGGTGCCTGGACTGTATACGACTTCCTCCTTCTTAATCTCCCAATCATGTCTCACACGAAACCAATGTTGAATAGCCGAATAATACTCATTGGGAAATACGGAATAACCAAATATCTTATGATTTACCGTTTTATGTAATGCGTCAATCAATGGCTGTGGCACAGGTAAATCCATATCTGCTGTAAAGAGTGGTATAGTGCCCTCATCATATCTTTCCGTATAGCCTATTTCTTTTATTAAATCCTCCCCATCCCATTTTAATGAATACGTATTCCTACGATTGACACTTTCATCAAAATTGTATTTCATCCTAACACTCCTTCCATTTGTTAAAACAATAGGACTAAAACTCTTACATATCATCCAACAAAAACAGTTTAGCACCTAAACAGTTTTTCCGTCAATAAGAATTTAGAATATTTAAAAAATATTATTTGCGCTATGTTAAATACCAAATTTATACAGTAATCATCGAGTGAAAGTGCAACTGAATATGGTATAATTTTGGTAACCGACTAATAGAAAGATTAAAGGTGAAGCAAAATGACGAGAGAAGAAGTATTTTCTGAACTAATGGAATCCCTTTACGAAGTTTCTCGTAATACTAGTTTATATGAGAGCATACCTAGGAAATACGGTTCGGATGATGAACTATATATGGTGGAAGCACATACCATTAATTTAATCGGGGAAAAATTAAAAACAAATACCTCAGAACTTAGCAAACTTACGAATAAAACTAAGGGTGCCATATCTCAAATGGTCGATAAACTTGTAAAAAAGGACTTAGTATTAAAATATAAAAACCCAACGAATAGTCGAGAGGTCATTATAGAATTATCAGATAAAGGGAAACAAGTTTATCAATATCACAAAGAATTAGATAAACAAGAATATATGAAAATTTTAAATCGCCTTGATCAATTTTCAACAGAAGACTTTATAAAGTTTATAAAAATTTCCACGATCATAAGCGATATTACTAAGGCCTCGCTTAAAAACAAATAAGATCAAAAATAACATGAAGGTCCGACTAGCTCCAATCCGCTATCGGGCCTGTTCGCGCGCAAAACCTCCTATTGTCCTCTAAAGGAACCGTCCCCATGGTCTTCAACAAAGGCCATATTTCTACAAACTTGATCGCTTTCGACAAATTCTATTCCCTATCAACCTTTTGATTAAACACAGTGTAAGCCCTTATGATTTTTTCTAACAGATTAATAAAAAAGTTGTCGAAGGTTAGACATGCAATTTCCGACAAAACTTCGTCAGGGCCTCCCCCTTCAAGCTCCTAACCCCACAAAGAAACTGTCGAATTCCCTCAAACTCTTTTTACCAAAAGTTAGTTTACCCTGTCCCTTTTTGCCCATTTTCTATATATAACTAGTGATTCAATAAACGAAACGAACCATAATATCATGTCATACATTCGAATGGGAGGAAAAAGAAATGAGTAATGTCTTTATGAAAGATAATCAGATGATGGTGTGCCCATCATTAGCCAAATTGATTGGTCTTAACGAAGCAATCGTACTGGAGCAAGTACATTATTGGGTCAATAAAAGTACCGATCTCATTGAGGAAAGAAAATGGATTTACAATACCTATAACGATTGGCAGGAACAGTTATCATTTTGGTCGTTAAGTACAATCAAGCGGATATTTCACTCTCTGGAGGATCATGGTCTGATTCTTTCAGGAAACTGGAATCAGAGCAAAATGGATAAAACTAAGTGGTACACGATTGATTATGAACGGTTAGAAACATTGAAATTAGCCTCTGGAATCTCAAAGAAGGAGGAGGATCATAAGGCGTAATTGCACTGATGCCCAGGAGGAAAGTATAGACTTGGAAAAGTTTATACTTTTCTCCTAGCTGAGTGGGAGTCTTCCCCCGAACTTTTCTCCATAAATTCTTCGCCACAAATCTGTCATAAAGTCCACCTAACCACCATGTCCTTTTCCCTCCTTTCTCTTTATATAAAGGTTGAAAGGGTGGTGCAATAAAATGAATTTAAAATCAGGCCAAATTCAACAATTCGCGGAGTATTCTCAATTTAAGAATCTAAAAGAGTTTAACAACCATATGGAAATGTGGTTAATCGAGCATAAGCAAGAATTTACGAAGGGAGAATTGGTAGGGTTAAAGCGGCTGGTTCGTTTTTCAGCCAAAATCCCTGGTGTCTGCAATGCGAAAATCGGCACCATGTTAAAGGCCATCCACGAAGAATACCATGACCATGGCATTTCCCGCTCAACCTTTAAGCGAATGATCCAAAAATCCATCAAACTCGGCATCCTGACCGTCATTGAAACCGAAAGAAAAAACGGTTCCCAGTCGAGTAACTTATACCTATTTAATCGTTTTCCACAAAATGAACCACCTAAACAACAAGAGTTGAACCACCCTAATAAAACTAGTAATCTTTCTGAAACTAAAAAACAAGAGATAAATAAACGTAAGGAAGAACCGTTCAATTTGGATCATACTTTTACAAACGATCGAGTTCCAAAGCCATTTGTCCAATTTATAAAATACTTTTTCAATGAAGCAAAAACCATCGAGGAATTCTGGAGAATGACCCAAATTGCAGCGTATCGCGGTAACCGGGAAAAAGAGAAGGACTGCGTCTTAGAAGTCGCCATCAAATCATTTAAGCAGCTCATTAGCAAACTGAAATCCAGTCAAAAAATCAAAAAACCGATCGCCTACTTCTACGGGATTTTGGAAAAGAAATTTGATGAGCTCTATTATGCGGAAATATATAACATGTGGATTAGCCAACCAAATGGTTAAAACCAACACCTTTCTTTACGAATCGACAGCTGCCGACGCTTATTTTTTCAATCAAACGTTTGATTAAAACCGGGACAAAGCCTTTTGGAAAACGAACATGGTCTAGTTTCCGTGGAAATAATTTGTCGATTATTTCGTTTCACTTTTCCCGATTAATCTCCCAAACGATCAAAAAATGACAGAATAGCACAAACGGTGACTAGCTTTTACAAATAGGCAATCCAATCAAACGTTTAATTAGATCATGAGAAAACATTGTAAAACGGGGATTTCTTCCTCCACTTTAGTAAAAAGATTGTCGAAAATTCCTAGTTAGGGAAATCAAATCATGCGATTCTCCTAACTGTCTTATCCCAGAAAGAATCAGACAGAATACGATGGTATCCACTTGTATAACATTACCCAGAGTCAATTTCCAACCCAATGACATTTCTGTTGTGTTTACACTAATGTTATGTTAATTTTATATAATTTTGAGGCGCTTACAATAGCTAAAATCAAAGATTGCAAATAAGTATGTACAAGCATTTTTTTATCATCTGAATATACTGGAATGATTTTAGAATATGGGGGTGAAACCATGGAAAAACCTTGGTTCAACGATTCTTGTATTAGTGAACAGGAAGTTCGTTTAAGTAATGCTATGCGTTTAGTTTGGGAACAACACGTATATTGGACAAGAATGACGATCAATAGCATAGCCTTTAATTTACCTGATTTAGACGCTGTAACCGCACGCCTTCTCCGAAACGCTACAGATATGGGTAATTTACTAGAGCCTTTCTATGGAAGTAGAATTGCCGAAAAGTTCAGCAACTTAATCAGGGAACACCTAGTTATTGCTGCTGAAATTGTTAAGGCTGCAAAAGCAGGCAATCAAAGAGCTGTAGCAGACGCAGAGAGACGTTGGTACGCAAATGGAGCAGAAATTTCCAAATTCCTAAGTAAAATAAATCCTTTTATATCAGAAAAAGAATTCAGAGAAATGTTTTTTGAGCATCTAGCACTTACAATCCAAGAAGCGGTATTTATTCTTCAAAAGAATTTTAAAGCTAGTATCGCCGTGTTTGATAAAATTGAGGCGGAAGCTTTAGAAATGGCAGACACCATAACGGTTGCAATTATAAGACAATTCCCTAGAAGATTTTAAAAATAAGGGGACACTTAGCCTAAAAATAGCCAATTCAAGTGATATAAATCTTGAATTGGCTATTACTCAAGTATATTGAGAACATTGAATCTGTCTTTTAACCTAGTGGTTCTTCTCCAAATCTTTCCCATAGAACAGGAAATAGATTTTCCAAATCGTCTTCTTCCCAATCAAATTCTATGTCAGTTACATATTGCAATCCCTTCTTGTCAAGAGCTTTCAAAAACTCATTATGTATTTCATCATCCCATTCAACATCACCCGTCTTTATAAGCGAAAAGGCATCTAACCCAACCGAAAGCAATTCTTCATTTTGAGGAAAGCCTTCATCATCAAGGTTATCTTCATTTATAAATTCTGCTAAAAATTCAGGATCCTTCATTACCTTGTTATATATTTCTTCCCCCTGTCCAATCAGCCATCCTCTAAAATAGTCAAAAGCATCATCTGAACAGCCGCCCATCAGAACAAATGCCGCTCCCCATAAACGAGATTGATAACTAGCGTTCATTAATTCTTGAAATAAAAATTCAAAGTCTAATACTTCTTCTAATCCCTTTTGAGCTAATTCCTCTATTAACCATTCCGCTTGATCAAATTCTCTGGACTTTTCAATTAATCTCCAAAATTCCATCTTTTCCAATATATACACCCTTTTCTTAATTATTTATGAGAGTTATTCAATTTTATCGAACAGGATTCCTTTAAAAATAGATTTTTTTATAAAAAAAGCTCCTTTTTCAAAAGAATCGACCTCTCATATAAAAAATTTCCAAATCCCACATTCTATTTTGAATTTTTAACCGCATCGCTAATGAAATAGGCCTTATTTCATTAAAAACCCTAAGTTTAAAAAGCTCTAACACGATAGGTATTATTTATTTCAAAACATCGCTTAGTGACAAGGGGAATAATGATGTATGCTTATAAAAGATTATTACGTTTAAATACAAACTCCGAATATACAAAAAATATAAATTATATTTTTCTAACTAAAAATCGAGAGGAGAATACTATGGCTGAAACAAGAGCAATAAAAAAATCTTCCTCAAAAAAGAAGAAACAGAAAACGGCTTTTCTTGAAGAAATAAATATTTTCCAATTACTTAAGGTGATCTTCCTTATTTTTTTATCCCTGTTAATTGTCTATCTCTATTATTTACACACTAAAGGAACACTTATTTCCAATATGGCCGTACTATGGAAATCGCATAAGAAAGTTATAATGATTATTTTCGGGTTTGCATTCTATAGTTTGGGTGTTTTTTATTTAGGTTATAGGAAAGGAAGAAAAAGGTAAAAGAAGGTCACTAGTGACTTTTTGTAGGAAGGATTGGTTGAAATTGGCTTAATAAAGAAATAAAATGCTGATTAAAGCTTAAATACTTTTGAAAGCTCAAATGATTGGGGAGGAAGATAAAAATGGAAAAGGTAACACCATTTTTAATGTTTCAAGACAGTAACGCAGAAGAAGCAATGAATTTTTACACATCCATCTTTGAGGATTCTCGAATTATAAATATTGTAAGATATGGGGCTAATGAAGCTGGGCCAGAAGGCACCGTAATGCAGGCCACTTTTTCCTTGAAGGGGCAAGAATTTATGTGTATTGACAGTTATGTAAAACATCAATTCTCTTTTACACCCTCTTTCTCAAACTTTGTGACTTGTGATACTGAAGAAGAACTTGACAATCTTTATGAGAAACTTAATGATGGTGGACAAGTACTTATGCCTTTAAACAATTATGGGTTCAGTAAAAGGTTTGGCTGGGTAAATGACCGCTTCGGAGTTTCGTGGCAACTAAATCTTCCTTTGTGAACGTTTTAGAGGAAATGAATAGAACTATATTAGGAAATGGGGTATTACTCTAAAAAGGGTAATGCCTTTTTGATTTGGTATGCCTACTTTTGCTGCGGGTCATCAATTTTATGTTCCATTCCGCGTGGTTTATGTGCCGTTTCCCTGATATATGGGCCAAACACCTATTTTATGGGCCAACTGGCTTTTTTCTAGATTAAAAAACCAGGCGGACGCCTGGCTTAGGTCACTTTTCTTGAATGGGAAACCTGCTTTTCGATGATCTCCGCCTCTTTTTATTACCTTTTTCATTCGTACGCCTGCTTTTCGCTGGGGTTTTATGTTCCATCCCGCGTGGTTTATGTGCCATTTGCCTGATATATGTGCCAAACACCCTTTTTATGGGCCAACCGACTTTTTTCCATTCAAAAAGCCAGGCGGATGCCTGGCTTAGGTCACTTTTCTTGGATGAGAAACATATTTTTCGATGGTTTTAGATGGGGTGCTGGCCCCAAAATTCCGTACATATTAGAACATTTATCTGTGAAAAAAGGAGGCTCTTCCCTCTCAAATAGTCAATAAGAATTCCCGCTTCAATGAAGCAGGGATTCTTTTACTTTACAGTTTTAAACTTTAGCTGAGCGGGGGGCTGACCCCAAGATTGACCCCAAGATTTCGCGATTATAAGACAATTCCCTGGAGGGTTTTAAAAATAAGCGGACACTTAGTCTAAAAATAGCCAATTCAAGTGATATAAATCTTGAATTGGCTATTAATATTTATCTCAAAAAAACTCAGATTAGAAATTGTCCCCCCACTCAATGGGCCATCTTTTGTTCATCAAAAGAATGGATTTTTCTTTTGCCGTACCGGACATTCCCACTTATAATCCCGCCTAATATGATGAATACTCCAATCCACTGATACCAACTTATGGGTTCCGCCAAAACGAACGAAGACAGGGTAACGGCTACTGGAAGTTCGGAAGCAACTAATATGGTACCAAGCCCCGGTCCAATATGAGGCATTCCAATTGAAAATAAAAGCGGTGGAAGAGCAACTCCAAAAAAACCAAGAAATAGCCCATATGGCGCCAAGCCCGTTAAGACAGAATAGTCGAATAGAAATGTTGGTGGATACAATGCAAATACAACAATTAAGGCACCGGTAGTAAGAAGAGCACTTTTTAGCACTGGAGAAGTATCTTTCTCAACTGAACCACTCAGAAAAATGAAAGTGGTATGCATGAAAGCAGCAAGCAATCCCCAGATCGCTCCTTGCAACGAGAGAGCGGCTCCCCCTTGCGAAATAAGATTTGCAGCTAAACCTGAACCAACAAAAAGGATAGCGATAGAAAAAAGCTTATCTTTGGAAGGCCTTTTTCTGTGAAAGATCCACTCAAAAAGGGTACCCATCCAAATAAATTGAAATAAAAAGATGATGGCTAATGAGGCATCCAGTGTTTGTAATGATTGATAATAAAATAAACCTGTTAAGCCAACCGGAATTCCAGATAATAGCAGTTTGAAGATTTGTTTAAATGTTACTTTTCCCTTTTTGGTAAACAGAAAAACAAGCCAAATCAGCAGTGTTCCGAAAAAGAATTGTCCACCTGCTACCTCTGGCGCTGAAAAACCTGCTGAGTAGGCAAGTTTGACAAATGTTGATAATACTCCGTAACAGCTTCCACCTAAAAAAACAATGAATGCATAATGCAAAGGTTTCAAAAGCTTTACCTCCTTTTAAACATAAAAAAGCCACACAATTACCAATAAGGTAATTGTGTGGCGAAAATAGAGTAACTCTAGAAAAATCCACATCCGTAGAAAGGTTTTATTATTTAATTCCATTAAAGTTTATAATCAGCCATGAAACTTGTCAACTGCATTCATTGATAACCTAAACTCCTAATTATCCTATGAACAAGGTAATTAATAAGAATGAAGTAGCTCACATTGATAGGATTACGTTGGGGCAAACTATAATGAAGTTTCGAATAAGCTTACAGTCAACTATCGGTAATTTTCCTTGAATAGGAAACCTATTTTCCGATGACCTCCGCCTCTTTTTATTACCTTTTTTGCTTTTGGCTGCAGTTCATCAATTTTATGTTCCATTCAGCGTGGTTTATGTGCCGTTTCCCTGATATATGTGCCAAACACCCATTTTATGGGCCAAAATAACTTTTTCATTCAAAAAGCCTGGCCAAAGCCTGGATTAGGTCACTTTTCTTGAATCGTAAACCTATTTTTCGATGATCTCCTGGCCTTTAATTTGGGAAAATTTCATCTTTAGAAAATATTGATTTTTTTCAAAATAAATTATATTATTAATTTCGTTGTGAAATTCGACAAAATTCGCTATCATTCTTATTTGCTTATTTTATCGGAATATTTAGTTGATTTTGATTTGAGGAGGAACTATCATATGGATTTGTTCAGAAAAAAATCCATTCAAGATTTAATAAAAGAGTCAGGAAGAAAAGAGGTTTCATTAAAAAAAGAATTAGGCGCCTTTGACTTAACCATGCTCGGGATTGGCGCCATTGTTGGAACCGGAATTTTTGTTCTGACAGGGGTCGCCGCAGCCGAACATGCAGGACCTGCCCTGATCCTTTCCTTTATTATTTCTGGGCTCGTCTGTGTTTTTGCTGCCCTTTGCTATGCAGAATTTGCTTCTACGGTACCCGTATCAGGCAGTGCTTACACCTATAGTTATGCTACTTTTGGCGAAATTATCGCCTGGATGCTGGGCTGGGATTTGATTCTCGAATATGGATTTGCTAGCGCATCTGTTGCCAGCGGATGGTCGGGTTACTTTCAAGGTTTAATCGCCGGATTTGGGATCCACATTCCGAAAGTAATCTCGAGTGCATATGACCCGGCACATGGTACGTATATAGATGTACCGGCAATTTTTATCACTCTGATCGTCGCATTCATGTTAACAAGAGGAGCAAAAGAATCAGCGCGTTTTAATACCATCATGGTAATTATAAAAATAGTGGTTGTTCTCCTATTTCTTGGTGTCGGTGCATGGTATGTGAAACCTGCTAACTGGACTCCTTTTATGCCGTTCGGATTCTCAGGGGTAACAGCTGGAGCTGCAACAGCCTTCTATGCTTATATTGGTTTCGACGCGGTCTCAACAGCAGCAGAAGAAGTAAAAAACCCACAGCGCAATATGCCAATTGGAATTATAGCGTCCCTGATCGTCTGTACGATTCTATATGTTGCGGTATCAGCGGTTTTAACAGGAATTGTTCCCTATCAATTACTGGATGTAAAAAATCCTGTCGCATTCGGACTTAGTTACATTCATCAAGACTGGATTGCTGGTTTCATCTCCCTAGGAGCCATTGCTGGGATTACCACCGTTCTAATCGTAATGGTTTATGGACAAACCCGCTTGTTTTACTCAATTAGCCGAGATGGGCTGCTTCCTAAGGCTTTTTCAAAAATAAATAAAAAAACGAAAACGCCGGTTGTAAATACGTGGATTACCTTTGTCCTCGTTTCTATTTTTTCCGGTTTAATCCCACTTGGTAAGCTAGCTGAATTAACGAATATCGGCACGCTATTTGCGTTCATGTCCGTTTCGATCGGCATTTTGTTTTTACGCAAAAAACAAGGTCCGCCAAAACAAGGTTTCCGCGTTCCGTTTGTACCATGGATTCCGATTCTAGCCTTCCTATCTTGTGGTTATCTAGTCCTTCAACTTCCATCGATTACATGGATTAGTTTCGTCGTATGGCTAGTGATCGGTTTAATTATTTACTTTAGTTATGGGAAAAGACATTCGGTATTGAGCAAAGAATAAACAAGCATAACATGCAAAACACACTTGGTACTTTCCAAGTGTGTTTTATTTTACCTCTTATAGTAAAATCCACGACTTCGAATTTCATGAAGATGTGTAAATGGAGCAGATATGGCAGCAGCATAATAACTTTGCAATTCTTATTGTTACATTTTTTTTATTCCTAGATTTTTTTACAAGCGAAAGTGAATACTATATACTGCTTCTAAGGCTGGGCGAGGAAGGTCGCTGAATTATGGTGCTTTAGGACCAATCAACGCCACCCCAAGAGGATTGCAACTTTCGCAACAGAACAATTTGGCCGAGATGATACGTATCGTGCATCATGATATTGCTGAGTAAACGCTCAATAGAGTACCTGTTAGCTGCATACGGAGCTTTTAACTTTTCATCGTCAAGGTCCGCAATGACCGTTTTTAATTTATTCATGACTTCATTAAGGCGCTGCATTGTCTGGGCCCACCCAATTTCGTCTTCTGGATCACCCGGATTTCCAAAGGTTTCTTCATTGTCTTCTGCCTTATGCGGATTCTCTGTGCCCTTAATTCGATGGATTACGTCTTCATTCCAAAATATCAAGTGATTGACAATCTGCCAAATCGAATTGCTGATTCCCGAACTTGTCCATGCTGCCTCAGCTGCGATGACTCCATGAAGCGCCTGATCCATGGATGCAAACCAATCATTCTCATGGCAGTGCATGTCGAGTTGTTCTAAAAACATTTTGGTTACAACTTGCATACAACCAATCTCCTCACTGTTTAGTGTAATCTTTTAAAGTTAAAAGACAAGAAAAAATCTGAAATCCAAGTGGTCCCTCCCATATTGGACATACCTTTTCTCCAGCTTCTAATTCTCTCCAACATGGCAGGGTAATCCGAAATTTCCGGGTGACGATAACAATAATCCTCAATCAATTTCGAAAAAAGCCATTCATACGCATAAAATAACCTTCATTTTCGACTGTCGGCCATATAACGAAAAAATATTCTCAATGAAATACTCCAATCATTTATTTTGAGAATACAACAAAACCATGATCACTATGACTTATTCGGCTCATCCAGCTTTTATTCCTTCATCATGATAAATATAGTACCCTATAGGGCAGACCTTTAAAAAATAAAATAAAGCGGCCTTTTTATTAGAGCACTGAAAATCCCTTAAATTTTGGTTGTATGTTTAACATGTTCATTTCCTCCAATCAACAGAGTTCTTTTACCCAGGCTAAACCAGGCTAAATAAAAAAAGGTATAACTCTTAAATTAAGGGGATTATACCTTTTTGCTGTATAATTATAGAAATTGCATTTAGCAGAAGGAACACTACTAAATCTATATTTATGATTATCAAGCTGAACAATATCTACGAATTCCCTATTCATTTTCTTCTCCTTAAATTTATAGAAAAATTCTAAAAACAATTGCCTTATAAAGGTATTTTTTTATGATTATTGTTTACATAACCCTTAAATGCGCAAGATAATCATTAATAGTGCAGCGATTACAGCAATCGCACTACTCGTACTGAAAGCCGCCATAGGTCCAAACGTCTGCCATAGATAGCCTGCCATGATACTTGCTGGCAAAGCCGCCAGACCGGTCATAGCATTGAAGGTGCCCATCGCAGTGCCTCTTTGCCCTTCGGGTACAATATCAGCAATATAAGCTTTTTGTATCCCTTCGGTAAAAGCATAGTAAAATCCGTATAAAACAAACAATACCCAAATCCAAGGAACGTTTTTTACTGTGCCAAAACCAAAGTAAATGGCTGCAAAAATAAGCAAGCCGGAAATGAGGACGGGACGACGACCAATTCGATCAGATAACATTCCTATAGGCATCGAAAAGATACTGCTACTCATATTCAATGCGAAAAAGGCTAGTGGAATAAAAGCGGGTAGCATCCCTACATCCTGTGCCCGTAAAGCTAGAAAAGCATCCGAGAAGTTACCGACTGTAAAAAACGTGAAAATCAAAGAAAACCAAATAAAGCGACGATCTAGATTTCTAAAACCTATTTTCGGAAGACTGGCTTGTTTTACATTTTCAACTCGATCCTTTTCTTTCAAAAAAAAGGCGATAAGGATAACCGCCAGAACCCCAGGAATAACGGATAGCCAGAATACAAGACGATAATTACCTGCATAAATGGCTAAAATTGCAAAAGCAGCCAATGGTCCTATTGCTGCACCCAAGGCATCCATAGCACGGCGAAAACCAAACGCTTTTCCACGCTCTTCTTTCGTTGTGGAATCGGCAACGAGCGCATCACGTGGTGTGGTTCTTATTCCTTTACCAAATCGGTCGGAAAAACGAATAATAAGAACCTGACTCCATGAAGCGCTTAACGCAAAAAGCGGTTTTGTCAAATTTGATAAACCATAACCCGTTAACATGAGAAGCTTATGTTTCCCCACGCGATCCGTAATCCATCCGGAAAACAACTTCAAAATACTAGCAGTACTTTCGGCTATTCCTTCAATAACGCCAATTGCCCCTACCTGTACATGTAAAACAGCCGTAAGATATAAAGGTAAAATGGGAACAATCATGTTACTGGATAGGTCTGTAAACAAACTAACTAGCCCTAGTACAAGAATTACCGGATTCATTGTAAACAGTCTCTTTTTATTTGGCTCCGCCGAACTAATCATTTCATCACCTCTATTTTTCTCTTATAGTGTGTATTTTTTAAATATTTTTAATTTCTCAGGAACTTAAGACATATATCAGTTTAAAGCTATTGCTATTAGTAAACTTATGCGAGGAAGGAATGTATGTAAAAATAATTTCCAATTAAAATCTTTTTTGATTTTTAAAATTTTATCAATTTATAAAACTCTATGTTATATACATTTTTAATATTTACTTCTTAAAATTCATTTTGAACTCTTCTTTTCCAAAAATAATAAAAAATTATTACTACGATTACAAAGAACAAAATTACATAAAGACTGTATTTGGATACGTAAAAATCAACTCGATTCCAATTTTCTCCTAATTTTCTTCCTAAAGTGATAAAAGTAAAACTCCATATAAATGCACCGGAATAAGCATAACCAATAAATTTTCTAAAAGGGTAGTTATTTATAGCAGCAATATAAGCTACAAGGTGGCGAACACCAGGGATGAAATAGCCAATTAATAATAGGGGAGGTCCGATTTTAGTGAATAAATTCCTTGTTAAATGGACTTTCTGATCGGTGATGTGAAATTTGGGTCCAATCTTCTTTAACAAGGGCATCCCAAATTTCTTGCCAATATAGTAACTTAGAGAAATTCCGCCTGCTGCTCCTACAAAAGCACTTATTAAAGAAAGTATGTATGTTAATTTACCTTGAAAGACATTATAGCCGACATATGTTAAAAGCACCTCATCAGGTATCGGAAGGCCTACAATACCGCCGATTAACACGAGAATAATACCAAAATAACCAAAATGTTCAATTAGGAAATCAATATGCTGCACAAATTCTTCCCCCCTTAATTTAATAATTTCTTTAGAGTAGAGGCTGCTAAAATAATCAGCAGCCAATTGAATCATTATTCTAAAATTGGTAGAAATAATACTACCTCTGTTCCTTCTCCTTCTTTACTTTTAATGTTAATTTCTCCTTTATGCAGTTTTATAATTCCTTTGGCAATATGCAGTCCTAAACCAGAGCCTCCTGTTTCCCTGCTCCTTGCCTTATCTACGCGGTAAAACCGCTCAAAAATATTATTTATCTCGCCTTCTGGGATGCCGATTCCATAATCTTTTACTCGTATGATGGCATGTTGTTGATTCTTTTCCAGAAACACATCGATTTTGTCCTTACTATATTTCATGGCATTATCTAACAAAATGATGATTACCTGTTTAATCTTCAATTCGTCCGCACAAATCATAATCGGAAATCCATTAGAATGTAATGTAATTTCTCTCCTATAAACATCTTTAAATTGCTTTAAAATATTTTTGCATAAAGATACCAGATCTACTTCCTTAATCTCTAAAACATTTTCTTTCTCTAATGTAGCTAAGTCTAGAAAAGTATCGGTCATTTTTTGTATTCTTGTTGCTTCTGAATGAATGGCTTTGATTGCTTCTTCCGCCAAATCTTTGTTTTCTAATCCACGCCTTCTTAATAAGTTTGCATAGCTCTTAATGACGGTTAAAGGCGTCTTTAATTCATGAGAAGCATCAGATATAAACTGTTTTTGTTTGTCCATATTTATTTGAATCCTATCAATCATACGATTAAAGGTTTTTACTAGGGTTTGGAGCTCATCTTTTGCCTTATTTTGAATGGTGATGGTCTTAGGAACACCACTCTTTTCAATTTCCTCCATCGTTTTTATCATATTGGAAATCGGCCTCATAATCATATTAGCCAACCATCTTCCCCCCAATAAGGACAATAATGCAGCCATTATGGTACAAAATATTAAGATTGCTCTAAGAATTTCTTTTCTTGTTTCTAGCCCTTGTAATCGTTCACCAATTTCCAAACTTCCTTTAAACTGATTACCATTATTAATTGGAATACGTACAACCAATACCTGCTCTTCCCCGTGTTCTTCCGAAATTAGATAAGATTTAGCCTGTTTTATTTTTGTATATTTCCCTTTTATCTTTTTTGAAAGTATCTTATCATTCGTTACTTCATGGACTATTTTATTCCTTGGCTCTATAATTCGAATATAGGAATGTTCCGATAAATAATCTTCAATTTCAGATTGTGATTGCTTTGTATTTATTTCATTTACTATATCCCCAGCCTTTTGAAAAAGCGTATCTTCTTCCATATTTATTGTTGTTTTCATAAATGATATATAGACTACGAAATTAATAAGAATTAATATGCAAAGCATCCAGACAGTCGTTAAAAGATTAATTTTTGTTGTAATCTTCATTCGTTTTCTCCCTTATGGTAAAACCTACTCCCCTGACGGTAGTAATTAATTGATTCGAGAAATCCTCATCAATTTTTTGTCTTAGGTGGCTAATAAAAACATCTATAACGTTGGTTTCACCCTCGAACTCGTATCCCCAAATGTTATTGATAATGTTCTCTCGTGTAACAACTTTATTTTTATTGATTACTAAATACACCAAGAAATCATACTCCTTGGGTGTTAACGTGATTGATTTTCCACCCCTTTTCGCTTCTCTTGTTTCTGTATTTATGATTAAGTCATCAACTTTCAATAAGGACTTCTGCTCTTTGGATTCCTCTTTAGGAAAATTTCGAAGAAAAGCACGAATTCGTGCTAATAATTCTTCAATTTCAAAAGGCTTTGTTACATAGTCATTCGCCCCTTGGTCCAATCCAGCTACTTTATCAAATGTTGTATCTCGAGCGGTTAAAAGTATAACAGGAGTAAATTTATTTTCCCTTCTTAATCTCCTTAATACTTCGATTCCACTTAAACCAGGCAACATTACATCCAATAGGATTAAATCAATTTCTTTTTGAAGGGCAGTTTCTAATCCTGCTTTCCCATCATACTCTACTGTTACTTCATAACCTTCATACTCCAATTCCATCTTTAATACACGAGCAATTTGGGTTTCATCCTCAACTACAAGAATATGTGTTTTCATCTTTAAATCGACCTTTCTTAATACTTTTCCAACACAAGTCTTAACATTTCAAATAACAAGAAATTAAAAAATATCCAGACGCTACCATATACGTAGCCGCCAGTAATATCACTTGGAAGTACGTTAGTCAATGCAATATTTGCAATAGCAAAACCAATTAATATGACTAATCCAATAATTGGAATGGTTATTGTTATATAATTCCTTTTCGAATGACGAACAAGAAGAAATAAACAAGTTCCATAAATTGTGATCATAATCATTCCATTTAAATCAGGAAAATTTGGTGAATGAAATTTCCCTAAGAAACCAAATCTTTGTAAAGAGTGAAAAATCTGTATGACTGATTCATGGAATAGTCTTACTCCTAAAATCGGAACAAATAGCAAAAGGTACTCAAGGACCCTGTTCCTTCCCTTTATCCAAATACGGATGATGGTTAAAGCGATAATGCTAGAAAGTGCATACAGAGGTTGGAATACTAAAAATCCCTTCATCCAACTCATAAATACAACTGAATGAACCATGTATTTAGTAATTTCATTAAACTGAGTAAACTCATTATATAGATAGTCTTGAGCAAGCCCCAGCATCAAGCTAACCATGCCAATCAAAACTAAAGTAAGGAAAATAAGAAATATTTCCGTTGCTCTTATTGTTTTTAGGCGTTCAATTACCCGTTTTAATAAATAAATAAAAAAGTTTTTAATTTGAACTTTATAAAACCGATAGGCTAAATACCCTACTAATAATACTGCCATGACAATAATGAAAATAATTAAATATTTACTAGCTGCCTGATGGAAACTCTCCCATTGAGGCCCCAACACTTTCCCTAGGGTAATAAAACAAACACCCCATAAAAATGCTCCTATATAAGCAGGAATGATAAATTTTCGAAAAGGCATTCTAGAAATCCCGGAAATATACCCAGTAAAATGCCTAATCCCTGGAATGAAATAAGCAAACACCAACAATTTACTGCCTGACCGTTCAAACCAAGCAGCTGTTTTCTTATATCTTTCAGGACCTAGATGAATGTACTTCCCGTACTTTTCAATAAGTTTATATCCTCCTGCCTTCCCAATCCAATACGTTACGGTTATTCCCAAACCACCAGACAAAAAGACCATCAGAAGTGCTAAAAAGTAATTCATTTTCCCTTGATATACAAAGTACCCTGCATAACTCATTAAAAGTTCACCAGAAATAGGTAGTGCCATGAGCTCAAGGAAGATTCCAATAAATAAAATCAGATAGCTGTGTTGTTCGAATAGTGTTATTAAATATGACATATCAATGCCTCCAAAAATGCTAAAGAAGAAAAGAACTAATAAGCATAATTTCACCTTAGATCTATTTACAATGTAGCACGATTTTTGAAAAGAATTTGCAGCTTAATGAATTATTAATCTTGCATTAATGGAAGAAAAAGGTTTATGGATAAAATAAAAAAGCTATTACCCATTCGATAAGGTTACTAGCTTTTTTAACAAAGGAAGCATACAATTAAAACTTTTTAACCCTGAATGGACTGACCATTAAGAGCGCGAGGATTAAGGTAATCCATGCATTGCTATATAAGAAGAATCCCATACCGGCCAATGGCAATCCAGCCGCTGGAATTGGCAATCCCTTAAAATACCCAATGGTTGGCTTAACACTAAACTTAGCTAACCTTAATGCCCCCATCGTAGGAAAGAGGATAAATGCTAAGGAAGTTAATATTGATGGCGCCGATATTGAATGAAATAGTAGTGCAGGAGCTACTCCGAAACTAACAATATCAGATAAGGAATCCAATACGACACCGAATTCACTGTTTACTTTTAATGCTCTTGCAACCCTTCCGTCAAGAACATCAAACACTGCTGAAAAGAAAATCAAAACTGAGGCTACTTCTATAAATCCACTCATATTACAGGTTATTGAAAGAACGCCGCACAATAAATTTCCAATTGTAAACAAATTGGGGACAGCTTTTGCTATCTGATTGAACAAGGATTCCACCCCTGACTTTGACGAATGCTTCCCATTTATGTAGCATTTTCTAAAATTTCATAGGTTATTCTAAAAATCAAGCAACAAAATCATATTTCGAAGCAAAAACACCCCTGGACCCTAAAAAATGGTTTATGTTTTCATTTTAATGTATTTTTAATGTTTCATTCAGGGAACGTACAAGTATGTTTTATATACTTGAGTTGCCCAATTACGATACAGTAATAATTTTGCATTTATAACAAAATCTATAAGGTTACTTGGGTTCAATTTATATAAAAAAATTGAGGAGGAAAAATAATGAAAAGGTTGGTTGAAGCAACCATGCAAAGAGCCATTCTGATGATTGTGTGTGTTGTCATCATCTTGGCTTGGGGGGGGATTTCAGCTTACCAGATGCAAAGAGATTATTTGCCTGGGATTAACAATACAACCCTTACAGTTAGCATGAGAGTGCCTGGTTATCAAGCAGCTCAGGTAAAACAGCAAGTAACCGATAATCTGGCAAGTGCCGTCAAAACAGTAGATGGTTTATCCAATGTGGAAAGCACATCCTATGATGGCGGACTATTTATGAGTCTGTATTTTCCAATGAATACAGACATGAAACAAGCTGAAGATCAAGTCAATAAAGCATTAGCTAATGCTGATCTTCCGCAGACTATTACATCTACTCCATCGGTGACACGATTAACAACTAGCTCATTCCCGATTTTAACTTACAGCGTAACAAGTTCGAAATTGGATGAAGCAACACTTCGCTCAACAGCAACACAGGAAATTATTAAACAATTAAAATCTGTTCCTGGTGTAGCGGATGTTTCCGTATTTGGTGGAGCAAAAGATGGATATGTATTAACGGTCCGTATGAAAGACCTAGTGAAAAACGGGTTAACATTGGATGATATTAATAAATCGTTTGCATTAGCCGTTCCATCTATGCCGTCAGGTACGATTGCAAACAATCAATTATCTATTCCAGTTTCATTTGATGGTTTACCATTAACTGTGCAACAAATGAAAAACGCAACCATTATGAACAAGGAAGGAAAAGCGATTCCTGTATCAGCATTTGGAACTATAACTCATTCTTTGAATGACTTTAAAACTGTTTCAAGAACAAACGGGAAACCAAGTGTAACTTTAAATGTGATCAAAACACCATCAGCCAATATTACGGATGTAGCCAATCAAGTAAAAGACCGGGTTGCACATCTTCATTTGGATACAGTAAATCCAAAGGATGTTTCTTTTAAGATCCTACTTGACCGAGAAAAAGAATTAAACAGTTCTCTATTCGGGTTAGTTCGAGAAGGTTTACTAGGCTGCTTATTCTCAATGATTTGTGTATTCTTCTTCTTCCGAAATGTAAGAAGCACATTATTAATTGCCATTTCATTGCCTATTTCATTACTGGCAACAACGGCTTTCTTAAAATCAATGGGTATCACGTTAAACATTTTAACGGTCTCAGGTTTGATTGTAGCGATGGGCCGTATTGTCGATGACTCGATTGTTATATTAGACAACATGTACCGTAAACGGGAAGAAAACAAGGAAAAACCTTTGCTTTCCATCCTAGCATCATCGGTTGTTGAAATGATCCCTGCAATATTAGGTTCCACTTTAACGACCATTGCAGTTTATATTCCTATCGCGTTTGTTGGCGGAGTCATTAGTGCTTCATATAGCGGATTTGCATGGTCCGTCGTGATTGCACTCATCATTTCATTCTTTGTTGCCATGCTTGTCATTCCAGCTCTTGCTTTCATGGGATGGAAAGGCGGAAACGGAGAAAAACAAACCGTCAAACTCGATACAAAAATGAAACCAATTCTGCAATCTGCATTTAAACACAAAAAAGCAATGATTATTGTTTCTATACTGGTGTTTTTAGCCGCTGGCGCCTATTCTGCTTTTCTTCCTGTAAGTTTATTGCCTAGTGGAAAAATCGGACAAATTGCCATTAAAGCAGAATTGCCAAAAGGAAGCACACTCATTCAAGTCGATTCAGAAGTACAAAAAATTGAGAAAACATTGAAGGCAAATACAAAAGTCGATGCGTATTCAGCTAATTTCGGTTCGACTATGACACCTCAAAGTGATGACGTGTTTGACCAAGGCGGCGGTTTTATCACCTATCCAAATGTCGCGAATCTTTCTGTTGTGTTGAAGAACGACAAGGATGCTGATGCTGTTATTCAACAGTTACAAAAGCAGCTTCCGACTTTATCTAAAGATGTTACTTATACCGTAACAAGCCAGAACATTTCTGGTGATGATTCACAAATGCGTATCTTGTTCACAGGTTCAGACCAAGCAACATTGGATCAAGTCGCACAACAAGCGAGAACCAACTTATCAAAAATTGCGAACCTGAGTGTAGATGGAAAAGTGGATTTAACGAACGGTTCTCCAAAGTATAAAGTGACTTTTGACCAAAAAGCGATTCAAGATAAAGGCGTAAAAGTTGCTGACATTTTAACGGTCATTAACCGCTATATGTCTCAATCTAAGGATGCAACGGTTACCGTGGATCATAAAGCACTTCCTGTGGACCAATATTTAGATCAAATTGCAACAGGATCAAACTCTACGATCACCTTAAATGCTTCTGCAGATGATGTTTTAGCATCTCTTGCGGCTGAAAAATTAATAGGAAATAATGGTCAGATGGTTCGTTTTGACCAAATTGCTAAGATTGGAAAAGATACATCTGCTTCAACCATTAGCGAACGAGATGGTCAACCATTCTCACTTGTAACTGCACAAATCACATCTAATGACATTAGTAAAGTTTCAAGTCAAGCAGACAAAGTTCTAAGCGATATGAAACTTCCTAAGGATGTAACGTACTCATTGGGTGGTATTACTCAACAAGTAAAAGATATGATTTTTGATATGGCTGTAGCCGTTGCTTTCTCTATCCTTTTAGTATTACTCATTACTTCTTCTATTTTCAAAGGATGGAGAGCACCATTATCTGTACTTTTAAGCATTCCACTTGCTTTAAGTGGTGTAGTAATCGCATTAATTTTATTCCACGGAGAATGGAATTTAGCTGCATTAATTGGGGTTCTGATGCTTACAGGTATCGTGGTTACAAACGGTATTGTATTAATTGATAAAATTGAAAGAAATCGAAAAGAAGGAATGACTGTACAAGAGGCTGTATTGAATGGTAGTCTTTCAAGGATTCGACCGATTTTAATGACAGCAGCAGCAACAATCCTTACTTTGTTACCACTTGCATTTTCTCATAATGCGGATACGGTCATTTCTCAAACACTTGGTATTGTCGTAATTGGAGGTATGGTAACATCAACAATCAATAGTTTCATTATCATCCCGATCATTTACGAATGGTTGCATAAAAAAGCAGCAATTAAAAACATTAATGTTCCAAATCAAAGCAATATTAGTTAGAAAAATTATTAAAGGATTTAGTTATTAAGTGGAACACCCCTTACAAAAACACCGACCTTTTGTCGGTGTTTTTTTGTTTCCTATCGGCTCTTCTTCAACTGCCCCGTTTGTTTAAGTGCAGTATTTCACAATCTCTTTAAAATAAACAATATAAAAATGCCAATATTAGTGAGAACTAAAGGAGGATATCTGCAAATTGTTCTTCTGAGATTACTTTTAATCCATTTCTTTTTAGTAAAGCAGAAGTGACTCCCATCCCCATAATTTTTTTTTCGGTAAATTCACCGTTATATATGGTTGAACTGCCGCAAGATGGGCTATTTTCCTTTAGAACCACCAAAGTTGCATTTAATTCTATAGCTTGTTCTAGCGTAGAATATGCTCCTTTTATGTAAAGTTGGGTAACATCTTTACCTGATTTATCAACTACTTTAGCGTTTCCATCTAGAACATCTTCTCCGTTTCCACCAATTATCTCAGCTGGTTCTCTAGGCGTTGAAAACCCACCAAGTAATTCTGGACATATTGTAATAGCTTTATTTTCTTCTACCAATTTACTTATTTTATCATTTAAACAATTTGTCCTATTATATCTCACATCTAACCCCGCTAAGCAGGAACTCACCAATATCATTTACTAACCCCCTTCTGCTAGTCCTTCTAATTGAATTTTACCAAATATTTTCTTGTTCAACTATCCGTTAGTACAACAAAAAGACCGCCGCAACGATCTCAACTTTAGCTCTTGCTCCCGTATGCTGAATAAAAAATAATAGCTGATTTTAAATTATAAGAAATTATCAATAGAATCCCAATAAAAAAATACTGCTATACAAAAGTAAAACAAATAAAGTACCAATTAAAAAGTCTGAGATTGAAAAATATATTGGATATGTAGATTTTCCAACATTTAAGCCAACAAAGAAAAATGAAAACAAAGAAGCTACCAATAATATAAATTGTGCTCGCTCTATTGGAGGTTTTTCAGTGTAGTTAGGTTTTTCAAAAAACAAGTTGATAATTTTTTTACCAAAAGAATCCATTATATTACTCCGATGCTATTTTAGTCATACTACTTAATAAATAATATATTACTATCGTTTTACTAACCTGCCCATAAGTACATCAACAAAGCAGAATCACCACAATGATCCTCAAATTTTACTCTTGCACCCTTTACTTTAAGAATATTTTTTCACAATCTAATGAGTTAAACACAATTATAAAATTCAACTAAAATATTGCCAAAATGCCCTTTCACCATTACTATTTTTCAGGATAGCTGAAGAAGAAAAAGGCTGGCTTTTTGTGCCTTTGCTTTAAGGAAATCATCCGTTACTTTATAAGAAGCAAAAAAACCGATTTATGAAATCGGTTTTAAAGTGAACGTTTTAACTTTATAAAAAATTATTAGGTGAAGAGTTTACTAATTGCACTAAATAATTTTTTTCAGAATTGAATTTCCGCTATTACCTTTTACCTCCTTTTTTACCTTTACTGCCTTTTGAACCTTTACTGCCTTTTGAACCGCTGCTGCCTTTTGAACCTTTACTCCCTTTTGAACCGCTGCTGCCTCTCGAGCCTTTGCTGCCCTTTGAACCGCTGCTGCCCCTCGAGCCTTTGCTTCCCTTTGAACCGCTGCTGCCCCTCGAGCCTTTACTGCCTTTTGAACCGCTGCTACCTTTTGATCCTTTACTGCCTTTTGAACCGCTACTGCCGCTTGATCCGCTGCTGCTGCTGGATCTCCTTTTGCCATGACTGCCGCTTGATCCGCTGCTACTGCTACTGCTGCTGGATCTCCTTCTGCCATGACTGCCGCTTGATCCGCTGCTACTGCTGCTGCTGCTGGATCTCCTTCTGCCATGACTGCCGCTTGATCCGCTGCTACTGCTGCTGGATCTCCTTTTGCCATGACTGCCACTGGATCCGCTGCTACTGCTGCTGCTGCTGCTGGATCTCCTTTTGCCATGACTGCCGCTTGATCCGCTGCTGCTGCTGGATCTCCTTTTGCCATGACTGCCGCTTGATCCGCTGCTACTGCTACTGCTTCTGGATCTCTTGCTGCCATGACTGCCACTGGACCCGCTGCTACCGTGACTGCCGCTTGATCCGCTGCTGCCGTGGCTACCTCTGGACCCGCTGCTACCGTGACTGCCACTGGACCCGCTGCTACCGTGACTGCCGCTGGACCCGCTGCTGCCTTTTGAGCCTTTGCTTCCTTTTTTACCTTTGCTTCCTTTTGACTTAGGTCCTTTTCCTAACTTTGCTATAACTTCTACTGGATTATTATCAAGAAAATCAACTACACCATTTTCCTTTGCTAAAGAAAGCAATTGTTCCATGTCAAGTTTTAAAACCATTTAACCAACCTCTTTCAATAAATTATTGTTCACTGATAAATTATGAAAAAAAAATTATATGGTAACTGAAATAATAAAAAGCGGCTTATTGACAGCCTCGATCTTATACTCTTTCACACGTCAGTTTAATAATTAGTAAAAATTAACACTCTATTTAACAAAGGTTAATAATAAGACCTATGTAATCCTTTTAAGACAATTTAAAACCCCTGAAGATATTGCTCCAAGGGTTAAATCCATTTTGTAAGTTAACAAAAGTACCAGTGATGGAATCCATGATGATGGTGGAAAGGACAGCCTCCATAACCCATACCGCAACCAAAGAATTGTCTTTCCATTTTATATCTCCGCCTCAAATTGTTTCAAAAATAGTGTATGTGTCCATGTTTAAAGAGGAATAGATATTTGCCAATTTGTAAAATGTATTCTTGGCTGTTAT
The DNA here is from genome assembly GCF_042675345.1 of Neobacillus sp. GCM10027624. Taxonomy (NCBI): domain Bacteria; kingdom Bacillati; phylum Bacillota; class Bacilli; order Caryophanales; family Bacillaceae; genus Neobacillus; species Neobacillus sp. GCM10027624. Next base: position 128,284 of record NZ_JBHTHD010000008.1, read on the forward strand.
TTTATTTGCGGTATAGTATCTCCTCATTTTACTTGTGTTCACAAGGCAATTAGCAACAGTCAAAAATTTACTGCCTTCTTGTTAAACTAACCTGCCAGCTAGTTTAAGTGAAACACTTCACAAAAGGTCTTTAATCAGTATTCTTACTCTTACTGTCTCCCCCACAATCAGGCCGTTAACATAAAGAAAGAGCACAATTCTTACTACAGAATTGCGCCCGATTATTGGAGATCATTGCTTAAATATTAATGTCAAAGTCAGCGTCAGTCAAAATTCTACCTTCCTTCTTCCGATTCAAATAAATTAACTTTTTATCTTAGCCGGTAACCCCACTATAAAAACTAGCCGCCTGATATTAAGATGGACCATAACCAATCGCATGAGCAATGATGACCGCTATTGTACCAATTGCGTATTCAATTAGAATCAAAGGGAGAATCCATTTTGCCCACTTTGTCCAGGAAATTCCTGCAATTGCCAACCCAGCCATTAGCGTACCACCTGTCGGAAAAATAATATTTCCAATACCATCCGCGAAGGAAAAGGATAATACGGCTGTTTGGCGTGTAATGTGCAATAAATCGGCAAGCGGTGCCATAATAGGCATGGTCAACATCGCATGGCCGCTGCCTGATGCTAGAATGAAATGTATAGCCGCTTGGAAGTTGAACATTCCGACAACACTTAAAAAAGCAGGAATATGTTTCATTCCTTCTGATACTTGGTGAAGCAGAGGGTCAATAATATGCCCTTGATTCAATACGACCAGAATGGCGCGCGATACACCAATGATTAAAGCTCCGCTGATTAAAGATGCCGATCCCTGTGTAAACGATTCAACGGTATCATCAATCGATATCTTGCCAAGGATTGCAATGACTATCGTTAAGATAATAAATAAGGCTGCAATTTCTGTTATATACCATTTGTACTTAATAACACCGAGTACAAGAATCACATAATTGATAAAAAATGCTGTTAAAATCCATTTATGTCTTGTTGTTAACTGTACTTTTGCTGTTAATAGGGTGTCTGACCTACTTGTATCAAACTTCCCGAAAATTCCGGTTGATGGATTTTTCTTAACTTTCATTGCATGACGATAGACGAATGTAACAGCAATAAGATATAAGATTACGAATAAAACCAGGCGGAACCCCATCCCCGAATACATAGGAAGGCCAGCAATTCCCTGCGCAAGCCCAACTGTAAACGGATTCATAATGGCGGTTGTAAATCCGACGGACGCCCCTACCAATACCATCGCCGTTCCTGTTATTGTATCAAATCCAATCGCGAGAGCCAGTGGGATAAACAGAGGTACATATGCCAAGGTTTCCTCGGCCATCCCCATTAAGGATCCGCCAAGTGCAAAGAATAGCATGATAATCGGAATCATCAACTTTTCACGGTTCGCGAGTTTTCTTGCCATCGTTGAAACAAGAGCCTCAACCGTACCTGAAGCCTTTAATACACCAAAGAATCCTCCGATAATCAGAACAAAAAAGATAATATTAGCCGCTTCTACCATCCCTGAAGGAATGGCTTTTAACATATCAAAGAATCCAACCGGCGCTGAAGCAATCCATTTGAATGAATTTGGATTTACTGTTGTATATCCATTCTTTTGAATACGTGTATATTCTCCAGCTGGCATGATATGTGTAATAATGGTTGCAATCACTAAAAAGACAAGTAACAGTGCAAAAACGTTTATTTTCCGTTCCCTTTTTTCCTTTTTTTCTCCTGACTCGAATGAAAGTACTTTTTCTGACATTTGACTCATATACCGTTCCCCTTTTCAATAAATTTTTGGCAACCGACAGTCTAGGTAACTCAACTGCTGAGCGTCCCAGGCCGTCATATTAAAAATCTTTAAGAGGTAATTGAATAATTCCATCGATTCTTTTACTTATAACACTCCGATCTAACCACCATATTACTTACTTCATTCACAAAGTGGTTAAATAACCGCTGCTGCAGCACATCCCGTTCCGCCATCATTTCTGGATGCCATTGAACGGCTGCTACATATTGATGGGCTTTGGATTCAATGGCCTCTATTACACCATCAAAGGACCAAGCACTCACTTCAAAGTCTCTTCCCAGCGTTTTCACTGCTTGATGATGAAAAGAATTAACCATTAAGGATTTTTCGCCAATCGCCTCATAAATTTTTCTCCCTTCAAGGAGATTTACAGAATGGGAGCCTTGCCATTTACGAAACTGTTCCCGAGCATGGAAATGTTCAGGACCCATCTCATGTTCTAAGTCTTGATAAAGCGACCCTCCAGCAGCAACATTTAACACCTGTAATCCTCGACAGATTCCTAGAATAGGAATATCTCTCTCTAAAGCCTGCCTTGCTAGATTTAATTCAAAGTGATCGCGCTCTTCCTCTACAGTGCCTATATACGATTGGGGAATTTCACCGTAATAAAATGGATTGATATCTGCGCCACCAGCCAATAACAATCCATCTAATTGGTTAAGTGTCGAATCGATTTGATCAACTTCTTCGATTGGAAGTAGAAGAACCGTTGCACCCGCCCGTTGAAGTGAACGGATGTAGTCATAAGAGAATATTGCCATATCTTGACCTGGCAGCCCCCGTAAGCCCTCCTTCCCTATTTCGCTATGGTCAACATAATACCCGGTAACGCCAATTAGTGGTTTCATTTCTTCTCACCTCATAGTTTTAAATGGTTTCGTTGTCTTTCACTAAGTGATTTTATATTCTCTTCCTCCTTTTGCTATGAAATGGTAAAGAATTCGAATAGGTGGATGACTACTCTACTAAATTCATTTTTCTTTACATGCTGTTTATACTTGCAAATATTGTACCAACATTAAAATTCAAATGATTATTCCCACCGTTTTAAATATTTTGTTATTTTACCAGTGCTTGCTATGTTGATATGCATTATAATTGGTTATTATTTGGCTATGAAATAACCAAATTAAATAACCAATTTTAGACCAATTAGATGCAAACTAAAGAGGTGTTCTATGAACGAAGTTGAAAACAACCACATTGTATTGATTACCGGCCTCAAGGAAACACGAAAAGCCCTCCATCAACAATTAGCAGAGATGGTAAGTGACTTTATCGATATTGAAAGTTTTTCTGTAGAAGAAGGGATTCCAAGAGTATTTAATTCATCAGTAATCGTTTTACTCTCTAGTATGTTGAAAGAAGAGGTCAAGGACTTTATTGGGGACAACTGCGAAGTAATTATAACCAAACGAACATTAAATTATGAAAATGTGGATCAACTTTTATTTTTGCCAGAAGGAACACAAGCCCTGTATGTGAATGATCATCCTGAAACCGTATATGAATCGATTGAAACCATGCGTCAATTGGGGCTAAACCACATTGAATATATCCCATACTATCCTGGAAAAACAAATATCCAAAGGATCAAGCTTGCAATCACACCCGGTGAACTTACAATTATCCCCAACTTTGTAGAACAAGTGATTAATATTGGTCATAGACTAATCGATATTACGACGATCATTTCCATTCTGGAGCGATTCCGTTTAATGGAGGAATACGGTAACCATGTTTCTGAAAGGTACTATCGAAAAATAGTAGATTTAACGAAAAATCTAGCTAAAGCCCATCGACAACTTCATCAAGTGATTGATGGTGTTGGTGACGGGATACTAGCGATTGATGATAAAGGAAGGATTATTGTCTTTAATGAAATCCTGGAAAATATGCTTAAAATAAAAAGCAAAAATGCGATTGGCCATCCTATTGATTCCATTATTGATAATGTTGATTTGATAACGTTTATCCTTTCAAATAGGGAACAAGAAAGCAGTATATTTGTTGTAAACGGTTTGGACGTGATCGTGGAACGTCTGCATATCAATGATCAATCGATTATTGTTACTTTTAGAAATGCCCTTAAGACCATTGAGATTGAACGTAAATTGAGAAATGAGTTTGTTAAAAAAGGATACGTCGCAAAATACAACTTTCATGATATCGTTGGGATCAGCTCCAACATCCAAGAAACGAAACAAATTGCTAAAAGGTTAGCTAAGACGGAGTTAACTGTTTTAATTGAAGGCGAAAGCGGGACCGGAAAAGAGTTGTTTGCAGGTGCTATTCATAATGCCTCTCTTCGAAACAGCGGTCCTTTTCTTGCCGTTAACTTTAGTGCATTATCGGATGATTTAGTCGAGAGCGAACTATTCGGCTATGAGGACGGAGCGTTTACCGGAGCAAAAAAGGGCGGAAAAATGGGATTGTTTGAGCAAGCAAATGGCGGCACTATTTTTTTGGATGAGATTGGAGATATTAGTCTTAAACTTCAAGCACGACTACTTCGAGTATTGCAGGAAAAAGAAATCATGCGTGTGGGTGGAAGCCAAATTATCCCCATAGACGTTCGGATTATTGCAGCCACCAATAAGGATCTACTGAAAATGATTCGAGAAAATGTGTTTAGAGAGGACTTATACCATCGGCTTAAGGTACTCTTTGTACACCTTCCCGAATTAAGGGCTCGTCGAAATGACATTGAATTATTGGCTAAGCATTTTGTTGCGCTATCGAACCATAAGGTCAAAATGGAACAAGAATTAATGGAGGAACTTCAAGGGTATCCATGGTATGGAAATGTAAGAGAACTTAAAAATACCATCGATTATATGCTTGCTGTCCGTACCGGAAACCAACTAACAAAGAATGATTTGCCGAATCAACATTATTTTCAAAAACCTCCACAAAGAATACCAGATCGTGACCCGATGGAGAGCATACCACCCTTTTATTCAGGTTCAATCGCTCTTGATGAAGAATCACTTTTCATCCTTAACCTCATCATGAATTATGAAGAAAATGGAAGGGTAATCGGAAGAAGGATTATTTCTGAAAAGAGCCAAGAAGTCGACATGAAATTATCTGAGGCACAGGTTAGACACCGGTTGAATTTTTTAAAAAGTCGAGGGTATTTGCAAACAAAAAGAGGGAGAGCAGGAATTAATCTAACAAGAAATGGGCGGGAGATTCTAACCACAATTAAGTGATGGATTAAAAAATACAAAAAAGCCCGAGCAGGGCTTTTTTTGATTGAGATTACTTTAACAAGTCTAAGCGTTAAGGAAGAACATGGGTTTACGGCTACACTTTAGACTATTCAACAGTTTAAATGAGTACCCAACCGATTAAGCCTATTTTGAGAAATTTTTATTTAAGAAAATCAGCCCTTGTCCATGCCATTTTATGATCTTGTACATATAGTATGATTACCGCCAGCGTAAAACCAACATATTCTACATTACCTTCTTTTCATGAAAGAGCGTTTGCCTATAATGGCAGACGTTCTTTGCATTTTTAGGTAAATCGTATATTTTTCGATATCGTATGATAGTTGTCCAAGCCACTTTTGTTTTATGAAATATGATACATAGTGAAAGTATATTCAGGATCTTCTAACAGGTGGTGATAAATATGTGCTTTGGATACGGTGGTTTTGGCTACGGCGGCGGTTTTTACGGAGGCAGCACATTTGTTTTAATCGTAGTATTATTTATCCTTTTAATTATTGTTGGTACTGCTTTTGTTTATTAATAAACCAATAACGATCTAGTCTAAAGAATCATTCATGCTGGAGGTGTAATATATGAGCGGATATGGAAATAACTTTGCGTTAATCGTTGTATTATTCATTCTCCTTATCATCGTTGGTGCATCATTTATGATGTACTAATAAGATGGATGGAGTAGGAAAAAGGCCCTTTTTATCGGGCCTTTTTTTTAATCAAAGAATGACATTGTTAGCAATGATGTCATCAATATTGAAGACCTATTCTACACGAAGAACTCGATGTATTTAAACAGTGTTTTCTTCTCCTCATCTCTTGTTTTTTACTTCATTGGATACACTAGATCACGCTTTAGAATACCATGAAAGTACTCATTACAAGCCTCGACATACGACTCAGTTCTTTTACCAGAAAACATCATTTGAAGTACTCATTGAGATTTAGTAATCTGTTTTAAAGGGATTTACTAAATTGGAGATGACTTATTTGGAAATAAGAAAAAAGAAATATTTAAATTGGTCATATAAAATAATTTTTATCTTAATGGGTTTACTGGTATTAAAAGTTTCGGAATTTAACATTCTATTTAGGATTATCCATTGGTTTTGGAAAATACCGGTGGTTGGAACTGAAGAGCTCATTGGTACTATTAGTACTACATTGATCCTTATGCCCTTCCTCTTTATTGTAATGAAACAAAGGATTCGATTAGAGGGGGCAGAAGAAAAGTTCAAAGCCCTATCCTATTATGATGAATTGACGGGACTGTCAAATCGGAGATATTTTGAAGAGAAATTAACTGATTCACTAATAGATTTAGGAAAAGAAAATAAAACGGGCGTTGTCTTTTTTTTAGATTTTGATGGATTTAAACAGGTCAACGATAATTATGGACATGAAGTTGGTGATCTTTTATTAAAGGAAATGGGGAATCGACTTTTAAACTGCTTACGTAAAGAGGATACGATTTCACGTTATGCTGGTGACGAGTTCGTGATCTTCTTACCAGACACGGACAAACCTGCAATTTTAAAAATTGTAAAAGGAATCTTTGAGGAAATTAATAAGCCCTTTACCATCAATAATTTTCAAATCAAGACTTCCACAAGTATTGGTTTAGCCTTTTTTCCGGAACATGGAACAGATGCGATAACATTAATAAGAAACGCTGATTTAGCTATGTATAAAGCTAAATCACTGGGGAAAAACTCTTATTATATGTATGAACAGGGCGCTAATGAAGCAAAGAGTTGCTAATCTTATTAATTCCAGGCTAATAAAGGTCTGGATTTTTTCATGGAAAGATATTTGAGTACGCTGAAAGGCGGGCTTACAAAAGAGACTAATTCTAAGTTTTTTCAAATTGATTATAAGTTGAAATTTATCTATTTAAATAAATATTTTATTTGTATTTAATAATTTATTATCGAATGATCAAACCATTCAATTTCCCCCTTTTCTTCTATCCCTCTCCCCCACTAGTTCCAATTTTAGGAAACTAGTAAAAACACTAATCATTTAATAAAAAATACCGATATTATTTAAGATTAAAGAATATTTTCCAGATTTGATAGGTCTAGTATTAAAACGAGTGGTTATTTAAAGCAGGTCTTTTAAATACAAATCTTTTATTACGAATGATTAAAAAATATAGAATGATACAGGTGATGGGTGATGAAATGTTCCATGAATTGTTCATTAACACAACAATATTAATTACATTTCTTTTTGTAGGGCATCAAATTTATTTTTTATATTATTCTAATTTACACTCAAAATTGATTTCAAAATTGCTCTATGGTTTAGGGTATGGAGTATTAGGAATCGCTTTAATGTATTTTTCCATTCAAGTGAATGAAACAACAATAATCGATCTACGGTATGTGGTCTTTGTACTTTCTGCATTACATGGTGGATTTGTCACTTCCCTTTCAGCATCGATTGTAATCGCATTGGGGCGAATTTTACTATTTGGTATCAACACCTCGTCCATTTATGGAGTGATTTCAGCTTTACTTCTTGGCTTTATACTTGGAATCATTTCGAAATACCTTAAACAAAGCAATTGGAAAAATTGGGCGTTCCTTCAACTAATTTCCCTGTCGGTTGCCAGTATTTTCATAACCCATCTTTTAAAAGATTCAAATTTGTTGTGGGAGACATTAACCTATGTCTGGAGCTTTTCCCTGCTTGCCGGTATGTTTTCTAACTATTTATTAATTTTTATTTTTAAGTCATTTAACGATTCTAACGATTTATTAATGCGACAAGATGAATTAATAGAAAGTAAGGCAAAATTATCAGTTACGCTTGATAGTATTGGAGATGGCGTGATCACTACTGATATTAATGGAAAAATCACTTATATGAATCCAATTGCTGAAACCTTGACCGGCTGGCTTCAAGAAGAAGCATTAGGCAAAGACCATCAAGAGGTCTTAAATATTATAAATGAATTTTCACGAAAAATGGTAGGAAGCCCCATTATAAAGGCATTGGCGCAAAAACGTGTAGTGGGTCTTGATAAAGATACCCTTCTCATTACTAAGAAGGGAGCTGAGCTGCCAATTGATGATAGCGCTTCTCCTATTATTGATCATCAGGGGGACACCCTTGGAGCTGTAATGGTATTTCGTGACCTATTTGAAAAGAAAAAATACGAAGAACAGATTAGATATTACGCATTTCACGACACCCTTACAGGACTTCCAAACCGACGATTATTTTATGAAAAAATAGCCATCGCAATGGTTAACTCTCAACGGAATACTCACCCTATGGCACTACTGTTCATAGATTTAGACCATTTTAAATTTATTAACGATTCATTGGGACACGATTTAGGGGATTTGTTAATTAAAGAAGTGTCATCACGTTTAATCGCCTGTGTAAGAGAAAAGGATATTGTTGCTCGCTTAGGCGGCGATGAATTTACCATTATCATGGAAGATATCGCGAAAGAACAGTTGGAACAAACAGCTAAAAGAATGATCCAATCCCTATCCACATCCTATATGTTGAAAGGAAATGAATTATTTATCACTCCAAGCATTGGGATCAGCCTCTTTCCAGAGGATGCTACGGATGTGGATACACTTATAAAAAATGCTGATACTGCCATGTATTATGTCAAGATGAATGGAAAAAATAATTATTTTTATTTTAACAAAGAGATGAATCAACAATTAAACAGAAAAAGGTTGATTCATAAAGGGTTACGTAAAGCAATCGAAAAAAATGAATTTATCCTTTATTATCAGCCAAAAGTGGAATTGGGCACTGGTAAGATTATCGGAGTGGAAGCATTAATTAGATGGATGCATCCTGAACTGGGAATGGTCCCTCCAAATGAATTTATCACGATTGCGGAAGAAACAGGACAAATCAAGTCGATTGGAAAATGGGTGCTTCACACTGCATGCAGGCAAGGACAGGAATGGATAGAAAAAGGATTTATCCCCTTACGGATTGCCGTAAATGTTTCATTACAACAATTAATGCAGGACGACTTTATAAATAATGTCGAAGAGGTTCTACATGAAACAGGATTTAACGCTGCAAACCTGGAAATGGAAATAACAGAAAGTGTCATGCAAAGTGGCGAATACACCATCAATATGCTTCACAAGCTCAAAGAAATGGGAATCTATATTTCTATAGACGATTTTGGAACAGGGTATTCTTCTCTGAGTTATTTAAAACGCCTGCCGCTTGATGCATTAAAAATTGATAAGTCCTTTGTGGATGACATCCAAATTGATCAAACGGATTCTGACATCGTTAAAACGATTATTGCTTTAGCGAAAAACCTTAAACTTAAATGCATTGCAGAGGGAGTAGAAACAGAAGTTCAGACTCATTTCTTAAAAGAAAATGGTTGCCATGAGGTTCAGGGTTATTTTATAAGTAAACCGATCCATGTAACGGAGTTTGAGCAATTGATCGCAGGGTTGGCCAAGGTTATATAATTTATAATTCCAAGAACTCAAAATGGCCTCGAACATCTTACCATAACAGTGAATAAACTCTTAAATTCTGCTTCATTTACTTGAATTGCGAGATGTCTCCTGAAACTGATGGCGCAGTTATACAGGAGGCATCTTTTTTTCTCCGGGATGATGTAAAACATGATAGAAATAACTGCTTACCGAAAAAGGATCATCTCTCGACAACCGTTCTACAACGTTTTCTTATAAATTATTTAATTTCAACATACTTATCATTTTGGAGAAGCTTTAACTCCGTCTCCGTCTTTTGAAAATATTCAGCTATCTCTTTATCATTTACAGGCTCTGGGAAACTCCTTCTTCTTAGAGCACCATATTTACGTTTATTATAGAAACTCCAGAATCCTAATACCGCAGCACTCATCAATATTAATAAAAAAGTAAAGATTACAATGGCATCAGCATTCGATAAATTTAAGAAATAAAACCTTAAATTCAATTTACTATTGAGATGAGTGATAAAATTATAAAGGAATAAAAAAAGAAAGATCCAACCCAAAAGAGTAAAAAGAAAATCTAAAATTTTTCTGAACTTTGATTTTTTTATGGTAATAATCATCCGTTTCTCCCTGGCGTTTTATAAATGGAGTCCTCGGTCCGGGCTTTCCCAAGTGGCAAATTGCTTTTTATTTTTCTTTAAAATCATCAATCCTTTAGGTAAGGCCATGATGACTAATAAAGCATTGATATGCCAGTAAACAATAGGATACCAAATCCCCCATAATAGAAATTTCAAGATCCCTTTTTCATAATTTCTTTCGATATAAAGAGCCACAAAAAATTGCAGTAAACAGATAATAGAAAGATAATTCCCTATCCACATGGTAGGCATGATATATTGATGAAGAAAAATCAATTGATAGAAAAAAATGAGTGTTGAAATAAACCAGCAAATTGCCCACAAGACACTTAGCACCTGTTCAAAATAAACAGGAAATAGCCTTCTTTGTCTCCAATCTCGGAATATGTCTCGATGACGTAAGATAACTTCAATTCCACCTTGTGTCCATCTTAACCGCTGCTTCCAAATTCCTTTAATCGATTCAGGGACTAACATCCAACATAGAGCTTTAGGTTCGTAACGAATATCCCAAAAATCCCTTTGTAACTTCCAGGTTACACCAATGTCGTCGGTGATTAAGTCGGTATCCCACATCCCCGCATCTAATAAGGCTTTTTTGCGGAAGACCACAAAAACTCCAGATACCGTCATGACTTTCCCCAGCACTCTCTGAGTCCTTTTAATTAACCCAATAATACTGGAATATTCAACAATTTGAATCTTAGAAAGCAAGCTCGTCCGATTCCTTATTCTTGGATTTCCTGTTACGGCTCCGACCCGCTCTCCATTGTGAGGAGTAATAAAATGGGGAATCACATAGTTAAGCGCATCCGGATCAAGAATGGCGTCGCTATCAATTGTTGCAATAAATTCTCCTCTTGAAGCTAAAACACCTTGCTTTAAAGCGTTCGCTTTTCCTTTATTGCCCACAACATTTACGATTCGTAATTTTGGATAGGAATCTACGATTGATTTTAAGATTTCAAGCGTTCGATCCTTGCTTCCATCATTGATTACAATGATTTCATAATCGGGATAATTTAGTTTTGAAGCATAGCTTACCGTATCTTCAATGGTTTGTTCCTCATTATAGGCAGGAATTAATAAGGAGACAAAGGGTAATTCTTCCCTACTAAACTCAGGAAAGTTATTATTTTTTTCCTTCTTGGTGTAATAGATTAAACTACCAATGATCCATATAATCCCCATGACCAACGGATAATAAAATAGAAAAAGGACAAGAATATTTTTCAAATTCGAACACGCCCTATTTAAAAAAGTAAAAAATCCTTAAGAAGATATTACTGTTTAGGGATTATAATAGCAATCGTTTTATTTTATAATGAAGACTTTTATCATATAACCAAATTTGGCTGTATTGTCTCAAAAATTGATAATCTTCTCACAATAAAGTAAATAGGAAAATTTTATTATATATTTAAAAAATTAGGTAAAATGCACTAACAATATTATCATTTTATTGTATAATATACCTATTAATGACTCCTAATGCTATTTTGACATAATGAGGTAAGAAAATGGAAAAAGGAATTATCTGTTCGAATTGTCAATATTCAAATCAAATAGTAGAACTTAATTGCAGAAAATGTGGACATTCCTTAGAAACTATTAGTAGACTCAAATATAGAAGTGAACAAAAGGGTCAATCCAACCCTTTGCACGATGTTAAAAGTTCAATAGGTGAATGGGGTATTGCATCAAGAGTAGCTGTTTTGATTGGATTGGGATGGCTCATTTATAAATGCAGGATTCTTTTATTTTTGACGTTATTCGCGCTTTTTAGTGGGCTATTAGAACTTCTTTCTTCTTTAGGCTTTATAGGTCCACAAATACAAGATCACGTGTATTTTTTACAAAATGCTCAAGCAACCAATTTAATGAGTAACTATTTTGTTGTTTTTTCTATAACTGGATTTGTAGATAAGTTTTTCCCTGAGTTATTTCCGGGACTATTTCAGTATTCAGAAAAAGTCAGAACGAACATTCCTTCGTTTCCTTTTAGTGGTTTAATTAAAATAGTACTGATTTTTGTAGAACTATTATCTAAAATTATATGGATATTCTCTAGTAGCGTAATTCGTTTTATTACTTCGTTATTTAGTTTTATCTTTGTCATCATTTATAAGTTTTCTATCCCAATATTCTCTTTTATCATACGAGTTTTAGATTCACTGAATATCTCTTTAGATAAAACAACGAACAAAATGTATGATAAGTCAAAAAGGATAGAGAGATAAGTAATTTTCGGAAAATCACTATTTGATTCATACAATAGAAAAGACCATCATTGAGGTGGTCTTTTTATCTTGAAAAAACCCGGGTGCGCCTAACACATCCGGGTAATTTTAAGATATTCTTCTTTGCTTTCCACAAGTTTTACACTCATCTGTATAATAGTCGTATTTATGATATTTTCGGAACCTACAAAGAATCCTAAGTAATTTCTTCATGTACGATTACTCCTTAGCTGTTTAAATCTTATACAGCTAATCATAAAGGAACAACATTATCGAGCCATTACAGTTCAATTAAGAATGATTACATAACCATTAAATTAAAGTTAATAAAAAAGTTTAATGTTATTCAATAATAATTTGAAAATTGTAAAAATATTCACTTCAAATAGGAGAAACTCCCTATATAATAGACATAGGATAAAGCTGAATGCACCACTAACGTGAATTAATCAAGAGGGAAGGCGCCTAGGCTCCTTCCCTTTATTACATAGCTTTTTGTTGCAGATTTCCTTATTGAGTTGCATATCCACTTGGTAAACCCCAACTCCTATTCTAATTATTTGCTTTCACCCCTCCGACCGATTGGATCAATAGTGAAAACAACCTAATCAATCAGGTATTTTTCCCCATAAAAATAAATATTCTAATTGAAAAAGAGAGCAAGATTATGTAAAATTATCCAAGGAAATATATACTAATTGGAAAAGGAGTAGTCAAATGGGCGATATTTTATGGCAGATTCTTAATTTTGCAGGGCTTATAGCAATTATTAGTTTAATTGCTTTTGTAATTAAAAAAAGAAAAATTTCTAAAAAAAAGTAGAGGGTTATATTACATGAAAAAATATTTTATCTCATTTAGTATCATTTTTGGCCTAATGTTTTTATCAATAGTAGCACCATTTAAAGCAGAAGAATCAGATATTTTAGATGGAATTACTGACGCAGATTATGATGTGATGACAGAAGCTAAAGCCGAAAATGAAGTTGCAACTAAAAAAGAAGAAAAACAAATTGAATATTTATTTGAAGAATATAATCTAGAACCATTAACAAAAGAGTTACCTGCTAATACACCAGTTATTAATTTTGATAGTGTCAAGGAATTTAAGCGATTTTTAGAAGATACTAGTAAACCTACTGAAATTGAAATTAGTGAAGACGAATCAGAAAATAATCAGTTTTTAGCATCCCTGCTTGGTATAAGAACAGCCGATGCAGCAGTAAAAACTTATAAATACAGTGAGTGGCATGCAGCATCAAAGTTAAATCTATATGCAGATGTAAACCGTAATTCCAAAGGGAAAGTTACTAATACGGATGTATGGACAACCCTTACAGGAATTACATTAGGATTTGCTTGGGATGAAAAAAATGCCTATGCTAGCTTAAATTCTACCAAAACTGGTGGAAAAGCTTACGGAAGAGGTACTTTTTCCTATGTGATATTTGTGCAAGGTATAGGTACCATTTATTCTTATGATATTAAAATGTCACTAAAGTTTTAAAAATGAAAAGGCATTTATTCAGATACGAAAGTGTAATCTCTACATTTACCAGTCCCTTTATTATTGAAAGAGGTATATCCTCTCGTTTCCCTGAATCACTTTTTGACTACAATTAGATTAAAAAGTGCCTGAATTACTCTTCAAGTTTTAGTAATTACAAATTACCCAAAAATTAAAAGCAGAAGGTGATTGAGCCTTCTGCTTTAATTTTGAACGCCCCCTTAATCACAAAGCTAAGTTCATTTCACCCAAGTAAGCCCCTTTTTATATCTTCCGAAATCGTATATACACTACCTCTTCTAACATTCTACCTAAAATCAAAGAATCTTCTATTGTAAGCTTATATTCAGGTTACTAGTTTTTTCAATGAAAGTTTCATCAATTTTTTGAAAAACAGTTTATAATAAATAAAGTTATAGTTCGGGAAAAGGGTAAGCTGAAATTGGTCACCCATTACGCTGCAAGAGACTTTAATCTATTAATAGTACCTTAACCATAGACTTGAAATATGAGCGTTTGATATAGAAATTTAAATATGATGTTTAGGAGTTATGTTGATGGTCAAAGACATACTTGAACAAAAAGAAGTGCTAGAAAAATTGAAATTAAATGAGCAACAATATCGTTTAATCATAGATCACATACCGGAGATTCCAGAAAAGAAAGAACTACTTGAACAATTAGAATTAATCGATCAACAGTATAAATCGCTTTTTAAACATTATACCGACAGTGTTCTTTCATATGACTTAAATGATAAAAATTATAAGCATATGGCCTATCATGATTATTTAACTGGCCTGCCAAACCGAAATAAGTTAAATTCAAGCCTCCCAAATAAATTGATCATGGCGGCAGAAAAGAGACAAAATATTGCCGTAATATTTATGGATCTTGATCGATTCAAAGTCATCAATGATACCCTTGGTCATAATACAGGTGACCAATTATTAAAGGAAGTAGCTGTTCGTGTGAAGTCCGTATTAGATGATAAAGACGTCGTCTTCAGACATGGCGGAGATGAGTTTATTGTCATTTTATATAATGCGGATCGAGACGCGGCTTCTATGGTTAGTAGAAGAATACTAGAAGTTCTTTCTTCTCCATTTAAAATTCAAACTTATGATATTTTTACTTCTCCAAGCATCGGAATTAGTTTATTCCCGGAAGATGGCGAGACTGTTGATACCTTAATACAACATGCTGATTTTGCCATGTACCAAGCAAAAAAGGAAGGAAAAAATAATTTTAAATTTTATTCCTTGAATAACCAGGAATCAGATATTAATCCTTTGAAAATCGAAATGTACCTTCATAAAGCAATCAAACGAGAGGAATTAATCCTTCACTATCAACCGAAAGTAAGTTTAAAAACAGGGAAAATAGTGGGAGTTGAGGCTTTAATCCGTTGGAACCATCCAGAACTGGGAATGGTCTCACCTGGAACCTTTATTCCGGTTGCAGAAGAAACGGGGTTAATTATTCCAATTGGGGAGTGGGCACTTTATACCGCATGTAAACAAAATAAAGAATGGCAACAGAAAGGATTTTTTACAACGGTATCTGTCAATCTATCAGCCAAACAGTTTACTCAATCAAATTTGGATGAAATCGTAGCTAAAATTCTACATAATACGAAATTGGACCCTAAATATTTAGAATTAGAAATTACAGAAAGTATGACTGCGAATATCGAACGCACAATTACAACTTTACAAAAACTAAAAAAGCTTGGAGTCCATATTAGCATTGACGATTTTGGAACGGGCTTTAGTTCTTTGAATTATTTACAAAAATTCCCAGTTGATACATTAAAGGTTGATCAATCCTTTGTTCGGAAACTGCAAAATAACCCCAATGATGAAACGATAGTAAAAACCATCATTTCAATGGCTCATAATTTAAATTTGAGTGTGGTGGCGGAAGGAATTGAAACAAAAGAACAACTAATCTTTTTACAACAACATCTTTGTGATGAGGGACAAGGATTTCTCTTCACTCGCCCATTACCAGCAAAGGAATTAGAGGATTCCCTTTTTGAAATTGAAAAAATCGTGAAGGATTTTGGAATCCCTCAAGATACGAATGAACGTAAATGGTCCGAAGAATTAGTGCGTCAAGCTAAAAAGGAATTAAATGAAACCATCCGCTTACAACAGGGAATGATCTTTAAATTTAAAAAAATAAACGGGAATTTTATTCACACCTTATGTGATGGTGAATTATTGTATCGTTTAGGCCTTATTCCAAGTCTAGTGGTCGGTAAACAATTAATAGAATTTATACCTGAAAAGATTGCCAAAGAAAAGCAATTATGTTACGAACGGGCATGGAATGGAGAAGAACACGTTTCCTATGAAACAGAGGTGAATGGAATTTACTATCTTGCTGCCTTAAGCCCGATTAAACGTGGCGGTGAAGTAGTGGAGGTAATTGGTTCCTGTATCAATATAACGGACCGAAAGAATACAGAAAAAGCTCTACTTGAAAGTGAAAATAAATACCGTTTGATTGCCGAAAACATGTCGGACTTACTTATTTTGTTTGACATTAATGGAAACGGTATCTATGCATCACCGTCGCATTCAACCGTATTAGGTTATTCTCCGGAGTATTTTGAAGGGAACACTACCCTTCACCTGATTCACCCAGAAGATATTCCCGTGATCATGATGCAATTTGAAGAAATTATCAGGACTATATCCATTTCCAAGGTGGATGTTCGCTTATTACATGCCAATGGAGAATGGAAACTATTCGAATTAGTGGCGACACCAGTGATGGGTGATAATGGCGAAGTAGAGCATATTATGGTAGTCGGAAAAGATGTTACGGAGAAAAGATTAGCAGAAGAACGTTTATGGAATTCAGAGAAATTATCATTAGTTGGCGAGTTAGCTGCTGGAGTTGCACATGAAATAAGAAATCCTCTTACATCTTTAAAAGGGTTTATTCAACTATTCCAAGAGGGTCCCTTAAAAAAAGAACACTATAACGTGATTCTGTCGGAATTTAATCGGATTGAGGATATTATCAAAGAGTTTCTTTCCCTGGCAAAACCACAAGAAATTCAACTGAATCATATAAAAATCTCTACCCTGATAAAAGAGGTAGAAACATTACTAGAATCTGAAGCACATCTGAAAGGGATTGAATTTCACATAGATATAGAACCGGACCTTCCCCCCATCATGTGCGACGCAAATCAAATAAAACAAGTTTTAATCAATCTTTGTAAAAATAGTATGGAAGCTTTTGATGTTAATAGAAAAGAATGCATACAAATCACTGTTCTCATGGAAGATCAGGAAAATCTACTGATTCAGGTTCGTGATAACGGTGTCGGAATAAGCAACGAACGTTTAAAGAGACTTGGAGAACCCTTCTTTAGTTCCAAGGAAAAAGGAATGGGGTTAGGTTTAATGTTATGTATGAGGATTATCAGACAGCATAAAGGCAAAATTACATTCGAAAGTATTGAAAATCAGGGGACAACGGTAAAAGTTAGGTTGCCGCTTTCTTTGGGTGAATAATAAAAAAGTCGAATTCCATAGGAAGCGTCCGATACCAGTGAAAAAGTCCCCATATTTCTGATCAGATTTTTATTAATAGAGAGGAAAACTGTACGGTTTTCTTAACATGCCCCCCTAAATGGTATAATGGATGTTGACTAGACACCAACCCTAGGGGGTTTTTCATTTGCTTCGACTCTTTAAGTCCTTTCATGAAGTTTTGTAAATGAGCAATAATATGTTTGTAGTATTTTAAAAACCTAGTCCAGTTCTTGTGTAATAAAAGAAAGTTTATCTGCTGAAAGAGCAATCTCTTCAAAAGCCCCTCCCAATTCATTGACTACATTTACAATCGAAATGAGTTCATTATGTATCTTATTGTTTTGAACCATGGTATTTTCCATCGTATTTAAAATTTGTTCAAAATCATTTTCAGTTGTTTTCATATTAATATCACCATTTTTCACTTCGGCATTAATGTTTTCGAGTGAATTTGTAAGTTTTTCTACTTGTACATTCGTGTTTAGGATCAATGAAGATACATTTGATACAGAATCCTTCGTTTGCTCTGACAATTTACGAACTTCCCCTGCCACTACAGAAAATCCCCTTCCATATTCTCCTGCTCTCGCCGCCTCAATAGCCGCATTTAAAGAAAGCAAATTGGTTTGGTCGGAGATGCCAGTTACAATATCAACAATCTTTTGCATTTGGCTCAATAGCCCCAACAATACTTTAGAATCGTTAGATATTTCGATTATTGATCTATGTATATTTGACATGGTTATCGTCTGTTTACCTATTTGTTCTTTTCCATTTTCAGCTCGTCTCCTGGCAAGTAGGGATAATTCAGTTCCATTATTGGCCAGCGTAACAATTTCATTAGATTGTGAAATCAATTGTTGAAATGAATGATTGGTTTGTTCAGAAATAACAGCCAGATTTCGAGTTGCACTCGCTACGTTTTCTCGAACTGATTTTTTTTGCTCCTCTACTGATTCTTTTAACCTTTCTGTTTCAGCATCATATGCTTCTAGAACTAATTGTTGCTCCAAGTTTAGGATTTTCGTTACTGCCCTTATCGCACGTAGGCAATCATCTTTTTGAAAAATACTTTCTTCAATAATATTCATAAGGGACAAAAGGAGATCTTGAAAGGCACACATATACCATTTTGTCTGAAGACCGATTCGAACGTGAATTTGCGCGATTTTAATCCTTTTTTCTAAATAAGATTCATCCACTATCCCTTCAAACATTTCTACTATATGTCGCATTAACGTCTTTTTCAGTCTGTCAATGGAACTGTTATCATTAATAATTTTTAACAAAGAAGGTTCATTCTCCAGATTTTTATAAAATTGATCAACGATGCGATTGATATTTTCTTTTACATATGGCTGTAAAGTATGGATCACCTGTAAATCTATTTTGGTTAGACCGATCATTTCTAATTGTTTTTCCACCACACTGCCCTTGGAGATATTTATAACCCCATTCGAGCCTCGTAAGTTAAGCTTTGAATCGTCTTGCTTTAACTTTAAAAAAAACATGAATGTTCCCCCTATCTACACGATGTTTATATGGGTATATTATACTATTTAATCATAGAACTAGGCACTTCACCCCAACAAAATTTGACAATCTTTTGAATTTTTTAAGTTTCATCTATTTTTAAGGCATTCCAGTGTGAATCAAGGAACAAGTGATGAATCGCTAGGAATTTGTATTAAGCTATATATGAGGAAGTTGTCTTTTTTTGACAAATTTTGTCGAATCTATTTTTAATCTTAAAAATCTTTCCTATAATAGCTTTTGAGCGTTTTTTTATAAATAATTTTTACTAGGAGCATTTACCTATCATGTATAAAAATTTTGAGTTATTACTGTTAAACCAAATAGATTTATTGAAAAAGAAAATGATTAACCTTGCCAATGGAACGGGTATTAATAGCTATGAAACATTAAGATGCAGCCAAGAGTTAGATAAATTACTGAATCTATATATGAAGCATTATTCTAATAAAAAAAAGGTTTCTTGAAGTGAAAAGATTTAGTCAGGAGTTCCTGGCTTTTTTTGCTTACAATATTTCAAGAAGGATTTTTATCATCTTTTAATTCAAAAACATGTAAAAAGCTGCCTATAGGACATTATTCTTTTTAAAATCAAAAAAATGTCCTTCCTGTCGAGTCGGAGGAGAGGATTCATCACTGTTCTGAATCTTAAAACTTTTATTTGGTCATCAATACGCCCTTAATCTATAAGAAAAAGGAATAGTCCAAACGACTATCCCTTTTAAACAACATTTTCTAGTATATTTTACACTTCTATTTTTACTCTTGTTTCCTGAAGAGTGAATATTAAGTGAATGGACTAAACCTATTTTACTTTAATCGTTGTTGCTTTACTAACATTCTTTGCTTTGTCCGAAGCAGTCACGCTTAGTAAGGTATTTTTCTTTTGTAATTTAATTTTCACGCTAAATTTGCCTTTGGAGTTAGTGTTAGCTTTGCCCACCACCTTATTTTTAACTTTTATGGTGACGGTAGAATGGGCCTCTGCAGTGCCAATTACCACTTTTGTATTGCTTTTCACAACCGTTTTAACCTTTGTTGCGGCTGGAGGTATTTTATCTACAACCGTCATCTTCTTAGCAGCACTAATATTTCCTGCAGCATCCTGAGCTGCCACTGTTAACTTTGCACCCGCTTTTTGAAGAGGAATGGTTACTTTAAAGTTGCCTTTAGCATTGGCTTTAACAGTGTATTGTTTCTTTCCAATCGTCACCGTAATAGTCGCTTTGGCTTCTGTTTTTCCCGATAGGGTCCTTGTTTTGTTTGAAACTTTGTTCACAGTTGGAGATGCGGGTGCAATTTGATCAAGGACCGTAATCGTCTTGATTCCACTTACATTGCCTGCGGTATCCCTAGCCGTTATGGCTAATTTCACACCAGCTTTCTGCAACGGTATTCCCTTTTTAAAATTACCTTTCGAGTCAGCGGCTGCAACGTGCTTTGCCGACCCGATTACAATCGTTATGGTTGCCCCAGCCTCAGTTTTTCCTATTACTTCTTTGGATTTGTTGGAAACCGCATTTACAGTGAACGAAGGGGCAGTTTTATCTACGACTTTAACAACTGCCGCCTTACTCACATTTCCTGCAGCATCCTCGGCATAGACATTCACAATCATTCCTGCCTTTTGTTTTGGAATCGCCATTGTAAAGGCTCCTGAAGGGGTGCTGACAGTTCTTCCAATTTCATTTTTTCCCGCTCTTGCATATACGGTTGCACTGGGTTCGGCAGTTCCGGTGATATTCGTATCTCGATCCGCAATCTTCTTAACATCCGGAGTGGCTGGAGCAGTCTTATCCACATCCCCGGCCCCAGACATATCTAAGAGAGTATACGTCACATCTTGTCCTTTGCCAGCGGGCGCTGTCCAACCCTTTACCTGGTCATAAGCTGTAACAACAGCCCCCCCGCCGTGCAAATATGCTGAACTGCCTGTAAATATCTTCTTTTGAAGGGAATCAAAGAATGGGTTCCCTTTAAATCCATATAAGCCGGTTGGTTCTTTTAGAAGAAGAGCAATTCTGAAATCGGTCATTAACTTCCCAAAGGTCATATCGGGACTGATATATTTTTTAGCAACGTTTTCTATCGCTTGATAATTGTTCTTCGAATCTGTTAATATTTCTCTAAAAATACGATTCCCTTGATTTGCTTGAATTTTAACATATTGAACAAATAAATAGGACAAAGCATAATTGGATAATATGTCACCATAATCCTCCCAATATAAAAGAGAATGCCCGTTTTGTATGGAAGTAGACTGATTATAGTAATCTATACGATTCTGAAGTCCCACCCCAGCATAAATTTGTTCCGCAGCCATGGACAAGCCTTCATTGAGCCATGGATTCATTTCGTTGGAACCCTCCATCATCACATTCTGATTGAAATTCACCATATGCTGAAACTCGTGGGCTAATGTTTCATATGCTTTTGTTACATCCTTCTCGCTGCTACCCATGGTTGGGTACGTATCAATATAAAAGATTTCTGATCGATTGGAATGGGAATCATTATATAGATCCCCTGGCCAAAAATACCCACCTACATAACTGCCGCTTCCTGTAAATCCATCCTGTATGTCGTAGGTTAAAATATTTATCTTTCCATCACCGTCTACATCAGATGGTTCTCCAAAGTTACTCGTAACAACTGAATAAATTTTACTATCAAACTCTTTTCCTAATTTTACAGCATCCTCATCGCTAATTTGATTGTCGTTGACCCAAACATTTGCTTTTGTACCACTATAGGCTAATCTGGCACTAATTTCATAGTCTGTGTCTGTATTTAGGTTGGATACCCAGAAATTTTTAAAATCCCCTATATTGTACGATTTTACAAAAGACTTGGTATTTTTACTAAAAAACTTCCCTTTATAATCTTTGAGATCAAACGGCTTGTTCGCATCTATTTTATACATCATACCCGGTTTCGCACTTTTATCCATAGACTTCTTCATACTTTTAAAATTGATCGTTCCTGTCGGCTGCTCCGAATCCCCATCAGTAGATTCATTGCTAATAACAGCATACGAGGTGTTCGCTGGATTACTGCCTGAATAATAAGGATCAGCTACCTTAAGAACAGGAACGTCCATATCCGTTGAATTAGAATAAGACTTTGAGATTCCCAACCTCATATCATTATAGGGCTGATTGGACTGCCTATCTTCGGCATTAACCGCCCCAGGTAAAAAGAATAGCTGCAATGCAAGCAAAAAAACTACCAACCTACGCAAAAAATACCGCTCCCTTTCAATAGAAATGGGGGCGGTTTCCTTGTCCGATTTTTAGGACAAGGTACCTGTCCCCCCGTCCCTTCAAAAAAAGAGGGGGAAACCAAAACTCCCCTCCTCGTTTTTTGTGGCTATTTTTTCTTCACCGTAACCTTACACTTTGCTTTATACGACCCATCTTTGGTTTTTACAGTGATAGTTGCGGTTCCTTTCCCTTTAGCCGTCACCACACCGCTTTTACTTACGGTTGCTACCTTTTTATTGCTAGAGCTCCAGGTGACTCCTTTGTTCGTAGCGTTTGACGGTGTTATGGTTGCTTTTAACGTGCTTTTCCCGCGTACCTTTAAGCTTAAACTCTTCTTATTTAATTTTACCCCTTTTACTGGGTGTACTTTTACCGTTACCTTACATGTAGACTTATAGGAACCATCTTTAGTTTTTACTGTAATCATTGCGGTTCCCTTTCCTTTTGCTATTACGACTCCCTTAGTGCTTACAGTTGCCACTTTGGTGTTGCTTGAGGTCCAGGTTACCCCTTTATTAGTAGCATTTGAAGGCGTTATTGTTGCTTTAAGGGTTTGCTTCGCCCTTACATATAAGGTCGTTTTCGTCTTATTCAGTTTTATTCCCTTAACCTTGACTACCTTATTTACCTTTACCATGCAGGTAGCCTTATGTGATCCATCAACGCTAGTGACAGTAATGGTCGCTGTTCCCGCTCCCTTCGCCGTCACTACCCCTTTCGAACTCACAGTTGCTACTTTTGCATTGCTAGAACTCCACTTTAATTCTTTATTGGTAGCATTCATAGGAGCCACTGTCGCTTTTAAAGTCTCTGTTGCTCCAACAGCCAGGGTGGTGCTGGTCTTATTCATACTTACCTTTGTTACATGTATTGCCGTGGTTACAGTTACGGCACAAGTTGCACGGTACCCTCCATCAAGAGTAGTGGCAGTAATGGTTGCCGTTCCCTTTCCTACTGCTGTTACTTTACCCTTTCCATCTACGGCCGCGACCTTCGTATTACTTGAACTCCAGGTTAATCCTTTATAAGTTGCATTTTTTGGTTTAATTTCCGCATTCAGCTGGATGCTCGATTGTTTTGCATAGTCTTTTAGTAAAGTCACCTTTTTAGGTGCAACGGAAACTCCAGTCGCATTAACGATATTGACATTTACTGGCGGTTTGTCACTTATCTCTTTTACCTTTTCATTATAAACGACCAAAACATCTGAATTGTCAAAATTGTTGATATCAGCTTCCTTAGTTTGTACTTTAATGCGGTAGGTCTTACTGTTAGCACCAGCAAAATCTACCTTATCCAAATCAATTGAATACATATATCTGTAATCCGAGGTTTTAGACAATTCACCTATGTTCTTGACATCCAGGACGATACCGTCTTCTGCACCTTCAATTACGCTTATGGCAGTATTGGCAGGGATATCTGACTTATTGGAAACGTTGGCAACAACAATTAATTTATTGTCGACCTTGTATTGAGAAAGTGAAAGAGAAACATCTACTTTACCCAATGTAAGATGATCGGTATTGTTTGTGATGTCACTTTCATCGTCTGAAAGAACGCTGACTGTCGCATCGGTTTCAGATGCTACCTTGGAGACATCGACTTTTTCGATAAAGTTCCAGGTTTCACCAGGTTTAATATTACATGGTACGGTTTTAGTAAAGTAAACATTTTTGTCTGTATATATTTTTACGTTAAGCTTCTTAACATCATTTTCGCCAAGATTTGTGACACCATAGTTGACAGGCAGAAGGTTACCAGACTTTTTAGAATCATCAGCAATTGCATAGTTTAATTCCACATCTGTTTTTGTATTGACATTTACAAAAACTAGTGAGTTCTTGGAATCGTCCCCAACTTTTTGAAGTATGTTTGCGATTACCTTCCACTCGCCATTGTTCATGAGTTCAACGTCCATAAACTGTATCGCGTCCTCACTTATGAACAATGAAATCGGGCTGCTCCAACCTTTATCCGTTTTTATAGAGGCATAAATATGAGAACCTTCATCATCGGCTGCAGACCAAACGAGAGCAGTCTTGCTATTATTCTTAACAAATTTATAAGATGAGGTGACTACACTTTTATCGCCTGCAGTTAAGGTGCTTAATGAGCCCTTACTTACTGCATATTCCATTACACTTCCATTTGACTGCCAATAGAAATTGTTTTCCCCGAATTTTAATGCCTCGGCATGATTATTTCCTGAAATCGCCTTTGCTGAACCATCTATTACAAGATAAATATTAGGCTTGCCTTCTTCAGCCTTTATGCCATAGGCAATACTGAGAGAATTGTTGACGTAACCCGCAGCAAGCTCAGTGATATATTGTTTTGTTTGGTATACAGCCTTTGGAGCTGACCAAACTCCATTAGTCAGGGTACTTTTCATGACTGAGTAGGTTCCAGACTTGCCAAGAGGATCATTGGCACTATTACTTACCCAAACAGCCGAAACTTCTTTTCCATTGGAAGCAATGGTTGGATACATATCAAGTATGTTGTTTTTGGTTATAAACCGTTGACTTTCGAATTTCTGGGTGTTCTTATTCCATTTTGCAAAGGAAATTTCACTATTGGCAGACACCTCTTTAAGCATGTCATTCACATCTGTTTTGGTAACCTTTGCTTTTGCTTTTTGCCACAGAACATATAGCTCGTTATTGTACACAAACGGTTTTGCAAAAAAATCCGCGGTATCGCTTTCCCAAACTGGCTTCGGTTCACTCCAAACCCCATTGGTAAATACAGAATACATCAAAACGGTATTATCGCCGGTTTTTCTCGTTTTATCATCGGACTGAAATAGCATCACAAGTTTATCGTCTACTTTAGTAATTTGAGGGATTGTATTTGGAATAATCCAATCTTGCAAGGTTAATAGACTCGCTGATTGATCCCCAATAATCGATAGATTTTTCTTTGCTCTGCCCGTATTCCATTGGGTGGTCTTCTGATTATAGTCACGAGAACTTAGAGACAATTTGGGTTCGCTTAGCTTATAGTCATCCCCTAATAAATTAGCTTCCTCTTCCCTTTTCGACCATAGTGGTTTCGAAAATTTACCAATAGTATATTGATAGTCAAAGACCCATAAAACGTAGGCTTTAATCAATGCCGCGCCCTGAAATGTCCCTGTCGATCCAGGGTTCGGTTCAGGGAATATTTCGATTTTTAAGCCAGCTTGCCCCTCTACACCTACTGTCGCAACACCGCTAATGCCAAGACCTCCGCCTAATGCTGCCGTTGGGGTGATTGAAAGCTCTCCATCATTAATCAAACTTTTCTTTTCGTTTGAATACCCTATACCACTTTGAAGTGAAATTTCAACCTCTCCAGAAAGGTCAAGATAAATTGGAACGGGTCCATAAAAAAACTGGCGCGAATAAACAGACTTATTACTGCCGGTTAACACTACTCCACCCGTGTTTTGAATAATCTTTCCCTTTTTATCCTGTTTAATTTCAACATAACCTACCCCAGAAACCTTTGGATCCCATAATGTTTTCTCCATTGGAAATGACTTTTTGGTCGGTCCGTATTCATTTATTAAAAAATCAATAGATTTATTTAAATTCTTTTTTGCTTTTTCTACGTCTTCTTTATAAGTATCCCATTTTGAGTCATCTTTTAACATGTTATCTTCTGTTACGCCTATAGCAAGTCTATAAGTCGCAATGCCCTTCTCATCTACCGACTTGTTCATTTTAATCGGCAGGGAAGGTGCCTTTAGAGTAAAGTCACCTGGGAAAACGGCAGTTATTGTATCATCTTTAACAGATCCTTTTTGCTCCTTTGCGATACTATAGGATGTTGTATTTTCCAATTCCGAACCGACTTGATCTTCGGAAGGCTTAATGGGCTCATCAATGACCAAATTTACCGCAATCGGCGTAGAAGACTTGCCATTTCCTGCGACCATTTTTAACTTTACCGGTTGGTCGGGATTAAGGGTAATGCCAGGTGCAAAATTAAACTCACCATTGGTACTGGTCAGTTGTTTACCAACTGCACCACCCTTTACTCCTTCCTGGTAGAGATAATATTTGCCGGTGCCATTCGCTCCCCAATCACCAGCCACCTTTAACCGAAGCATTTTCTTATCCCCGTAAATATACCTGACTGTTTGTATACGCAAATCATAGGTTCTTTCCATATCGCGAACCATAGTGAAATAAGGCAAACCATCCTTAGTGTCATTTTCCAGGAAGACAAGTTGAGCATTTTTAGGCTGCAAGTTATAGATTAATTGATTCTTTCTATATCCTTCTGCCGATACTGTAACAGTCTTCTCTCCATAGGAGCCCGAATAATTCACTACTCCTTTATCATCTGCGATATATTGTTTTCCATCAATTACAACCTTCGCGCCTTTTATAGGCAGGGAAGTACTTCTTGAACCGATTATAATATGATGTGAGTTATTTTTTAAGTAATAGTCTTCAAGTGTTTTCAGGTCATTTACATCAATATTACTTACACGAATAGCATATTTAAACATATCCGCCATAGCTGTTTTTGCATAGGATGTTGATGGATCATTACTGTAAGCATAATTATGCTCCCAAGTAAGACCGGATGCTATTACTCTGCCTTTTCCTAATGGGTATTCAATTAAAGTAGGTTTATCTGTGCTTGTTTCACGTAAAATTACTTTTGTTCCTGCAGGGAATGTGGATTCATTAAAGACTGTATGACTAGCATAATGCCAATCAAGTTCGCTGTTTTGCAGCATTTTATTGTCAATAAGGCTGCCGGTAACAATAGGGTGTGTATAATCAGCAATATAGTTTTGGTATTCGTATTGAAGTTCCTTCTTAACCCCGCCTGGTAAATCCTCGGCCAAATAACTATCTGCCCAGCCGCCATCACAAGCACCAAAAACGATAACACCGCCAATACTTGCAAATGATTCAAGCTGCTTCTTAAAACTTTTATAATTTTCGTATGTAGAGAAAGGCTGGTCATTCGCAAAAACAACCACTGCATATTTGG
Source organism: Neobacillus sp. GCM10027624 (assembly GCF_042675345.1). Classification (NCBI taxonomy): domain Bacteria; kingdom Bacillati; phylum Bacillota; class Bacilli; order Caryophanales; family Bacillaceae; genus Neobacillus; species Neobacillus sp. GCM10027624. The sequence goes on from NZ_JBHTHD010000008.1 coordinate 155,531, forward strand.
TTAAATCAACTGACAAAAAATCTTCCGTACTTATTTTATCGTACTGGGTAATTTGCGATAATACATCTTGATTCGATGTCGTATTCCATGGGTCCTGGTCTTCTATTAGTAGTACTTTTTTCGTTTCTTCAGATTCAGCATAAGCTTTAATTTTGGATTTTTTAAGAATCGTATTCTGCGGTTTATAATTTTCCGGTGCAACATCCGTTGCTGGGTCCTTTGTATCAGGATTATTTGCCTCAATAGCTAATGCCGGCTGAGCTACAAGCGTTACTAACATTATGATAGATAAAAATAAACTAATAATTCTCTTACTTACCTTCATTCTTCTACTCCTAACTATGGATTTAAATACTAAAACTAAGAATCTAAAAACTTACTACATTTTTCTTTTCCTAAATTGTTAAAGTTACCTTATTCCCAAACTCAATCACCGTCTTTCTGACTAATCCTTTACTACATTTTGTAAATTAAATCCTACTTTTCTATTATATTCTAAAACAATATTGTAAAGGTATTAATGTGTTTTGCCAAAGGAAGAATTTTTGGAAGACCGTTAAGGACATCGCCACCAATCATCCGTTAGAGGAAGAAAACATAATGTCTCACTGCACCACCTTGACCCTAAATCAAAAAAAGTGGGTGCTGTACACCGTACTATACGATCTTTCCATTAAAGAAATCGCCGAACAAGAGAAGGTCTCCATGATCCCCTGAAAAACGGGCGTGCTAGGACAAGGCAGAATTTAAAAGAGAGGATGTTCGATTCGTGATCTCAGGAGTGTTTGCTACAGGAAGTGGTGACCTTGTTTAGGCAATGGGAGCTCGTGTGGTAGAAAGAAATATTACAGATTATGAGGCTGTTTAAAAACGAGGTAGACCGGATTCTTCCTGAAGCCGGTCTTCTTTACTATGATAATAACTGTATATTTTACGGTTAATCGTATCAATAGTTCATATATTTCGTGTTTGAACTTACTAATTTTAATGAGTTGGTCTTTGAATTATACGTAAAGTTATAGATTGTTTTGTCTCCGTCGCGATATTGAGACCAGGCTTGTAATTTATTTTTCCCTGTATACTTAATTGAATTAAAATAAATATCCGCAGGTCTTTTCACTTTTGTGAGGTTTCCATTTTTTATGGTATACATTGTTACAACAGCGATATCCCCGCAAAAATCACGTTCAGAATAAATGATGGTTGGCGAGGATTTTTGGGTCCTTATACGAACTTTATCATCAGATCCAGCCGCACAAGACGTATCACCATCAATATAGTATTGGCTTTTTAGTTTTGTTGATAATATTTTTTTGCTTTTTCCCGGATATTTCGTTGCCAATTGATAAGAATAATAGGTTGAACCATATTCTTTCTTTTTCTTTAATGTTTTTACGTAAAATGTTACTTTCTTCATCTTTTGGTCCTTAATAGAATAAGAATTAGTCGTAGCCGCTTCCGCTGTTGAACCAAAAAATGCTACAGAAAATAATAAAATAATAGCCATTACCATTGGTAGGTACTTCTTCATTCACTTCTCCCCCTTTTAATATTTACCTGATATTTTTTCCAGCACAGGAAAAACCAAGTCTATTGTACTACTCCAAAAACCTAATTTCTACCTTTTTTTTCTAGTTCTTAAGACTTTAGAAGGAGAAATTTTCAATTCACCTATGTATCACAATTCGACATAGATTACTTTTATTGTTAAAAAAGGCATCCTAGAAGGATGCCTTAATATATTAGACTATTTAATGGGAGTCAGCATTGGATCAACCATTGCGGGATAACCCATACTATAAGAACCATGAATATCAACCATAAATTGGATTTTTAAAATTTTCACATTTGTAACATCAATGGTTACATCGTGTGGATTATCAGTATATGACATCATGTCCCCTTCATAAATGTTGTTTTCATCGCCATAGATGCTTATAAGCCCATCATTTAGAGCATTGATTTCATGTGGAATCATACCTTCTTTAAAAGACAAGGTCTTATATTTCCCATCTAAATTGTACTCTACATAGGGCATATTTCCATTATAAGATAGTGCCGCAATACCGGTAGCAAATCTTTTGTTGTTTATGGTAAAGTAGTTAAAATCCTTACGGAAGTATACAGTATGATCATGATCCTCATGTATATTGTAAGGTTTTAAGTTCGTTAAATTAATCTTCCCTTCTTTTGTTGGGGCAACTCCTAGGTCTAACACTTTTTGACTAGAGCCTACCAATTTAAAGTTTCGATTCTTCCATTCGGTAATGAGCGGAATAAAACTATTTACGGCCACATAATCGATCGTATTCCTTTTAATAAAATTAGTGGTTCCTAAATAGACACCGTCCCTATAAACTTTACCAGAGTATAAGGTAGGTACTTTTTGCTTCAATGCCTTGTTCTCGCTGGTTAAAGTACTGTTTGTGCTCTTCAACTTTTTAATCTCAGCGGTTAACTTTTTGTTATCGTTCGTTAGGACTGAAATCTTTTTCTCTAAACCTTTAACAGTGGATTTTAAATGACTTACTTGTTTCTTGAGTGTAGAAAGCGTATCCCCCTTAGCGAATGTCGGTGTGGCTAAACCGAGTGTTAAAAAGGTTACCAAAGTAATGAGTGACGCCCTTTTTATTTTTTCCATTGTACTTCCCCCTTTAAAATAACCAATAAATTCTGCAACTATATTCATTAGTGGTTAATCTCAATCAAAATAGAATCTGGAATACTTTTTTCTAAATACGTTTTTCCGTTAAAGATAAAGCAGAAATGACCCAAAAGCCTTAGTTCACCTTCTCTATTTTGGTTGTCCCATTTTCTTCTGGAATTCCTGTATCGGTGTAAAGGTTTCCTTCTTTATCCCCTAACATGGTTACGACCCTATTTCCATCACTGAACTCCATGATATAGTAGGTTCCATCATAAACATCGGAGTTCCAAGCTGGTGGATATAAAGTTAATGTTGATGAGTCCCCGCCAATACTGTCAAAATACGCCTTTGCTTTTTCTACCAACTGATCCTCTAGGGATTGTTTTGATGTTTGTCCCTCTTCCTTCTTATTTCCAAGTTCAGCCTTTTGAGAATAGTCTCCCTTAGCTGTTTCTGATGGGCCTGTCTTTTGGACGTTCTCTTTTGCAGGTTCAGATGCTTTTTGGGATTGAATATCGTTTTTTACTTCACTCTTCATTTGCTTTAACGTAACATTTACAAAATCATTTGAATTCACCAGTAAATTGTCTCCATCTTTTGAGCCTAATTTATTGATTTCATACTTATTGATTATCTCTTTATTTTCATCTACTATAATTTGAAAGGTAAGATAGGACTGGTCCTTTATGAAGACGTATGTCGCTGTAACTTCATACTCGTTATTCGATTTCGGGATTTTAAAAATTTTCCCATCAAAGTGATCCAAAAACTCTTCCGTTAAATAAGGTTCACCCTTATCCTCAAGATAAATATTGGCTGCCTCTTTATTCATATAAGAGATAGATAATGTATCCTTCTTGCTGCTGGTATCCTTTTTATTATGTAGATAAGTAACATCGTATATATCCCACTCATCTTTATAATGCTCTTCATCATGTTCTGTTCTTTTAGCTTTTCCAATCTTATTCTCCACCTGCAGCTTTGTATACCCTACTGTAATCGCCTTATCAGTAATGGAAGCACCAGACGGCATATGTAAGTAGAATTTCCCATTTTCATAGCTATAAAGTCTAGGTTGTTTCTTTTCTACTTTTTCACTCACTTTGTTTACTTTTTTCTTTTCCTTTGTTTCAGTTTTAACGGTTTCCTGTGCACCGCACGCCGTCAGCATAGTACTGATACAAAGGGTCGCTAATAGTATCATATTCTTTTTCATAACTTTCCCCAATTTTAATCTTAAATTAACCTTAGTCATTATAGCACTTTTTACTTATATTGTACTTTCGTATAAGTAAAAAGAACTATTATGTTACCTTTGGATTTACCATTTTTCTTTAATACATAGCTAATCCGCCTAAATCACGAATGATTTGTTTGCTGATACTTTGCTTCACAATCAACTCCACTGAAGCTCAAGCAGCAAAAAACTCTGGCATGGTTACAGAACTGGCAGTCAAAACATCTGAACAAGCGGAAGAAGGAAGGAAATCTGTTCTTATTAGCTTTAAATGCTGCGATTGAGGCTGCAAGAGCATGTGAACATGGAGAAGGATTTGCTGTAGTTGCGGATGAAGTGCGTAAGTTGGCTGAACAATCACAAGCCTCTGCAAAACAAATATCTGAGCTTATTAAAGGAATACAACGTGATACAAATCATTCTGTTCAAATGATGGCTAAAGTAACAGAAGAGGTACGGGATGGGATTAAAGTGTCATCGGAAACCATTCAAAAGTTTGATCAAATCGTCAGAAGTACGAGAGAAATGACTCCTCAAATGGAAGAAATATCAGCTACTGTACAGCAAATATCTGCCGGCATACAAGAAGTGACAACAACTGCAAATCAACTGGCACTCATTGCAAGGGACAATGCCACAATCTCTGAAGAAGTGGCCGAATCCACTCGGGAACAGCAAGCAGCGATTGAAGAAGTTTCAGCTTCAGTTAGATCTCTTTCTAATATGGCAGAGGATTTAAAATTATTAATAAACAAATTTACTTTTTAAGGTTTCCACAGGGACGGTTCCCATGGCTCTAAAAGGCCGTGAGAACCGTCCCTATGATTACCTTTTTTCATGATGCCAAAAAGGTCGAAAACTGCAATCGCTTCCATTTATTTTATTTGTTTACCCTTAGGCAAGGTTTAAGTTATAATAAACCCAATTAATTTAGGATACCGAAATAAATTCACAAAAGGGAAAAATACTTCCTTTCGAAAGGCGATGAACATTGAATACACCTAATGGAAAAAAACGAATACAACTGGCTATCCTTTTAGGATCCCTTGGACTTTTAGGACCTTTTACAATCGATACGTATTTACCGTCATTCCCCACAATTGTAAAAGACTTTGATACGACTGCTTCACTCGTACAACTTAGTTTAACATCCTGTTTATTAGGATTGGGATTAGGGCAACTGGTTATTGGTCCTTTAAGTGATGTAAAAGGCCGTAGAAAACCTTTGCTATTTTTTATTGCTCTTTACTTACTTGCTTCCATAACATGCTCGATTGCACCCAACATTTATTTTCTTATCCTCGCTCGTCTAATCCAGGGCTTTGCTGCTGCCGGTGGACTTGTCATCTCAAGAGCAATCGTTAGAGATTTATTCAGTGGAAGGGAACTGACCAAGTTCTTTACGATGATGGTGTTAGTAGGGAACCTCGGGCCGATTGTTGCACCGATTGCCGGAGGAGGAATTCTTGCATTCACCAATTGGCATGGAGTCTTTGTTGCTTTGACTTGTGTTGGTGCGGTTCTACTCATTACTGTCACATTTAAATTAGAGGAAACACTTCCAGAAGAAAACCGTGTGCCAAGCAATTTGTCGCAAATCAGGAAAAACTTTGGTTCTTTATTCAAGGATCGAACGTTTATGGGGTACGCGTTCACTCAAGGATTTACGACGGCTGGAATCTTTGCCTATGTATCAGGCATTTCATTTGTCTATCAGAATATTTACGGAGTGACCCCTCAACAATTTAGTTTATTATTTGGGGTGAATGGATTGGCATTGATTATTGGAAGCCAGATGGTCGGATTTTTGGCAGACACGATTTCGGAACGGACATTCTTAAAAATAGGCTTAGCCATTTCGAACCTAGCAGGGGTCAGTTTATTAATCGCTCTGTTCTTAAAAGCACCGCTTTTAGCTGTCGCCATCCCAGTATTCTTTTTCGTCATGTCCATCAGTATGATTGGAACCACCTCTTTTGCCTTAGCTATTGAGACGCAAGGACATATTGCTGGCAGTGCCTCAGCCCTATTAGGGTTATTGCCTTTTGTCCTTGGATCCATAACGGCTCCACTAGTGGGAATTGCAGGGGCTTATACAGGTATTCCCATGGGCGTTCTCATCTTTTGCTCAAGTTTTCTGGCTTTCCTATCCTATTTTGTTTTCGTACGCAAAGCTTCACTTAGGGTACAACTATCAAACGATCCGTGCAACATGAAGGAATCCGGTTCTTAAAATTATCCTTTAATAAAAGGATCATGTTGATCTTCCGTGTCCCTATATGGTCATATACAAGAGACCTAAAATGTTTATAAGGAATTTGAAGTAATGGAATTCAAACATTTCCTCTTCCATTTTGGTATTCACTTGCACAAAGCATCGCTTTGTGCTTTTTTATATTTATATTTACTATTACAAACAATAAATGGCATTATATCACAAACTTTGACCAAATCTTACAAATAAGCAATCCCATCAAACGTTTGATTAAAACACTTAACCTAAAAATAGCCAATTCAAGTTATATAAATCTTGAATTGGCTATTAATATTTATAAATAATTCCACAGGGACCGTTCCCCTGTTTTTTCCCACGCTGCCCATAGTGATGCTGAAAACATAATCCCTCAAATAGAACATGATAATGATAATTCCTAAATATGCTCTTTCTTCATCCATTACTTTTCACCTAAATTATTCTCTTCTAGATCTTTTATACTATTCTTTTACATTTTGCAAATTGAAATATGGTAAAATTCTATTATAAAAATAGGAAAGGAGAATGATTATGAAGCGTTGGTTCAAGCCATTTATCGCACTATTATCCTTTATTTTGGTATTTTCAGTTGCAACTGCTTCTACCTCAGCAGCAACAGTCAATACAAAAAATAGTCGTGTAACTTTTAAACTTAAAGATGTTAGCGGAAAAAGGTATAAAGTGTACATAATTGGCTCAAATGAGAAAAAGGCAATTGGCAGCATTGATGCAAAATACGACTGGGCTTTCATTTGGGCTGGAATTAATGAAGGTGACATCTTGTATAAAGGAAGTTATAAAATCTACATACAAAAAGAGGGCTCAAAAAAGATTTCCTATACTGGATATCAAATGAAGAATTACATTTATAATAAGACACGGAAAATGATCTATTGGTTGCCATCGAAATATAAAGGACAACCTGACCTATTGGCAATTGCAGAAACAGAATCTTCCAATGGAGAATCGGCAAACATTTACTATGTGAAAAGTGGGAAGCTTAAGAAAACAGCATCAATAGGCTATACAGTTCGACCTCGATTTGCCGGCAAAAATAAGCTTCAGATTGCGGACTATAACAATGCAGTGGAAGTTAATCCTTGGCGGATTGATACCTACACCTTCTCTCCTGCTAAAGCTAGCTTTAAACGCACTAACAAAAAATATTATTCTTTTGAAAAAGGTGGATCCATCGTTCATAAATGGAAAAAGGATTGGAGATAGCCTATTAAAATTAAACCCTTTTTAAAACTATATTATGTCTGCCCAATTTATAACGAGTCTTTATAAGGAGTATTAAAAATGAAAAAATCCATTTCGGCTTTTACCAGTATTTGTTTACTAATACTATGCTTTGCAATCAACACGACTGAAGCACAAGCAGCAAGCTATGACAAAGCCTATGCAGCTAAAACTCTTGTTGTAAAATCTTCCCCAGGTACATCGTATAAAACTTTAGGAAAAATCAAAGCCGGTCAAACAGTGAAAGTATATGGCGGTGTTCCAATCGGTAAAGATCAGGGAGACTGGTATTCATATCAGCAATATGGCTGGTCCAAAATCAAATACAAAAACAAATATGCCTATGTTAAAACACACCAGTTAAGCTTTGCTAATCCATATAATTGGGTACCAGGTATCAAATCAAAAACGATTAAAGAGATTAAGAAAAATTATGTTTCAAAAAAAGATAAAACAAAATTAGTTAAATCAGGTGTCACTGCCAATCAAGGCTTCTACACTATGTTTATTAAAATGAATGGAAAAGGCAAATGGCAACAGCTTGTCGTTATCAACTGTAAAACAGGCTGGTATCACGGTTAGTCTTTTTACATAATAGAAAGCGTAAAGATCTGCAAGGACCTTTACGCTTTTTGTTTCGATAATGGTGGGAGGATCTATCCATTTTTCGATAGCCCCCTTTTCGCTAACTATAAAATTTCTAGTAAAACTCTTCTCCGAAATGAACCGGCTTTCAGTCTTGGAAAACTATGAGAATACTACAATTTTACGTGCGATCGATTCTGTTAAACGAGATGCTACTTTTGGAACAGCCCATTTAATAATGGGTGTTAATACCACACCCGATAATCCACCTGCATGGACGTCCACTGTACAAGTCATGGTTGTTTTACCATTAACATCCTCTGCAGTAAAGTGACCGCTTCCTGTAAAATTATCAGTTAGACCTTTTAGTTCAAACTTAATATTTGAAGGTTCATTCCATTCGGTAATATCTACCTGCGCTTGAATGGTTTTTTTAATACCTTTCACATTACCTTCAAATGTCCAGATAGATTGCTTGTTATTTATGGTTTCATGTTCTTTATAGGCTGGAACTGACGTTGCCCATTTTTCAAGATCACTGACATACTCCCAAACTGTATGTACATCTACTGGAATTTCTACTGTATGTGTTCCCGTTGCCATTATAATCCCCACTTCCACTATGTATGAATTGTAAATTTACATTTCTACAAAATCATTATTACATAAAAAGCATAAACTTACATCACTAACTGAGCTTGGGCCTGACCCCACTAACCTAAGTGCGAGGGGATCTTCAAAATTGTCGATAAAGTCATAAAAAGTGTTGATATAATCGGAATTTGTGTTGATATCCCACTAAAACAAGACCACGCACCCATTCTTTTAAATATGGGCTTGCAGACTTAGTTATTTAACCAGCCACAAAAAGGAATATTACATAGGTTAAGTCTAACATTACGTTTTTAAAATGAGGGGAATAGGCGTATGCACCAGTATTGGCATGTGAATTCCAAGGGGAACATTCAGCAGGGACGGTTCTCCCAGCCTCACCAAAGCCGTGGAAAAACAACTGCATAGTGCCTTGGATTGTTTCTTCAGTATAAGTGGGGTAAGTGCAAGGGGATCTTTAAAATTGTCGATATAATCATAAAAGTGTTGATATAATCGTAAAAAGTGTTGATATCCCACCAAAAAGTGTTGATATAATCCCATATTGTGTTGATATCCGCCGAAAAAGTGTCGATATCCTAAAAACCTGCCTGCCCCCATAGCCAAGATTCTATCAATTCTACAGTTTTCAATAATATTTCTCACTTAAATCAGCTGGTTCGGTTACTTGACCTCATTTTTGAAAATTGAATCGACTAACTTACACGTAAGTAATCAACCAAACTTTAGCAGCCGAGCAGCTTGGTATCAGTCGAACAACGTTATGGAGATATTTAAATAAATAGCTCTGTTGGAGTTTCAAGATGAATAAATGAAACCGATGCCACTAGAGCCTTTTTTATTTATTTGGGTGACTTAAAGGATTAAAGGTGTACCACATATTGGAGAAATTTAAAGAAGAGTGACTTTTCAGCCACTCTTCTTACTTTTATGTTTTCCATCGTTTATATAAGATTCCATGTATTTATTCTCAGGATAAGATTTTGGATAAACAACTGTTAAATATACCTTGTACCGATTAATTTAACGGTTGCAAGATTCAGGGAGTGACCTTAGAAGCATTCTGTTTTACCAGCTGAAGGCTGGAGTTTTTTGTGACAAGGCTGCCAATCACCATGACAAAGACGTTTAGCACCAGCGCGATAATCCCTACATTGAGATCTTTAATCAACTGAGGCAGTGACGGGAACAGCGTCCCAACCGTTGCGCTTGTAATGGTGACATATAAGACGGTCACTTCACCGACAATAATTCCGGCAATGGCCCCCTGCTTGGTTACAAAATTTTTCTTCGATAAACTGCAGATCATGGATGGGAATAACTGAGTTACAAAGCTATATCCCATTAACAGCAGCAATACAATCGTATTTCCTCCATTTAAGGTGAAATAGATAGAGATCAAAGCAATAACAGGAACCAAAATTTTTGCCAACTTGATGATTTTTTTGTCAGTAGCATTTTTTGCAAAAGGTTTGTACACGTTATTGGCTAACGAAGTGGAAGCCGCCATTAACAGCATGGATCCTGGGACAAGTGCTGTTAATAATCCTGCGGCCCCAATCAGGCCAACAATAAATGGATTAAAGGACTTTATCGAAAGCTTTAATAAAGAAAGGTCCTGATCCGATCCCTGCAAGCCCGGAACTTGCTGAATGGCAGCAAAGCCGACGAAGAAGACAAACAGTACTAGTAGAGCATAGAGCGGACTAATCATGGCGTTTTTACGGAATACCTTTGCACTTTTTGCCGAGAAGGAAGAGGCAAAGTATTGCGGCCACATATAAAAGCCAAGGGATGTCAATATGACGGTAGAAATATACCACGACATACTATTTCCTTGATCTGGAATCGTTGCAAAATTCGGATGTGCCTTATCAATGGACTCAAACATTGGCTGGATTCCGCCATAATAATGGTATGGCAAATAGATTCCTATAATAACGACAATCACTAGAATCATAGTATCTTTTAATACAGCCGTCCAAGCGGAACCGTGAATCCCCGATACCATTACATAGAAGGTAACCGCGATGGCCCCAATCCAGACGGCCGCCGTATTGGAAATACTGCCATAGGAAGCCAATGATACAATGATTCCCAGCCCCTTAAATTGAAGGATAATATAAGGAACCATGGCTAGAACACCCACAAGGGCTACTACAACACCCAAGGCTGGGCTGTTATATTTGCTGGCAAAGAAGTCAGGCTGCGATAAAAGCTTCTTTTCTTTTCCATACTTCCAAATAACCGGCAATAGGTAGTAAGAAATAACATAAGCAAGCGTCATATAAGCTAAAATATAAAGGGCAGGCCCGCCCTTGCCATAGGCCCATGAACTGCCTCCAAGGAACGTAAACGTGGTATAGATTTCTCCGGCCATTAACAGGAACACAAACATGGCCCCGAATCCACGGCCTCCAACCGTCCATTGCTCCAGGTTCATGTCATGGCCTTTTTTTGCCCTGACACCTAGAAAAACTGCAAGCAACAGAAAGGCAAAAATGACGACGAGTGCAATATTCATTCTGCTTCACTCTCCTTATTGATAGGATCAATTCGATAAACAATCCACAAAATAATCGATGTAAGCACTACCCACATAACCATCCAGAAGAAGACAAATGGCAGGCCGAGTACATATGGCTTTACTGTATTGACAAATGGCATCAAGACAAGAATACCTATAAAGGGCAATAGACTAAGCAAATGCTGGAGTTTCATTTTTTCGCCTCCCGAAATTGTATAATTCTTACAAATTAAACTTACATACAGCCTCGACAAACATTTTTAAAGCAATTTCAAAGGAATCTTCGTCAACCGTAAATTTTGGGTGATGATGTGGATAGGTAATACCCTTTGCAGCATTCCCTGCCCCGACGTAGAAGAAGGTGCCTGGAGCTTTTTGCTGGTAAGCAGAGAAATCTTCTCCTCCCATTGTCGGTCTAAATGGAACGACATTTTCATCTCCCACCACTTTACGAGCAAGCTCTTCCACAACACTTGTCACAGTTTGATCATTCACAACCGGACGATAGCCAAAATCATATTTAAATGTATAGGTCGCTTGATGCGCCATTGTAATCCCTTTGATGATTTCTTCCATTCGTTTAGGAAGGCCTTCACGGACATCTGAATTGAGCGTACGGGTTGTCCCGACAATTTCAACGGTGTCCGGGATGACATTATGAGTGGTCCCGCCGATAAATTTGGTAACGGAAAGGACAACCGGGTCGATCGGGTCAATATTTCTGGCAACAATTTGCTGCAAATTGTTGACTACCTGTGTTCCAATGGTGATGCTGTCAATCGTTTGATGCGGCATCGCGGCATGCCCGCCTTTTCCCTGGATGGTAATGTAGAAAGTATCCATGGATGCCATAACAGGTCCATAGCCAATACCGATTTTGCCGAATTCGATTGGGGACCATAGGTGCTCTCCAATGACCAAATCAACCCCATCCATGACACCCGCTTGGATCATTGCTTCAGCCCCGCCAGGCAGCGTTTCTTCGGCATGCTGGAACAGAAAACGCACTTCCCCTTTAATCTGTGCTTTTAACGAAGAAAGAATCTTTGCTGTACCGAGCAGGATCGCGGTATGTCCGTCATGACCGCAAGCATGCATGACGCCAGGTTTCTTGGAGACAAACTCAAAGGTGTTCTCCTCTTGGATTGGCAAAGCGTCCATATCAGCACGGATCGCCAAAACCTTCCCAGGCTGTTCGCCAATTAAACGGGCCATGACACTTGTTTTGGTGGGCCGGGAAACTTCCAGGCTTCCAAAAGAAATTAGAGTTTCATAGACAAAATCGGACGTTTTTTCTTCCTGGAAGGAAACTTCCGGATTTTCGTGTAAATGGCGGCGCCACTTTACTACCTCAGCCTTTACCTCATTGACTAAATTCTCGACATTATGAACTACTTCAGTAGTCATTGTAACTCCCTCCATTTTCATTCATTGTGTAACTCTATTTTTCTTGGATCACATGCTTTTTAACGGCTAAAGAAGCGACAGCCTTTAGCAATAACTGACAGCCTGCTTCAATATCTTCCACTTTTGAAAATTCATCCGGACAATGACTCTTTCCCTTCAAACTCGGGATAAAAATCATTCCAACGTCGGTCACGTCGGTCATAAGAGCAGCATCGTGGACGGCACCGCTATTCATTATCTTATAGTTGAAACCGGCAGCAATCGCTTCCTGCTCAATCACATTCATGATTTGAGGGGACAGCTGTTTAATTTGAGATTGGCCAACCAGCTCAATATGGCTTGTAAGTGAATGTTCTTTTGCCACTTCGCTAACCTTTTCAACAAGATAGTCCGTTACAAAATCGATTCCCTTCACCTCAACATCTCTGACATCGACAAAGAACTTAACTTTCTGCGGAATGACATTCGGTAAATTGGGCTCACAGCTAATTTTCCCAACCGTTGCAACAGTCGTTGGTAAAGCATCGTTCTTCACAATACCTTGAAGATGGGCGATGATGCTGGCAGCTCCAACCATCGGATCTGACCTTAAATCCATAGGGGTTGTCCCCGCATGATTCGAATCCCCTTCAAGCGTCACTTTAAAGGTTTTCATCCCTGCAATCGCCTGGACAATCCCAATCGTTTTATTTTCAGTTTCCAAAACGGCTCCTTGTTCAATATGGAGTTCAATCATTGCCTCAATTTCGTCTTTTCTAACCGTCTCCTGCTCGATATGGTCAACGCCTAAGCCAAAATTTTTGACAATATCGTAACAGGATTTCCCCTCACTGTTTTTAATAGACTTTAAATCTGCTAATGAATATTTACCTGTCATCACCTTGCTTCCCATCATGGTCACGCCGAAATTTGAACCCTCTTCTTCGGAAAAAATGATCAATTCAACGGGACGGGTAAGCTCGGCATTTTCTTCCTTCAATACTCTAATCGTCTCTAAAGCTGCCAAAACGCCAAGTAAACCATCATACTTTCCACCGTTTGCAACAGTGTCAATATGGGAGCCGATTAAGATAGGCGGCAGATTGATGTTTTTACCATAAGTCGCCCGAATATTGCCAAACCCGTCAACCTTAATGGAAAGATCTAACTCGTTCATCAGCGTTAACAAATACTCCCTTGCTTGCCGATCTTCACTGCTAAAAGAAAAACGGGTACAGCCCTTTCCTGGGGTGTTCGTGAATGTGACAATATAGTCCAAATCCTTAAATAATCTTTCTATATTGATTTTCATCTTCATTACCTTCTTCCAATAAGATAAAACCTAACCCTATCTCACAGGTTCATTTTCTAGCTGTTCTGAGTAAACGATTTCACCGTCGATCATGGTATAAACCACTTGAATAGATGGGATTTCATCTGTTTTTGCCTTAAGGATGGAACGATCCAGGATAATGATGTCCGCCAGTTTTCCTGGTTCAATGGAGCCAGTCTCATTTTCACTAAAGGATGCGTGAGCCCCATTCCAAGTAATCATACGGATGGCTTCCAAAAGTCCGATTCGTTCCTGTTCACCGAGAACACTTCCTGATGGAGCGATTCTTGTGATGGCACTATGAATCCCCCTAAGCGGATTGAAATCTGTCACCGGACAGTCAGATGCGATGGCAGCGGGCACCCCAGCTTCTAGGTAGCTATGTAATGGATACATTTGGCTGGAACGTTTCCCGTAGTTTTTACTATAAATATCACCATATTCAAAGAAGAATGCCGGATTCGGAGTTGGAATGACCCCTTGCTTTTTCATCCTTTCAATCAGGTCTGGCTGCGCAATTCCGGCATGCTCAATCCGGTGACGCGCATCCTCTCTTGGGTACAAGCTGTTTGCTTTTTCAATGCACGTCAAGAGCATGTCAATCGCTGCATCGCCCTGGGCGTGTGAGGTAATTTGCCAGCCTTTTTGATGAGCCGGAATAAAAATTTCCTCGATTTCTTCCTGTTGATAATAATGAATGCCATAATTGTTCGGGTCACTGTCATAAGGCTCTCTCGTCCAAATGGTTGGACCGCTGCTGCTTCCATCAAGGAATAATTTCACCGGACCATATTTAAAGCGGTCATTTCCATCCTTCGTCTTGAGATCCGTTGCGAGAAAATGCTTAATCACCTTTTCAGGCTCATTTAGTGCCCCGACCATGGCATAAACTCTCTGTTTAATGACACCGCTTTCAGAATCCTGTTTAAGAGCTTCAATATTTGATACACCGTACCCTGTTGCATCATGGGTAGAGGTAATTCCCTTTTTAGCAAAATCCCCGGATGCAATCGAATGAGCTTTCTGCAGCTCGTCGCGAGTAAACCCGGCAATTTGGAACACTTGCATATGGGCATTTTCAAGCAGCACTCCATTCGGCTCTCCATCAGCCCCCCGGACAATCTTCCCGCCCTCAGGATCCGGTGTATTTTTATCAATGGAAGCTATTTGCAGGCCAAGGCTATTGACCGTTGAGATATGGTTGCATGCCCGTACAACCATAATCGGGTGTTCGGTTGAAACAGTATCTAATTCCTCTTTTGTAGGAAAACGGCCATCGGCGATGGTTTGGTCATTATAGCCCCAGGCACGAACCCATTCACCCTTTGGCGTTTCTTTTGCCTTTTCTTTCAATTTCTCCAGTAAATCAGAGATGGATTGTACAGATTCATCCTTACATGAAACAGATAATTGGTTTGTGCCATACAGGCTGATATGAAGATGGGATTCAATAAAACCTGGAAGAAGGGTCCTTCCGTTCAGATCAATGACCTTGCTATCATCATCTTTCAATCTCAAAATCTCTTCTGTGCTGCCAACGGCAATAATTTCTCTCCCCTTGACCGCAACCGCGCGATGAATCTCATCCTTTTGATTGACCGTAATGACCTCTCCGTTAATGAATAGGTAGTTGCTTACCAACTGCCTCTCCCCCTTCCTAAATGGAAATGATTTTGCGGTATTCGTCCTTTTTTCAGGGATATATTTTCTAAAAATTATGAAATTTGATACTTTTTAATAATACAACATAATTCTTCGCTTTCTTTTGTAACTTTTTTAGAAATTATTTATAATTTTTGTAACCTTATAAATATTCATAAAAATAGTTTGTTTTGTTGCAAACTTTTACAAAAAAATAAAAAAAGCACTTAATTAAAAATTTAAGTGCTTCTCAAACATTAAAACGATCTCCAATTTTAATCTTTCGGGTGGATCCTCCAAATCAATCTTCGTAAGCTGCTGAATTTTCGCGATTCGATATCTTACCGTATTATTGTGTATATATAATTTTTTCGCAGCTAAATTAAAATTACATTTACTTTCGAGAAATGCCTTTAACGTACCAATTAATTCTTCCCCGTCATCCTGTTGTAAAACAGGCAAAAGATTCTCTATTACGTTACTGAAGTCTTCTTTAAAAGACCGAAGATGAATAAATCCAAAAGGTCCTAAGTCTTTATAAGAAAGCACGTTTCTTTCCGGGTAAATAAACTGGCCTATTTCAACGGTTTTCACGCTTTCCATATAACTCTTTTTTATATGATAAAAAGGAGCTGTTGTATAGCCTATTCCGCCTTTTATTTTTGCTTTGGGAATCTCCTCTTCAAGCGCAGCAATAAGTCTTGTGCATTTCTTTTTTAATTCTTCCATATTGCTTTGGCTAAACTCTTCCTCAACCGGGTGGAAAATAATAATACTCCCCTCAAGCAAACCCAGAGGTGACTCCCTTTTTGGAAAAAACCTTCTGATAGAAGAATTGATTACTCCACGATAATCGTCCAAGTTAATACCATCATTTAATTGCTTAAAACGGATGCACACATAATTCTTACGAACATCCCAACCCAAATGTTTTGCTTTTTTAAATAGTTTTTCCTGATCACTTTCTTCCAGCAGGATTTCTTGAATAAAATCATCTTGGAAATTTGCTTCCTTTGAATTCATATAATACATTTGCGTAAAAATATACAAAAGAAGTTCAAAGGTTATCCTTAATGCTGAAAAATCAAAATAGCCTAATTCTTTGCCCATTTCCCACACGACCAAATTCCCGACTAGAATATCGTGAACTATGATGGGAATGATGATCCAGCTTTTATTCCGGCCATCTTCTAAATCTTTCATTCTATAAATATTGATTTTGTCGTAAATCTTTTCTCTTTGATAGTCAAAATTGGGCTCCGCAAGGCCTCTTAGTGTTTTTTCAAGCTCTATTGTTTTCCCCTCACTCGGGTAATGAAAATTCCTATCTTCCAAATAATCTACAATCGAAATGGGCAAAGCAATTTCCTTTGAGAGATTCTCAATGCACTCATTGATCTTTATTTCAGGATAAAGACTTTCTAAGGTAGAGCCTGGGTGTCTTTTCCCGTTATTCATTCTGATCATAAAACCATGCATGGCAATTGCATTTACAGCATCCATGATTTCTACCCATGCAGGTTCATCAGGAATGTCAATAAGAGGGAAATTCAAGTTATTGCACAATGTCAAGATTTCTTTAGGAATTTGCTTTAGATATCGGTTTACTTTTAAGCCTAATGCAGCAGAATTATGATCGTTCAAATGATATATGACATCCTTAAAGAGTTCGATATTATCCTTGAATAAATACCCGGTGGATAGCGCAAATTCCTTGCCACTAAACCATCTATATCCGTCTGGGGCGTCAAACACGGAGACAGACTGGATTTCCCTGTCAAGGCCACCAGCCCCGGCTAAAATCTTGTATCCAACAAAAAACTTATCATCCAGCAAATCTCTAACTTTTACACTCACCAGGAATCTCCTTTCTATGATGTCAACATAAAACATTTTCTTAATCTTTTGCAAAACAAAAACGATGCGGTATTGGTTTAACGTCCTGATATTTACTCTCTTCTATATTCATATTTTTTATAATATTTTTTCTATTTAGTTTATTTTATCATATAATGATATTTACTTAATATTGACTTTTAAAATAATATCGGGGATTTAAAAATAACACCCTATAGTGGGTTTCAGGACCAGAATAAACTTTTGCACTATTGAAATAACCGTTGCCTTTTTCTTCCTTGTTTTTGTCTTCGGTGACATTGACTTCGCCTTTTTTAACAACTCAACGGGTACACTTTATATCCGGTTGACCATTTTTTACATGTTTTAGTTGATTAAGGATCTTTTTTACATTCAAAACCTAAGACAGACTTCAGATCCCTACTACATATGAAAGAAATGACTGGTTAAACTAAAGAAGACGAATAAACAGAAAGGAGGAAAAGGGTGTGATCCGGAAAATTATGGCCTTTTTCCTATTTACCGGCCTTCTTTTTTTCGCAGGCGTTCTTCAGACAGACGGCCACCCACCGCCAGACCCCGCCAAGATGGGGATGGAAAAAGGATACTATGAAGGAATCCGTTCGGGCCTTGAAGACCGGCATAATTTCAGAATCTCCCGTGCTTGGCAGCAGCTACCGCCCTCTAAGTTGAGCTTGAACAACAAGAAGGAGATCGCTCGGTCCCTCATGAAAATAGGACTTCTCCAACAGGTGTACCTCTCTTTTTCCTCTGCGGAAAAATTCGACGCCTACCTTCATGAAAATCCGGAAATCAATGTGGTACAGGCGGCCCAGCGGATCCTTGGGCAGAGGTTTGTGAGAGCGTACGAAAGTAGCTTCCAAAAAGGTTATGAGAATTCTCTAACTGCCCCACCCGAAAAGGCAGCACACTACGCGGCCTTATTGAAGGAGAAAAAAAGATAAGGCCGAAACCAAAAGGGCAACCAGTCCCTAAAATGCACCCTATAGAAAGGTCTTTTTTCAAAGCCTCTATTTTATAGGGTACATTTTACGAGTTGAGTGGGGTCTGACCCCACATTCATAACTGGCAAGAATGGTCGCTTGTATGTCTTCTTGCTAATACTTGTGAAAAATGTTAATGTATATAAGAATTATTTTTGTTCGGTGTAAAGGATCGTATCAGTAAAACTTTTCGTCTTGATGATCACTGAGAGCAAGGATAGTAACACAATGTGTGTTTTTACACACTAGGAGGCAACAAAAATGGAAAATGGTAAAGTAAAATGGTTTAACAGCGAAAAAGGCTTCGGGTTCATCGAGCGTGAAGGTGGAGAAGACGTATTCGTTCATTTCTCAGCTATTCAAGGCGAAGGTTTCAAAACTTTAGAAGAAGGTCAAGCTGTGACTTTCGATGTTGAGCAAGGTCAACGTGGTGCTCAAGCAGCTAACGTGCGTAAAGCTTAATAATAAACCTAAACCTAAGCAGGCTCATTATAGAGTCTGTTTTTTTATTTATCTTAAAAACAAGAAACCCCACTCATAAATGAGTGGGGTACATGTAAACAGTAAATCAAATGGTAAACAAAGTGTATCACATAATCACGAATTATCCTAATTAACTTTGAATAAAATTGAAATCAAATATATGGTCGGCATTGGAAAGAAGTCAAGATAATGACCCCAAAAGAGATAAAGTAAACAGGAAAAGAGGAGCAAGCTATTTTAGCTCCTCCCCTTACGTTACAGTCCAAGCGTTTTAAAGGTATAAACCTACTGCTCTACTAATTTTGCACGCCCTTCAATTTGGGGGGCAATCTTTTTTCCTTCAGCTGTTAATTGTTTAATATAATCAATAAAAGTTTCCGTATCTTCCTTATAAGGTGTTAGTAATTTCCCTTGTTTAAATGCAGAAAATCCATCTCCGCCTGTTGCTAAAAATTCATTTAAGGTTACTGTGTAGATCCCGTCCATATCCATTTTTGTTCCATCAGATAAATACATATCTTTTACACAATAGGTTTGATTGCATCCAGGGACCTTGTTGCCGTAAACGTAAGTGTATTTTATACCCGATGATTGCATGAACACCATTTTATCAGGGTTTAGCCATTGTTCGTTTAAGGCTTCCTTAATTTGACTTCCTGTTAATTGGTACACCCCTAATTGGTTTTGGAACGGTTGAACAGAATAAGCATCACCCCAGGAAATCTCATACTCACCCTTACTATTCAAATGTGGTATTAAGCCTGTTCGTATCCCCCCAGAGTTCGTAAATGCAATTTGTGAACCTGCCATTTTTCGCTGACCATCCGTAATAAGATTTCCTAAAGGATCTTCCCCTTCCCTAGGATTCTTTTTACCGATTGTCTGACCGTCCATAGTATAACCTATTGGGCTTTTTGTTACTTTATCAGTTATGGTCTTGGCTTGTTCAACAATACTCTCTATTTTCCTGTCCGGTTTGACGTCCATTGTGTTTGGAACCACATTTGCTTTAAGCGATCCTTTAACAAAGTCTTGCGTTTTCAGATCAAGCTTGCCTCTCACGTCACCATAAGCTTGTCCATATTTAAGGTCTTCCACAATCAGTTTTCCATCGACAAAGCCATTAACGTTTGTGTTATTGTGTCCGGCAAAAATGACATCCACATCATGATTAACCTTTTTGGCTAAATCCGCAGCGGCTCCGACAATTTTCCCATCTTGATTGTCTGCCGGGATATGGCCTACCACCACAATGGCATGGATCCCTTTTTTTTGAAGTACTTTCGTATATTTATTAACTGTTTCTGCTTCATCAAGAAATTTTAATCCTTCAATATTTTTGGCTAAAGTCGTTGTTACGGTTTCTACCGTGTCCACTCCAATAAATCCAACCTTTACACTTCCGAAATATTTAATCGAATAGGGTTGAAATATTGGTTTGCCAGTTTCTTTGTCTATCACATTGGCTGCCAAATAATCAAAGTCTTTATCAATCCCTTTGTAATGATAGTGAAACCCTTCTGTGTAGACCGCGACATTTGGATGAACAGAAGTCGCATATAATAGACGTTTTATTTCAGGTATGCCTTCATCAAATTCATGATTTCCAAGGACTCCTACTTTAAAATTCATCTCATTAAAGGCTTTTACTGTCGGCTCATCCTGAAGTAATGCGGAGATCGGGGGGCTTGCACCAACAAGGTCTCCTGCATGTAGACGGATCGTATATGACTTAAGCCCCTCTTTCTTGGCTTGCTTTCTCATATCCTGTTCAGCCATATTCAAATGAGTAGCCAAATAGGCAGCTCCACCAACTTTCACTGTCTTACCGTTTTGTTCAAAATCGCTATCGGTATTTAAATTGCCGTGAAAATCATTAACTGCAAGCATTTGAAAATCAATGCTTTTATTTTTCATTTTTGCTTGTGCTAATAATGGGGTTACAGCAAGGTAAACCGATAGAAAAGATACAATTAAAATGGATAATAATACCTTCTTCACACTACTTAGCCTCCTTTGGCTGTTTTATAGATTGATAGAAAAATACTTAGAATTGGACTGAGCATAAAGCAACCGGTTACATTTATCACCTCCGAAATTAAAAGTGCTGCATTGCAAGAGTTGAACCGGTTTCTGATAATTTTCCAGTGATTTTCTCGATGATTAGAAACAACCATGAGTTACTACCAAAATAGTAACCTATAAATAAATTACATTAAACAATTCTTTTTTGTCAACAAAAAAGGTTGAATTTTTAGAATTATTCAAAACCCATTTGGAAACCAGATCATTTGTAAAGCACCCTTATTTGAAGAAAGAGAGACTGATTCAGCCACTTTTTAAAAATACTGCGATGCTGCTTTATTTCTTCACTGACTAAATTCTCTGTTAGCTGTTCTGACACAATCAACTATAACTGTTTCTTCAGTTCTTCCATCTGTAAATCTACACCTAAATATACTCTTACAGTTAATTCAAATTCCCCAGATTCAGTGACTTCCACCCTGTCCTTGCCTACTTTACGAGAATCTCCAATAATTCTAGGATTTCCCGAAAAAGGGATTAAACCCCATTCATAGTGTCCAGGTCAAATCCATAACAAAATGAACTACATCTTAAATCAGCATCTTTTTCATAGATTAATCCCCCATATTTAGCATAGAAAAAATAAAAAACTTGCCCGGAGGCAAGTTCTGGTTTCGCTCTTCTTCATCTGATCATGCAGCTCCTAATCCGTATAAACCGACAAATTCTGATACATATTTTTTCAATCAAACGTTTGATTAAAACTGAACTAAAGCCTTTTAGAAAACAATCATTGTCCAGTTTCCCCGGAAATTTTTTGTCGAAAATTCAATTCAGTTTCCCGATTTATCTCCCAAACTCTCAAAAAATGTCCTTTGGCCTTCAAAACATTCAAGTTCCTACAAATTAGGCTTCTTCACAATCCTTGAACCGACCATAACCCCT
The DNA here is from genome assembly GCF_042675345.1 of Neobacillus sp. GCM10027624. Lineage (NCBI taxonomy): Bacteria > Bacillati > Bacillota > Bacilli > Caryophanales > Bacillaceae > Neobacillus > Neobacillus sp. GCM10027624. Next base: position 177,309 of record NZ_JBHTHD010000008.1, read on the forward strand.
AACTAAAAGGAAGCAAAATCAATTAGGCACTTTTTCTTTTACAGAGTAATACGATAAATAATGTAATCTGCCATAAGGAGGGTGCGATCATGAACAGAAACCTTAATCTTAGTTATGTTGTTCAACCAGGTGATAACTTATATTCAATAGCCATGAAGTTCAATACATCTGTGGAAAGTATTACCCATACAAATTATCTTTCGACCCCAATCATATATATTGGGCAAACACTTTTGATTCCCGATCTAACAGCAAAAAAGGGCATGGAAGTCAGGCAGTTGCAATACAAGCCTGTTACTGCCTACACAGCAGATAGACCCATTCTTGTGAATGGTGTAGATATTAATACTGGTCTCTATCCTGTACTTAATTTTAAACCCGAAGGTGCAACCTACCCGTTTATTTACGTTCCAATTGCCGAGTTCAGCAGGGTGGGGGCTAAGGTAGTGTGGGATGAAACGAATCAGTTAATTAATGTCACTTCTGATTATAACGAATTGCAAAATAGAGTGAATGTCCTCACCCAGGAGAATCAATATTTATTAGCTCTCACAGAAGAATTAACTACGGGAGGGCTAGGGAATACAACAGGAAATATATTGAATAACGGTATAGTGGCTAAAGAAAATGATTGGCTATTTTATAATAAACGACAAGGCACAGCATTGTACGGAACATTGTCTAAAATCAAAACAGATTTAACATTGGATACACCGTTATCAGCAAATGATGATCCAACCTATATGAATGTTTTAAATGGATGGGTCTATTATCGAAATGGAAGGGATAATGGAAAGATATACAAAATAAAAACAGATGGGACGGAAAGGACAAAATTAACGGATGATAGTTCAACGAATGTAACGGTTGCAGGCAATTGGATTTACTATGCAAATCAATCCGACGGTGCCAAATTATACAAATTAAACATAGATGGAACAGGAAGAATAAAATTAAATGATGATCAAACTTCCGCCATTAACCTAATCGGTAATTGGATTTACTACCAAAATGTATCGGACAGCCAAAAACCATACAGAGTAAAAATTGACGGAACAGAAAGAGCAAAATTAAATGAAACAAGTGCCTACTATTTTCAAATAGATGGGTATTGGATGTATTTTAGAAATCCAGCGGATGAAAATAGAATTTATAAGATGACATTGGATGGGTCAAATCTTATAAAATTGAGTGATGTCCCTTCTTCAACCTTCAACGTGTCGAACGGTTGGATATACTATGCCACAGTGGATGTCCCTGGCGGAGATCTTTACAAGATGAAACTAGATGGAACAGGTAATACTTTCTTAAATGAGCATTTTGTAACGAATATAAACATTTTCGATGATTGGATTTATTACACAAGAACGGAGAAAATGGTATATAGAATAAAAACAGATGGGACACAAAAGCAAACTCTTTATTAATGATTTCACCTCCCAAAAACCTAAGCCACCCCTGAATGGACGGTATCCCCTGTTTCTTTTTCTTGAGCCGCTTTGATTGGTGCCTTAGAATTAGGCAGAGCGGGAGTCTGACCCCAAAATTACAAGTTACAAAGTAAAAAAGCTCTCCTCTCTCAAATAATCAATAAGAATCCCCCGCTTCAATGAGGCAGGGGATTCTTTTACATTACCACTTTAAACTTTAGCCGAGCGGGGTTCTGACTCCAAGCTTTCCAGAGAGGTTTTAGATGTTGAAAAGCTCTGACACTATAATATTGTTAGAGATTTTTTATATAATTAGTATTAATTATATTTTCTTAGCTAAAAATCGAGAGGAGAATTCTGTGGCTGAAACAAGAGCAATAAAAAAATCTTCCTCAAAAAAAAGAAACAGAAAACAGCTTTTCTAGAAAATGTAAGCTTTTTTCAATTACTTAAGGTTATCTTTCTTATTTTCCTATCTCTACTAATTGTCTATCTTTATTATTTGCATACCAAAGGTACTTTTATGTACAATATGGCCTTACTATGGAAATCGCATAAGAAAGTTATTATGACTATTTTCGGGTTTGTATCCTATAGTTTGGGTGTTTTTTACTTGGGTTTTAGGAAAGGAAGAAAAAGATAAAGAAAAGGTTCCACAGGGACGGTTCTCTTGGTCTTTTGGTCCCTGGTCATTATAAGACATTAAAGAATGGAGATCTCACACTATGAAAATATGGATGAAGATACTTGTAACATTAGACATTCTTATTATTTTGGGTGTTATAGCAGGTGAAATTTTTTATTAAAAGTAATTTTTTTGTCTTTATCAAAGGCTGATTTCGTAAACTTGGCTGCTATTTACTAAAAAGTAGAGTGGTTGATTTCCACTCTAGGTTGCTCGCTTTCCGCGGGGCGGGCGCTGAGCGCCTGTGGGGTCTTACCTGTCCCGCTGCTCCCGCAGGACATTGAATTACATCCTTGAATCCGCCCACGCCCGAAGAAAATGTGGTAGCATCTTCGAGGAGTCTTGCACCTTCCACCTCCATCAACTTCTCGTGCTACCTATATAAAAACACAATCTTTTAGAAAACAGCCTTATTAGAATAAAAAACCCCCATGTTGGGTTTTTGGTCCAACAAAAGGGGTTCACCTCTTTTTGGTCTAACCCCGGGAATCGAGAATTAAAAAAATTACTGGATGGCATCTGTCGCTACTCCTTAAAACGGCCATTTCCTTCATAGGAAATGGCCGTTAACTTTATCCTTTATACCAACCCGAGGGTTGAACATTTAATGCAATATTAATTTGCTTTGTATGCAAGTACTCTTCAAAACCATACGTTCCTAAATCTCCGCCAATACCGCTTTGTTTATACCCACTCCAAGGTGCCTCATTGAATGTAGGATGATACGTATTAATCCATGTTATTCCGGCTTGCAGATCACGAATAACACGCTGTGCCTTAGCTCCATCATTTGTAAAAACGGCGGCAGCAAGCCCAAAATCAGTCCCGTTTGCAAGTTCGATTGCCTCTTCCTCTGTCTCAAACACTTGAATGGCAAGGACAGGGCCAAAGATTTCCTCTTGAACAATCCTCATATCGGGCGTTGTCGCTGAAAAAATAGTCGGCTCCATAAAATTACCTTGGGCAAGTGCGCCATCTGTAATCCGCTTCCCTCCACACAAGAGTTCCGCACCTTCATCCAATCCAATCTTTACATAACTAAGCACGCTTTCCAAATGCTCTTTAGAAATAAGGGGACCCATTTCTGTCTCCTCTTCCCAGCCCGGACCGATTTTAATCTTTTTTGCACGGGCTACAAGCTCGGTAACGAACTTTTCATAAATACTTTTTTCAAGAAGGAGGCGTGACCCAGCGGAACAAACTTGCCCTTGACCGGCAAAGATAGCCAACAAAGCATAATCCACAGCTGTCTCGAAGTCCGCATCAGCAAAGACAATATTCGGTGATTTCCCCCCAAGCTCCAAACCAACCTTTTTAATCGTATTTGCAGCGTCTTTCATAATTTGTATACCTGTAGATGTGCCCCCAGTAAATGAAATTTTATCAACATCAGGGTGATTGGCAAGTGTATTCCCAACAACAGAGCCCGATCCTAGAACTAAATTTACAACTCCCTTTGGAAAACCAACTTCATCAAGAATTTCAAATAATCGAATCAGGGTTAAAGGAGTTTGCGAAGCTGGCTTAATGACAACTGTGCAGCCGGCCGCCAATGCAGCTGACATTTTCTGTGAAGCCATAACAAGAGGATAATTCCAAGGAACAATCTGTGCTACCACGCCAACAGGTTCACGGACAACCATCGCCCGGATCTCATCCGGTACATCATATGTTTGGCCATGCGGCTTTGTGGCAAGTCCCGCATAATATTGAAACTGGTTAATGGCATCCTCCACATCGTTTAATGCATCCGCATATACCTTTCCATTATTCAATGTCTCAAGCATGGCAAATTCTTCTTTTCGATCTTCTAGTTTACTAGCTACCTTTAATAGAAGATTCGCTCTGGTACGGGCATAAGTTAATTTCCAGCCATTTTTATAAAAAGCCTCTTTAGCAGCCTTAATAGCAAGTTCAACTTCCTCAATAGTCCCCTCCGTTACGGTTGCAATACTATCGTTAGTTGCAGGGTTTACGATCTCCCGAACTAAATTTGATTTACTTGTAACCCATTCCCCGTTAATATACATTCTTTGAACATCCGATTTTCCTCTTAGAACAGATTCAAATCTTTCCTTTGAGATCAACAATTAAATCGCCCTCCCTATACTTTTTGACTTTCACTTTTTCTCAAGCTTCTATACAAAAAGACCAGATGGAACATCTTCAAAAACAATTTCTCCATCCATCATCGTTAGTTTTACCTTTGTACCCTTGATCTCGCTTACAGGAACATTAAATAAATTTCGATCAAGGACAATGAGATCGGCTAGTTTTCCTTGTTCTAGAGTACCTAAATCATTTTCTTTGAACACTCCATAGGCTGCATTTGCAGTATACGCTTTTAAAGCAGAGGCCAAGGAAATAGCTTCACTTTCATTCCATGGTTTTCCGTCTCCGGAAACTCTTGAGACAGCTCGATATAGTTCGAACATCGGATTCAATTCAACAATCGGGTAATCCGTCCCCAGTAAAAGCGTTGCCCCTGTTTCCATTAAAGACTTTACTGGAAACGTATAAGGTTCTCTCCCTTTACCTATACAGGAAACATAATGATTTCTTTCAATAAGGCCCATATGTTCCGGCTGCATGGAAGGAAGAACACGTAATTCTGCAAAACGCGGTATGTCATCTGGGTGGATCACTTCAATATGTTCAACAGTATGTCTAGAGTCTCTTTTTCCATTGATTCGCTGTGCCTCTTCAAAAACATCTAAAGCATAACGGACGGCTCCATCACCTACGGCATGAAATCGAATTCGAAATCCTTCTTGATCTGCCCGTAACACCAAATCTTTCATTCTATCAGGCGGTTTAGGCCCGCAAGTCTCGTGACGGTTTGAGTATGGCTCTACAAGATGGGCTGTGTGAGCAGTCACAATCCCATCTAAAAATTCCTTTAGTCCGGAGAACTGGAGCTTATCAAATTGATAGGTATCACGTAATCGTTTTGCCCGTTCAATGTCCGCTAATCCAGTTAAAAAGAAAATACGGGTGGTTAATTTTCCGCTTTTAAGAAACTCTTCATATAAATCTAATTCATTAATTTCATAACCTGTCAAAGTAAAAATATCTGTAACGGAGGTAACTCCAAGTTTAGCTGCCTTACCAAGAAATCTGGTAAATATTCTTTCTCTTTGTTCACCCTGTAAATTAAATGCCTTTTTCGCCACTAATGATAGGGCATTTTCATACAGAATTCCTGTTGGTTCACCTTGTTCATCCCGTTCAATCACTCCATCAACCGGATCAACCGAATCTCGATTAATGCCTGCTAACTCTAACGCTTTACTGTTTGCCCAGCCAATATGACCGGCAGCATGCAAAAGGAAAACGGGACGGTCAGGGATTACGTCATCTAATTCTGAACGGTGAGGTACCTGTTGATTCTCCCAATATGTATGATACCAGCTAAATCCCAAAATCCATTGATCATTTGGCCTTTTCTCGGCAAAATCCCTCATGAGGCAAGCCGCTTCCTTAGCTGATCCGGCTTCAAGTAAATTGACAGTATCCTCCATGAGGCAGCCCAGAATCACATGTGTATGTACGTCATTGAACCCCGGCATGATCAGATTGTCCTCAAAACGATAGAATTTAGTCTTCGGGCCTATAAATGGCTCCATTTCAAGTTCACTGCCAACACAGGCAATTTTATTTCCTATAATTGCAATAGATGCCTTCCTTGGACTGTCATCAACAGCCGTAAATACTGCATTGCTAGAAAGAATAACATCTGCTTTAGCCCCTACATGCATGTTTTTCACCTTCCCTATCCCTCTATGATCTATTCGTTACTTATACGATTCAATTTAATAGAAAATTAAACCTTTCCGATAAAAAATAAAACGATCGAGGGATCAGAAACTCATTTGACACCTGAGTTCATGATTCCTCAATCTTAGATATTCTTAAGCAAAAACAGCTATATCTTTTTTTGTTTCACTATACGTAATATTTACTTCAACATTCTTGTCTTTTAGATAGGATAAAAATATTTTCGGGTCAATACATTGTTCTGCAGGCTTAACTCCCTTTTCTGTTACCTCTCCATTCAAAATCATTTGGGCTGCAATGGAAGCAGGAATGGCAGTGCCATATTGGGTACCACTCACATCCCACTCAGGCTGGTAATCAGTGAGCATTTCTAATTTAACAGATGCCTTGTTTCCGTTTTTCCACCCTCTAACCTCAACCAACAATACATCTTTCCCCCACTGTGGTTTTTCTTTAGCTACTAATACATTTTGTAATAAAGACACAGTTTGACGTCTAGGAAGGACAGTATTCCCTGCAATTTCGACTGGTTCTGTTTCTAACAAGCCTAGTGCGTCCAATGTTTTGATTTTTTCAATTGTAGCCGGATCCCAGGAATCCTTATACGTGATGTTCTTAACTTCTGGAAAGCTAGTTGGCAAGGTTGCTAATTCCGAATGAATGATGGAGTAGGTTTTTTGTACCCCAATATCTTCATGGAAGACTGTCAGCTCCTCATCCGATAGAGGTGGAATTTCAGTAAGGACTCCATCTTTAACGGCCACTGCATTTTTTATGGCTTCATCGATGATGGTATCTACCGCAAAAGCGAAGGTAGCCCCTGAGGAGGTAGAGCCGAAACGAATATGGATCTCTTCGGCAGAATCCAGCATTTCTACACCATAACGACTGAAAACATTGGATGCTCCTGGATCGGACCCCATTCCCACAATCGATAATATATTCGCTTCCTTCATTTCCTTATCCAGCTTTAACTGTTCATTGGTCAGTTTATATAACCCGCCTAAATCAAGAACGCTGATTCCCACAGCAGCCGCTGCCTTCATAACTTCAATATTAAAAACATAGTTTGTAGCATTGACACAAACCTTTCCTTGAAGAAGGACTTCTTCCGTTCTTTCTTGATCTTTAATATTCAAAGGGGTAATTTCGATTTGATGATTCGTTTTTGCCTTCAACTCTTCTAATCTTTTAATATCTAAATCCGCAGCAATTACCTCTACACCGCTTTCAACTAAATCCCGCACAATTACCTGGCCGATTGTCCCTGTTGCACCTAGTACGACTACTTTATTCATATTGAATTCCTCCTAATTCTTTTTTCGTAATAAAAACATTTTTTATTTATCGATCGTATTTAAGAACTTTTGTATTCGTTCATGTCGATTTTGTTTACCAAAGAATTGGTCTGAAGGGGCCTCGTAAAGAATATTTCCTTCATCCATAAAGATAATCCGGTCTCCCACTTCACGTGCAAATCCCATTTCATGGGTTACCACCACCATGGTTAACCCTTCTAATGCCAGGTCTTTCATAACCGATAACACTTCCCCTACCAGCTCAGGGTCAAGTGCAGATGTTGGTTCGTCAAACAATAATAGTTTTGGCTTCATAGCGAGAGCTCTTGCGATTGCTACACGCTGCTGCTGCCCTCCGGACAGAGAATGTGCGTATTGATCCCATTTATCAGACAACCCCATTTTGCCGAGTAAGATCTTGGCTTCTTCAATTGCCTGTTCTTTCTTAATCCTTCGTACCTGTACGGGGCCCTCAATAATATTTTCTAGTACCTTCTTATTCTGAAAAAGATTAAAAGACTGAAAGACCATACCAATCTCTGCACGAAACTTACTAATTTCTTTTGGAGTATATTCCTTTCTTTTCTTTGCTGAATTTTTATATAAAATAGACTGGCCTTCTAATAGAATATCTCCAGACGTAGGTGCCTCAAGTACATTCATTGACCGAAGCAACGTACTTTTACCGCTCCCGCTCGGCCCTACGATTACAACAACCTCGCCTTTATGAATCGTCAAATCGATTCCCTTAAGAACCTTTTTTGAGCCAAATTCCTTTTTTACATTTTGGACTTCCAAAATATTGGGCCTAGTGGATGGCACTTCATGATTAGAGGATGCCTCAAGATTAGCTGCTTGCAGCATTTCTATAATCACCACGCTTTTCTAGATAATTGACTAATAATGCCAGCGGATAGTGTAACAGCCAATAAATAATCGCAACTAGTGTAAAAATAAGGATATTTTCAAAGGTTGCCGCAACCAGGATTTGCCCCTGGTACATGAGCTCGGACACAGTGATCACTGCAGCCAGGGAGGAATTTTTCGTTAAGGTAATCGCGGAATTCCCAATGGCCGGCAGCATATTTCTAATTGCCTGCGGTAGAATAATTCTTCGCATAGCCTTCGAATAATCCATTCCAACAGCCATTGCAGCCTCCATCTGCCCTTTTGGGATTGATAGAATTCCGGCCCGGAATGTTTCAGCGAGGTAGGCGCTTTCATTAATGGATAATGCCACAATGGCCGCCTGAAAAGCAGTCATTTGAATCCCTAATTCCGGAAATACAAAATATACATACATTAATTGGACCAGCAAAGGTGTTCCTCTTAAGATACTGATATAGACACCACAGGCTTTATTGATTAGCTTATTATTTGACAGCCTCCCCATTGCAACAAGCAATCCAAGAATAAGGCCAAGAATAAGCGAGATTACAGTTAATTCAATGGTTATATACGTCCCTTGTAACAACTGCGGAGAAAAAGTTTTTAATCCTTCGATGAATTTGTCCATTTATCATTCCCCATTTTTTTCATAATCGTAGTCGAGCTTCCATTTCTTATAGATCTCTTTTAAGGATCCATCCTCTTTCATATCTTTGATTGCAGCATTAAGTTTGTTCAATAAATCTTTATTATCCTTATTTACTCCAATTCCAATATTTCCAAACAGCTCTGGCTTATAATCATCTACGATATTTATTTTCAAACCAGGATTAATTACTTTCATATATTGAAAAATCGGCTTATCCGATAACATTGCATCTATTCTTTTATTCTCTAAATCTTTTACCATATCTGCAGATGCTTTATATGATTTAATATTCAATTTTAGATTGCTGGCTTTCTTATCTAACATATCCTTATAGGATGTTCCCATCTGTACGCCAACCGTTTTTCCTTTTAACTGCTCTAATGTTTTAGTGGTATGATCTCCTTCTTGAACAATCAAGCCTTCACCATATCCAAATACAGGTTCCGTAAAATCAATAATCTTTTTTCTTTCCTCTGTAGTATACATAGCGGCTACAACTGCATCAGCTTTTCCTGTTTGAACGGATGGAATGAGTGCTGTCCATTCCATATTTTGCAGTTCAATTTTATAATCCGTTCTCTTTCCAATTTCCTTAATAACATCAATAAGCAGGCCATCTAGTTCGTGAGTTTTCGTATTAAGATAAGTAAAAGGAACACTTTCGCTGTCTGTAGCAACACGAATGACTTTTTCATTCGTCCCCTTTTTGTCTTCTTTTCCGCTAGTGGCGGACTGCCCGCACGCTGATAGAACAAATAACATAATCAATCCTATAACTATTGCTAAGTTTCTTTTCATTTTCCTTTTTCCCCCTTATCGTGTGTTGAAAATGCTTTCATTTTATTTAAAAAGCAAATCCCCTTTAGTATTCTATTGTGCAATAATCGTGCCAAAATGTAATTGAGCGAAAAGTAAGTTATTATTGAATTTTCTGTAAAAACAAGACGTGCTTGATGACATCATGCATCAAGATTGATGCGTATCGGCATCTAATCGGCAAACATTACCTTGTATTTGCATAAAAAGGAGTTAACTTCCTATTTTATCCTGCTTTTAAATATCATTCTGTTGGAGATGATCCCGCAATCCATACTTTTGTAGCTTTCGAACGATGGTGGATTGATTGACCCCCAGACTATTCGCCATTTCCCTCGTCGTTGAAAAACGTGACATTGCCTTCATAATAAGCCCCTTTTCGGCTGTTTCCATGAACTTCGTTAAATGAGGAAGTTTTCCTTCCTCCTTTTCAACCTCATGAAGATACAATGAGTCTGTTCTTTCATCTTCAAAGAACAAAGACTTCTCTAAGACAATCATTCTTTCAATTGCATTTTCAAGCTCCCTTACATTTCCGGGCCATGAATAGTTTAATATTTGTTCCAATTGTCTGGATGAGGGCTCGACATTTTTTTGATACTTCTTATTAAATTTATCAAGGAAATGATAGACAAGTGCTTCTATATCATCCTTTCGTTCTTTCAGGGCTGGAATTCTGATGGGAACAACATTGATTCGATAGTATAGATCTTCACGAAAGGAGCCATCTTTAATCATTTGACTCAGATCTTTATTTGTTGCTGAAATGATTCGAACATCAATCTTATGCTCTTTTGTTCCTCCAACTTTTAAAATCACTTTTTCTTGCAAAACCCGTAATAGTTTCACCTGTAAAGATACTGGCATCTCGCCAATCTCGTCCAGAAATATAGTCCCTTTATCAGCAATTTGAAAAAGTCCTAATTTCCCTCCCTTTCTTGTACCAGAAAAAGCCCCCTCCTCATAACCGAACAGCTCAGACTCTAATAGATTTTCCGGTATCGCTCCACAGTTAATGGTAACAAACGGCTTATCATTTCGATGAGATAATAAATGAATTTGATTGGCAACCATTTGTTTCCCTACACCCGTTTCGCCTAAAATGAGAACAGAAGTATCTACAGAGGATACTGACTTAATAAGCTCAAACACATCTTCCATCGCTTTACTTTTGTATATGAAGGGTTTATCCTCGTATTTCTCTTGCTTAATTCGCGCCACCTCTCTTTGGTAACTATCAAATAAAGTCTTGGTCTCTTGTTGTAACTTTTTTAAATTCTCAATTTCCGAAGAATGTTTCGTAATGGACACGACACGTACAATTTCTCCCAATTCATTCTTAATAGGAATGGAATCAATTTGAAACATTTCACCCGTATTTGTATATTGTAAACCGCTCTCCCGCTTGCCTGACTTAATTACTTTTGCCGTGATGGATGGATAAAAGACTCTTTCTCTCTCTAAATCAAAAACATTTTTCCCCAAGTGCTGCTGGTCATCATAAGAGCTGACCCGTATAACATTTCCTTTATCATCTGTAACAAAAATACTTTGATAAAACTCATCAAAAACTGTCTGCATTTCTTTGATAATCCATTCATCTTCATTAACCACTTGATGCATCCTTTTCCAAAATTCCCAATCAATTACTCCCTTAACCTTCCCCTTTGACTCGATTACAACAACAACCTTATTGGCATCATAGTTTATTTGGCTCGCTTCTTCATCCGTTACGACTGAAACATCTGTCAATAAATTTTCTATCGATATTGAATTGAGTTCTGCGAAATTGATAGCCTTTAATTGGTCATATAGCGTATTTCGTTTTATACATCCAATAATTTCTTCTCCTTTTGTTAATAGAAACCAGTGATAATTACTCTTTATCGCTTCTAAATAAATGATTTCAACAGTGGCAGGCCATGTGATACAAACTACATCCTTTATGAGATATTCATCTACCTTCATGATCGGTCCCCTCCTTATTCAATAAAAAATTTATTCATATCACGAATGTTAATCTTTAGATATCAATGGTCACCTTATGTTGGAGTAATGGGAAATGAAGAGGTTGTTGGTTACAAGTATTCGACAAGGACCGGCAATTTCCTGCCTTTTGGAAATAGCCCTTTGTGCTTGCTGCGGCGCGGGGCGGTTTTCCAATGGGAACCTTTAATTGGCCGATAGAACTAGCCGAGCAGGGGGTTCTGACCCCAAATTTTGAATTTTTGAAAACACCCTTCATTAAAAAGCCGTAACCTGCCAATAGGTTACGGCTTTAAAAAACTTCTTATCTATCAAAATATTTAGCAATCCTACTTATCAATTCTTTTGGGTCAATCACGATTTCGGAATCTAACCATTCCTTCTTATTTAGCTAACACGACACGTGTATTTTGACCCTCCAGCCGCAAAGATGAAATCTACTCTATATGGGCTTTAAGATAAGAGATATCCTCCAAAAGTAATTTCGCACCATCTTCATCGATCTTTTTGCCTTCTTGTGCTTTCACTTCGTTCTCGAGAGCCTTCAGACCATTCAGAACGGTACCGTTGTCATCCTGTTTAGACTGAATGTGCTGAACTTTTGATGTTAAACTGTTCAAAATTCCTTCATCTGTCACCCAGCCTTTATTCGTAGCGACAGCCAGGAATTCATCCAGATAACCGATATCAAAGGATACATGGAGCGTACTTGTCTTCACTGCTTCATTTCCAGCAACATCCACTGCTTTCACTTGAAGCGTATGATCGCCCGCCTTAAGGGATAGCGGCTCGAAATGAATCGGATTCTCGACTTCTTTCCCATCCAAAGTCATTTGAACGTCAGCCACTCCGCTGATTGGATCCGTCACTGTAACTGGAATATTGGCTTCATCTGTCTGGTTTACAGTCAGAGAGTCCTTAAGATCAATCACAGGCGGGGTGGAATCCTCTTTCGTAACATCATATAGCGAGAAGGAGGTGAATAAAATCGACCCTGCATTATCTTCATATAACAGACCAATTTTCCCATCCTGTAGAACGGTTAAGGCAGAATACGCATAGCCGCCCGGTTTTACCAGCATGGAAGATTTCCATGTTACTCCGTCATCTTCACTTACACGGACCGTCCCGTTTACCCTGCCGGAGGTACTTGCCGGATTCGCCCAGATGACACGGTTTTTACCATCTCCCAGATCAGGATAATTAATAACCGTTGACTGACAATAAGGATCTAACAAGGTTTGATCAAAGGTTACATCCCCCCAGGTTTCTCCTCCATCCAAGCTTTCAGCAACTGCCACTCTTCCTGTCCCTGAAGTATTTCGCATATACAATTTTAACGTTCCGTTATCCAGTTCAATCACTTGTGATTCGGTTAATTGTGCCCCCCAAACACCTGTTGTTTCAGATTGCAGCGTTGTGCCTTGCCATACTCTGCCATCGTTTGGAGATTCACCGCGTTTCCACGTCTTTCCGTGATCGTCACTATAGACGACAGCACTTGATTGCATCCCGTTTTTATTTGTATAGTAAACTGGAAAAACTAATCTTCCCTTATGCTCGCCCTTAGTTAATTGAAGCCCTCTTCCAGGTCCTGTACCAAGGAATTTCATCCAGGACTCCTTCACCTGGCTGTTCAAGTCCATCGGTTTTGACCATGTCTTGCCATCGTCATCACTTTTAATGATTTGCAAAAAGGCGGTTCTTGCTTCAAGCAGGCTTTCTTGCGGGTCAATACCTTTTTTCAGATAGATGTTTCCGCGTTTTTCGCCGTTTAGATCGACATCACCATTGGAAGCCACCGTGTAATCTGTTTTGACCCCGGCTTGATCAAACACTTGTCCGTTTTCTCTTAGGGTGAATTCATTTCCAGCCTTGTCATAGAGAAGGCGATATCCGTTGGCATCAAATCCTTTACCTGGTGTGGCACTTCCAAACCCAATGCCGCCAGGGAAATGGTCAACCAAAAGCCAGATGGTCCCGGTCTCTTGATCTTGCAGCATGGAAGAATCAATGGTAGAAGCACCATCATATCCAGAACCTGGATAATCAATAATGACATCCAAATCACTCCATGTCTTACCATTATCTGTGCTTCTGCGGATGCCGGTATCAATATTATTCGGGCTATCCCCTATACCAATTTTTCTTACATCAGCCGCAGCAATGATCGTTCCCTTTTGGGTGGTAAGCAAAGAGGGAATCCGATATGCTGCAGTATTCGCCATGCCTGGTTCAAATAAAGGAACAGCGGCAGGTACATCCGGTACAGGATAGATGGTATCACCGCTTATCTTTTTCACGTCTTCCGCAGTTAAGGCTTGGTTGAAGATCTTCACGTTCTCAATGTCTCCATTAAAGTACCACTGCCCGCCGCCATTATCGGCATTACGGCCAATATACAAGCCATCCATGTCTGATACATTCGAGAAAAATGCTTTTGAAGAATGGGTGGCCATTAAAATTCCATCGACATATAATTTGGTTCCAGCAGCATCCACCGTAAGGACGGCAGTATGCCAGTTCCCGTCATTATAATAACCAGCCGCTTTCAGGCTAGAAGCGTAACTTCCATTTTCCCGATTTTCAAAGTATAAATCAGATCCATTTACACTTAAGGTGATATTACTCGAAGGGTCTTTCGTATCTGTACCACTAATGATGGCTTTTGCAGCAGCACCGCTTGTCGTTTTAAACTTCGCAACGATCGATCCTTCGGTCAGTCCTGAGATCTTTTGAACATCCGCTGTTTTATCTATGTAGTCACTCGTGCCGTTAAAGGTTTTATTTACTGAGTAATCAAGCAGTGCATTGGCCTCTGCCTTTGTTTTACTCACATGGATCATGGAACTAAAAGAGAGTACAAGCACAAACGCTAGCAAAAAATTGAATAGACGTTTAACTAAAAAAGTATTCATACAAAACTCCATTTCTATAAATTTTTGAAATGAAACAACCTACTTCTTTCTGTGCTGTAAAGTCTGCATTTTAGCTGATCTTGTCCTCATAAGCTGCATGAAATATTCGTTTCACGAGACAATAAAGGGATTTCTCCCTATTTCTAAAAATCATTTAATCTATTTAATGGTTGAGTAAGGTTCCTGAATAAATCGCATTCGTTCTTACCCCAGGTTTTATTTCTCCATTGATAGAAAAAATATCTTTATTCATTAACACTAAGCCTTCCCCACAAGGTGCATCAAAAGGAACCTTTCCGATCGATCTCCACGTATCCTTTTTTGCATTATAGATTAAAACATCTTTATTCCAATGAAATTCATAAGGATCTGCATTGAAATACTTTGTTCTAAAAGCTGCTAATTCTTCTCCCGTTAAGGTGCTTAAATTTTTAACGGCATTGTCATAGATTTCTTTATTAAATCCTCCAATGACCATCATTTCATCTTGATTTAATTTGACGGAATTGGCTCCTAGTAAAGAGATTTCTTTTCCATCCACTTTGACGGAAGAAACCTTTGACCAGGTATTTTTTTCGATATCATATTTATACCCGTCCGTATAAGCAACGGATCCTCCACCACTAAAGACATAGAGGTTTCCGTTTAACAGTTGAGCGACACTTTGATTCCTGGCACTTTCCCCCGGGATGGACGCTAATTCTCTCGTTTTAGAAGTTTTCAAATCATATTCATATAATTTATTACTATCTTTTCCATTTTGCTTACCAAGACCAATATACAATTTTCCATCTTTCTGAACAGCGATACCATCACTAATCGTAAACGGCAGATCGCCTACTTTTTTCACTTTCAATTTTTTATGTGAATCAAGAGTTAGCAGCGTAATATCATCTGCATATTCTTTTTCAGGACTTCCTCCAATATAATAAACTCCCTGATCTGTAGTGATCGAAGTTCCATATCCAATCTCATGATTAAGATTTGTATGTTCGACCATCGTTAATTGATGATCTTCATTTTTTAAAACATAGATATCGGAGTAATATTTCTTTGCCCCTCCATTTAAGACGGATTCATAAGGAAAATTCGCTCCGCCTCCAACGATTAAATTCTTTTTATACGATCCCGCTAACACTCCCGCTGTACCGATATTCTTATCAAATCCTTTTTGTGCCTCTAGTGCTCCTGCGTACTCCCACGTAATTCGATCTACGGATTTTGCACTACCAGATGCATCTGCTTTGATTCCAACATAACTTCCCAGAACCAGCATAGATGTCATTCCTGCTATTAAAAATTTTTTCAAGCGATTTCCTCCTCGTATTGTACTCTTCCTTCAAAAAATCCTAGTAAAGCTTACTTGATAAATTTTCAGATATCTTCACGTTCATCGATTTTGCACTTTCAAATATTTGCATAGCAATTCCCGTACAGAGAAGGTCAATGAGATACATCTGAGCGACTTTCGACACTAAGGATCCACTATCTAATGGACTCTCCTTCGCAGACGACAATAAGACTAAATCAGCAAACCTTGTTAACGGAGATTTCACATAACTTGTTAAGGCAATCACGGTCGCGTTATTTCGCTTGGCCACTTCCACCGCATCGACAATGTCTTTTGTGCTGCCTGTAAGACTAATAGCAATGACCACCGTTTTCTCTGTCATAGACGATGCCCGCATAATTTGAAAATGCGGGTCCGTGACAACACTAGCAT
This sequence comes from Neobacillus sp. GCM10027624, assembly GCF_042675345.1. Taxonomy (NCBI): domain Bacteria; kingdom Bacillati; phylum Bacillota; class Bacilli; order Caryophanales; family Bacillaceae; genus Neobacillus; species Neobacillus sp. GCM10027624. The sequence goes on from NZ_JBHTHD010000008.1 coordinate 193,479, forward strand.
GTTTTCCAATTCTCATTAAGCGATTTTGCATATCTAATCCGGCGATACCTGAAGAACCAATACCAAAGATCACGACATCATCGGATTGATGGATCATATCGATTCCAGCTTGCAAATCTTCCAATCTGACAATATCAGATGATTCATCTATCGCTTGGATCATCGTATTTCTGATTTTTCTAATGATGGTTTCATGGCTGTCCTTTTGTACTGCGTGTAATGTCTCTTGTGCAAATAAAAACTTAAAATCTTGAAAACCTTTAAACCCCAGTTTTCGAAAAAAACGTAGAACAGTTGCTTCCGCTACCCCGCTCGCCTCTGATAGCTCTGTTAAAGAATAATAGATCACCTGTTGACTATGATTTCGAATGTATTCATAGATTTTAGTTTCTGCTTTCGTAAAGGTATGCTTGTTTTGCTCCAATAAAATGGACGGCTTAATCCCCTTCATTTTATCCATCGAATTTGTTGTCATCGTCTCTAACCTCCAAAATTGAAAACAGCCCCACAGTTTTTATAAGACCTTTCTTTAAAAATAGCATAGCGGAGCGAACGGTTCTATGCGAACGCTTTCAAAACCTTTTTAAATCGTTTTTTTGCAGAAGTCACCTCTCTTCTTCATTTTTTCACATGATGTTCGTTCGATTATGTTAGGGAAATATTAACACAATTGACAATTAGTTGTCTATATTTTTTAAATATTGACAATCAACTATCAAAAATCCCACAGGGACGGTTCTCCTTGCTTTTCGTTCCGCTCTTCTCGATTTATCTCCCAAACTCTCAATAAATAACCTTATCTCTCAAAATTGCACCAATATCGACAAACTGGGCTTCTACACAAACGTTTGATTAGAAACTGAGTAAACCCATCTAATATATAGGTTTCTTAATGGAATGAGGCAAGAAAGTTGTCGGAAGTTTGACATAAATAAAGAATTTCTCCCTTATTCAAATTCCCGTCTAGACGGTGTAATAACTATTCTTCTACCTATGTAATGGTTTTAAAAAGGAGAATTTTCTTGGATAAAAATAAAGCCATGTACATTGGAGCAGTAATCAAAGAGGTAAGGAAAGAGGCGGGTTTTACACAAGAACAACTCGCTGAGTATAGCAAAATAACCTTAGTGGGGTTCACCCCACTAAAGTTAGTCATTTTCCATACTAGATTTGTCCAATCAAAAACTATTTTTCGACATATTTTGCAGTATCAAACATATGGAGGTGATTATATGGCTCATAAAACTACTGGGGTGTTTCGAGTTCCGGTTTCTGAAAATGGGATTGTTCCAACCGCTCTCAACATCATGTTAAACAATGATTCACTCTACCTTGTTAATAATGTAACGGTGATTGTAAGAAGAAGTCCAAACACTTTTTTTCCAACTCAAAATGAATTAGTCGAAATCTCTCGTACTTCTGTTACTTTACAACCAAACAGAACGACTAAGATTGTGTTGTTTACCCCACGATTCCAAGTAGAAGATTTTCTTGATGTCATCATTAGAGGAAGCAAAGATGATCTTGAGGATGTCCTTGTGTATTCCTTTTTAGCAGACTCTGCAGGTCACAATCTGCCATCTACTGTTTTCAGAAATGAAGAATACACTTTTGGGTAACTAAAAGTTCTAGAAATTTAATAAATCAGCAATAGGTAGTGGAGACTCCTTATGGGGTCTCCCCCTGCAGCCCACTCCCCTTACATTTCGATGCAAGGGGATTTTAAAATTGCCGATAAACCCCAAATTTGTGTTGATATCTTGCCAAAAAGTGTTGATATCATCCAATTTTGTGTTGTTATCCGTCTAAAAGTGTTGATATTCAATGAAAAAGTGTTGATATCCTTAAAAACTGTTCATCCTTCCATTGCTAGTCACCGAAACATAAACCATCTCATCCAGGCAACGTAAAAAATCTATAACCAGTAAGCGCTTGAAGGATGAAGCCTTCAAGCGCTTATTTTTTGATTATTTTACTTTTTATCGTTGCCGGTTATTGACAACATTTGTATTTGAAATGATAGAAACGTATGATAGTCTACATCAGTCCAAACTCAATTCAGTTAACCGATACAAATTGTAACGATGAGGTGTTGAGATGCAGTTAAATGATTTTATGCACCAAACATTCCCCCATTTAGAGCTTAGACCGCCTTTGTTTTACAACTGGGATATTGGGATACGCTTTGAACTTGGGGTAGAGTGGAAAAGGGAATATGATTTTCCAAACAACCCATATGTACTGGTGTGTTATAAAAGGGCTATTTCTTTATTCGAGGCCACACATTCACCAACAGAAGATATTCTTGTGGTGATAGATGTCAATGATTTTGATAAAGGGAAAAACCTTAGACATCAGCTAAAGAACTTTTCTCCTTATGTTAAAAAATCATTATTGTTTAAATTGAAACATCAAGTATTGCCTTATATTTTTCCAGAAGATGATGAAGAAGGCATATATCAAACTCATAGATTTACTCTAAAATGCAAAACATCCGATTTTAAATATGTTCCATTATTAAAAGCAATTTGCAATCAAGACCTGGGTTTGAAACCGAGTATTTTCCATAGAGTTTACTTCATTAATATCAACAGGAAAACCATCTTTCACGTTTACGATGACAGGGGCTGTGATTTGTTGGCAGCTTCCCCCGATACAATAAGAGATATTTATAAAAGATACAATGACTGGATATTGGATTATGACAAACCTGAAATTGATCAGGTATTTAATTGAATTTTGTATAAGGAGAATGCCATTTATTGGCGTTTCCCCTTTTTATCATGTTGAAGAATTATTTGAGAAAAGGTACTGCCAATCGATTGAATCCGGACAGCAATCATGAAAAGTCGACAGCTTCTTGCGCTTTCTTTTTTAATCAATCGTTTGATTAAAACCGCCACAAAGCCTTTTGAAAAATGAACATTGTCCAGTTTCCGAGGAAATATTTTGTCGATAAATTCGTTCCGTCCTTCTCGATTTATCTCCCAAACTCTCAATAAATGACTTTATCTCTCAAAATTATACCAATTTCTACAAACTGGCTTTCTACACAAACGTTTGATTAGAAATTGAGTAATCCCATCTAATATATAGGTTTCTTAATGGAAAGAGCCAAGAAAGTTGTCGGAAGTATGGGCAGAAATAAAGAATTTCTCCCTTATTCAAAATTGCCGTCTATAGACGGTAGAGCAAGAGCCCTTCTAAATATGTAATGGTTTTAAAAAGGAGAAATTCCCTTGGATAAAGCCATGCACATTGGAGAAGTGATCAAAAGGTTAAGGAAAGAGTTAGGATATACACAAGAAAAACTTGCAGAAGAAAGTAAACTAAACCGAACCTACACAGGCGAACTCGAAAGGAATGAAAAAGAACCGTCGCTCTATGTTACCTTTAAGCTTGCTAAAGGGTTCGGATTAGAACCTGATCAATTTGTAAAAATAATTGCTGATTCCATTAACTTCAATCGTATGTTTAAGGAAGAGGAATAAAAGGGATAACTCCCCATTGCAGCTTTTCCTAAATACGTAAACTGGTTGCGGTTAACAACAACATATAATTACAATCTTTGATTGATTTCGACAAATGTATTTATCAATCAATCGTTTGATTAAATTCGGCAACACCCCTTCCTATAACTGGCTTTGTCTATTCAGCTGGACAAGAACATTGTCGAAGGTTTACCGCAAAATTTGACAAAATCCTGAACAACTGCATGAAAACATACAAATGGGGAATGAACGCATTCCACTCGGATAATTTCCATGTGTTACTTTTGACCTAGAGGCATTACAAGAAATGGAGGCACAGAGATGGAAAAGACAGTGACAGTCAAATTGCACAACATAGTACAGAAATACAATATATCCATAAGAGAATTGTCCAGAAGAACGGATATTCCTCGTTCTACTTTAAGTAAATTAATGAGTCAAAAAGTGCAAAATATTCATATACCCCATATTTTGCGAATTGCTGATGTCTTTGGCATCAATGATATTCGTGAAATCATTGACCTGGAATAAATAAATACCTAATCTTCAACGGGCGGCTTTTCTATTAACCGTGCAACTATTCATTGCCGCCCCTCTATCTTGGCGAATGGGAACAAATCAAATCGTTTAAGAGAATTGGATATTCCAGAAATTCTTTAACATTCAGCCTCAGCGCCCGTCATTCAACCCCAAAATGTTAGTGTTCAATCCTCAGGCAATGAAACCATTTGCCAAAATTTAATCCCTTACTTTTTGTAACCGCTTAAATAGAACAGCTCTCACTCTTTGTTTGTAATGCTTTCTTTAAATAAATGAAGGAGTTGTGGAACGTTTATGGAAAAATTTCATATCATTCAGCCATCGTTTATGTACATGGAAGGCCATGTCGATCGGAACGCGTGGCTCTGTTCAAAGGTAACCCAATCAGATGGAATCATCCTTGTCGACAAGTCCCCTATCCAAATTCTCGATGATAGCATCCGATGCATTGGATTTACTTTAAAAGGCGCAATGAAAACCTCTAAATGGATCATGGGGGATTCCTATATGTCTCCCATCATGGTGAATCCGATTCAAAGAATCGTCGTGTTCCCAACAAAATCAATCAAAAATGAGGACTCCATCTGGTTGAACCCGGACCAAATCCTCCGGACAAGCAGCTATTACAACAAGACAAAATTTGAATTTAAGAATGGACATATTCTGATTGTTCCCTGCAGGCTGACCGCATTTAACACAAAGCTGCAGACGGCGGAACAGTTTAGAAGGATTACGTGTGGGATTGCAAGAGATCCTCTTTGCTTTGTTCTAGAGCCGAAGAAGAAGCGCATGGAGCTTGGTCAGAAAAAACAAGAAAAGCGGAGCAACTAAAAATTCCACAAGGACGGTTTCCTTGGTCCGAAAAAACCACGAGAACCGTCCCCTTGGTCATAAGAAGGGACAGTGATGGATAATGGCAAAATATAGAATGGTACAAACTGAATTTTGGAAGATTCCCATCGTTTCAGAAGAGATGACCCCGGAGGAGAAATATTTTTACCTATATCTTCTTACGAATCCGCATACGACTCAAATTGGAATCTATAAAATTACAGAAAAACAAATGGCTTTTGATATGGGCTATTCGATTGAGAGTGTCCATTTGTTATTAGAGCGCTTCATCCTACATTACAAGTTGATTCGTTACAATTCTGAAACAAGAGAACTTGCGATTAAAAACTGGGGGAAGGATAACCTGGATAAAGGCGGGAAACCAGTCGTGGATTGTATTCTTTCCGAATTAAAAAGGGTTGAGGATCATTCGCTCATCCGTTATGTTTCGGAACCCATTCCTAAACAGTACTTTCGCAGCCTCTATGAATCTTTTTATAAACAAGATGAGAGGTTTTTCGGTAACGAAGAAAGAGAACAGGATAAAAATGATACATATAAGACGGAATATATAGAAATGGACGATTCGTACCCGTGTCGTCATACGATACGTGGACAAAAAGAAAAACAAAAAGAAAATGAAAATGAAAAACAACAAAAAGCCTTTTACCTAGACATAGAAAATCCCCAAACAACAGAAGATGTGAAAGAAATTATTGAGTTTTGGGACATGAATGGATTTGGGCTTACGAACGTGAATGCAAAAGAACAGCTATTATCTTGGCTAGACGAGTCTAGCTTTTTACAGCCAAAAGAGCTGATTTTAAAGGCCATGAATATTGCCTGTGCCAATAACAAACGAAGGCTGAACTATATTGTGGGGATTCTTAAAAACTGGGAAAATGAATCTTTACGGACCATAGAAGAAATTGACTCTTATTATGAGAACCAAAAGCCTGTACTTAAGTCTAAGACATTCACCGTATCCCCTTCTGTCGGAAGAGCCATTCCAAGTGAATTTACACTTGATCTAACAGCAGGTGAAGTGTAATGAGCATAGCTGAAAAGACGTTCTTAGGAAGCTTGATGAAGGCAGAGTATTTACTCAAGGATACGGTGATTCAATCGGAACAGCTTGAAAGTAAACGGCATCAAGAATTGATGCGAAAAATGGTGGAGTTGAAACGATCTGGTAAGAATATTGATTTGATTACCTTTACTACCCTCCCCGACCTCGAATCATTCGGTGGAATGTCTTACCTCTCGGAGTTGTTATCGTTTGCAGATGTGGAGAAATTTGACGGAACGGAGAAGCTTATTCTTGGACTGTGGAAGGAACGGGAAAAGCGAAACATCTTGAGCATTGCTGCAATAAATGATTGGGAAATTGCGAAAGTCATTGCCGAATTGGATAAAATTAATCAATTAAAGACGGAGGATCACACGTCCTTACAACAAGCGCTGGCCAATGTCTATGAGGCCCCCTGGGAGGATCAGGCTGCCTTGAAAACTGCCACCACAGGGATCAAAAAGCTCGACGAGATAACGGGAGGCTTTCAGAACGGGGAAGTAACGATTGTAGCGGCAAGACCATCAATGGGAAAAACCGATGTGATGCTTCACTTTGCAAAAATGACGGGTTGGGCAGGGTTTCTGCCCCTCGTATTTTCCTTAGAAATGCCTGAAAAGCAAATAACGTCCCGATTAATTGCTTCAACCGGGGGCTTTAACCGGGCAAAAATGCGGGATCCGAAAAGAATGCTTACGCCAAATCAAAAGAATAAGTGGTCGGATGTGATTGGGGATCTCACGGAAACCCATATGCAAATTTTTGATGGAGCAGGACAGACGATTGCCGAAATGAGGGCGAAAACGAGGAAGATGATGCATCAATTTCCCTACAAGAAACCAATCCTTTTTATTGATTACTTAACCCTGATTCATTCAAGTCAATTTTATGGCGGGAATGCTCATTTACAGGTAACAGAAATATCCAAATCCCTGAAAACGATGGCGAAGGATTTTGATTGCCCCGTCATTTGTTTGGCGCAGCTCAATCGATCGGTGGAATCAAGAGCCGACAAACGGCCGATGATGTCGGATATTCGGGAATCAGGCAGTGTGGAACAGGTTGCCGATCTCATTTTGTTCTTGTACCGTGAAGTGTATTATGACAAGGAATCCACGGACCATTCCCTTGAAATCATTGTCTCCAAAAACCGAAATGGTCCGGTTGGTACCATCAGGGTGAATTATAACGAGCATACGGGAAGGATTGAGAATGAAAAGGATAAGAAACCTACCCTTGAATATATCTTGGACCCTGCTAAACGTAAGCCCATAACTGAAAAAGGAATCGAATAACGGGGTGTTGTCACATGCTTGTGAAGGATCTATACCAGGATTGTTTACTTTATGAAGAAACCCCATTAGCCTATTACCTCTACCATTTACTAGCAGAGAAGAAAATTTCATTAGAGTGCGACTCTTCCAAAATAGACTTAAGCCAAGCAGATCATCAGAAGGTAGCGGAAATGATTGAAAACAATGTATTAGGTTTTCATAAGGTGGGCATCTACTCCTTAAAGATGAACCAGAAGGCCTTTGCCTTTATCTATGCGGGCAGCCAGGATGAGGCCATTCAATTCTATGTCCAATCCTTTCATAAAACCCCTTTGAACTGTCACGAATATCCGCTAGATTTGGAGCTTGCTAGAGGAAAGGGTGTCATTTCGTTTCGGGAGATGAAGAAGGAATTCAAGAGTTTTCCGGCTATTGCGGGGTGTTTTATGAGGGGGTGAATTCCACAGGGACGGTTCTTTAAGGGTAAGCGTCAAATACTTCCACCTATTAAAAGATATCCAACATGAAATAATCTCCTCAAATAAAAATTTTTTTGGGGTTTTTTATAGAATAAATTCTAATAGCGTAATGAATGGGAACAGCGAATTACTGAATTAAAGCTAGTGGCCAAACACAATCAAAATGGTGCGCTACTCACGATTTAAATATTCATCAATTCAAGTATTGGTTAAGAAAATTCAACTCTTGCAATTTAAATGAGTCCAAAAATTTATCAAATTCAAATTGGCATTTAATTGATATTGGTGAACAGATGCGAACTAGAAACTCTTTGTCTGTAAAAGTAGGATTTGAATTCTTCGGCGCTGTGATAAAGATACTCCAAATGAGAGATTGTTTGGAACAGAAAACATTTATAGGGCTTCAAGGACACTATCGGTTTAAAACGAGAAAAGAAAATTAAAAAATAATTCCCACCTTTCAAAATGACCAGAACCAAAAAAGTTAGACAGAGAAATTTAAGCAACTACTTGGGCATGAGTTCGGTAAATAACCGGACTCATGCCTTTTAATTTTGCCTAAATCCGTTTATTATAATAATATATAAATTCTCAAATTCTAGTTTAATGGGTTCACAGGGACGGTTCTCTTGATCTATTTTCTTTATTTTTTGTACCAAAAATTCCGGCAGGACCTCCCAGCGGTTCTAATACTAGGAGATATGCCAGAAGAACCCTCCCCATGTTCCCAATATGAGGTGATTATTTTGAAACGAAGGAATTTCATATTAGACTTTACACTTTGGATTCTAGCTTTCTTTTTTGGATACATGATCAAAAAGGAAGGTGAGGGCATGGATTTTATTAATACAAATGTGAGGAAGGGTCTAGATAAAGATGAGAATAACATTTCGACACTCTTTGCAGATATAGCGACAAATATAAGAAATTTCCCTATTAAAGTTCCAGAATCAGATGATACAGGTAGAATCAATCGTGCTTTGTCGTCTATGGTAGATGGGCAAATCTTATATTTTCCAAAAGGTACCTATAAAATTTCCTCAAAAATTACGATAAGTAAACGAATAGAAATTGTCGGGGAAAATTATTACAGTACAATAATTCAAAACAATGGTTCAGACGATGGCATTCTTCTTAACTATGAAAGAGCTAATATTAAAAACATTATGATCCAAGGAACTTCCTCCTCTAAATCAGGGGTAGTCGTTGGACATGAATCTTGTAACTTGATTGATGTTTTCCTAAGTGCAAATGGAAAACATGGTATCAAGATTTTACCTAACGTTTGGATTGTCAATATTGAACGTTGTTATTTGTTCAACAATACCCAAAGTGGTATCTATGCAGTTTCGGGTGGCGGAAACGGTCAAATCAATGCGATTAATATAAAAAACTCTCATACTTGGTTAAATGGAGAGCATGGTATTTATCTTGGAGGAACTACCGTTGTAAATATAAAGGATAACGTCATTGAAAATAATAGTAAATCAGGTATTTTTGTTTCAACTAAAAAATTTAATATTACCAACCTAAATATTGAAGATAATTATTTTGAAGGTAATAAAAACGGTCACATTTCCTTTGATTTGTACCCATCATTGGGTTATCGAGTTTATTCATGCCGAGTAAATGGCAACTATCTATATCTAAATGCAAATCAAGTTAATGCGAATATTAATTCTATCATAAATGCCACAACAGATACAATCTATGATGGAGTGGTCAGTTTTATTTTTGAAAAAGGTAATACCGTTTTTACCGATACTTTAGCTCATGTCGACTTAGGAAATTCCATCTACCAAGATGGACAGTCTAAAATTGAATCAAATTTACCTACATCTGACTTTTCGTTATCCTATAAAAATCTAGGAACTTGCGGCGTAAATAATAATCAAAAAACCTTTGTTATTAATGGATATTTCTTTTGTAAAGGGATTACTTATAAAGATCCTGCTATGAGTAATAACATCATATCCACGTTGGAAACAATCAAAGCTTGCTATCCGATTCAATTACCGAGTGGTAAACAGTTTATAAAAGCAGGGGTTGTTATCATTAGCGATTCAACTAATTACAATGTGACCTTTACCATTTTAAAAAGAAATGCATGTACAGGGGTATCCTTTTCAAACGTTGTCAGTTCAACCATATTGAATAAAAGTGGAACTAGGTATATTGAGACCCCTGATATTCAGACTTTGGATTCACCTAATAATGGTAGAATAATGGCGAATGAAGAATACTACCTACAATTACAATTTGTGAATAGTGGAGGAGGAACTAATTTTCAAGTGCAAAACCCAATTATAACGTATGTAGAATAGGATAAAATATGCACTTTATTAATAGTTTTTCCCATTGTTGATATAATATAGGACTTTATGGTGTATTTTAATTAGAAGTAACGAAAAGCGGAAAAGAAACGTGGGCAATAGGGGCATTATTTTTCTTTTTATTTAAGTGAGGATATGGAGAAACAAAAGGAAGTCAAATCCTGTAGCACCTCCTAAAGTGGAATACGTAAAAAGTCAGTGGTAAACTAGGAGGATTAAGTTAAATTTCATTTCAACAGCAATTGCAAAATAGGATTTTTAAAAAGGAAAACCATTAAAATATCTGATAGAACAAAATATTTATTTACCAACAATAAGATTTCTATAAATAAGGATCTATTTGAATCAATTTCATAATTGCTTCTTTTAAAAGAAATTAGACTGTCACTAGCGGGACTTATTCAATTTTAAAAATTATGCTACTTGTTTTTGCTGATTTTCTAATATTTTTCTTAGCGATCTACTGCTAATTTCGATGCGTTATAGACAAGTGTGACCAAATCAAAATGCAACTTGGCTTTTCTCCCTTTTCTATGACGAACATTGTTTAATTGAAAAAATTCTTTTAAATATGCATTCACACGCTCAACTGCTGTTCTTTCAGAGAATAGACCTTTCCATTTCTCTGAGCTACGGGCTGGTGCTGCATACTTTCTCAAATCTGTCTCAATTTTTACATTGTAAATTTTTTGGCAGAGTGAATCCTGCGCTAAAGGACAATCTTTACACTCTTTAGGCCGGCAAAATTTTATCGTTTTATATTTCTTATCATAGCTATCGTAGCGATATGAATGCTCTCTAACGCACGTTGGCGCGAAATGTTTATCAAATCCTTCCATTTCACCTTCCCTGCATTTGTTATAAGCAATGATTGAATGAATATCCATACGAAAAAGCTGCTGATAAATGGGGGTGTAATCATAACCAGCATCCATCGTTCCATACTTAATGCATAGAGGGAATTTTTCAATTCCTTTTAATAATGGAATGGCAGCTTTACCGTCATTTAGATTGCCGGAACTCAGAATAGATTGAAGAATATATTGACTTTTCGTGCCAATTGCTAGATGAGCTTTGTACCCATACCAGAAAACATTTTTTCCTTCACTATTTTTCTTATTACCCTCAGCTGGCTCAATAGGATTTCAGAACGAAGTTCTTCTAAGGAAACATCAAGTTGTTCGGCAATGTTTTTTTCGTAAAGAGTTTTATTCTGATCTTCTTCTAGCTTTTGTTGGTCATATCGTTCTTTTTCTTCTTTCTTTTTGCGACCACGTTTTTTCGGTTCAGGTTTATCCTTCTTTTCTTGAGCAGGAACTTGATCTCTCGCTTCAAAATGGGAGGCATCTATATCTACATTCTCATCCTGAACAAAACCTTCTTCAATGGCTTGAAGAAGAGTGCAATTTTTAATGTTTTCAATGACACTTGTGTCCGATAATTTCAAAATCAATCGGGAAAAGAAGCTTCAGATGGGACATCCTCTGAAACCAAAAATCCACATTCAAGACGGAAAATGATATCATTTTCTAATCGCTTTACAAGATCCTTTATTGTAGGAATACGCTCAACGATTCAAGCGGCCAAAGAATAGATCATTACAGCGTAATTCAACTCGGTTGGTGCACCACGCCAAGATTTTTTGGACACTGCTTAAATGGTTGTATCCATATCAATAGAAGAAAAAATGGCTTCAAAACGTTGGGTAGGTGCTAAATCATAAAATCTTGGATGCCAAAAAGGCTTCCTTGTCTTATAATAGGCATAGGGAGTCTTCCTCCAGTCGTTTAGTTGGTTTGGTCGCTTACTAAATTCGACATTTTGGGGAGGTACTCCTTTTTTTAGTCTTTATAAGCCCTGAGCCCGTAGGGCTCATAATTATGAAATTCATTCATTTATGAGTTTTACAAAACATATTCTATGTCCTTTTTAATGTAAAAAAGAATGATCAAGTGTTGATTTATCATTCATTACTGTATATAATTCCGTTTAATTTCTTTTGAAGTTCAAAAATTAATCTCTTCCTTGAATTTAACAATCTTTATCATTTAGTCTCAAAAACTCATGAAAATAAAAAAAGTGAGGAATTAGCTTTTATCCAATGCGGATGCCTATCTTTTTATCAACAACATAGCGAGGGAAAATTCAATAATACCAACCTTACTTAATTTCTTATGGTAATTACGAGTTATCTATACGACCTAAAGTTAGGATTAATGATGGTAATATGCATGTAGTATATGCAGGCTTTATTGAAAATGGTCGTAAAGTAGCCGAATTAGCAACCAAATCAAGTTTATATTTGGACGACAATTTAATTATGAATATATTGATTTTTGTAGTGACGATCAAATAACAATTTCAATAACATAATAAATGATGTGAATAGACAGAAAGATTATGAAGCTGTTTTATTTCGTAGAAAATTACGTGGTTAACAATTTACTGATTTTTGCATACATACCATATAGGTATATGTATTTACGTATATTAACCAAATAAATTGGAATCACCTTTTCCACTTTTCCAACTAAAATTCCACTTATATGACTCATTTTCTTTATGTTTTTTCACCATATATCCCGTGTGTTGTTGATTCTCCTTTTATGAGTTATGTTATTTTAAACTCAACACACATCAAAAGATATTGCGAAGACTTACAAAATGTGCCCAAGTAATTATTAAACATAAAGCTTTGGATAGAACGCCGTTCGGTTTTAATATATAAAATGAATCATAAATACCAAAATAGAATTAGGGACGTTTTATTGTATTGTACACTTAGAAAATAGAGTGCATTACGTAATGACTAGAGTCCTGCCTAATAGAGTAATGGGCGGAAGATGCTAACCACTTTAAAAAATTGCGCCAGTATTATCTCACTAACGGTTTCTTATGTTAAATAAACACATCAGCAGTAAGGCGCAAATAATAAGCAATTTCTTCAAAGAGAATTATGGACTAAAAACGTTTTATGTACTGGAAGGTATACCCTTAACCCCCTTTCCAGTTCATCCCACCTTTTTAGACAATAAGCTTTATTAGTATGGCGGAAGTCATAGATACGTGGCCCACCGTGCCATATTCCCTCATTTAAAAAACTTACTAATCTTCACCAAACTATGATGTGTGGGCAATGACCATCGCAGCGGGCATCACAACCAAATTATTTTCCACTTGAGTCAATCGATGCCACATAAACTTAAATTCAGGTGTTATTCAGAATAGATACGTTGTCTTAACCAGGATACATTCTCTTTTACAACTTTTGCGGGTACTCCTGCTGCAACACAATTACTTGGTATTTTATTAGTAACAATAGCCCCCACCCCTATTATACAATTGCTTCCTATTTCTGCACCTTTTAAGATCCTTACATCTTCCCCCACCCATGTATGATTATCTATTACAATATTTTTTGCATAATTTATACGCTTATTTGTCATTTTATCAATTATAGTGTGAGAATCACTATTTCTTATACTTATTCCAGCAGAGAACATACAATCTTCACCAATATTTATTGAAGTGTTTAATTCTAGCGCTGCAACTTGTATACCTTCAGCTGTTGTGTTTTTACCAATAATGATTTTGCATCCACTATCTTCAAAGCAAAACCCACTTTTTTTAATAATGCAATTTTCGCCTATCTCAATTAAATGATTATCTCCGACTATTAATATATTTGTATTTATTAAAACAGCTCCCTTTTTTATATTTATCAAATTATTATTACCCTTAACGATAATTGAACATCCTTTTAAAAATGCTTCTTCATAATTAATTTTATTTCCTATACCTTTAATACTTTTTTTATTTCCGCCTATTTTATTGAAAAGTATAGAAGCAATCTTTCTTAAATGTTCTCTTTTTTGTGTATAAACCCATAATTTTTTAAATATACTTTTCACAATATTCTTGCGCCCTTCCAAATATTTATGATTTGTTTACTGCTTTCATAGTATGCTTTTAAAGCACTAGTTAATATCAAAAATGATGAAAGCATTACATCCAATAGAAGCAAATTTTTATTTAAGTACTTACCTGAAAAATCAAATTCCTTTGACTATGGCCTCAAACAGCCTTAACCTTTAAACTTTCTTCACATTTCTTTGTCAACTCTGAAAACTGCTTCTTTAATGAAAACAATTCAACTATGCAATATGGAAATAGTATGATAATATCAGCCAAAACAATAATAGTCCAATGAGGATATATATGGCTCACAAAATATATAAAGATGAATTTGATTATAAATCCAATAGTGTAAAAATATGCTTGTAATTTCATTTTGCCTAATCCGCAAGCAAATGTAGATAAAACATTTTGAAGTACAAAAGTGCTTCCAAATATCGCAAAAACTATTGCACTGATATAATTTATATCAATACTTTTTTGTCCCAACCATAAATTTACACAAACTTGCATAAAGGGTATAAAAAGAAAATGCACAATAATTACAACTACTATTAAGCCATTAAAGAATCCAAAATACTTATTAATCCACTTTCCGTCCTTTTCCTCAAAAGCTTTTGTTATCGCAGACCACATAGGAGTTAGGGCCAGGTTGAATAAAGTACCTGAAAGGGTAAATAAGGTAAAATAAATTTGATATTCTACAACATTCCCTGGTCCAATAAATTTTGTTATTAATATTAAATTCGTCTGAGTAATAGCAGTATACATGATTTGGTTCCAAAAAAAGACCCCCCCTAACCCTATTATCTCTGTTGCTGATTTCTTATTAAGATTTTTTATACTCGGAGAACATCCTTTTAACTCTTTCCTAAAAATATAAATTGTTGCAATTATTAAGGGTAAATTTACGCAAAATAAATATACTGTTGATAACATTTTTAAGTTTGTCTCTACATCAAATGAAGGAGCAAATAATATATATATTAATTGAGACGTACTAGTTATTAGAGACAAAAAATTATTTATCGCTGACTTCTGTAAGGCATATAGTATAAAAGAGACAAGACGTAGAAAGAATTGCAACATAATTGTAATAAATACACACGTTACAACAAAATTCATTGTATTTGGAGATACTAGGGTCTTAGATATATTGAAAACTGAATTCCATTGAATGTATTGAAAAAGAACAAAACTTAGGACAAGAGCTAAAACGGTTATTGCACCGATAACAAAATAAGCTGAAGATATATACTGCCTTATTTCAGACTTATCATTTCGAACTATCGCTCCAACTAACTTGTTTCTTAGTCCATTACCAATTCCAAAATCAAAAGTAAGAACCCATGTTAAAACCGAAAAGATTGTAAACCATACTCCTAGTATTTCTTGGTTATTAAAATACCTCATAAAAGCCGGCATGGTAAGGAGAGAAATTATTAAACTGCCTCCCTTAATAGAAAAGGCAGCCAATATATTTTTAATAACAACTTTATCTTTTTCACTAGAAAAAAAATTTCTTATCGATTTCTTCACTTTCCTTCTCCAATCATTGCATTGTTTTGGCTATTTTATTAATTTTCGACTTTTCCAAAAGCATTATTTAAGGACTTTAACATAGTTCTTGTATCTATTCCTATTTCTTTAAATCTTCTTTGAAGAGTTTCATCAGCTACTAATATATTCTCGATACCATTTATCCGATAATAATCACTTTGTTTACCACTAACTTTTCTAAGAATTTTTTTAAAAAACCCCTTAAATAGATACTTAAAAAATGCCCCTATTCCAGTAGTTACTAAGAAAATGTTTTTATGAAAATAGTTTTTATAATTCATAATAATTGCCTGTTTAAATTGAGGATATTTTAAAAGGCAATTTATTGTTAAGAACTCAACATTAAATTTTTTAATCAAATCACTTCTTTTTAAATCTCTAATTGCTGCTAAAGCAGAATCTGCCCAAATGGTATCTACACTATAGAATTGTGGAACTAGCGCTGACCAATCATAATTTAAATGACCACGAAAATGTGGAGCATCTTCTAATCTCCCTGTATGTCTTCCTGTAGCTGAATCTGAAGAACCACTTTTATTACAAATCCCTGAAATAGTTAGAGGGAAGTCAATTTTTACCATCTTATTAACTGTTAACGAGAGGGCAACTGACATATAGATATCTGGCGATAATCCTCCAAAGTATCTTCCTGTAACTTTTTTTATGTCATCAAGACAATCTCTTCTTACTATTCCATGATATAATTTTACAAGGTCTAAAGATAAGTAATGTTGCGCCCCTTGTTTTAGCAGTTTTTCTACTTCATAATAAGGATTACAAATTTTTGCGTTGGTAGTGATTTTATTAATACTTAGGTATCCATCATCTTCTCTTGTACTTAGTGCCTCAGAATTTGGCCAAAAATAAACTGCATTTAATTCTGGTTTAATTGCATCAATATTATTATTTTTCGCCCACAAAACCGCTTCAATAATTTGGGGGACTATTCCATCATCATCACCAATAATGCACAAATATTCTCCATCAGCTTGATTAACAGCTAAATTAAAATTTTCAACAAATGATATTATTCCCTTGGTATAGTTATATTTTAATCTGATATCATTTTTATATTTAATCAATAAATCAGATAATACACGCGTATCACTATTATCTTGTATTACAATTTGTATTCGATCATCGTTAAAGTTTAAAATTTGCTCTACTGTTGCACTTGCATATTTTTCTCTATTTTTAGTTGGGATTACAACGGATAACAAAAAATTTTTTTTCATATAAACCTACCCTCTTGTTACTAAGTACAATAATATTTAGGTATATAGGTATTGTGTTTTAAAGCCCAATAACATCAAGATTTTATATCTTTCTCCAAACCATTTTATTAACAATTCCGGTATAACTCTGAATAATTTTTACTACCTTAACACTGACATTTTGATCTGTGTAAAAAGGAACATCAATGCCTAAATCATTATTAGAATTCATATTAACCGCCATTTCTACAGCTTGTAGTACTTGTTCAGTTGTTATGCTTCCAATTATCATGTTGCCTTTATCAAATACTTCCGGACGTTCGGTACTAGTTCTAATTGACACGGCAGGGAATTTAAAATAGGATGCTTCTTCTGCAACTGTCCCACTGTCAGAAACAACACAGAAAGCATTCATTTGCAAATTATTATAATCTGAAAAAGCAAATGGGCTCAAGCTTCTTACATTCTGATGAAATTTAAAGTCACGCTGTTCTATAATTTTTTTACTTCTTGGATGGGTACTATAAATAACAGGCATGTCATATGTTTCAGCCATTTTATTAATAGCATTCATAAGCGCCATGAAATTTTCTTTATTATCGATGTTCTCTTCACGATGCGCGGATAACAAGATATAATTTCCTTTTTTTAGCCCAAGAATTTCTAAGACTTTACTATTATTAATTAGACTTTCATTAACATTTAAAACTTCTGCCATAGGAGAACCTACGACATAAGTCCTTTCTCTAGGTACTCCTTCCGAATTTAAATAACCTCTAGCATGCTCTGTATAACATAAATTAACATCACTAGTATGATCAACAATTCTTCTATTAATTTCTTCTGGTAAGTTTTCATCAAAACACCTATTACCAGCTTCCATGTGAAAAATTGGGATTTTTAATCTTTTAGCAGAAATTACACTAAGGCAAGAGTTTGTGTCTCCCAAAACTAGGACAGCATCTGGCTTTTGGTCAACCATTAAGTCATAAGATTTCGAAAGAACATTCCCCATTGTTTGCCCAAGGTTTTCTCCAACAACTCCAAGATAGTAATCAGGCGCACGTAACCCTAACTCTTCGAAAAATACCTCATTAAGCGTGTAATCGTAGTTTTGACCTGTATGAACTAATATATGATCAAAGTACTTATCACACTTTTTAATAATCTCTGATAGTTTAATAATTTCAGGCCGTGTCCCAACAATTGTCATTACCTTTAATTTCACTTTATACCCCCCTGACCAAATAATGTGGATAAAGCTCTTTGTGCTTTTCAATCCACTCTCTCATTTCTATAATCATTTGTTCATAACTTGGCACTTTAAATCCTAAATCGGTCCTATTATTAATAAGGGATTTATCCAAAACTAATGAATCACTTGGCACTATTGATATGGAGTTATCTTTCATGTATTTATTAAATAAGTTAAGTAATTCAAACTTATTTATAGTTTCATTATTTACAAGGTTGTATACCCCTGTTAAATTTTCTTCTAATGCCTTATCCATAGCTTTTGCCAATGTTAGCGTAGTTACACCTGTCCATATGGCTTTGGTATATCCATTAATTTGTCCTTGTTGTTTCATGAACCAATTAAAAAGACCAATTCCATCTTTATTTAAATCTGGACCGATTATTGAATTTCTAAATGTTAAATCTTTATTATTTTCTAGTTCTCCAAGTGCTTTAGATCTATCATAGAATGTCTCCCCATCTTTAAATGATGTTTCGGTATATCCACCTTCTTTACCAGAAAAAACACAATCTGTACTCATGTGGATAACTTTGGTTTTTAGATTTTTGGTAATCTCACTTAAATAATGTGGTAAATAACTATTTAATAAAACTGCAAGTGGCTTATTCTCCTCTGCATCACTATTTAGTATTCCAATTGCATTAATTATGGCATCGAATCTACCTTCAGCAATTACATCCTTAAGATAAGTAAAATCAGTAATATCCCCAATAATATTATTGCAATACTCGAACCGTCTTCTACTAAATGCAGTTACATTATGACCAACTTCTTTTAGATAGATTGATATTAAGTGACCTGCCATACCAGTTGAACCAAGGACAAGAATTTTCAACTATTTATCCCTCCATTTCTTCAATTCTTCTTGAATATAGTCTAAATTTAGAAGTTTATCTTTAATTGCCTCAATCCTTAATCTTTGAGTATTATGAGAGTTATAATCCTCAACTTCCTTTAACTGCTCATTACCTTCAACAAAGTATTTATCGTAGTTAAGATCTCTATTATCTGCCGGAACTCTGTAAAACCCACCTAAGTCTTGTGCCACTAGATGTTCTTCTTTAGTAAGTAAAGTTTCGTACAATTTTTCTCCATGCCGAGTACCAATGATTTTTATTTCATTATCGACATTGAAAATCTCTATTAGTGCTTGGGCTAATTCTCCAATTGTAGAAGCAGGCGCCTTTTGAACCATTATATCTCCCGCTTTTGCGTTTTCGAATGCAAAAACAACCAGTTCCACCGCTTCCTCTAAACTCATTAAAAATCTTGTCATATTTGGATCTGTTACTGTTAAAGGTTGTCCATTCTTAATCTGATCAACAAATAGAGGAATGACTGAGCCTCTAGATGCCATAACATTTCCGTAGCGAGTTCCACAAATTAATGTCTTATCAGAATCAACAGTTTTTGATTTCGCAACAAACACTTTTTCCATCATAGCTTTAGAGATACCCATTGCATTAATTGGATATGCGGCTTTATCGGTTGATAAGCAAATAACCTTTTTGATACCCATTTCTATAGCTCCAGTAATAACATTATCTGTTCCAATAATATTAGTTTTAACAGCTTCAAGGGGAAAAAACTCACATGAAGGAACTTGCTTCAGTGCAGCAGCATGAAATATATAATCAACACCGTGCATAGCATTTTTAACACTTGCCAGATCTCGTACATCACCGATATAAAATTTGAGCTTATCATTCTTATATAACTTCCTCATATCATCTTGTTTCTTTTCATCCCTTGAGAAGATTCGTATTTCCTTAACATTTGTATCTAAAAAACGTTTCATTACAGCATTCCCAAATGAACCCGTTCCGCCAGTTATAAGTAGTGTTTTGTCTTTAAACATTATTTTATCCTCCTAAAGAAATTATATAATTTCATCAATCTTATCTATCAATCTACCCATCGCATATTCTTCCGTATGATACTTCATTGTATATTCAAAATTTGAACTTCCCATCTTTTTCGAAAGTTGTCTATTGTTCTTAAGTTTTAAAATAGCTTTAGCTAATTCTTCTGGATTGTTCGGCTCAAATGTCAGTCCATTTTCTCCCTCTCGTACAAATTCTCGAATATTAGGGAAATCACTTATAATTACAGGTTTCTTTTGAACTCCAATTTCAAAGGCTGGTCTTGCTTGATGTGGCTTTTTCATCGGAAAAACTAGTACATCAGATGCTGAATATAATACTGAAATATCATTTTGAACTCCAACAAACTTAATTTTACTTTCAATACCTTTTTGGCTAATATACAATTTTATTTTATTGGAAAATTTAATTGATTTCCTATTTATTATTTTTTTTAAAAAATTCCTTCCACTATCCGCAGTAATTGCTCCTATATCATTACCAGCTACCAGTAGATTTATATTTTCATTCTTTAATAATTCCATTGCCTGAATGGCTATATCAATACCTTTCAATTTGTCAATTCCACCTACAAACCCAACATTAAAACTACTTTGTTCAACATTTATTTGTTTGCATGCAAATTCTTTCCCCAATTTGTCTACATAGTTCTCTGGGTACAAAAAATCTGGTGCAACCAGTGATTTTGCCTTATTTAAACTTGTTTGTAAAAGGTCATATTCTGATAGAAAGGAAACCAATGTAAAGTCTTCTAACATATTTTTCATGATTTTATTAATAAAGTTATGAGGATTTCCTTTAATTGTTTCTCTTACGAAACAAACACTTTTATATTTTTTAAATAACTTCCCCATCCAGCAAAGTACCTTTGAATTCACGATAATTAAGTCTGGTTGTTCTTCGGATATTATATTTTTCCAATAACTCAGTTGAGAAATTGCATTTTTTAATAGATACCAAAAACCAGGTTTAAACACATTGCTTCCACCACTATAATATGGGATTTGTCCACACATAAAAGAATAGGTCTTTGGATTCAAACCTTTTGATTGTAAAAAATCCAGTAAATGCGGAGGGCTATCCGGAATATATGCTATCACATTATATTTGCTTCTTAGTGATTCCCACGTGTTATACATGCTAATACCTGATCCACCTATTGAACTCCAGTGATGTATTAACAGAATTTTTTTCATAAATACTCCCACTTTATAATTTTCTTTTTTAATTGTTAATGAAAATAACTCAATTATAAAAATCTATTTAAATTATGCATATAAAATCAGTAGCCCAATATTGTTCTATAAATGACATAGTGTTCTGCCCATAAAGGGTTTAAGAAAAATGAAACATATCTTAAAAGGTATATAATAATAACAATAATAAATAATAGTTGTCTATAAGCTTTAACTTTTATTTTTAGCAATATTTGGACTAATGTTAGGATTAAAAATATTTCAAAATACATTCCTAAACGTGCAATCATGGAAAGTTTAATAGCCAAAAGTGATATTATTGTACCGATTAAAGAAAGCTTTCCATATATTATTTCTTTACCATCTAGCCTGTTAATATTAAATAAAACTATAAAGAAGAAAACGCTAGAAATTAAAGTCGCTCTAAGACTTCCTGTAAGTCCTTGTTCAAAATATGCAGTATAATTCAATGGCAGGTATACCAATACTCTTGTCATAATTAGATCGAATAGTGGTGTTCCGATTAAAATAGCAGTTAAGACCGTTATTAATACAAACCACTTCTTTTTAATTTTTGAATCATTTAATACGAAGTATAAAGGTAATAATACTATCGCACTTGAATGGAAACCTGCAGCAATTAAAATAAATAATAAAAACAATAAAAGTTTCCGTTTTACTGCAAAATTGACCGCAATGACAAAAAAGCAGATTGCGATTGTCTGTCTTATACTGGATAATTGGACTAAAAAAAGATACGGATTAATTAGTAAAAGCATTACAGAAAGCCAATAGTCTTTAACTCTTAAATTTTTCTTGATTAATAAATAAATAGTTAAGATATAAAAAAGGCTAGTAATAGCTATAAACAAATAAAAGTTAGGAATTAACAAATTTAAATATTTAAATAAAATATCATTTTCTCCCCATGCTGATTGTCCATTAACAAATAAATTATGAATACTGTAATATTGCATATAATCATTTCCATAGTCATACCTTAATGCTAAAAAAAGAAAAAGCGAAAAAAAGGTAATAATATAGACAGGGTATCTTTTGTTTAAATCTGGAAAAGTAAAAAATAGTGCAAATAAAAATATTAAATGGGTCACTTAGTTACCTTTCCTTTCTATTACATATTGCTATTTATCATATTGAAAATATCAATCCCGATTTTACTGCTATTTTTATTTTTTAGAATAAAGTTTCTTGCTTTTTCACCCATTGCAATCCTTTCCTTATATGAAAGGTTAATGACTTCGTAAATTTTATTTTTCAATGATTCAATTGTATCTTCTTCTATATAAAATATATAATCATCATATTCATTTGGAATTCCATCGAGTTTATATGCAATTACTGGCTTTCCTGACAAAAGATATTCCATAGTTTTTATTGGAAAGGAGTATTTGGTGAATTCCTCATTGTTTGGTCTAGGGTTCACTAATACGGTTGCATCTCGTTGTAATCTTATTGATTCTTCATTTGTCAATTGTCCAAGGTAACAAATCCGATTATCGTTTTTAATATAATCATTAATTAGGTCACTAGCGTCTCCTCTTCCGCAAATCTTCAAATACAGATTAGGATGATCAATTTCATGAAATGCTTGAACTAAATTTAGTACTCCAAATTTTTTATTTAATGTACCAGTATAAACTATTGTTTTTGATTCTTCTTCCGATTTAATATCTTGAACATTCTTGTTTAATTCATTATTAGCATCGTCAACTACCCCCTCCACAACAACATAGGGCCTTTTACCAACTTTCAATATATCCTTCATGTATTCAGTTATTAATACAAATGAATCAACTTTTTCTAGTATACTTTCAAATGTTTTTATATCTATTTTTTTAAATAATTTATACAAAATCGACTTCTTCTCGTTTAAGTTCATATATATAGGTAAATCTGGCACCACTAAACAAATGTGTATTGATGGATCTTTTTGTTTCGCATAGACAGCTGCTTGTAAAAACGGAGTATGTGGTGAGTAAACTAAAATTACCTTTCGACTATCCTTCTTTAATATAAAATTCTCTATTGCTTTTTTAAGTGAATCTTTTCTTGAAAGATTTCTATATCCCCAAAGGTTACAAAATGATACATAATTACATAAAATTTCATTCTTATAAAAATCACTATGGTTTCCATAAAACAATTTAGAGTATTCCTTTGGATATGTTCCAATAAAGGGTGCAGACAATACTTCCAAATGAATATCATTATTATTCATTATTCCATCTATTAATGCCCACTGGAATTTATTCGCGGCATAATGCACTGTCCCCTTTGAATTATCCAATATCTCTTTTTCCATCTCTTTTGAAAACACTCCACCCAAGAACATCATTTCCATAATTACCCATCCAATACAATAAATTAAGAAGTATACGCTAAAATTCCTTTATACTTATTCAAGTTTATTTTTTCATCCCAATTATCTACTAGTTAATTGCTCAATCATTCTAATTATATTTGTATAAGTAACTTTTCTATCAAATTTTTCTTCAGCAAGTTTTCTTGAGTTTCGCCCCATTAAACTTCTTTCCTGCTCACTAATCTTATAAACTTTTTCTATAGTTAAAGATAGGCTTTTTGCATCTTCAGGTTCATAGTTATATCCAAAATTATAGGCATTTAGCAATTCTAAAAACTCTTTATTTAAGCTCCCATTAAGTATCGGCCTACCAGAAGATAAATAGTCACCGATTTTATTAGTTATACTCTGTGGAGCCTTTCTTTTAATCGCATTAATAACTGCATCAGATTTTTTCAAATATCCCCCCATTGTGGCATGGTCTACCCAGCCAGCAAATAAAGCATTACTATTATTTCTCTTTGCAAATTCTTTAAATTCACTTTCCAGAGGTCCACTTCCTAATATTATAGGTCTAACATTAATACCCTTATCCTTTGCAATCTTAGCTCCTGTTATAAAAGTATTAATGTCATAGCTATGCCCTAGAGAACCAATATAGGTAATCCAAAACTCACCAGGTGGTTTATTAATAAGCCCAATTTTCTCATTTATACCACTGTCAAATTTGTCTAAGTCTGTACCTATAAAAACATAGTCATTTATCAAACTCTTAGTATTTTTTCTTTTAGCAATCTCTAAATAAGTCTTAGAAACTGCCATAATTCCATCTGCAAGAGCATAAACCCTATTAGCCATTAATTGTAGAGGAGAAAATAGTATATTACTTACTATTGGAATATCAAGCACTAAATCATACATAACTTCAGGCCATACATCCTGGACATCAATAACAAAAGGTATGTTTTTTTTGCTAGCATATTTCCCAGCAGCCAGCGCACTATCTAATCCGGGTACACAAGCATATACCAAATCAAAATTTTCCTTACTATTATTTAAAAAATTCTTTAAACTCTGAGTAAAGGACCACATACTGTAAATTCGTTTAAAGCTTATATTCTTTTGATATCCAACTTCATCTAATATAACTATTTTATATGGGGCACTGTTAAATAGCTCATTATCACTTCTAAAAGTTCTATCTAATTCTCTAAATCTACTTGTTAAAACTGTAACTTCATAGCCCTCTTTCGATAGTATCTCGCATATTAATTTAAATCGACTTCTATTGTTTCCCTTTTCACCCGGCAACTGTGTGAACTGCGCAACAACTAGAATTTTTTTCACTATATCACCACTTCTCATTTCACAAAATTAAATTTATTTATTCCACAAGTGATAGACTTGATGGCATTCAGTTTGTTTACAACCAACCCGATGATAAAAATTTATTGCATCTATGTTTCTCATTTGTGTACCAACTTTAATTTCATTGATCCCCTTTAAATGAGCTGTAAATTCAACTGCCTTGAATAGCCTAGAACCCACACCCCTTTTAGTTACTGATGTTGAAACAGCGATAAGCTCTATAACACAAGTGTTACCTGAATATGAATGCAAAAGAAAACCATTTATTTCGCCATTTTCATCCAAGGATAAAGCAAAGAATTTATCCGGTTTACCAAATGAATTCATTACCCATTGCCGATACACTTGTTTACCTCCACGTTTAGATAGTTCTTCATCCTCGATAAATTTTGATACCGAAAAATTTGTCAAATCGATTACTTGATTATTTCTCTTTAAAGATTGATGAACTGTGATGTTTTTCGGCATTTCATTTATATCTTCTATCTCTTTTACAAATTGAATGTTCACATCAGCTAAAAATGCTGATGTTTCCTTTCCTATCAATTGTGCATTAACAGGCTCCGAATTTTGGTTAACAATAGATAAAAACTGAAAATCACTAAACCTAGTTTTTAGTTCATTCCATTCGGTAAATGAAATAGCCCTATGCAAAATTGCCCTAGCACTAGTTACACCAAAAAAATCTGTATCCCACTTTAATTTATTAAAAGAAATTGCATTCTCGATATTTTCCAAAATGATATTTCCCCTTACATTTCTAATCTGCATCTTTATTTGAAGTAGTATTTTTATCGATTACAAATATATCTTCACGCCTTAAAACAGATATAGCGGTCTTAAAAAACACTTTAATATCAAGCGCCAAAGAAAGGTGGTCAATGTAATAAATATCATTTTGAATTCTTTCTTTCCAAGGCACAGTATTTCGAAAGTATGCTTGATTATATCCAGTAACTCCAGGTCTAATTTCTAGCTTTCGTTCTTCGTTTCCCTCATATAAATCAATATGTTCCGGTAAGTCAGGTCTTGGACCAATAATACTCATATCACCTTTGAGTATATTTAAGATTTGAGGTGTTTCATCTAAACTTGTCTTTCGAATAAACTTCCCTATGTTAGTTAATCTAGGATCGTCTTCTGCATTAAAAGTTGAACCATCTTCATTTCTTAGATCAGGAGCATTCAATTTCATAGAACGAAATTTATACATTTTAAATATTTTTCCGTTCTTTCCAAGTCGCGGTGCATTATAAAAAACTGTCCCTTTGTCTTGAAAATATATAATTGGTCCTATAAGAGCAAGGATAATTAGCCAAAAAGGGAGTGCTATAAAAGCTAATAATAAATCAAATATTCTTTTTAAAAAATTCTTATACATATAATCACCACACATTAGATTTCATCCATTATCCTCTTCAAATTATTTATCACATACTCTAAATCTTCATTACTCAACAAAGTATGCAGTGGCAATGTTATTTCATTCTTATATACACTAAAAGCATTTGGATAATCCTTAATTTTAAATCCTAAGTTCTTATATGCAGTAAACATAGGCAAAGGTTTATAGTGGACATTACATGTAATCCCAGCCTCAGCCATCTTAATAATTATTTCATTTCTCTCAGCTTCTGTAATTCCTGGAATTCTTACTAAATATAGATGACCTGAAGATGCGAAATCATCTCCATAATGCCTTAAGCTTTGAATACCTAACGGCAATAGAGAACGATCATACATTCCAATAATTTCCTTACGCCTTTGTAATAAACCTCTATATCTATCTAGCTGAATCAAACCGAAACTTGCCATAATGTCAGTCATATTGCACTTATAAGCTGGATATACAATATCATATTCCCATGAACCTTTTTGTGATTTTGCCAGAGCATCTTTAGATTGACCATGCAGACTTAATAGCATGAATTGTTTATAAATCCATTCATCATCCAATCCAAGACCTCTATTCCAAACAACAGCCCCACCCTCAGCAGTAGTTAGGTTCTTTACCGCATGAAATGAAAAGCAAGTAAAATCTGAAACCTGTCCACATTTCAAGCCATGTCTCTCAGCTCCGAAAGCATGAGCAGCATCAGTCATAACAATTATCCTATTAAATATATTTTGAATTTCATTGTTGGCCTTAAAGAGATTTCTCTTGTTTTCAACAATCTCATATATAGCATCGTAATTACACATCTTCCCTGCTATATCCACTGGTATAATCACTTTCGTATTCTCTGTAATCGAATCGGCAAGTTTCGCATAATCCATCTCATAAGAATCAGGTGCGGTATCGACTAGGACAATTTTTGCTCCAACATGGTCAATAACCGAAGCAGATGCAGTGTAGGTATAGGCTGAAGTAATAACTTCATCTCCAGGACCTATGCCTAAAATACGAAGAGTTAACTCCATAGCAGCAGTAGCAGAATTAAGACATACAGCTTTATTTACACCAACATAGTCAGCAATTTTGCTTTCAAACTTTTTTGTTCTAGGTCCGGTTGTAATCCAACCAGACTTCATCGCTTTAATTACTTCTTCAATTTCAGCTTCCGTAATATCCGGAGGAGAGAAAGGGATATTTCTTAGTTTAGTATCAATCATTATTATCTTCCTCGCTTAATTTAGATTAAATTAAAAGAACTAATAATTATTTTTTCAGACGCTTAGTACTTATCCAACCAACTACTAACCACTAAAGTTTTAGAATCTATGGTCCCAACCCAAAGAAGTATATGAACAAGGACCAAAATGATCCATTTTCTATTTCACTTTAAATTCATCCATGACCTGATTAATATAATTAATCAATTCAATTCTTAATCCTTCATCTTGCAACGCAAACTCAATTGTTGTCTTTACAAACCCAATTTTTTCTCCGACATCATACCTCTTTCCTTCGAAATCATAAGCGAATACACGTTGAATTTGATTTAACTTTTGAATTGCATCTGTCAACTGAATCTCGCCACCAGCCCCGGTTTCCTGTTGCTCCAATAACTTAAAGATTTCAGGTGTAAGAATATACCGTCCCATTATTGCTAAATTTGAAGGTGCTGTACCTGGTTTCGGTTTTTCAACAAAATTATTAACCTGATAACGTCGTCCCTCTTGTATAGATGGATCAACAATTCCGTAGCGGTGTGCTTCATCGTCAGGTACTGTTTGAACTCCAATAACTGATGACCGTGTTTCTTCATATATACTTATTAGTTGTCTTAAACATGGAGTATCACTTTGCACGATATCATCACCTAACAGGACTGCAAATGGCTCATCCCCAATAAAATTTCGTGCACACCATACTGCATGCCCTAACCCTTTTGGCTCTTTTTGCCGAATATAATGAATATCTGCTAGATTAGTAGAATAACGAACTTTATCGAGAAGGTCGGTTTTTCCTTTTTCTAATAAATTTTGCTCAAGCTCTGGTGCAAAATCAAAATGATCTTCAATTGCTCGTTTGCCTTTACCGGTAACAATAATAATATCTTCAATCCCCGAGGCTATAGCCTCCTCAACAATGTATTGGATTGTCGGCTTATCTACGATTGGTAACATTTCTTTAGGCATTGCTTTTGTAGCCGGAAGAAATCTTGTTCCTAGCCCTGCTGCTGGTATGATTGCTTTCCGTACTTTTTTCATTTGCATTCCACCCTTGAATACTTTCAAAAAGTTAATGCTTTTTTAAAAGCATTTTTTAATTTACTGCTGTCAAAATTAATGTATTATCGAACTTATTATTAGCTATCGCAATTAACGTGTCATGCATTTCAGTTTCACTCATTTTTAATAGCTGGTAGATTAGTTGATTGAGTACCTCAGCATTCATTACATTTGCCTTCCCAATATGAATTTTTGGGAAGATACTTTCTGGGTGTACTTCATTTTCATTGAGAAGTTCTTCATACATCTTCTCTCCTGGACGAAGCCCTGTAAAGTGAATTCCGATTTCATCTTCTTGATAACCTGAGAGTTTAATTAAGTTTTTTGCTAAATCTACAATCTTCACTGGCTCTCCCATATCAAGCACAAACACTTCGCCTCCTCTTGCTAATGACCCTGCTTGAATCACAAGACGTGAAGCTTCTGGAATGGTCATAAAGTAACGTGTCATATCCGGATGAGTAACTGTTACTGGCCCTCCAACCTGAATTTGCCTTTTAAATAATGGAATCACACTGCCACGGCTGCCTAATACATTACCAAACCGAACAGCTACAAATTTAGTATTACTGTGTTGTGCCAAGCTCTGAATAATCATTTCTGCAAAACGCTTTGTTGCCCCCATTACGTTTGGTGGATTCACAGCCTTGTCTGACGAAATCATTACAAATGTATGAACTCCGAATGTTTCTGCCGCTTCTGCTACATTCTTTGTTCCAAAAATATTATTTTTAACTGCTTCTCTTGAATTGTATTCCATTAACGGCACATGCTTATGAGCGGCCGCATGATATACAACAAATGGCTTATGTTCTTCGATTATTTCAAAGATCCTTGTCCGATCCTGAATATCTCCAATTATCGGGACAATTTCAATTTGTTTCTGATATTTATTCCGAAGTTCCATATCAATTTGATAGATACTATTTTCACCGTGTCCTACTAATACGATTTTACTAGGATTGAACTTACAAATTTGCCGGCAAATTTCGGAACCAATGGAACCACCTGCACCTGTAACAAGCACGGTTTTTCCCGCAACCTTTGCTGAAATCCCTTGAATATCTAATACGACAGGTTCTCTACCAAGCAAGTCCTCTACTTGAACATCACGGAACTGATTTACTGAAATCTTCCCTGTCATCAAATCCTCAAGCTTTGGAATAATTTGTGTTTTTGCTTTAGTTTTTGCACATTCATCAAAAATCCGAGTTAACTCTCTTTGTGTTAAAGAAGGAATCGCAATGACGATGTTATCAATTTGATATTTTTCAACTGTTTGTACAATACAATCAGAATTGCCGACAACCGGGACTCCAAGAATATCCAACTTGTATTTAACGGGATCATCATCAATAAATGCTACTGGCTTTAAATCAATTTCCTGGTTTTTCTGTAATTGACGTGCAACCATAGTTCCGGCTGAACCTGCACCAATAATCAACGTTTTTTTGATATTTTGCTGCTTATTCATAACGTTGTCGCGAAACATTCTCCACGAAAATCGTGAACCGCCAATGAACAGAACATGAAGCATCCAGGTAATCATTAGCGCTCGAACATAAATATTATGGAACACAATTTCTTGCATTACAGCTGTCACGGCAATGGAAAAAGTCACTGCCTTAACAATCGCCACCAACTCACCAACACTCGCATATTGCCACGCCTTATTATAAAGCTTATAAAGTGAAGCAAACACATGATGACTGCATAATAACGTAATCGCCGTAATTGGCAGCATTTTCAGTTTAAAGATCGGTATTTCCGGTACCAGTGTGAAATAGCTTATGTAAATAGCAGTAAGCACAATCACCGAATCCAATAAAGCAAGTGTCGTCAATCTCTTTCGATAGGACAATGGTTTCTTCCCCCTTTATTCTCTCTATTTCGTTCTTCTAAATTATTTTCACAAAAAAATAAATACCTAATGGAAATGCATGTGTGACAACACCTGTTCTTTCATTAGATATTTATTATTTTTATGTATCGTACGCCAAACCCATCCTTACAACACGCCCTTGTCAACTCTGATTAAGGAGAAAATGTTTCCTCCCCGCACACTGTAACCAAGTACTCCAATGGATATCGGAGATGGAAGCCTCACTGTCAGGTGATTTCATCTAAAAAGAATAAATTAAGTCTATCGGCTTCATCTATTAAAAAAATATAAACTTTTTCTTCCTTTTTATTGGCTCTGGAACTTCCTTTATCACATTTTCTCCATTTACCAATAGCTCGGCATTCTCCCTAAACAAGTAGACCTGATCATCTCCAAATTTTGACTGAATCAAATAGATTGCCTCTTCCATTTTAAAGGAACGACTTGTGATGTTATGAGCATCCGATGCAATGAAATGCGTTAAATTCGCTTCAATTATTTGATTCGAAAATTCCTTGATTTTTTTTCCGAAATACCCGGCAACACTTGATGCTGTGACCTGCGTCAATGCCCCTTTTTCCACGAACTGATACAATAATTCTGGGCGTTCCATTAATTCGGAATTTCGTTCAGGATGAACAATAATTGGTGTCAATCCCTTTACTTGTAGATCATAAAGAAGCCTTTCTGTATATCTTGGAACATGGTTGGAAGGGAACTCAATAAATAAATAGGAACTGCCATTTAGGGTTTGAATTTGATTTTGCTGATAATCCTCGAGGATTTCACCGTAAATCCTTGGTTCTTGTCCAGGTAGGATTTTAACACCAACTCCATGTTCTTGTAGAACATGGTTTAGCTTTTCTACTTGATCAAGAATTTGCGGCTTTCGATTATCATATTTACTATTCAAATGGGGGGTAGCAATGATTGTATGAATCCCTTCTTTTGCCGCTTGTTTGGCCATGGCAATACTATCCTCAAAGCTTTTTGCGCCATCATCGATCCCCGGCAATATATGACAGTGTATATCAATCACGTTAACTACCACCCTTCCATATTTTTCAATACAATAATTCACTTCATAACTATTTTAATAGCTTATCTATTATTATTTCGTTCCATAATAATAGTAATAATTTGATTTTGAATCGATCTTTTTATTGTTAAGAACGACTCCTATGATTTTACTTTGAGCAGTTTCTAACAACTCTTTTGCCTTTTCTAATTTATCTTTTTCCGTTTTTCCGCTCGAAACGACCAAAATCGTTCCATCACATTTATTGGCAAGAATTTGAGCATCTGTTACGGCTAGTACTGGAGGAGCATCAAACAAGACCATTTCAAATTCTTCTAATGCGTTATTGAGGAAAACCTCCATGGCCATCGAACTTAGCAATTCTGCCGGGTTCGGAGGAATCGGCCCGCTTGATAAAATGTATAGGTTTCTTTCCGCAGACTCTACTACCGTTTCTTCTAGCTTCAACTGTTTTGTAAGAACACTCGTCAATCCAAAAGTATTCGTTTTATTAAAGGTGTAGTGAACCGTTGGCTTACGTAAATCCGCATCCACCAATAAGACTTTTTTACCTTGCTGGGCAAGAACAATGGCTAAATTCGCAACCGTTGTCGATTTCCCCTCTCCTGGACCAGCTGATGTTACCATTAACGTTCTTGCTTCCTGATCAACAGACGAAAATTGAATATTTGTCCGAATCGTTCGATATTGTTCCGCAATCGTTGATTTTGGATCAATCATTGCGACTAGATTTCTTTTATTAGATATTTTTTTATCCTTTTTAAGAGCCAATTGTCTCACCTCTTAATTTAGCTTTTCGGTCTACCCGTTTTTTTGACAATTCCTTCAAACGCGATTCATCCATCGTCGCAATGACTCCAAGTACTGGAAGTCCGACTAGTTTTTCAATATCTTGTTCTGTTTTCACTGTATTATCAAAGTACTCTAATAGGAAAGCAAAACCTACACCAGCCATCAAACCTACCACTAATGCGATTGCTATGTTTAACAATGGGCGGGGTTTAATCGGAGACGGATTTTCTCCTACCGACGCTTTTGCCAAGATGCTGACATTGTCTACACTCATGATTTTGACAATTTCTTTTTGGAAAGTTGCGGCCGTTTTATTGGCAATTTTCGCCGCCATTGCTGGATTTGTATCTTGAACAGATAAATTGACAACCTGGGAGTCAGTTTCATTTTGTACCGTTATTTTCTGGTTTAATTCATTTACCGTCATCTTTAGATCTAAGTCCTTGATAACAAGATCCAAAATGGCAGGACTTTTGATAATGACATTATAGGTATTAATTAATTGAAGGTTAGTCTGAACTTCATTTGTGTTATATAAATTATCCTTGTTTTTCGATTGATTGACTAGCAACTGGGTGGAAGCTTGATAGATGGGTGTTAAGAAGAAATAACTAACCACACCACTAATTAAAACGGCGATAAAGGCAATTGAAAGGATTAATCTTAGCCTTTTTCTGAGGGTTTGCAATAATTCCTGTAAACTGATAGTTTCTTCCATGGGGTCCTCCTGATATTATTTCAAGTTCAAAACATCCATAATTATATCATAGATTGTAGTCGATAAGAACCATAAATCTACAATTTTTGCTAAATTTCTTCCTTTTGACTTTCTAATCATACACCTCTTTTGTAAATTTTTGTAGGCATTTTTGGTAATTGGAATAAAATGCTTTCTTCTTTCTGCTATAATAGAAATGCAGAACTTATTGGAGGTTTTTTTGTTTATGAAGAATTTTTTAACTGTTCTATTGGGAATTATATGTGTGGCAATACTTTTTTGGGGCCATTCCTACTATAATCAAAAAATTGAAGCAGCATCAAATAAAGGAACTGAGATAAGTGAGGGAGCAGGCGAAGAAGCAGTTGAACAGTCCATCGATATCGATGACCTTACAAAAAATTGGCCTGATAAGGCAGTAGGAAGAATGAAGCAAACTATTAAAGAGAAAAAGAAGTTTAAGCTTCTTTTAGTAGGTAATAAGTCTGATGCGAAAAGCTATAAAGATGTAAAAGAGAAGCTTACCGAAGCATTTGGGGACCATATCTCTGTTTCCATAGTTTCCTTTAATGAAACTTCCACGAAATTTGTTGAAGAAAAGGATCTTGCTGATAAGAAGGCCGATTTATTCGTGCTTGAACCTTTTTTGGTAGCGGATAATGGCGTAGTAGTGATCGATGATACCCTTAAAAATGTGTCGAAGATCACTGAACAGGTGGTTGTTTCGAATCCGGATGCATCTTTAGTTCTGCAACCGTCCTATCCTATTTATCAAGCAAAATATTATCCTATTCAAGTTGAAGAACTGAAGAAATTTGCTGAAAAGAAGGATATTCCTTTTCTTGATCATTGGTCTGCATGGCCTGATTATCAAAAGGAAGAAATTAAGGACTACCTGCTTCCAGATCAAAGCGGTCCAAATGAAAAAGGAATTCAGGTTTGGAGCGATTATTTATTACATTATTTAATGAACAGCTAGAGCGAATCGTCATGATTCGCTTTTTTTGTGTAAAAATATAAAAAGCGAAAACAGGGTGTCGTTTGTAGGCGACCCTATTATCACTTTTTACCTTACCATTATATTTTTTAGTTCAGTCTCTAAGTCTTCTAGTAACTTATGTACTGTGAGATTACTATCTTTTAGGCCTTTTTCGTAAGATTTCTTTACGATCTCTGAAAATGCACTTTGCTCTTCAGACCTACTCTTCTTCTCCTTGCCTTCCACTTTCATCGACGCCTCCTACTATCATCCTAATCACCTATTTTATTCCTAATTTATAGGAATGGTAACAAGAGTACTTGCAGCAAAACTGCCCATCATCGTACCTACAATGGGAATCGGAATAACAGCCCGGCCTAATGCCACTATGCCGTTTTCTTAACAGGCAATTCACCCTTGACTCACAAACTCATCAAAATCAATTTTTCCACTTTTGTAATCCATAAAAAGCTTTGAACACCAAAATATCATAAAAAAAAACGCATTATAATAGGAAGGTTCTCATATGGAAGAATATTGGATTGAAATGCGGTTAGGGAGGTATGAAATGCGGAATCCATGACATGAAGGGCTATGAGAGGTTGGTAAAATTATAAAGGGTGTATGTGACCCGTGACCTATACAGGTTCATAACAAAAAGACAGAATGGCCAAATCGATTCATCACCGACGGATCTTTCTAGCTAAAAAATTATCCATGAATTTCCCAAACGAAAAAGGCCTTTTACTAACGTTAAAAGACCTCCTCATGTCCCCATCAATCGATGAACCTCGTTGATTTTCAATTTAGAAATATAAACTATTTTTTCAGAGGTTGCGAAGTGTGCCGAATAGGTTTCCCCCAAGGCTTCTATTCTGACAATTTTCTTCAAGTTGACAAGATAGGATCGATGGGTTTTATAAAAATAGTCAGGGAGTCGCTCCTCCAGCTCTTGAAGCGGTTCATGCGTTACAAACCGCTCATCCACCGTATGAACGACCGATTTCCTTCCCTCTTTTTCGATAAAAAGAATCTCTTCCACCGGGAGATAGACAAAGGTTTGATTCGACCGAATCGCAAGCCTTTTCCATTCCTTCTTTGCCGCTCTTGATTCGATTACTTTCGCTACTTCAATCGACTTCCTTGCCTTTTCAAGTGCCATAAAAAAGCGGGTCCGCTCAATCGGCTTGACTAGATAATCCACGGCTGAGAGGTTAAATGCTTCCACTGCATACTCCTCATAGCCCGTGGTAAAAATGATATGAAGAGATGGGGCCATCAATTTGCAGGCTTTTGCTGCCTCCACACCATTTAGGTCGGGCATCTGGATATCCAATAAGGCAATTTCCGGTTTTTCTTTCATGACTAATTCCAGCAATTCATTGCCGCTTGCCGCTTCACCGGCAATGATATAATTGGGCATAAGCTGTGTAAATTGTGCTAAAAGTGTTCTCGAAGAAGGATCATCATCGGCAATGACCACCTTAATCTGTTCCATATTGATCCCCCATTTGAAACGAACCTATCGATCCATCCATATTTTCGCTTATCTGTTTGTTATTATACATTAAATTAAATACTTGGAAATCTGCTGAATAAAAGAGGCAATTTCCAGCGGTTTTGTGATATATTCCAAAAAACCAGCCTCCAATGCCCGATGGATGTTTTCCTCCATCGCATTCGCACTTACCGCCAGAACCGGGATGTTGGCGGTTTCCGGATTTGCCTTTAGCGCCTTGATGACTTCAAATCCACTTATATCAGGAAGATGGAGATCACAGAGGATTATATCAGGGAATTGTTCACGGGCTGCTTTGATTCCCTCCGCGCCGGTTAAAGCCGAAATCAACGAAACTCCCTCAAGCGTCTCGAATATCTCCAAAACCAATTGCATATTGGCGATATTGTCCTCGATATATAATACTTTTGTGTTCATCGGTTTTTGGGGGTTTTTGCCAGCGTGCACGATCGTTTCTTCTTTCGCCCCCCCATGATGATTGGCCAATGGGAGGCTAAACCAAAAATCGCTGCCCTTATCGCTCTCGCTTTCTACCCCCATCCGGCCGCCCATTAAGGCCAGGAGACGCTTGACAACCGAAAGTCCGATTCCTGCCCCTTCCACAGAGGAATGGTCAATCCGATAGAAGGGTTCAAACACCTCGTCCTGTTTTTCCTTTGGTATGCCAATTCCAGTATCGCGGATATGAACAGAGAGAAACCCTTCTTCGCTCGTATATACTATAAAAATTTCCCCGTTATCCCGATTGTATTTGATCGCATTATCCAATAGATTCAAAATAATCTGCCGTAAACGAACAGGATCTGCCACCACATATTGGTCTAAGGCATTTTCTTGATAGAGGATGAGGATTCCTTTCTGATTGGCCGAAGGACGTGTGAAATCGATGCACTCCTTGATCATTTCGTTAATGTTGATCTTTTTCGTTGTGATTTTTAGTTTCCCCGCTTCAATTCGGGAAAGGTCTAGGATTTCATTGATTAAATCCAACAGATGGCGTCCACCCTTACCGATTTCCTCTAAAAATCCCCGCTGCTTTTCGGTCAACGTTTCATCCAATTCCAGCAGTTGATAAAATCCAAGAATTCCACTTAACGGTGTTCGCAGTTCATGACTCATATTGGACAAGAACTCTGATTTGGCTCGGTTCGCTTTTTCCGCTTCTTCCTTAGCCTTTCGATTGGCCTCTTCCAATGTCTTACGTTCGGTAATGTCTTCAAATGTCCACAGATGTCCCTTTAGCTCCTCATCCATATAAAAAGGGCGATAGCTTCTTCTCAGGGTTCTTCCGCCCTTAAAGAAGACTTCATCCACTACCGGCTGGTGATTCTCGATCATTTCTCCCACTCTTTTTCCCTCTTTTTCGACATGTTCAAAATAGACATGATGGTAATCTGCCACATTTTTTCCCATGTAACACTTGGTGGGTTGGTCTAAATGAAAGATTTGGCCGCATGCCTCGTTAATCGCGATGATATTCTTCTCTTTGTCCACCACAAGGATGCCGAATGGCAGACTATCAATTAACGTTCTGCCTAAGGCATAGGATTCTTTCAGCTTTTTTTCATTTTCCTTTTGCGAGGTGACATCGACACCTGAACCAATCACTTCCACCACTTGGCCGTTCTCAAAAACCGGACGTAAACCGACCAGGTAGTCGACTCCATTTAATCTTTGCTCATAGTTTATCTGCTCCCCTTCCCAGGCTTTTCGATAGGACTGAAGCTTTTCTTCCGCATATTCCTGAAGTAAAAAATCGCGTAAATCTTTTCCGACTACTGCTTCAGAAGATAGTCCTAATTTGGCTAGCAGTTCTCCTTCACACAAAGTATGTATGTATCGATCGCCGATTTTTACATATTTTAACGTTAACCCTTGCTGCTTTTGAATCGTATGGAGTAAATCTTGTTTGGCTTTTTGTATTTCGATTTCTAGCTCTTTTTGCTTCCGAACCTTCTTTTTTTGATCACTTGAACCCAGCCTGTTGGATAGTATGGCTCCGGCAGCAAACGATGCGAGGGCCGTAACGGCTATTAAAACGATTTCATTAGGGGTCACGAATCTCCCACCTTTTATGTAACAAACTTGTTACATTTTTTACTCTTTCATGTCAAGGATTCCTCAATTCAACCCTCTCTAACCGCATTTTAATCCAGAATTGGTCCATATGGGAATCTCAATATTCAAAATTTCAAATTTAATGATAATATTAATTTTAGCGTATTTAGATGCTTCACAAGGAGCGGTACTCATGCACGATTTGATCTTAACGATTGAACAATATAAAAAAGAATTGGCTAAATTGGTGGAAACCTTTGGGATTACTTCCCCTGAAGCCATTAAATGCAGTGAGGAGCTGGATTCCCTCATCCATTTAGTATTATCCACTGTAGAAAATAGGGAGCAGCCTCAGTAGATTTTCTTTACCTGAGACTGCTCCTTTTTTTGTTTTTTAGATGACTGTTTTAAAAATGAACTAAAAAAAAGATAACAGGATGTCGTTTACAGGCGACCCCATTATCTTTTTAACTTACCCTCATATTTTTCAGTTCGGTTTCTAAGTCTTCTAATAACTTATGTACGGTGAGATTACTATCTGTTAAACCTTTTTCGTAAGCCTTCTTGATAATCTCTGAAAATGCACTTTGCTCCATAGAACGGTTATTCTTCTCCTTGCTTTCCACGTTCTTTGACTCCTCCTACTATCGTACTAATTACCTATTTTATTCCTAAATATTTGATATGTAAATAGATTTCCAGTCGAAATTAAAAGAATTTTTGTGAATTTCAGAGATTAATTGAATTTTAGAAGAGAAAATTGTAGAAATAACAGTTTTTATATAAAGTTACATAATTTTACAACCGTGATATACTTACTAGGAAAATATAATTAGTTGGGGGAAGATGTTTTGAAAAAGAAAGTTGCTTACGCTGGGATTGGGGCTGCTCTATTGTTTACAGGATTCCAGTCAACGAAAACGTATGCTGCAAGCCCAGTAACGGATGTTCAAAAGAAGATCGTTGAATTCCACCAAGACCGTCATTCAACGGTAAAAGATTCAAAGTTTCATTCATTGAATGTTCGGAAGTTTATCAATAAGAGTTCCGGATTTACTAGATTGGAAGAAACGAATAATCCAATTATTGAATCCGAGCCCAACGACCTTCCTGATTACGCTAATCCGGCAGAATTGGACACCGGTATTTTCGGAGATTTTCGTTACAATGTAAATGTAGCGGGTGATTTGGATTTTTTCAAAATCAATATCACTGAACCTGGCTATTTAGTTCTTCTGGGCAGCATCGTTGAAAATAACGATTATTTAGCAGATTTAGGATTTGCGTTATTGGATCCTTTAACTGATAAGTTTGTTATCCCAGAAGATTATGGTACGGATGATGGAATTGACTATCAGATTTTGTCTGTTACGCCAGGAACCTATTATATCGGTGCCACAAATTTAAATAAAGTAGCCTCAAATGATATTTATATGCTTTATGCTGGTATGATTGATACAACACCACCGGCACAACCAACTGTCAATCCGATTGACGACAATGATAAAACCATTTCTGGTAAAGCGGAAGCGGGTTCAACGGTAACCATTAAGAATGGCGCTGCAACCTTTAAAACTATTAACGCAGACAATTATGGTAATTTTAAAGTAAGCCTTGCAGCCCCATTTAAAGCTGGAACGAAGCTTAGCTTTACTGCAAAAGATTCTGCTGGAAACGTTAGCCCTGTCCGTAATGTTACGGTACTGGATAAGACTCCACCGGCTGCACCAAAAGTAAACCCTTTCGATGACAATGATAAGTACATTACTGGTAAAGCCGAAGCGTATTCGAAAATTACGATTAAAAATGGAACAAAACCATTTGGTGTAGCGAATACGGACAAATACGGAAACTTTAAGTTTCCGACGAAGCCAGTCAAAGCTGGATCTAAATTGTATTTTACGGCTACGGATCGATTTAAAAATGTAAGTAACACAACATCTGTTACGGTAGCCGATAAAACAGCTCCAGCTACTTTAACGGTTAATAAAGTGAAGAAAACGAGCAAATATGTCAGTGGGAAAACAGAAACGAAAGCCTATGTTACTGTGAAGGCTGGCAGCAAGACATTAGCGAGTGGAAAAGCGGACTCTAAAGGATATTACAAATTAAAGATTAAAGCGCAGAAGAAGAATACTACGTTAACGATTACGGCGAAAGATGCTGCCGGAAATTCGAGAGTGGTTAAGGTAAAGGTTAAATAGGGTGTTGATAGGGGCATTGCTTAAGAGCAATGCCTTTTTAGTTTTGCACCTTTTTACATTTTCACCCCCTTTCTCCTATGGTTTTTGCACCCTTTTCCCTCAAAATCTTACCTCATTTGTCATCTTTTTCAATTTTGTGCCCCGAAACACTAGCAAACTATGATAAAATATTTAAAAAGTGAAAAAATTAGAGAGGTGAAGGGACTCAATGAAGAAAACAATAGTCCGTGCGGTTTCGACAGCGGCGGTTTTATCGGCAGTTTACGCAGGGACGGCGCACGCAAGTACATATACAGTCAAAAAGGGTGACAACCTATCACATATTGCCTCGAAATATAACACCAGTGTACACACATTAATGGCATTGAATGGTTTAAAATCGGATTCTCTACAGATCAATCAGAAACTTAAGCTCCCGAACACAAAAGCAAAAACGACTACTGTTACGAGGACATCCTCCCCGGTAAAGACCTATACCGTCAAAAGTGGGGATGCCTTAATTAAGATTGCCAATAAATATGATGTAAGTGTCGGCGACATCAAGCTGTGGAATGGACTGGATAGTACAATCATTTATCCTGGTCAGGTGCTGAAGGTTGCTGCTGGGTCATCAGGGGCAACTTTTACGACGGAAGCGGTGGCAAAGAAGACATCTCCTACCACCTCTAAAACGGCGACGACTACGTATGTAGTTAAAACAGGCGATAGCCTTAGTAAAATTGCCGTGAAATATAAATCGACGGTGTCGGAATTGAAGAAGTTGAACAATTTGAAGTCTGACCGAATTAAGGTTGGCCAGAAGTTGAAGGTTCCTGGTAAGGCGAGTACCACAACTACTACTTCATCGACGACAAAAAATGTATCCACTTATACCGTTAAATCTGGTGATACACTCGGAAAGATTGCTAAGCAATTTGGTCTTAGCTTGCAGGAATTGAAAGCATTGAATGGCTTGAAGTCCAATTTGATTCGTGTTGGACAAAAGTTGAAAGTGACCGGTAAGCCGGCAGTTGCTGCTAAACCACCTGCGCCACCTGCCAATCCGCCTGTTCAGCCTGCTAAGCCGCAAACACCGCCCGCAAATGCGACTGATTATATCGTGAAAAGTGGTGACACCCTAGGCGGGATTGCCAAGCAAGCGGGAATGACGGTTGCGGAGCTAAAGGTACTAAACAATATGACTTCCGATCGAATTTATGTCGGTCAGAAATTGAAGATTACAGGGACGTCCGTGTCTGTTCCCGAGTCTACGACGACGACAGCGACAACGCCTTCTAGTGGTGATGTTTCTGCCAAAATTGTCAGTACCGCAAAAAGCTTAATGGGTATTCCGTATGTCTGGGCTGGCAGCACTCCGTCTGGCTTTGATTGCAGCGGCTTTATTTATTATGTCGCCAACCAAGCAGGCATTGATATCGGCCGCTATTCCGCCGATGGCTATTATAACCGCACGTACTATGTCGACAAGCCGAAGGCTGGGGATCTCGTATTCTTTGAAAATACTTATAAAAAGGGTATCTCCCATGTCGGATTCTACCTTGGTGACAACCAATTTGTTCACGCCGATCCGTCTCGCGGTATCGCTATTTCGAGCTTAACTATCTCTTACTTCAAAGAGCATTTTGCTAGTTTCAAGAGATTTTATTGATTTGCATAGCCAGCCCTCCTTGAATGGGGCTGGCTTTTTTAATGAGACTTTCTCTGTCTGCGGTTTTTTATTGTTTGGACTGGATTGTTGGGTTAGTCTTGGGTCTCACCTTCTAGCTTGCTTCAGGCTGCGGGCGAGTTTTTACGCTGGAAAAGGTAGGGGAATGTGGATGGGTTCTTTTTCATATGATGATTTGTCGTTGTTGCGGTTAGAGGTAGTTTTTTGTTGGAGGGGTTGCTTTCGGGATTTGAGGATTGACGGCTTTTATTGGGACTATTGCCTGACCCTTTTGTTTGTTCATGGTCACACTCTGGTATGGATAGGCCCATTAGGATTTACCGTCCAGTTTTGGATCTTTATTGACCACTTTGGGGAGATTACATTCCGGTTCTTCCTCTTTACCCACAACTTTTCTTTTAAGCTATTAAAAACCAGGTATTCTTCTTTGAAAATTACCTTTTTAAAAGAAAAATTACCATTTTCAGTAAGATTCTATCCTCATATCAGATCTCTTTTTAAACCTCATTTCGTTTACCCACCGGTTTTTGCTCTTTACCCACTACTTTGGGGAGTTTACATTCCGGTTCTCCCTCTTTACCCACTACTTTTGCCCTTTTACCTTCCACATTTAATTTAAGCAGCTAAAAACCAGGTATCCTTCTTTGAAAATTACCTATCTTAAAGAGAAATTACCATTTTCATTAAGTTTTGTTCCCAAGATTAGAGCTCTTTTTAAACCTCATTCCGTTTACCCACCGGTTTGGCTCTTTACCGACCACTTCGAGGAGTTTACATTCCGGTTCTCCCTCTTTACCCACTACTTTTACCCTTTTACCCACCGCTTTTAATTTAAGCTTCTAAAAAACCAGGTATCCCTCCTTGAAAATTACCTTTTTCAACAAAAAAGGCCAACTACACCACCAACAACGGCTGCGTGATCGTTGGCAGCATGATTTCCACCGTAGTCCCCTCGTCTACGACACTCGTAATCTTAATTTCCCCGTTATGGCTCTCGATGATTTTGTAACAGGTCATCAGGCCGAGGCCGGTGCCTTTTTCTTTTGTGGTGTAAAAA
The DNA here is from genome assembly GCF_042675345.1 of Neobacillus sp. GCM10027624. Classification (NCBI taxonomy): domain Bacteria; kingdom Bacillati; phylum Bacillota; class Bacilli; order Caryophanales; family Bacillaceae; genus Neobacillus; species Neobacillus sp. GCM10027624. The sequence continues at coordinate 235,802 of NZ_JBHTHD010000008.1, forward strand.
GGTTCCCCAAGTGTTGGAATCCGGGCCTCCGGAATCCCCACGCCCTGGTCGATAATCTGAATCGAGATTTTTCCGTCTTCCTTTTGCTTCACCTTCACGTCGATATTGCCACCTTTTGGCATTGCCTCAATTGCATTCTTTAGCAGGTTGAGAAACACTTGCTTCAACTGATTCTCCTCGCACATCACCATTGGCAGGTCGCTGTCGAACTCGACGTAAATCTGGACATTGTTCAAAATCGACTGGTTATTGATTAGGGTGACGACGTCTTTGATTAAATTTTTCACATCTTTTTCAATAAAAACCGCAGCAGTTGGTTTAGCAAGAACGAGGAATTCACCGACGATGCTGTTAATCCGGTCGAGCTCTGAGAGGACAATATCAAAGTAATCCGGGTGCGTTTCCCCAGACTTGAATAGCTGGATAAAGCCGCGGATCGATGTGAGTGGATTGCGGATTTCGTGGGCAATCCCGGCCGCCATTTGCCCGAGTAGAGCGAGCTTCTCTGATTTTTGCAGCAGCTGCTCCGTTTCTTCTTTGCGTTCGGAGATATCCTTTCCAATGGAAAGCACGGCCTCTTTCCCGCCAAACACTATGTACATAGAAGAGACTTCAAAGAAAAAGGTTGAACCGTCTAGACGTTTTGCCTTGTATTCGATAGTGTTGACCGGTTGTTTTTCTTTATTAATCTGTTTGTACCGTTCTCGTGCACGTTCTTGATATTCCGGGACGATAAAATCAAAAATTGATTTCCCAATCAGTTCTTCCTTGCTTTTTACTCCTGCTGTCCTGACAACAGCTTGGTTGACATAAAGTAGTTTTTGGTCACTTAAAATGTAAACGGGGTTCGGCAAAGAATCGATGAGTTTTTTATAGCTGCACTCACTCTCCCGGACCTTTTTGGCAAAAAAACGTGCCTTGTCATATTGATAGCCAACGATCCATGCAATCACGGTGAAGATCAAAAAATCAATGGTGAAAAATTCTTGTTGGTGATACATTTTTTGAAATAAAGTAAATAATAGCGAAATACCTACGAGCGTGATTTGTCCTGATTTCCTCATGGCCTTGACCTCTTACTATTTGTCTTTTCTTAAATTATATCACTGTTGGGAAAATTGGTGGTAATGGTAGTTTTATGTATGTTTTTGTCGACTCGAGCACGGCTTGGTGAGTTTCGGTTAATTTTTGGTATGATGGAAGGGTAATCCATTTATAAAGGAGTTGGGACGGATGTCGATTGCGGTACTTTACGGGGGAACTCGTCCAAATGGGAATACGGAAGCACTGACTGAGCATGCGATTCGTGGGTTGGATGTGGAAAGAATCAACTTGAGGGATTTTTCGATTTTGCCGATTGAGGATGCACGCCATGATGAGGCCGGGTTCCAGGATCTTGGTGATGACTATAATGCTGTGATTGATCGGGTGTTGCAGCATGACACGTTGATTTTTGCTACGCCGGTTTATTGGTACAGTATGTCGGGGACGATGAAGAACTTCATTGATCGCTGGTCGCATTCGATGCGGGATGCGAAGTATCCTGACTTCAAGAAGCAGATGGCTGCAAAGAAGGCCTATGTTGTGGCAGTCGGCGGCGATAATCCGTACTTGAAGGGGTTGCCGATGATCCAGCAGTTTCAGCATATTTTTGACTTTATGAAGATGGAGTTTGCCGGGTATGTAATTGGTGAGGGCAATAAGCCTGGGGATATCCAGCAGGACAAAAATGCATTACATGCTGCTGAACAACTTCAATTGAAGCTTAAAAACTAACAGACGATAAAGGGATCTGTTTTCGGGTGCTTTCTTAATAAATGACACAAGAATTGACGTATGAATTGGCATACGTCTTTTTCTTTATTTATCAAGGTTCGTTCGGAATTCCTTTAACTTTGACATAACAATTGATGGACATAAGTATTGTACTATTAAAAATGGGTGTCAAAACTACTGATTTGATATGTTCAACCGCATGGCGGATTGCTTCAAGATCAGTTACATCTGCTGTTGCAGCTGAAATTTTGACATCATATTGCGCTAGTTCGGCAGATACCTTTTCAAGATTGGACATGTTTAATCCAATTAGCCCCAGATTAACTCCTTCTTTGGCTAAAGCAATCGCAGTAGCACGTCCAATTCCTCTGCCTGCTCCGGTAATTAAAGCAGTTTTACCTTTAATGAAATCATAGTACCATTCCTAATTAAAAATTTTAGGGTGTATAAAGACGCAATGTTTTTAAAAATCCTTGCAGTCTTTACCTTTTTCTTCTTCATCCTTAATTAAGGGAATAGAGCGGCTTAGTTCTTTTATAATTTCTGCTAAATATTGAGTGGTTCATCTTTTATCATTTGCTGCATTTTTGCCGCCGCAGCCTTTTTATCAGTTTGTCCCGTAATATGTTCAGCCCTTTTTGAAAATTAATATAGATCAGAAGGGTGTCCTAATTCTTCAGCCAGATTTACAGCATCCTCCATTTTTGTATCTGCCTCTGTTCCAGCAGCTCTCAGTCCTTCCTCAACTCTTCTTCCGTATTCTTCGTCACAATTCCTAAAGATTTCAATCATCTTGTCCTGGATTTCTTTTCGACAGGATGAAAGTGCATTAACAAGGTTGGAGGTTAATTCCTCCCTTTCCCAATCACTAAATCTTCTATACGTTTCGCCAGCTTGTCCAAGTTGTTTTCACGAGAGATTTTTACTCGTTTGAGATTTCCCGGAACATATGGCTCATGTTCTTTTCCTGGATTTTTTGCTTCTTTCAAGCCGCCAATCAAAGATGGCTCGTAATTCACATGTTTTTACTGGCTCCTTAGATAGTTTCTTGATTTTCAAAAATCAAATAATAGTAAATTGGAAAAACTACTATTAACAGTGCTGAAAGGGCAATGAGTATGCACGTTGCTATTGCTATTTTAACCATTAATATTAAGTGAAGGATTGGAGAAAGTAATTAGAAAGGAGTTGATAAGATGAGTCATTCAGAAAACGATATGCCTTTTATAGAATTAACCTCAAACGAAGTATCTAACCTTTGGTCTTCCTATTTAAAGAGCAGTATGGAACTAAGACTTTTTGAATATTTTTATGCAAGCACAGAAAATAACGAAATAAAACAAGTGATAGAAAAGATGTTAAATCAATCTCAAAATAATCTAAATGAACTCAAAGAGATTTATATCAAAGAGAATCTTACTATTCCACTTGGTTTTACCAATGAAGACGTAAGGGTTGACGCATTCAAAGTATTTTCCGATACATTTATTTTGTATTTTTGTTTTGATCTAACACACTTATCGATGAGTACATATCCAATTGCAATATCAGATTGCACCAGAAACGATGTGCGAGAACATTTTCAAAAAAATATTGCATTTTCTGTAAAAATTCAGAATGAAATTGTAGATCTAATGTTATCACAAGGAGTATATTTGAAACATCCACAAGTAGCGATAGATAGTAAGGTAGAATTTGCTGATTCCATGATATATCTCAATGGTTTTTTTGGTGGATCAAGACCTCTAAATACTGCTGAAATTGCTAATCTATCCAGAATTGTTCATAGAGCACAGTTTTCACAAATGGTATTTGTCACTTTTAATAAATTAGCGAAAGCAAAAGAGTTAAAACAACATTTTAGTAAAGGGAGAGATGGAATCAAAAAAGTATTAGATTCCCTTCAAGAAGTTCTTGATAAAGAAAATATTCCGATATCAGCATCAGGGGACTATAACATTTCCAATGTAGAGATGTCTCCATTCTCCGATAAGTTAATGTTGTTTTTTGCGAATACTTGTCTGGGAATATTCTGTTTTGCCATGATAAGTCAGGCTATGACTTCCAGTTTAAGAACGGATATTCTTTCTAAATTAGACAAAATATCTGACGATATGAAAAAGTATTATGGACTAGGTTTACTTTTAGCAATAAAAGAAAAATGGTTTGAACAACCTCCTCAAGTAGTAAATAGAGAAGTCTAGTTAGAGATATTACTTTAAGTTAATAGACATAACTAAAAAAGCACCAATATAGATTTGTGCACAGGCAGTTTCATGCTGCTTCAAGCAAAGCAAAAAGTCACCTTTAAAATGAGGTGACTTTTTGCTTTGGAAAAGGAAGTGCTACTCTTGGAATTGGTTCTAAGAACTTATTTAGTTTATTATAACTTGTTTACAGTTTAGTTAGAGAAATAGAACAATTTGGTAACCTTGTTTACAGTTTAGTTAATGGGCAATTTAAATTCTTAATTAGAATGCGGCCTTTAATATAGAAACGATGTCATCTAGTGATGCTTTTTTCGGGTTAAATAATGCACATGGGTCTTTCATAGATAGTTCAGCTAACATTAGAAGATCTTCTTCTTTTACGCCAATTTCAGATAATCTATTAGGAATCCCAACATCTTGGGCAAGCTTTTTAATTGCTGATACCGCTTTTTCTGCTGATTCCATTGGCGATAAATCATTAACTTTTTCGCCGAGTGCAATTGCTATCTCAGTTGCTTTTTCTGGTTTTGCATCCAAGTTAAACTTTACGATATGAGGTAAAAGAATAGCATTGCAAAGACCATGCGGCAAATTATAAACTCCTCCAAGTTGATGAGCAATTGCGTGTGCATAACCAAGAAGGGCGTTGTTGAAGGCCATTCCAGCTAAAAATTGGGCGTTTGTCATCCCTCCACGAGCAACTAAATTTTCACCATTTTTCACTGCGTTTCTTAGATGTTGGCCAACTAATCGAATAGCTTGTAGGGCACATGCATCTGTTACAGGAGTCGCCAAAATTGACATAAATGCTTCAACTGCATGTGTTAATGCATCCATTCCAGTTTCTGCTGTTAAATTGGCTGGTAATTTTTCTGTAAGTTGTGGGTCATTAATAGAAAGATTAGGTGTAATATGCTTATCTACTATGACCATTTTTTGAGAGCTATTCGTATTGGTAATAACAGCTATTCTTGTCATTTCACTAGCTGTACCTGCTGTTGTATTAACTGTGATGAGAGGAAGCATAGGTGATGGAGATAAGTCGATTCCAGCATAGTCATGGATAGTTCCTCCATTTGCAGCAACTAGGCAAATTGCTTTTGCGCAATCAAGTGAACTCCCCCCACCTATTGCTACAACCAAGTCACAGTTCTCCTTTTTTAGGAAGTTAACCCCATCTTCTACATTTTTATCTGTTGGATTTGGTTCTACATCTGAGAAAAGGCTTACAGGTATGTGTTCTTTTTGAATGGATTCAGCGATTGATTGGGTGAAATCCAATTTTTCAACCACTTTTCCTGTTACAATCAAGACATTTGTTCCACCAAGTTCTTTTACTTTTTGACCAACTTGTTTTGCTGCTCCGATACCAATTAAATTTTCATTTGGCATAAAAAAGCCGTATACTTGAGGTTCCATTTTTAAACACTCCTTAAATCTTAAATTATAAAATTCCAATTTAATTATATTTACAATTAGAATTAGCTGGAGTGATTAAAATCATATAATCTATGTGGTTATAATATCGGTCCCTTTTATTAATGATTATGGAACTAAATTAATCTTCTGTCCCTAATACATCGGTGTTCGGGGGTTCATACCCCATCTGGCGAAGCATGGCGACAATTTGCCCCTTGTGATGAAATTCATGTGTAATGGTATGCATGAGCAATTTTCCAGGCGTGATGGATAGCGTTTCTGGTGCCTCTCTCCAAGGGATCTTTTTTTCCATCATCTCATTTAATTGATTTCTAGGAAGTTCAAATACCTCATTTACAATCGAATCTACCTGTTCGAAACGGTCTTTTATTTTTTCCAAATGGAATTGATCCCGTTCCTCCTTAGGAGTAATCGGCTTCTTTGTCTTTTCTAAAACAAATGAGCCTAGCCATGCATAGTAACAATCTGCTATATGTATCAATGTGTCTCGTACACTTTGCAAAGCGAAGCCATGTTGGTGAGTAAAATCATTGGGATTTAGTTGCGCACAAAAGTCTAATAGTGTGCCGCGGGTTTGTCGGACCCATTCATATTCGTTTTGATTCATCATGCCACCCACTTTCAAGGAATACTATTACTTATTCAATAGATGTAAAAAAATACCTCCTATTACTGTCAGTCAATGATAAAGGGGCTGCTTCAGCAACCCCGTTTATCCCAGCAGGTAAGATATAATATCCATATTCGTACTTTGAAGAGAGCTTGGCATATCCTTTCGATTTGATTTCAATGCAAAATAAAAAGTGTCGGCCTTATCCTGAAACAAGTGATAGTTTAATAGGCTTTTTTTACTCCCAAGCTTGCTTATAATCTGTTCATAAAACTGTCCCTGCGTCATCCCATCCACTGAACCTAAGTGAAAAATCCCTTTTAGCTTATTTTCAATAATGAATCGGAGTTGCTTGGCTAACTGAATATCTAAAAGATTGTTACAAACGAGATTGCTGTACACATCGATCACTTTTTGACTCTTTATACTTTCTTTGATTGCATGATATCTTGGAGAATCCTTCCCCCATATCGCTGGGATTCGGATAATCATGGCTCGCTCAGCTAAAGTTTCTCTCAACATCTTTTCGCATTCAATTTTGAAGTTTCCATAATCGGATTGGGAAAAAGGTAGATCTGTTTCGGTGTAGGGTCTAGAATAGTCGTCATCAAATACATTTGTGGTAGAAATGAAATACAAACGACTATCCTTATTGTGTAATTCCGAAGCCAATTCTTTATGAAACTTTAGCTGATGATCATAGTCTCCTCTAAGGCACGATATCACCATGCCAGGATTGATTGCATGGATGATTTCCTTTAGCTTATCGGTTTGCTTAACTTCCAATTGAAACTGCTTACCATCCGGGAGACTGGGTAACGTTGTTGAATAAGTTCCATATACGTCAAAACCATCCTTCAATTCATCCGATAAAGCCCTCCCAACAAGACCACTCGAACCAAGAATAAGAACCTTTTCCATCGTACTTCCCCCATTCATCAACATGCTTTTATAATTAAACGATCGAAAGCAGTAAAAAGATACGTGATTTTCAACTATACTGTTCGACAAGAAAAAGCCATCCCTTTAGGACAGCTGCTGTCATTGACTCGGTAAACCGGGGGGATAATAGAGGGGTGGAACTTTCAGCCACCCTCGTCTTTTCAGAAGGGCTTTCATATTAGATCCAAATGTCATGTATTCCTCTAAAAATTCTACCCAGATTATACCAACGTCATTCCGTCCGCACTCATTGATCGCGGCAGCACAATAGGAAACACCTAAATACATTTTAATACCAATGCTGTTTGCAAGTTCATCATCGGTTAACTTGACGCCGGGGGGTACCTTATTTGGGTCTGAAATGGGTTTCGACTCACTTAAAGGCGGTAAAGGTACTCCTTCTGATCGTAAAAAGGCGATCATTCTTTCTTTCTGTGATTTTAGCATGGTTATCGTTTCTTGATAGGCTTTCCTTAATTCAGGGTCCGTTGTACTGTTAATCCCTGCTTCTGAATGTACTTGTTCATCCGCTATTTCAGAAAGGAATGACCAGAAAGACATAACCTCACCAACATGCAGGGGTGGTTTTGGCTCATCGTCCATTAAGGATTGAACTATGTTTTTAACAGCTTCTAATAGGTCTGGCACATTTCTCACCTTCCTGTATTCGGGGAACCTGGTGGATGATACGGCGGTGGAGCTTTGAGCCACCCTCGTTTTCGCATCAGCGATTTAAGTGTTGTTAAAAAGGTTATATGTTCCTGTAAAAATTTCCCCCACATGATTCCAACATCGGTACGAATTGTTTGGGCTGAACCAGCGGAACAGTTGGTAATCGCCATCGTGATTTTTTTCCTTAGGCTGTTTGCAAGTTCGTTATCCGTCAACTTGACACCGAGCGGGACACTATTTGGATCTGAGATAGGTTTGGATTCACTTGTGGGTGGCAAGGGTACTCCTTCTAACCGCAAAAAAGTTGTAAGCTTCTCTTTCTGCGCTTTAAACATTTCTACTGCTTCATGAAGGGCTTTTCTTAATTCTGGGTCGGTTGTGCTGTTCATTCCTGCTTCCGTCTGTACCTGCGTCTCCGCGCTTAAAGCTAAAAATAACCAGCATGACATCACCTCACCAACATGTAAGGGCGATTTCGGCTCATCGTCCACCAACGATTGCACCACATTCTTAATAGCTTCAAACACATCGGGGCACATACTCCACCTTCCTCTCTTTCTGTTAATTTTTCCCGAAGGTATATTTTTCATACAAATGATTCGACAAAAATCGGGCGGTGCCTGGCACCGCCCGATTTTTGTCGAAAGCTACTATTTGTTCTCTGCTAGTTCAATTCTTTCCGGTTTGTTTACGATGAAGATGTAGGCTAGTGCTCCGATCATCATGACGCTGGCGACAAAGATGAGGGCGCCGTTGAAGGAATGGGTTTTAGCGAATATTAATCCGATCACTAATGGTGTAACAATTCCTGCCGTATTCCCGATTGTATTGAAGATACCGCCGGTTAAACCAACCAATTCTTTCGGTGCCATATCACCGACAAGGGACCACGTAATTCCTGCCATTCCTTTTGCGAAAAAGGATAAAGTCATAATAATGATAATAATCGAAATATTTGAAGTGTAGTTCGCTAATACGATACTGCTCGATAATAGAAATCCCGCAATGATTGGTGTTTTACGTGCTACAGCGAGTGATTTTCCTCTTTTCAATAGGGCGTCAGAAATAAATCCTCCGAAAAGCCCTCCAAAAAATGCTCCCACATACGGGATTGATGCGGCAAAACCTGTTTGAATAAGTGTCAAGCCTTTCTCTTCTACAAGATACGTAGGGAACCAAGATAAGAAAAACCATACAATTGTATTCATTGCGTACTGGCCAATATAAATTCCAGCCATTTGTCTGTTGGTCAACAATAAGCGGACATCAGACCATTTCCATTTTCGTTTTTGTTCTTCATTGGCGAGTCCACCGCCTGAATTAATATAATCAATTTCTGCTTGATTGACACGTGGATGATTATAAGGTTCACGGACAAACTTAAACCATAGGATTGCCATCAGGACCCCTGCTCCTCCTGATACCCAAAATACATGACTCCAGCCAAAATCTTTTAAAATCCATGTCATAACGGGTGTAAAAAGGGCTAATCCAAAAAATTGTGCGGAGTTATAAATCGATACGGCCCTTCCACGTTCATGCTGCGGAAACCACATGGTGGTTAATCGGCTGTTTCCTGGAAAGGATGGAGCTTCCATGATTCCAACTAAGAATCTTAAAATGAATAATCCTACTAAAGTGCTGATGAATCCTTGAAAAAATGTACAAGCGGACCATAATAATAAGGCAATTCCATAGACGTTTCGTGCTCCAAATCGGTCGAGCAGCCATCCGCCTGGGATGTTAAAAATCGTGTAAGCCCAGTTAAAGGCTGAAAAAGCAATTCCCATTTTTACCGCGTCAAAAGCGAGGTCCTCTCGCATGACAGGAGCAGCGATACCAAGAGCAGAACGGTCAATATAGTTAATAATGGTAACGATAAATAACATGGTAAGGATCAAATACCTGACTCTGGTTTGTTTAAGGTTCTGTCCCTCTGGGCTAATCCGTTGAGCACTGCTATTATTCATTAACTTTCCTCCTATTCTTTGAAAACACGTATCTACTATAATATTTAAGCTTTATTGATGGTCATTGTTGTTTTCAAACTAAGATGTTTTGGACGAAAGGCATATTTTATCTCACCAAACACGGTTGCTTGGAATGGTATTGCCAATCTTTAATGAGATATTGCATCGAAATGGTATCATCACGATCGTGGTAAGGTAATTGACGATATAATTCATTGGCCATCATGACTTTATCCATATTGATTTCCACACCCAAACCTGGTCGATCCGGCAGTTTAATGACTCCATCCTTTATTTGCATCGGATTGTCGCATAATTCCTGACCATCCTGCCAAATATAGTGGGTATCGATCGGCGAAATATTTCCTGGTGCTGCAGCTGCTACTTGTGCAAACGCTGCCAATGTAATATCAAAGTGGTTATTGGAGTGGGACCCCCATGTTAATCCCCAGTCCTTCAATAGATACGCCATCCGAATGCTTCCATTTAATGTCCAGAAGTGAGGATCAGCTAACACAATATCCACTGCTCTAAGTGCAGCTGCATGATGGAATTGCCGCCAATTGGTTGCAATCATATTGGTCGCTATAGGCAGACCTGTTGCATCCTTGAATTCAGCCATGATCTCACGGCTCGAGAATCCAGCTTCAGGACCGCATGGGTCTTCAATATAGGCTAGAATATCATGCTTTCCTTTGCAAAGCCTTATGGCTTCTTCTAAGGACCAAGCCCCGTTTGGATCGAGGTTGATTCTTGCCTCAGGGAAGGCTTCATGTAACGCTTGAATCGCTTCCATTTCTTCGTCGCCGCTCAAGACCCCGCCTTTTAATTTGAAATTCGTAAATCCATAACGGCGATGGGCTGCTTTTGCTTGAGAAACAATTCCTTCAGCCGTTAAGGTTTCCATTCGTCTTACACGATCCCACTCATCCTTCCATTCGGTTTCGCGTAAATAAGGCAGATTCATTTTTTCACTATCTGCGATATAGAATAGGTATCCTAAGAAAGGAACCTCTGTCCGCTGCAGACCACCATCGCCGAGCAGAGCGGCGATGGGCTGATTTACAAATTTTCCGAGTAAGTCCATCATCGCGCATTCAACCGCTGCTTCTGCCTGGACGACAAATTTCAAATTGGCTAAATTTAATCCTTGTAACCCTTCACCAGAGTCACCTTTTACACTTAAGCCTCCGCTCCTTATGGCCGTAAGGCAGCCTCGATAGTTGGCAATTTCTTGGCCTACGACAAACGGGCGATAGCTTTCTAGCATTCTCGTAATGTCTTCGCCGCCATGAATCTCACCGATTCCCTTATTTCCTGTTTCATCTTCTAAGATGACAATATTACGGGTAAAAAAAGGTCCATGACAGCCGCTTAGTGTCAGCAGTGCACTATCATATCCGGCAACGGGAATCACTTTCATATCTGTGATGATGGGGGATCCTTGTCTTCTCATTCCATACCATCCTTCCTGGCTTGATTCATTTTTTAAAAAGTCCAGTGACAGCGCTATCAATTTCGTATGCAGTTTACGACAGGAGATTTTTCAGAAGAAAAATACTCATGTCGTTTGTAGATTGTTGATTTTTAAAGCATCGCAGGTAAAAGACTGAGTATCACAGATAAACCATTTTGGATGTGTAACTTTACACCTGTATGGTTCATTTTTTTAGTATTTTCACGTAATCGGAGCTGGATTAAACAAGGCTAAGTCATTGTGCAATCCCCAATGCTCTGTCCATGTTTTCTTTTGACCGCTTGCCACTTCCAAAATAAAGTGGAAAATCTCCCAGCCGACTTCTTCGATGGTTCTTTCCCCAGTTGCAATCGTGCCGGCATTGATATCAATCAAATCATCCCAATGCTCTGCCAATGCGTTACGGGTAGCCACCTTCACGACGGGGACCATTGCCAGTCCGTATGGCGTTCCTCTTCCGGTTGTGAACACTTGAAGATGCATCCCTGAAGCGAGCTGTAAGGTTCCACAGACAAAATCACTGGCAGGTGTGGCGGCAAAGAGTAACCCTTTTTCCTTCGCCTTTTCACCAGGTGCAAGGACGCCGGAAATCGGACTTTTCCCTGACTTTGCAATCGAACCCAATGATTTCTCCACTACATTGGCTAATCCACCCTTTTTATTCCCCGGAGACGGATTCGCCGATCGATCTACTTCTCCTCTGGACAAATACTGATCATACCATTCCATTTCACGAATTAACGCATTTCCTACTTCTTCATTGACGGCGCGCGGTGTTAATAAATGAATCGCATCTCGTACTTCGGTTACCTCTGAAAATAAGACCGTTGCACCAGAGCGAACCAATAAATCTGCGGCATAACCAACGGCTGGATTCGCGGTGACACCTGAGAAGGCGTCACTTCCCCCGCATTGAAGGCCGATGACGAGATCGGAAACTGGACAGGTTTCCCGTTTCCTTGTATTTAATCGGATTAATCTCTCTTCCGCCATCTCCATAATCGATTGAACCATGCCCATCATCCCCTGCTGATCTTGAAGGGAGAGGATATCGGCTTCATTCCTGTCTGGAGTGATTCGAATTGGAGAGAGCTTCTCACATCCCAGACCAATGACCATTGCTTCTCCCCCAAAATTCGGGTGTTTGGCTAGGTTGGTAATCGTTCGAATGGGAATTACTGCTTCAGGGGCGTTGATTGCCACCCCGCATCCATAACTATGGTTTAAGGCCACAACATCATCCACATTCGGATACTTCGGTAAAATCTCTGCTTTTATTTTTCGAACAACAAAATCAAGAACACCGACCACACATTGAACGCTTGTGGTAATTCCTAAGATATTCTTGGTTCCGGCACTGCCGTCCGGATTCCGAAACCCTTGAAACGTATAGCCTTTAAGCGCCGGCAAAGCTCCCGGCACTTGTGTGGCAATCGGCAACTCTTTTAAATTGGGGGATGATGGCAGTTTCACTAACGACTCTTCCACCCAGCTGCCCTTCGGAATGAAGGCAGCTGCATATCCAATTACTTCTCCATAGCGGATAATCGCATCATCTTCCTGGAAATCGGTTAAGGCTACTTTATGCCCTTGCGGAATTCTTTCTTTCAGTTCCAGTCCACAGGAGAAAACCGTTCCGGAATCCAATCCCCCTGTATTCACGACAATCGCTACATTGTCTTTTTGATCTACTTGAATGTAAAGAGGTGTTTCTTTTACCGTCGTTTTCAACTTTTCGATTCTCCCCTTTCATATAATAGTAGTTTCTTATTTTACAAAAACCGTTTTAATCGATGTAAAGAACTCTTTTGCGGCTTCCCCTTGTTCACGGGAATGCGAGCTGGAGTTTTTCATGCCCCCGAATGGAGCCTGCAATTCAACCCCTGCACTTTCTGCATTGACCCGGATCAACCCTGCTTCCATATCGCTGACGAAGGATAGCAGATTCTGAATATTTGTGGTAAAAATCGAAGCGCTCAGGCCATATTGTACATTGTTCGCAATCTTTAGGGCTTCTTCAACTGATTCAGCCTTCAGCAAAGCAATGACAGGTCCAAAGATTTCCTCCTGTACAATCGCCATATCCTCTGTACAGTGATCAAAGATGGTTGGTTCTACATAGAAGCCGTTCGCCAAATCCCCTTCTACCACGCGTTTTCCGCCGGTTAGCAGTTCGGCGCCTTCCTCAAGCCCTTTCTCTATGTAGGATAGAACGGTGTTGAGCTGGCTTTCACTTGCGCTCGGCCCCATCCATACCGTGCTGTCGAGTCCATTTCCAATTGTAATCTCTTGTGTTTTTTGCACAAGCTTTTCTTTGAATTCTTCGTAAATTCCTTGTTCCACGATCACTCGGCTAGTTGCTGTGCACTTTTGACCAGTGGAACGGAAGGCACCGGCAATGACGGCTTCTACTGCGAGGTCAAGATCGGCATCTGCTGCCACAATCACAGGGTTTTTCCCGCCCATTTCCAGCTGGTATTTGGCCCCGCGCTGTAAGGCGGCCTGCCCAATTCTTTTTCCGACACCGTTTGAACCAGTAAAGGTAATCCCGTTAATATCCTCATGATCGGCGATCCCTTGTCCAATCACACTTCCTGGTCCTGTGACCATATTCACGACACCAGCAGGGAAACCTGCTTCTTCAAAGCACTCGATGATTTTTGCAAGGGTAACAGCGGTTTCCGTTGCAGGCTTGACGACAATGGTGTTTCCGTATACAAGTGCCGGTGCCATTTTCCAAATCGGAATCGCAATCGGGAAGTTCCATGGTGTAATCACCCCTACAACCCCAAGCGGAACACGTGTAGTAAACATTAGTGCGCTGCTGTCAGTGGATGGAATCACATCGCCCACCTTGCGCATTCCTTCCCCAGCATAGTACTTCAGGATGGCAATCCCGCGGGCAGTTTCCCCTTTTGTTTCCGCAAAGGTTTTCCCCATTTCTCTTGTTGCGCATTCAGCAATCTCATCGATCCGTTTTTCAAGAATTGCCGCTGCTTTAAAGAGGTACTCGCCGCGCGCCGCGCCTGAAAGTTTGCGCCAGTTCTCTTTCGCTTGTTTTGCGGCGTTGACCGCACGGTTCAAATCATCCTCGGTTGATTTTTGGACATAACCGACAATTTCCTGTTGGTCTGCCGGATTGATACTTTTCTCTACTTCATTGGAAGCTGAAGCGATCCATTCACCGTTAATATAGTTAAGATAGGTTTTTGTTTGAACAGTTGTGGTCATCTATAAGTCTCCTTTTATGGATTGAACGAGTATGTTTTTTGGATAAAGATCGATTGCTTTTTTCAAAATCGTTTCTAGTTCTCTATAATGTTCTTTTTCTACCGGAAGAATTGGCAGTCTTACTGTTTCTCCTACTGGCAATCCCACAATTTCCATACCGGCCTTAATCAGTGATACCGCATAGCCCTTGCGCTGGCGGCGAATATTATTAATAGGTAAGATCACTTGTTGTAATATGTCTTGTACGACTACCTGCTCCCCGTTCAATAGCGCTTCGTAAAATTTCCTCGAGATGTGCGGGATGTAATTCGAAATCGCGGAGGAGTAAGAGTCAAAGCCAAGTGGCACGTATGCCGGCATGGTTAGTTCTGCTAATGGCATTCCATTGAGCCAGCTAAACCGCTTTCCAAATGTTTGGGTCAAAATCGTATTTAACTCCATATCTCCTAAGCCATCTTTCACTCCGACGACCTGAGGGACTTCTGCTAACGCTTCCAATGCAGAAACGGATAAAGAAACCTGATCGCGCTGATAGACAATTGCATTTAAATCGGTACTTTCCGCAATCGTTTTAAAATAACCCGCTAAGCCTGCCTGTTCCCCAGCCACTAGGTATGGAGGCAGGATCAAATAGCCATCGGCCCCTTTATCTGCAGAGATCTTCGCGAACTCTAAGGAAGTTTGAATATTGCCGCCAACTCCTGTGTATACAGGTACCTTTCCTCCTGTAACAGCTACAGCCACATCGACCATTGCTTCATATTCTTCTTTACTTATTGATTGATATTCTCCAGCTCCACAAGCTACAAAGATTGCTTCAAGCCCTTCATCTAATAAAAATTGAATATTGGTAGCAAGTCCTTTTTCATCAAGTTGGTTGTTTTCGGTAAAAGGCGCAACTGGAAATCCCAAAATTCCTGTTGGAGCCTTACGTGTTGTCGTCATCCTTGTTCCTCCTTTTTGTTTGGTTGTTCGTTTGTTTTATTGTAAGACAAATAAATTAATCGGTCAATTACTTATTTTCAGAAATTTAAAAATCAAATGATTGACAAACAATTTTATTTGTCTTACCATTTGGAAAAATAGATGTTTACCGCCTCTTCTTTCATATTTTGTAACCGGTCCCTTTTTGAAAGAAGGCAAGAAAGGTTCAACTACTAAAAGGAGTGAAAGATATGGAAGCACAATTCGTTCAACACGCTAAAAAAACAAGTACACCGATTATTACAGAAATGCTGGTGGTTCCCGTTGCTGGACATGACAGCATGCTTCTTAATTTGAGCGGCGCCCATGCCCCCTACTTCACACGCAACATTGTCATTCTAAAGGATAATGCAGGAAATACCGGAGTCGGAGAAGTTCCAGGCGGCGAAAGAATCCGCCAGACCCTCGAAGATACGAAACCATTCGTGATTGGCCAATCGATTGGTACATACAAAAATATTTTAACTACGATTCGCAACCAATTTGCGGACCGAGACTCGGCAGGTAGAGGACTTCAAACCTTTGACCTCCGTACCACGATTCACGCGGTTACGGCATTAGAGGCTTCACTTCTTGATTTAGTCGGACAATATCTACAAGTTCCTGTAGCGGCTCTTCTCGGTGAAGGCCAGCAGCGCGACAAAGTAGAAATGTTAGGGTACTTATTTTATGTAGGAGATCGAAAGAAAACCGATCTTGATTATCTAAGTGCACCGGATGCGGCAGATGACTGGTTCCGCCTTCGTCATGAAGAAGCATTAACACCGGAAGCAATTGTGCGTTTGGCAGAAGCTGCCCGGGAGCGCTATGGATTTAATGATTTCAAATTAAAAGGCGGCGTACTAAGGGGCGAAGAAGAAATTGAAGCCGTAACGGCGCTTGCGGAGCGCTTCCCTGAAGCTCGCATTACGCTTGATCCAAATGGCGGCTGGTTATTAAAGGACGCGATTCGGCTTTGCCGGGACCAACACCATGTTTTAGCGTATGGGGAAGATCCTTGCGGTGCAGAAGATGGATTCTCCGGCCGCGAGGTCATGACCGAATTTAGACGGGCAACAGGTCTCCCGACTGCCACGAATATGATTGCGACAGATTGGCGGCAAATGGGGCATTCGATTCAGCTTCAGTCTGTTGACATCCCGCTTGCTGATCCACATTTTTGGACGATGCAGGGCTCCGTTTGCGTTGCCCAAATGTGTCATGAATGGGGTCTGACATGGGGTTCACACTCCAATAACCACTTTGATATTTCACTGGCGATGTTTACCCATGTTGCAGCAGCGGCGCCGGGGAAAATTACAGCGATTGATACCCACTGGATTTGGCAGGACGGGCAGCGTCTAACCAAAGAGCCATTCAAGATTGTCGGCGGCATGGTGGATGTACCAACGAAACCGGGTCTTGGAGTGGAAATTGATATGGAACGGATTGAGAAAGCGCATCAGCTTTATCAACAAAAAGGGCTTGGCTCCCGCGATGATGCCATTGGTATGCAGTACTTGGTTCCGAACTGGAAGTTTGATCCTAAAAAGCCTTGCCTGGTTCGATAATTTTTTTTACGGTGCGTTTCTCAATAGAGGGACGCACTATTCTTTTTAAGACAGAAGTATGTTAGTATAATTGTATTACAATATGACTATTAATGAAGTCAAATAGAGGTGTTATACTTTGGAACCATCATCAAAGAAATTAGAGGTTCAATCGGTAAGCCGGAATACCCTTTCCAAACAAGTCGTCGACCAGATTGTCCAGCTGCTCGTCAGCGGGCAAATGAAGTCAGGTGACAAACTGCCGCCTGAAATGGAACTGATGAAGGAACTCGATGTGAGCCGGCCGGTTTTACGCGAGGCGCTTAGTTCACTTGAAACGCTTGGTGTGATTACACGGAAAACACGGGAAGGCACATTTTTTAATAATAAAGTCGGGTCCTATCCCTTCTCGATCATGTTAGCACTGGCTACGGATAACTTACCCGTCATTATTGAAGCGCGTATGTCTCTTGAACTTGGACTTGTGACGATTGCAGCTGAAAAAATTAAGGATGAAGATCTGGCGAGACTGCAGGAAACCATTGAGACCATCAAGAATAGCAAAGATAATAATTACGGTGAGGCCGACAAGGAATTTCATCGGATTATTGCCATGAGTGCAAATAATCCAATTGTCGAGGGGATGATTGACTCCCTGCTGATCACTCATGAGAAAACGGACAGTCTCATCAAATTCAGGGAACGCGACCTGACCGTAGCTTTTCACCAAGGCATCTACGAAGCGCTCGCAGCACATAATCCCCATGAAGCATTCAACCAAATGTACAAGCATCTAGACTATGTCCGTCAGAAAATTCTTCAACACTCACAAATAAATTAGAGTTGTTTTCGATAAAAATCGGGTGGTGCCACCCGATTTTTTTTATATATAAAAGACATATTCAGCATGGGGAGATGAGCCCCTGTTTAAGAGCTGCTCCGTTATGGGGCTTTACCCTCCGGTTTTGTGATTTACACTCTAGTTCTACTCGTTTACCCACCGCTTTGGACAAAATACCTTCCACTTCTATAAAGTCTTCCCCATTAAGTGGCTTCAACCAGGCTCAGATACCCTTTTTTGAACAAAAATTTCCTTTTTTAGTAAATTTCTGTCCCCACTTTTCCTGCAAATCTTCAAATCTTGCTTTTACCCACCGGTTTCGGGGCTTTACCTTTCGCTTTTGTGGATTTACACTCCGATTCTGCTCATTTACCATCCGCTTCAGGCGAAATACCCTCCACTACTATAAAGTCTCCCTCATTCTAAAGTCTCTACCGGGCTCAGATACCTTTTTTGAAGGGAAATTTCCTTTTTTAGTAAATTCCTGTCCCCCTCTTTTCCTTCAAATCTACAAAATCTTGCTTTTACCCACCGGTTCCGGGGCTTTACCCTCCGCTCTTTCCGATTTACACTCCGGTTTTGCTCCTTTACCCACCACTTGGCCGAACCGTCCCCGTGGTCCCATTCGACAAAAATCGGGTGGTGACAGGCACCACCCGATTTTTGTCGAACGAACGCTATAGCATTTTCTCAATAACGGCGTTAGCTGTAGCTTCTTTGTTGAGTGTTGATTCTTTGTAGTTTCTTCTGAAGAATTCGGCGTATAGGATGTCGAGCAGGTAGAGCTGTGAGATTTTGGCGGAGAGGCTGCCGCCTTGGAGCGGTCCTTCGTTTGATCCGCAAAGCAGGGTAATATCCGCATAATTGGTCAAGGGTGATTTCGCAAATCGGGTAATCGAAATGACTTTTGCTCCTCTTTCCTTTGCTGCCTTTGCGACATCAATCGTATCCTTCGTTGACCCTGAATAAGAGATCGCAACCGCCACATCCCTGTCTGTCATTAAAGAGGCGGACATAATTTGCAAATGGGAATCGATCGAGCATTCCGTTTTATTCGTGATCCTCATAAACTTATTCTTCGCTTCCATTGCCGTCATCAAAGAGGACCCTACGCCAAAAAAGTGAATCCGGTCTGCCTGAATGAAACAATCAATGGCCTTCGCAATGTCTGCCTCATTGATGAGATTAGAGGTTTCCGTCAGCGCATTGATATTCGTCGATAAAATTTTCGATGCCAATTCTCCGATCGTATCCTGCTGGGTAATTTCGCCGGACATTTGCTGCGTTTCTTCATCTTGGGTACTGTGGGCCAAGGCAATTTTAAATTCCTGGTAGCCTTTTAAATTCATGGTTTTGCAAAATCGAAATACACTGGCCTCCCCTACATTACATGCATCCGCAAGGTCAGTAATCGACATGTAGATGACATCCTGCATATTTTCAAGAATATAGTCGGCTACCTTTTTTTCAGATTTCGTAAAGGCATTGTAGTTTGAACGAATCAATGAAAAAATATCTACTTTTGACATACATAGCACTCCTTCTAGTTCCCACTTCTCAGATGAAGCGAAACCGCCCCAAGAATTCCAGCTTTATTTCCAAGAGAAGCCTTTAGGATTTTCACATCAGAAAAGCTTTCCATGATTAACTCCCGTACTTCAGCCGCTACCATTTTCACCAAAATTTCCTGTTCCATTACACCGCCGCCAATGATGATCGCCCGAGGGTTAAAGATATGGACCAACGAAGCAAGTCCGATGGCCACTTCAAATACCCAATGATTGAGCACATTAATCATCCGGCTGTCACCACGGTAAAGTTTTTCAAAAATGACTTTTCCATTCAGGCACTCCGGATCCACTTCCTTTGCCATCCGCACCAATGCGGTCGTGGAGGCATATTGTTCATAACAGCCTTGTCCACCGCAGTTACACGGCAATCCTTTAGGATGGGTCAAGATATGCCCAAATTCAGCCGCGACCCCATTATATCCTGAGTAAATTTCGTTATTTTGAATGATGGCACCGCCGATACCGGTTCCATACGTCAAACAAAGAAAATCCTGAAAATCACGTCCGGCACCAAAATACTGTTCTCCCAAAGCAGCGGCATTCACGTCATTCTCTACTTTAACAGGAACCTTAAATTTTTCTTCTAACAGATCCTTTAACCGTGTTCCCGTATAGTTTGGGATATTTTCATTGGCATAAATAATGCAGCCCTGCTCGCGATCCACCTGTCCTGCCGTACTGATTCCGATCGCATCAAAGCCATCATATTCGGAGATGATTTGCATGAGCTTTTCAACGACAAATTTTCCACCTTTTTTGCTTTCCGTATCATATTCTTTAAAAACAGCCAAATTTCCTTTTTCATCGGAAATTCCCAGCTTAATTGAGGTTCCACCAATGTCAGCAGCTAATATTTTCAAGTCTCTCACCCTTTACCCATTTCCTTAGGCGGTACAAATCCCACGAGAATCACCCGTGGGATTTATAGCATTTATCTAAGAAATCGCTTGAATAAACCTTTTTGTGATCTCCATCGGTCTCGTAATTGCTGAGCCCACAACCGCTGTATGGGCACCTCGTTCAAAAACAGACTTCAGTTCCTCCGGAGACCAAATCCCGCCTTCTGCGATAATCGGAAGATCAAAATCTCTTTTTAATTTCCCGATTAACTCAACATCAGGCAGTTTCTGATTGTGCGTGTAGGAGGTATAACCGCTTAAAGTGGTCCCGATACAATCAAACCCTAATTCATAGGCTAGTTCCCCTTCTTCATAGGTTGAGCAATCTGCCATAAAGATTTGATCTGGGTACTTACTGCGGATGATTGGAAAGATTTCATGAATGGTCTTGCCATCCGGTCTGATCCGATTCGTTGCATCTAATGCAATGATATCGACTCCCTCTTGATAAAGCAATTCAATTTCATCCATTGTAGGTGTGATAAATACCTCCGAGCCCTCATACACACGTTTAATAATTCCGATGATCGGCAAGGAAACGGTTTTTTTAATTTCGCGAATATCGTCCACGCTATTCGCCCGTATCCCGCATGCTCCCCCAAGCATTGCAGCGTATGCCATCCTTCCCATGATATACGAGCTGTGAAGCGGCTCCTCTGGAAGTGCTTGACAGGACACGATAAGCTTCCCTTTAATTTTTGCGAATAGTTCTTCCTTGTTCTTCATTTCAAAGCATCTCCAGTTGATTATTTAAAAAATGGTTGGTATCTGATTTGCTTTCCGTGGAGATCGACAAGACGATCCGATGAACACCAAGGCTCATCCCTTTTCTGCCCCAATCGCCAATCCTTTTGTAAAGTAACGTTGAAAAAGTATAAAGATTACAAGCATTGGCACCGCAGCCACCGTAGCACCTGCCATCTTATAAGCAAAGTTCGGACTTAAATCCTGCATCAAGGATGCAATTCCGACCATTAACGTTTTTGAAGTTTCCTCCTGGCCGACAATTAACTGCCAGAGGTAATCGTTCCATACCTGAACAAAATTCAGGATGAATAACGCACCGATTCCGGGTTTCACAATCGGCAAGATAATTTTATAAAAAGTATAAAACTCCCCTGCTCCGTCAATCCGGGCCGCTTCTCGTAGTGAATCAGGTATCGTATCAAAAAATCCCTTAAGCAGAAATACTCCAAAGGCTGTGGCAACATTCGGCCAAATCATGCCATTTAGTGAATTTACCATTCCAAACTCCTGAATAATCCTGAATAAAGGAACGATCATGACCTCTTTTGGAATCATTAAACTGGAAATAAAGATAATATAAATGACATTTTTTCCTTTAAACTTCAACTTTGAGAACGCATAAGCGGCAAGTGAGCTGACAATAATCACTGCGACGGTTGTAACCAGTGAGACAATAATACTGTTAAATGTCCATCTTAATGCTGGCTGGTTCTGGAAAACGTCCGCATAGTTACTAAAGGACATCGTTTTCGGAAACCAATCAGGAGGCATTTTGATTACATCCGAACTGTTTTTTAAGGAACTAGTAAAAAGCCAATAAAGAGGAAATATATTTAGGACAGCAAAGAAAATGATGATCACATTGGCGATTACGTCAACGGTTTCTCTTTTTTTCTTGTTTTTCGTTTTCATGCGAATTCACCTCTAATCTTTCTTAAACATTGCTCTTAATTGTGGAACCGATAATATTAATGTAATTAAGAACATAATCACACCTACTGCAGAAGCCACACCAAGCTGATTATACTTAAAGGCATTATTGTATAAGAAATACATAAGAGTCGTAGAAGCATTGTTTGGTCCGCCACCGGTTAATAGTTGAATTACAACGAAAATCTTTAAGACGGCAATAATGTTCATAATCGTGATATAGATCGTAGTAGGTTTGACCATCGGAATCAGGATTTTCATAATGATGGTCGTTCTGCTGGCCCCATCCACTTCTGCTGCTTCAAATAGTTCCTTTGGTACCCCGATCATCGACGCAATGTAGAGAATAATCGCTTGACCTACATTGGTTGCAAACGTAACGAAAATGATCACCGGTAATACCGTATGGGGATTCCCTAAAAAGTTCACATTTGAAAAATCTAGTTGTTTGGCCACGTACGGGATCAGTCCATTAGCTGGATTTAGTAAGAAACTCCAGATCATACTCATGACAACCATCGAAACCATTACAGGGATATAGTAGGCTCCTCGGATAAAGGAAACATATTTTGCATTTTTATCAAATACAGCCGATGCAACAAATAGAGAAAATATAACTGTTAAGGCCACAATGAAGATAACGAAAACAACGGTGTTAATCGTAGATTTTACAAAAACAGGGTCCTGAAAGAGTCTGGTGTAGTTGTCAAATCCGACAAATACTTCATTGGTGTAATTAATTCTGAACAAGCTTAGTCGAATTCCTTCAATGATGGGATAAACAAGAAATACTAAGAAGAGTAAAAGTTGTGGAGCTACAAATAGATACCCTGTCATATTTTCTTTGAAAGTATGCTTATTGAATTTCATCGTAACCATTACCTTTCTAAAATTTAAGCCCCTAATCTTGAGGGGCTTAAATTTTTAAAGTTTACAGGGCTATTGTTTGATAACTGAGTTGGCCCTTGCATTTTCAATAATTCCATTACCATTTTTCTGATAGTCTTTCACGGCTTGTTCAGCTGATTTTTGTCCAGTTAATAACGCTTGAAGCTCTGGATATAAAGCCTGTCTTAGCTCGCTGTAGCCTGGAACACTGCCAGTAAAGTTGAACAAATACTTTGCGTTTTTATCGTATGCTGCGAATAATGGATTTTGAGACTTAAATTCATTCGCTACAGAAGTCCTTACTGGAACTCCATTTTTTGAAGCTTTTACGAGTTCAGGATCGGTTGAGAAGAATTTAACAAAATCTTTACTTACTTTAATTCTTGTTTTGTCCTTCGTATTGAAAACAGCAGCACCTGATACATACGTAAAGGTTAACGGATCTCCGCTTTCAGATGGAATATTCGCTAGGCGGATATCAAACTTTGGCGCTTTACCAGCAGCCATATCTGCTTTTGCATTGTTAAACAACACTGAGTTTGTGAAGCTGATTGCTAACTTTTGATTTTGAAACATGGCATTGGCATCATTAGATGAAACTGATTCTGCCCCTGGGTTTGTTAATCCAGCATCATAGATTTTCTTTAACCATTTTGCTGCCTTCACTCCGTTTGCATCATCAAGGATAATGTTACCTTTGTCATCGAAGAACTTATTACCAAACATTCTTAAATAAGCTAGGTTCCATGTATCGCCTTGGTTATTTAACGCATATAGCGCCATTGGATACTTATCCTTCGGTAGATCCTTCTTCAGCGCATTGAGGATGGTTTCGTAATCTTTTAACGTCCAAGTCTTGATTTCATCCTTGCCGCCAAGATACTTTTCAAGTCCTGCTGCCTTGAACATGTCCGCGTTGTACGCTAAGGTTCCTGGCATGTGAGAGAATGGATAGAAGTAAACATCCTTGCCGAACGTCACACTATCCCAGTACTTTTGATCAATGTCCTTTTTCGCAGCGTCATCAACGATATCGTTTAACGGAACTAATGCACCACGATGGGCATAATCACCCATTGCGAACGTGTTTTCAAAGAAGATATCCGGAGGAGTGCCGCCGTTTAACTTAACATTTAAGAGTTCATCCCTTTGTTCAGCTGCAACTACTTCTACCTTCACTTTTACGTCGTAGTCTTTATACTGTTTGGAGAACTTATCTGCTGCATACTTAAAGAAGCTGTCGTAGTCTGCCCCTTTTTCTGTAGGGTCCATGACTCCTTTCCATTGCGGTGTTAACATAAGCGACAATTCAACTGTCTTTTTACCATTTGCCCCTTCATCCGATTTACTTGTTTCTTTGTTTGCACAACCGGCTAAAGCTCCAAGTGCAAGCACACCAGACAAAGCAGTGGCCAAAAAGCGTTTTTTCAACATTCATTTTTCCCCCTTTATAGCATGTTTTTTATTTTTTGAAGGACAAGCCTGGCTAAAAGCTGATGTCCTTCTTGATCCAAATGCATGTAGTCAATGGTATTCATCTGTACATGACCGCTTAAATCGAGAAACTCAGTTCCTTGCAGCTGCAGCAGCTCCTTTAAATGGCCGGGCAGTTCAGCTGATTTCTGATCACAATTTTTCCCCATTGACTTTCCTACTTCAGTGTCCATGTACTCTTTCCCAATGGGAGGCGGCGCCATCACAAGTACTTTAAGTGGTGCGCCATTCAAGCCTGCCGGAGTATTTTTTGCCTTTAGCGCAAGCCTGGCAATTCCTTGAGCGATATTAAAAGAAGTGAGATTAAATCTTTCCTTTGTATCATTGGTTCCAAGCATGATCACCACTAACTCAAGTGGCGCATGACTCATTAAACAAGGATGAAGATAGGTCAAACCGTTTAAGCCTTCAAACAATGGATCGTCTACGACGCTTGTTCTGCCAGAAAGTCCTTCCTCGACTACTTGAAAGTCATCGCCTAACCATTCAGCTAGAAGGCTAGTCCATCTGACTCCTTCGGGAAATCTCCCCATCGTTGCCGCATCAAAGCCCCATGTGTTTGAATCTCCAAAGCAGACAATTCTTCGCTTCATTTTAGTTTTTTCCGTATTTAAGAATTGCTTGGTCGATCATCTCTTTAATAGCTGGGATTCTGTTTAAATCCTCTCCGGATACCGGCTCAAATGGTGCTCGAACACTTCCAACATTCACGCCATTTAATTTAAGAACTTCTTTAATGACGGAGTACATGGAACCATTTAAGGAACATAACGCGATAATAATGTCATTGATATCCCGTTGAATGCTTCTTGCTTGTTCAAAGTTTCCAGTTGAAACAAATTGTTCGGCTTTTAAAAACAGCTCTGGCATTGCTGCATAGGTTCCGCCAATTCCGCTATCAGCGCCAATGATTCGTCCGGCCACATATTGTTCGTCAGGTCCGTTAAAGACGATAAAGTCTTCGCCTGCTGCTGCCTTAAATCGTTCAATGTCCATCGCTGGCATTGAAGAGTTTTTTACACCCATTACTTTTTTATTCTCAATTAATTGCTTGAATAGATTCATGGATAGATTGTACCCAGTTGTTTGTGGAATGTTGTAAATAATGAATGGCAGATCCGCTGCATCCATGATGTCCGTCCAATACTTATAGATTGAACTTTCAGGTAGTTTAAAGTAGATCGGTGGAATGGCTGATAATGCGTCATAGCCAAGCTCTTCTGCATATTTCGCTAATTCCACACTGTCTCTTGTGGAAGGTGCCCCAACATGAGCGATTAGCGTCAGCTTCCCTTTTACGGTTTCGGCAACATATTTTAATGTCGCTTTTCTTTCCTCAAGGTTATGGTAAATGCACTCTCCAGAACTTCCGCTTACATAAAGACCTTGAACCCCTTTTTCATAAAGATAGTTACATAGATCCTTTGTCCGGCTCTCTGATATTTCTCCTGCATCGTCGTAGCAAGCATAGAATGCTGGAAAAACACCTTTAAATTTTTGATTTGTCATTTATCTTCGCCACCTGGAAATGAATTTATTGGTACCGTTTACAAAGTAAATATATCACGCTTGAGTAATTCTGTAAATAATTTTCACCAATTTAATTTATTTAGGAAAAAATATTCTCCTATTTTTGAAAATTATGCCCGAAACTCCAGAGTTACTTCCTTGTTTTTTAAGGAAATCCATAATCGTTTTTGAAAGTTTTCGTCCTCATTCGGAAAATCTTCACGATAATGTGCCCCCCTGCTTTCTCTTCTTTCCAACATCGCCTTTAAAAGAATTTCAGAAAGCAGCAAAAAGTTTCTCGCTTTGAATGCACTTTTCCGCTCATTTTCGTTTTGTACATGAAGACTCATATCAAAAGAAGCCTTTAATTCCGTTACCTTTTTTAATGCGGAGGTAAGATTTGTTTCATCTCGGATCACATTTGCCTTAAACCACATCAGTTCCCGGATTTCTTCGATTACTTCATGTGGGGTTTTGGACTGCTCGGATGTCTTTGGAATAGACTCGGATAACTGGTCGATTGCCGCTTGGACATCAAGCGGTTCCAGCTGGCCATTGTTCACATAGTCCAGACAATTCTGGGCGGCTCTTTTTCCAAAAACCATACAGGAACCTGTCGAATTTCCTCCAAGTCGATTGGCTCCTTCAATTCCTCCTGCGAGCTCACCGATTGCATAAAGCCCTGATACAGACGTCCGTCCAAAGCTATCCACCTTGACCCCGCCATTACTAGCATGCGCAAAAGGAGCAATTTTGCAAGCGTCCGTCACAAGATTGATGCCTCTTTCTTTCAGCCAATTGAGATAGATCGTATAGAAATCCTGCTGATCTTCATATATCGCCTCATCAAAGACAAGCTCGAAACCTGCTTCGCTTTTGGTTCGGATAATTTCCTTCATCATCGCGATATCAAAGTATTTAGACGGGAGAGAGTGTGTAAATGGACCATGTGTACTACGGATTTCCAAACATTCTTGCTTGCTGAGGCCCTCAGGAAGAAATTTTTCTAAAATACTGTTCCCTTCTTCATCTACAAAATCTTTACAGTAATTCAGGGTGTGTTCGCCCCATAATGTCTTATATTTTGGTGAGGTGAATCCCGGGATGAATTGAATAAATTCCATGTTTACGAGACTTGCCCCCGCTTCCAGTGCAAGGATATGCCCCGATCCATCGACATCATTTGGGTTTAAGTTATGCTTGTAAATGTTCCCGAAACCTCCAGTAGCCAATATGACCGCCTTACACTGGATTAGGATGAGGTTATTATGGTTGTCCAGTAGGAAGGCACCGGATACCTTGTTGCCGACCTTGATTAACGAAATCACGGCAGATCGTTCGTATATTGAAATATTAGGATAATGTTCGAAAATCGTTTTCACATTTTCACGGATTTGATCCCAATCCCTCAGCATATAAATGGTCCGGCTATGTTCCGCAAAGCAGGCCTTGCGATCATCTGGTAGTTTATAGGGCTCTATCCCGATTTCGGGAAATTCTTGAACCAGGTCCTGGATTTCATCAACATAGATTTGGGCCATTTCTTTGTCATGCATGTGATGGCTGACTGCCTCTATGTCTTGTAAAAATACTTCTTTGTCTTGGTTATCCTTGGTCACCTGTGTTCCCAGGGAGGCTTTCAGCGGATAGAAGCTGGAGCCGGAACAAACCTGGGTTTTGGTCGACATGATAACGGTTTTACCGGCTCTGGCCAGTTCGATGCTCACTTTTAGACCTGCGATGCCGCTTCCTACGACGAGTACATCGGTTGTGATGGTTTCTTGGGGTTTCATGGGCTCTCCCCCTATAATTTTATTTTGAAAACTATTTTTCTGACTTTTTCCGATGTGTCGACCTTGATTCCGGTCATATGTGCATCCTGCGGGAAGAGAATCATGAAGTCCCCTTGTTGCATTGTGGCCGTTGATTTTAGGTTGCCTTCGAGTAGAAAGTAGTCGTCTTGTTCGTCATATGGTTGTTTGATTTCCATTTGGTCAAACGATTCGAAGCCGATTTGTTCTGTTCCTTCCAATATATAATGGACATCTAGATACTTTTTATGTGATTCCCAGAAGCGTTCTTGTGGGTTTTTGGTTTCGTATTCAATGAGATTGAAGAATAGGTTTTCGCCGCCTATTTCATGTGTGCCTGTTTGGAAGTTTGTGAAATTGTTTTGTTGAATATAGTCAATTGCTTGATTGATTCTTTCATGGATACCTTTATAGAAATGAAAATTACGGATGTGATCAACAATCATCCTTATTAGCCCCTTTTTTATGGATTCGTTTTCAAGTTTAGGATAGCATAGGGGGATGTTTTCGTAAATAATTTCCTCTATTTTTTGATTTTTTGGAAAAAATTTTCACCGATGTTGTGGGGGGATTTTGAAGTGGAGGATAAAAGTGCAAAAGCGGAAGGTAAAATTGGAAAAGCGGTGGGTAAAGTTATCGAATCGGAGGGTAAAGTGCTCCTACCGGTTGGTAAACCTTTAAAAGTGGTAGGTAAATGGATTTTCTTGTAGTTGGTTGGTGGGTTTTTAGTCGTTTTATAGATAAAATTTCATTTTTGCTTCAAATAAATGGTTTTAAAATTACCTTTTGAGTAGCTGGAGGTCGAAGTGGAAGGTAAAAGTGCAAAAGAGGTGGGTAAAGTTACCGAACCGGAGGGTAAAGTGCCCAAACCGGTTGGTAAACCTTTGCCTTAGAACATTCGGGCGGTGGCAGCAGCACCACCCTTTGTTCTTCCAGTTCCTAATCAGCCAGAATGAGCTCTCTAAATTTCTTATAAGCTTTCATCGTCCATTCTCCTGGATTTCTGTCACCGATGCTTTTTCCATCCACATTGACAATTGGCAGTATTTCCGACGTTGTACTTGTGATGAATACTTCATCCGCTTGAAGCAGTTCCTCTGGTGTGAATTTCTTCTCGATGAAAGGAATCCCTATAGATTCGGTAATTTTTTTAACGGCTATTCGGGTGATTCCGGATAAGATTTGTTTCGACAGCGGCGTCGTATAGACCGCACCATCCTTGACCATATACACATTCGAGCTTGTTCCCTCTGTTATATATCCATCTCTTACTTGGATCGCTTCAAAGCAGCCAGCTTCATGCGCGGTTTGTTTGGCTAAAATGTTAGGAAGAAGGTTTAAGGATTTAATATAACAATTAGCCCAGCGCTCATCTTCATGAAAAATCGCCTTCACCCCTTTTTCTCTTGCATCCTTTTGGAGGATACTCATCGGCCGAACCGTCATCGTCACCGATACAGGGGCAGTCGGGAATAGATGTTTGCGAACAGCAATCCCTCTGGTTATTTGCAGATACACATCACAGTCCAGCTCATTTGATTTTTGAACCGCTTCTAAAATCAGTGTTTTAAAATCTTCCGCTGATTGTTCCATCGGTAATTTTATTGCCTTTGCACTTTGAATCAGCCGTTGCAGGTGCTCCTCCAGCATGAATGGTTTTCCCTTATACACCCGAATCACTTCATACACACCGTCACCAAATTGATGACCGCGTTCCTCAATTGGAATGACCGGTTCATCCAATTGGACATACTTACCGTTAGCGTAGCCAATGTTCATCTTATTTTCCTCCTACTACATAGATGATATTTTAAGTAAAAGGCAAATGATTGAAAAAATCCAATCAAAGTTTGTCATAATGGTTATAGAATATTTTTATAAGGGGCAACTTGAATGAATATCGAACAAATTGAAGCGTTTATTTTTGTGGCAGTCACAAGGAGTTTTAGCAAGGCGGGCGAAGCGTTATTTACCACACAGCCGACAGTCAGCGCACGGATTAAGGCCCTGGAAAATTCGCTTAACTGTCAATTATTTTACCGAACTGGCAATACCGTCAATTTGACAAAAGAAGGGAGTACGTTCCTCCCCTATGCAAAAGATATCCTTCACAGCCTAAAAGACGGCCAATATGCGATTCAGCGGGAGCAACTGAAATTAGTGGGGGAAATTGAGATTTCGGCTGTTTTTGTGGCTGCCTTTCATTTTCTTCCGGATTTAATGAAAGAATTCCATCATGAATTCCCTCAAGTGAAAGTCAACCTGTATACCGGCCATTCCACTCAAGTTTTAGACATGGTGTTAAATCATCAAGTGACATTTGGGATTGCACGGGCTGTTAACCATCCAAGAATTGAAAGTATTCATTTGTTCCATGATGAAATGATCCTGGCCATTTATCCTGAACATCCTTTTGGAACAAGAGAAGTGGTAACTATGGAGGAGCTGGCTAGCGAAAAATTCATTTTGTATAATCGAAACTCTATTGATTGGACCTTGATTCATAATGCCTTTGACCATCTCCAACTCCAGAAGAATGTCATTATGGAAACAGATAATATCGAAGTCGTAAATAGAATGGTAAAACAAAAAATCGGAATCGCCATTCTGCCAAAGTCAGCAATTGGAGAAGAGCTAGAGAACGGTACTCTAATTGAAGTAAAAGTAGCTGACCTTCCCTATATTCAAAGAGATTATGAATTAATTTATCTAAAAGACAGAAGCTTTGACCGCATCTCGGAGAGTTTTCTTGATTTTCTGGTGCAGAGGAAGGAATCTATAGATTCGACAAAATTCGGGTGGTGACAGGCACCACCCGAATTTTGTCGATTAAAAAAACTGACAATAAAGTGGAATTTATCATCAGTTCCTATCGAGTTTATTTATATACCGAACTCGGTATTTTAACCGTTGGGAACCCTACCGCAATTGGGCCAACCTCGTATTCTTGGAAGACCAATTTAATCCCGCCATCAGTATAGTAAAATTGAGTATCTTTATCAATAACAACATCACTAAGCTTGGTTATAGTGAAAATCTCCGGGTGCTTCAGCATGTAGTTATAGGCGTATTTTTGTACCTTGCTGATTTTGGTCTTTGAAGTCAGGATATTCATAAGCTTGATTTGTTTTCCGCTGCTGACAACAAAGTTGTAGGAAGTTGCGGTTTCTGATCCATGTGCGCCACCTAGATACAAAGAATCATAGAGAATAATACTTAAGTGCTTTCCATCATTGTATTTCACACTATAGAAGGTGGAATAATCGTAGTCACACGCGTAAGAATATTCACTACACCATTCCGGTTCATCTTGTTTTACCTGCTTTTCATCAGCCAGCATCTTGAGATAATTCTGATATGCATCCTTCGCATAGCCTAATAGGGCCTGGTTAATCTTCTTTTCAGCTGTTTTGCTTTTCAAGCCCTTTACCTGTGGGTAAGGCAGCTTACTTTTACCTTTATAGTGATACTTTTTTACCGTTACTCCAAATTTAAGATATTTGGTTGCAACATAGGCTTTTTTCTCTTTATAGCGGATTTGAGACCAACTTGATTTTTGGGCATAAACCGTTACCTTTGTGCCCTTTTTCAGGGATCCAACCTTTTTATACTGGGTTCCTGCCCCGCTTCTCACATTTAATTTATCCACTGCCACAGTAGCTGTTTTCGTGGTAGCCGCTTTCACTGGTGCATTGCTTAAAACAAACGTGGAAACCATCGACAAGACGACTGCTAAAACCAATGAAAGCTTCATTGTCTTTAATGCCTTCATTCCTTTTTCCCCCTTTTCACTTTTCACAACAATCCAAATTTTAACAGAACCGTTATAAAATTTAAATTAGAAAGTATTCGACAAAAATCGGGTGGTGACAGGCACCACCCGATTTTTGTCGAACCATTCCACCACCCCCCAACACATCTGCTATAATGGATTTAAAATGTGATTGTGCGGGAATGAGGTGAGTTACGTGAAGATTCGTTTAGGTCTGTTAGGGGTAGCGGATTCGTTGGAGATTATTCAGTCTGTGACGCGTGAGTATTCGGAGTTTATTTGTACGCCGATTGAGGTGTTGACGGAGGAGGATTTAGATGAGAAGGTAGCTCCTCTGATCAATGAAATGGATATGTGGTTATGTACGGGGCCGATTACCTATGAAATCGTTCAGGACTGGGACAAGATTGATGCCCCTGTTTTTCACGTCGGCTACAATGGATCCACTCTTTACAAAACCGTGCTACGGGTATTATATGAACAAAAAATTGCTGTCGATGAAATCAGTTTTGACTCGTGCGATGCCCCCACCTGGGAAAATGCCTTAGAGGAGGCCGGGATTTCCACCGAGCTAAAATATGTAGAATCCGAGATGATTTCGCTTGAGGGATTAATTCACTATCATTATGAACTTTGGAAAAGCGGCAAAACGAAAGCAGCCATTACCGGACACCCGATTCACCATGAACTGCAGCGTCTTGGCGTTCCTGCCTATCGAAGCCTTCCATCTACCATGGCGGCTGAGGCGGTGCTGACCCAAATCCTCCGCACCTATGAAATGCTGCATTATAAATCAACCCAGATTGCTGTCCAGATCATCGAAATCGACTCTTTTTTAGATTTGAAAAAAGATAATTTTTCGACCGACGAGCTGTTTCGCATTGAGCTCAAATACATGGAGACGCTGCTCGCCTACACAAAAAAAGTTCATGGATCGGTGAAACCTTCGGGACTTGGCCGTTATGTTATTTTTACCACAAGAGGTTTATTACAGGATATCACCAGTAACTTTAGTCAGATCCCCGATATGGAAGATTTTGAACAGATCAGCAAAGAGGCTGTTACCTGTGGGATTGGGATTGGCCAGACGGTCTATGATGCGGAAATTAATGCAGGAAACGCGTTGTTGCACGCGAAAGAAGCTGGAAAAGGCTCGTGGATGGTTTGTTTTGATGATAAAACGATTGCCGGACCGCTAGGAAAGCCCGAGCAGTTGACCTATTCCTATGCTTCCGAACAATTGGAATCGCTCAGCCAAGAAACTTCGCTGAGTGTTATGACCTTGAATAAACTGAAATCCTCTTTGAAAAAATTAGCGAGTGATGAGCTGAACGCCAATGAGCTTGCTAAATATATGCAGATCCCGGCAAGGAGTGCTCGGAGGATTTTAACGACGCTTGAAGAAAAAGGGTTTGCTGAGGTGGTGGCTGAGGAAAAGCCGCATACACGCGGGAGGCCGCGGAAGATTTATAAGATTGCACCATTTTAATCATCTATATAAATAAAAGCGACTGTTTTATACTGTCACTTTTTCAAAATAAAACCCTCGTTAACTTCTGTAAGAGTAAACGAGGGTTTTATTTTGCCGTTTTACCAATCCGTATTGAGGCTTGATTGGCAGCGTTAGTTACCCTTTCGATTAAAAAAGATAACCGCTCATCCGGAATCTGGCTGCTTAGTAAATTTATATACAATGAACCCATTACTTTATTGTCAAAACCGATGACTGGAGCGGCAATGGATGCCGTACCTTCCGTTTTTTCACTGTAACTTATAGCGTAACCATTTGTTTTAATTTCACGCAGCTGCATTAGCAGTTTCCCACGATCCTGCTCAGATGGTATTAATTGATGCGTAATCTGGTCGACCTTTTCATTATCCATAAAGGCAAGCATTGATTTATTGGCAGCACCAATATGTAAAGGAATCCGTTCGCCCAAGTTATCTATGATTCGTACATTTGAAGGACTATCGACTCTTTCGATGATAATCGCAAAGTTTCCGTTAGGTATACTGAAATATACGCTCTCCTTGACCTCTTGTGCCAATTGTTCCATGATTGGGCGTGTCGCCTCTCTGAAATCAATATTTTCGAGGGAACGAAGGCCGATTTCCATCCACGTATATCCTACCTTATACCGCTTCGTTTCAGGGATTTGTGATACCAAGCCATGACTCATTAAGGTGCTGATAATCCTATGTACAGAACCTACAGGCAGATTCATTTCTTTTGCAATTTCAGAAATGGCCCACGAACTTTTACTGTCATCTGAGATAAGGATATTTATAATGCTCATTGCCCGATCAATTGATTGAATCATCGTCCTCCCCATCTCCTTAAAACCTTCAATACTGTCCATTCTACATGACCAGAGAAATGATGTAAATATCGATTAAACTGAAACTTTTAAATAGTATGTATTGACAAGAAAATAAAAATAATTTTAAATATAAATAGACTTTTATCGCATTACGAAAACGTTTTTCGTAATGCGAAAACATTTAAGGAGTTGATTTTTTTATTATTCATTTGTAAGCGTTGTCTATAATTCTGCATTTTACTAGATTCGAAGAATGGAAAGTGAGGATAACTTATGACGCAAAAAAACGAAACAAACACTGAGCTGCAGAGGACGATGAAGGGCAGGCATCTTTTCATGATCGCACTCGGCGGTGTTATTGGTACAGGACTCTTTAACGGTTCAGGCTTAATTATTAGTAAAGCTGGACCAGGTGGGTCCATTCTCGCCTTTTTAGTTGGTGGACTTCTTATGTATCTCGTAATGCTTTGTCTTGGGGAATTAGCTGTGGCCATGCCGGTTTCAGGGTCATTCCAAGTATACGCTTCAAAATTTATTGGCCCGTCTACCGGATTTACCATTGGCTGGCTCTATTGGTTAAGCTGGGCGAATACAGCCGGCTTAGAATTTACAACAGCAGGAATCACCATGCAGCGGTGGTTTCCAGATATCCCTGTTTGGGTTTGGTGCATCGTATTTGGAGTTGTGATCTTTATGCTGAACGCAATCTCTGCACGAAGTTATGCGGAAACAGAGTTTTGGTTTTCGAGTATTAAAGTAACGGCTATTCTTGCCTTTATTATCCTAGGAGGTGCCGCAGTATTTGGTATCATTCCGTTAACAGGACATGAGGCTGCTCCTTTTCTCACGAATTTCACAAGTCATGGTGGTCTTTTCCCTAACGGCTTCGCAGCCATTCTATTAACAATGGTTACGGTAAACTACTCTTTTCAAGGGACAGAACTTGTCGGCATTGCCGCAGGGGAAAGTGAAGATCCGGGGAAAACACTGCCCAAATCCATTCGTAATATTATTTGGCGGACCATTATCTTCTTCGTTTTAGCGATTGCGATTATTAATGCCTTTATTCCATGGAATCAAGCGGGATTATCGGAAAGTCCATTTGTTTCTGTATTTGATAGAATCGGGATTCCTTATGCAGCAGATATTATGAATTTCGTTATTCTTACCGCTGTGCTTTCGGTAGCAAACTCAGGTACCTACGCTGCATCACGGATCGCTTGGTCTTTATCAAATGAAGGGATGGCACCTTCCTTCTTGAAAAAATTATCAAAACGGGGAATCCCATTTCGGGCTTTAATCATGACCTTAAGTGTTTCAGCCCTATCTCTTTTAACTAGTGTTTTTGCGGCGGAAACGGTGTATGTGTGGTTAATTTCCATTTCTGGCGTTATTACTATTTTTGTATGGATGTCGATTTGCTTATCCCAGCTTCTCTTCCGCAAACAATACATAAAAGACGGTGGAAAGCTGGAAGACTTGAAGTTTAGAACACCGCTTTATCCAATTGTTCCGATACTCGGATTTGGATTATACGGATTCATTCTTGTATCCTTACTCTTCATTCCAGATCAACGACTCGGAATTTATTGCAGCATACCGTTCATTATTTTTTGCTATCTGTATTTCCATTTTGTGATTAAAAAGAAACAAAAATCAGACGCTGTAAAGGAAAAGGTTTCCTAAGCATCAGGAGGGATTGAAATCATGTATAACGAACTAAAAGAACAAACCTTGGCTGAACAAGTAGAAACGATTACAAGAAAACTCGTTAGTATTCCTAGCGTCAATGGAACAGATGGTGAAGCGAATGTGGCCGACTTTATTAAACAAACCCTTCAAACATTCCCTTACTTTACACAGCACCCATTGAACGTGTGGGAACAGCCAATACCTGGAGATCCGTTTGGCCGGAAAAATATTTTCGCCTTGATTTACGGTAAATCTGCATCACAAAAAACAATTATTTTCCATTCTCATATGGATACAGTCGGAATCGAAGACTTTGGTTCTTTAAAGAGTGATGCGTTAAATCCCGATGCCTTGCAGGCATTTTTCTCAACCTATGCGTTTGATCAAGAGGTGCAGCAGGATGCCCTCTCTGGTGAATGGATGTTTGGGAGAGGCGCTGTAGACATGCAAAGCGGGATTGCTGTTCATCTTGCAAATGTGCTATATTTCAGTGAACATTTAGATGAGCTTCCGGGAAACATTCTTCTCATGCTCAATCCAGATGAAGAAAGCCAGCATGTTGGCGTACAATCGGCAATTTCTGAGTTGAAACGCTTGAGTCAACAGGAAAAGCTGGATTTTGTTGCGGCGATTAACGATGATTTCATTACTCCATTATATGACGGGGATCGCACTCGTTATATTTATACAGGGGCAGCAGGAAAGTTACTTCCATGTTTTTATATTTATGGTCGGGAAGTTCATGTCGGGGATACATTAACAGGGATTGACCCAAATGTGATCGCCTCCGAACTAACCAGACGGATTCATAATAATCTCGATTTAGCCGAAAACATTGAAGGAGAATTATGCCTGCCGCCAACTTGTTTATATCAAAGGGACACAAAAGAAATCTACAATGTACAGACGGCCAAAAGCAGCTATTTGTATTTTAATTATTTTATCTATGAGCGAACCGCAAAAGAAGTGATGGATCAGTTACAGGAAATCGCCATTGATGCCTGCTCTGAAGTCGAACATTCCTCATATACGCGTTACCAAACATTTTTAAAACAAACCGGATTGCCGCCAAAGCCGCTTTTGTGGAATATTGAAGTGACAAACTTAGCGGATTATATAGATGATCTTGAAAGAAAAGGAATACAAACGGCCTCACATACGCAAATGGTGATTGAAGAAAATAAAGGATTAGAACTGCGGATGCTTTGCTTTAAAGTAGTCGAAGCTTTACAACAACTAGATCCCGATAAGAAACCAAGAGTCATTCTGTTCTTTGCACCGCCTTACTTACCGCATAATTATTTAAAGGATGATCAGGCTCGTGATCGAACATTGCTACAGGTGGTTGAAAAGGTTGTCGCAGAAATGGAAACAGAAACAGAAGAAATCTTTGCTGTTAAAAAGTTCTTCCCTTATTTAGCCGACGGAAGCTTCCTATCCTTACATGAAACTGATGAAGAGATTCTTTCATTAATTGATAATATTCCTGAATGGGACTCAATCGGAATTACACCTTTTAAGGATATTCGAGAGTTAAATATTGCTTCTATAAATATGGGTGTCTATGGCAAAGACGGCCACCAATGGACCGAACGCGTTTATAAACCCTATACGTTTCACGTTCTCCCAAAGCTGATTCGAAAAACTACGATTCAACTATTAACCAATAAAGTTGTTACCCTTAAATAAGGAACAATAATAAGGCACCACCCGAAAAAATTAGCGAAAAAAAGGGGCTCCCAAAGGTCAGTTAACTGACTTTTTGGACGCCCCCTTCTTCCCTATTGATTCGAAACCTTCATAAAACTTTCGGAAGCCTTATGCACAGTTAGTTTATCTAACAACCTCGTACTTTCAACATTTAACCCTTTAAGATTCACTCGTACCCCATTTTGCTGATACTTAAGAACAATCTTATCAATCGCACCAATGGCGGAATCGTCCCAAAGATGGGCATTGGATAAATCCATCTCTACTTCCGCAACATCCTCTTTAAAATCAAAGTGCTGGACAAAATCATTCACGGATGCAAAGAAAATCTGTCCTGATACGAGATAAGTCTTTTTCTTTGTCCCGTTTGAGATTGCTTTTACCTCCACTTTTGAAATCTTCGAGGCAAAGAAAACCGCGCTCAGAATGACACCTACTCCAACACCGATGGATAAATTATTGGTTGCAACAACCGTAACAACCGTGACAATCATAACAATCGCATCAGATTTAGGTGTGATCGGCAATTTCCTTAAGCTGGACCAATCAAAAGTTCCAATACAAACCATAAACATGACCGCTACCAAGGCAGCCATTGGAATTTTTACAAGAACATTATTTAAAATAACAATCAGAACCATTAAAAATACTGCCGCAACAAAGGTTGAGAGCCTTCCCCGGCCACCTGATTTGACATTGATTCCGGATTGACCGATCATGGCACATCCAGCCATACCGCCAAACATTCCAGATACGATATTAGCAATCCCCTGTCCACGGGCTTCTTTATTCTTATCACTCGTCGTATCGGTCAAATCATCGACAATTTGCGCTGTTAATAGCGACTCAATCAATCCAACCACCGCAATTCCAAGTGAGTAAGGAAAGATGATTTTGAATGTCTCCAACGTAAAAGGAACATGTGGCAGAAGAAAAGTAGGCAGCGATTGTTTCAGGGTCCCTAAATCACCAACCGTCTTTACATGTGCTCCTGTTAACACCGCAATAATGGTAATCATGATGATGGATACAAGTGGTGAAGGCACAGCTTTTGTTATTCGCGGGAATAGATAAATGATGGCTAGCCCGCCTGCAACCATTACGTACATCACCCATGATTGACCCTTAAAATGGGTTAACTGAGCCATAAAAATTAAAATGGCCAGTGCATTCACAAAGCCCACCATAACGGAACGAGGAATAAATTTCATTAACCGTGCGATATTCAAGGAACCAAAGATGATTTGAATGATTCCTGTTAGAATGGTGGCAGCTAATAAATACTGCAATCCATGACCTTTCACTAAGCCGCCCATTAACAAGGCTGTAGCTCCAGTGGCAGCAGAAATCATCGCAGGTCTGCCGCCAACAAAAGCAATCACAAGAGCAATACAAAAAGATGCATATAAACCAACCATTGGATTGACACCCGCAATAATGGAAAAGGCAATGGCTTCTGGAATTAATGCTAACGCGACGACAGTGCCTGAAAGAATATCCCCCTTGATATTCCCGAACCATTCATATTTAATTGTTTGTAATTTCAATTATGAAACACCTCATTTATTTTTGTTATTTTGACTTTCAACTCTCATGAAAGTCGGGTCCGTTGTAAGCAAATGAAGTATAACTGAAAATGACAATTTTGTGAAACTTCAAGTAAGCGTAATCACCCTAAAACTCCTCTTATATACTTCTTTTTTCTCCTATTAGCATGAGGTTTTTAGAAAAATAATTTTGGGTTATTTTTTGCATGGAAGAATAATGGGTGAATGTCCAGACCTTCTTGAAGAATTCTTCTGATTGGATTTGCCGAGGAAAAGCCGCATACACGGGGGTGGCGGCGGAACATTTATAAGATTTCCCAACTTTAAAATGGGCAGCTCTTTTTCACTTTTTAGTGCATGATTTTCGTAATCACGTGGAAAATCCCACGTATCAACCATAATAAGATTTGCCCCATCACCTCAATAACATCAATAAGCTCCAGCACCCAGTCCCATTTTTTCTTTTTCGCTTCTTCTTCATTCTCATTGCTTACTCTCGATAAAATTAAGGTTTGTTTTCATTCTACAATAAAACCCGCTCCTCCTTTTTTATCGGAAAAGCGGGGTTAAATAATCAATCATTTCTCAGAAAACTTGTGAATCACATGGCAAGTGCTCTTAATTCCATTAAAAAAATTCTCTACTTTGATATTTTCATTAGGAGAATGATTCCCCTGATCAAAATTTGCATAAGGAGCATTGATGGACGGCAAGCCCAATATCTTCGTCCAGATATAATCTGGCAAGCTGCCTCCAAGGCTTGGCTGAATAACCGGTTTCCGGCCCGTTGAGGCTTCTACAGCCTCCGCCACCAAGCGTACACATTCCAAATCGGGGGACGTTCTGGATGACGGAACTGAATACAACTGTTCACTAAGCTGAATGTCAGGCGCATGTTTGCTGATATGCTGTTGAATACACTGATAAATGTAATCAGGGTCCTGATCGGGAACCAGGCGAATGTCAATTTTTACAGTAGCTGTCGATGGGATGATGGTTTTCACCCCTGGCCCTGTATACCCGCTATAAAACCCGCAAATGTTGAAGGTCGGCTCGAACATGAGTTTTTGCTGATATGTCTCACTATCCATTTCCAGGTCAGGATAGCCGATTTTTTCCTTTACCTCGTTTAAATCATAAGGAATTTCCCTCATGATCTTTTTGTCTATTTCAGAAGGCGGCAAAATTCGGTCATAGAATCCCTCAATCAATACTTTACCCTGTTCATTGCGCATCGTTTTGAGCAAATCGATTAATTTCCAAGCGGGATTTGGCACAATATTGCCCTTATTCCCCGAATGATTGTCCCATTCTGCTCCTTTTGCGGTCATCTCCACATATAGCATCCCTCTAACGCCAAGCAAAATGGATTGTGCCCCGCTTTCATGGGAGGAACCGTCCGCGGTATAAACGAGATCGGCCTTCAACAACTCCTTGTGCTCCTCCACAAATAAGGGAAGATTGGGACTACCCATTTCTTCCTCCCCTTCAATGATAAATTTTACATTAATCGGAAGATGCCCATAAACGTCTATGTATGACCGGATCGCCAACAAATGGGCCATAAACTGACCTTTGTTATCCCCAGCACCGCGGGCATAGATTCTCCCCTCCCTGATGGTTGGTTCGAACGGATCGGAAAGCCACTTTTCCAGTGGTTCGGGAGGCTGGACATCATAATGGCCATAAATGAGAAGTGTAAAAGTGTTTTCGGGCCTACTAATTTCACCATAGACGATAGGAAGTCCTCTCGTTTGATAAATCTCGGACTGGATTCCACATTCGGTAAACATCTCCTGAACCAAATGGGCACATTCCCTGATCCCGACATTTTGAGCGCTGATGCTTTTTTGCCGCAATATCAAAAATAACTTTTCTAAGTACTCTTCTTTTCTTTCAGCGATTAACTCTTCCACTCTCGTTAAGCTCATGATCTTTTCTCCCCAGATATGTTTTTGATTGTTTATCTTTTGAATTCTTTTATATCGTAAGTAAAGCGGTCCAACAATTTAGGAACAGGCTTAAATCCAATGCCTGCCCTCTCCGGAACTTGAATCATTGAGTCCTGATTGATTTTGACTTGAGGGGCAACAAAATCTTCAGTATAATAGCGGTCGGAAGCAGGGATATCCCCAGGAAATTGGTAGTTAGGCAACGTAGCGATAGCGATGTTGTGAGCCTTTCCAATCCCCGTATCCACCATGCCTCCACACCAAACAGGGATGTCATGAGAAGCACAAAGATCATGAATCATCTTGGCCTCGGTTAACCCGCCGACCCGGGCCACTTTAATGTTAATCGTCTTTGTGCTCCCAAGCTCGATTGCTTTTCTCGCATCTTCCACTGAATGAATGCTCTCATCTAGACAGATTCTTGTTTTCATAACGGACTGCAGTTTTGCATGATCTACAATATCATCATGGGCTAGCGGCTGTTCAATTAAGAGCATATTTAAGTGGTCCATTTCTTTAAATAATTCCAGGTCATCTAATGTGTAGGCGGAATTCGCATCAGCCTGAAGCATGATATTGCCAAACCTTTCCCGAACCGCCTCTAAATATTGAAGATCCTTACCCGGTTTTATTTTGATTTTTATTCGGCGGTAGCCTTCTTCCATGTGTCTCTCCACCACCCTTAGCAAATCATCCGAAGTCTTTTGGATTCCTATGCTTACCCCGGTCTCAATTTGTTCCCTTGTTCCGCCTAACACCTTGTGCAAAGGGAGATTCTTTTCTTTGGCATATAGATCCCAGACGGCACAATCCAGAGCCGACTTGGCCATTTTGTTTCGGCGGATGTGGCTAAACAGCGAATAGAGCTCTTCAGGGTGTGCAATTTCATCTTTACTGTAGACCAATGGGATGAGAAATTTCTCCAAGATATGCCACGCTGTAGCATTTGTCTCCTCACTATAATAAGGAAATGGCATGGCTGAACAATCCCCATATCCGACAAAATCCTTCGTATGAACCTCTGCTAAAATAAAGTCTCTTTCCGTCAATACACCGAAGCTCACTTCAAAAGGGGTCTTCAAAGCCATTTTCATTTTTCGCAGGACAATTTTTTCGATTTTCATTTTATACTCCTCCAGTTCGTTCAACTTAATTTATTGCTTTATTTAAATTAGATGAACCATCCGCCTTGGTACGTGATTTAATCGTTAAGCTAGCCATGACTGACAGACAAGCCGCTCCAATCAGGAACCAAAACGCCGCATTATATGAACCATGAAAAGCGCTGATCATCAATCCGATAATGACCGGTGACACAAACCCTGCAGATTGTCCCCCAAAATTAATCATCCCCGTAGCAGTTCCAACAACTTTTCCAGAAAGCATTTTCACAGGCAAGGCTATGACTGTTGCCAGCGTGAAGGATTTGAAAAAATAGACGATACTTTGGAACGTAATGACCATGGCAACTGTATGGGCAGTGTACATGAAATAAAGGAAAAAGGCGGTAAAGGCTGCACTAATGACAAGCAAGTATTTTTCTTTGCCATCAAAGAACCGATCCATAACCCATCCGCCAATGGCAGTCGAAATCCCTGCAGCAATAAAGGGCAATGGTGTTAAAAACCCAATCGACTTCAAATCCAAGTGGCGTACATTTAACAGATATGTGGGCATCCAGGAATCCAATCCTTTATTGACCAAGCTCAGACCAAACCAGGCAATGACCAACTGCCACATAATCGGCATTTTAAGGAGTTCTTTAATCTGCCCTTTCTGAAGGGCTTTTTGTTCAGCATCCTTGCCCTCTGAAGCCGCTGTCTCTGCTTTTACAGGGCGTATTACCAACCAGTAAACCAAGACAAAAACAATACCGATAATTCCGATGATATGGAACAAGGATCTCCATCCAAAGGCAATCATGATAGGCGCTATCAACAATGGAGCAAGAGCACTACCAATATAATTAGAAGACATAAGCCCCGCCGCCATTTTCGATCTTTCCTTTTTAGGGAAGACTTCGCTGACACCTTTTACGCTGGCTGCAGGAAATGCTCCTTCTCCTAGGCCAAACAATAAACGAATCACAATCAAAGCGGTCAAAGACCATGC
Source organism: Neobacillus sp. GCM10027624 (assembly GCF_042675345.1). NCBI lineage: Bacteria > Bacillati > Bacillota > Bacilli > Caryophanales > Bacillaceae > Neobacillus > Neobacillus sp. GCM10027624. Next base: position 278,439 of record NZ_JBHTHD010000008.1, read on the forward strand.
GAAACCAGTAAAGAGCGTGAAAATCGACCATAGCAGGATAGCGGTCATAATGACTTTCTTTGACCCGAATTTATCTGCCAACCATCCACCCGGAATTTGCATAATTGCATATCCAATAAAGAAAGTGCTTAATACAACTCCAAGTACGGAAGCATCTAAGTGAAATTCTTTACCTATAGATGCAAGGGCAATACTAATGGCGGCCCGGTCGATATAAGAAATGCACCAACCTACATACAAAAGAGCAAAGACGATATACTTTCCCGTTCCTTTATTTAACGCATCTTTCACGCCCATTAACCTCCCTAATAAAACTACAGATTTTATTATTGTTTGGTATTGATCATTCGTGTAGGTGCTATATGAAACATAAGATCCAACTACCTATCGAACAACTAAGTTCTCATACATACGTTCACCTCCTTTTCCTAACCCGCTTTGAAACAGAACGTTCTCATTCGAATTACGGTCGTTTATTTCAAGTTTGATAAATAGTCCGTAATTAAATAATAAAAAGCGTTTAATTGTTTGTCAATTTAAAATTTTCATATTTTTAAAATATTTCTATTTATTTTAAGGAACAGTCTATACCTATTTTGAAAATGAAAAAGAGAGTGTACAGGCAACGTTTGCTGTACACTCTCAAATTCTATCCATTCTTTTTCTTGGCTAGTTCTTCCGGAAACAGAAGCCGAAACAGCTGCCGCGGTCTACCCCGTCCGGGTGGCTGTTCTTCTCCCACCACTTCGGCAAGTCCACAGGCTTCAAGCTGCTGTAGCAGCCTTCTTGCACTACGTAGGGAAATGTCAAAGGCTTTGGCAATATGATGTACACTGATATTCTCTTGTTCTTGCTGACCCGCCAATGACAATAGCCGGGTAAGGGTTACCACACTTAGATGGGTTTGTTCAGATAGTTTGACTAGAACCGGATTATCAGCACTTTTCGAAAATTTTAGCGGGATCCTATCACTTTGTACCAGTGGGCCCATAAGGCTCCCATCCGCAAACATGATATAGGCACAAGAATTGCTTTTCAAATCGGTGTATTTTATCGCTTCTTCTGCGTTGCGCTCCGCCTTTAGCGTATCAGTCCCGATGCCAATCCCAGCAAAAATCTTATTGCCGGTTTCTTCATCCAATGTGTGCAGGAGGGGAAAGTGTTTGAAATTATCAGTAAAGCTTTTAGCTACTGCCATTGTTGTATAGATGACCGCTTGATTATCGACTGAAAAGGTTAGGGAGGCTTCCCAAGATTCACAAAAATCAATGATGTTTTCTTGCAATTTTAGATTAGCTCTATAGGCACTAAAACGATTTTTCGGGCGCCGGTCCGGAAACCGCCATTTTAGCAGAACTACCGCTATTTGGGATTGAATTTGCAAAAGACTTTCTATCTTTGCATAAGCAATTTGCAAGGCTGAATGGATGGAAGAGTAGGTTGGTTCTACCCTCTTGACAGGAATGCCACGTTGTATCAGTTCATTCGCGACACTTGTTAAACACGTAATGGCATATTTACTTTTGCCAGTAAGAAAATGTTGTTCATGAAGAGTTGCCCAATCATTCGTTGAAGATGAAGTAATATCGTTAATCACAATCATTTTTTCTTCTTGTAGCCTGACTTCACGAAGCACTTCATTCATTTCATTAATCGGCAACCGATCAATGGTAAAAGGAGTAAATCGCGAGGGATCGCCCTTATTTTCTATGGACAGTTCGTACAGGGATCGATAAAGGGCGGACCCATCATAACGGACAGAAACGGATATGGGAGGAAACTCCAAGTCCAATTTCGCTTCTTCCGCCTTGTAAATCTCATGGGCCCCTGGCCCGGTAAAAAGTAAAGCGTCACAAGATTCAGCTATTTTTTTAGCTAATATTTTTAGTTCTTCAAACAAACTAGTATTATACGTTTGGATTTCGATATGATCCAATTTGGCGGTTACGGCTTGTTCTTGGACCCGTGTTACGAGGTCTTGCGGGCCAACAATTCCTAAAACGATTTTTTTCATTACTCAAGAATTCCTTTCAGAAATCAGATAGTTCGAATGAGTGAGTTCCTACCCGGATTGTAACATAAGGCACCTCTTAAATTCTATTTGTCATCATTAATCGTTTATAAGAACGCAGCCATTTGTACCGTAAAAGTACCTTTACTCCTATTTCTGTGGAACGATATTCCTGAGCGATCGCTGACCCTTGCCCTTTACTTTAAAAATAAAAAGACTCCCTTTCGTTGAAGGGAGCTTTTCTATAAATTTATTTATTTTGGTTTCTAAGTGCTTCTCGATCAATGGTTTGGGGAGGTTTTTCAAACCATCCATGATCAATTAAGAGTTTTGCACCTTCCCCGGCATATGTTCCGACCTTAAGGATATAGCCTTCATAATTGACCGTTAAATCTTTTCGAAGGGATGCGGCAATGGCAAGTCCAAAATCTCCAATCCCAATCGCACTTTGCGCATTTGTATGAAATAACATTAATTTATCCGAAAAAGGTGCCTCCGTGCTATTTGTAATCGTTGAATCCCATGTGGAAGGATAAGAATCATCATCTTCTTTTAGTTTTATCATAAAATCTTCCGCCATTTTCTTTCCTAAATCATATCCCTCTTTAAAGTAGTCACTCAGTTTCTTTGACTGAGCAACTTGACTAAATCCTAAAAGCATTGTTTTTGCAACATTTGCAACTTCAATATTAACCCCTAAATGGGCAATTTCAATTCCAAGAAGCGGCCTTCGATGGCCTACTAGTCCACCAAGGAATTTTTTATCTGTAATATACTCTACTTTGTCATGGTAAGCAATATAGGGAGCTCGGATAAAGACCCCTTTTTCCTGCATCAGTTCTACATTACGGTCAAACAACGTTTCTGTTTGGTCTGAAAAATGTTTAAACAACTGACGGACATCTTTACGGGCAGAAACGGACTTAGCCAGGCTGTATGAATTCAATCCCGTCCTCCCCATATGTTGCAAGTAACGCAAGTACGTTACATCTGAAAAGAGCTTCTTCGCTTGCAAGTTTACATCCTGTTCTCCAAATCCATTCGGCAGAGGAATGCCTTCCTTTGTGAATAAATCAGATATTTGTGCGACATGGTCGTATGAATAGCTGAGAGCGAGTTCGATGATCGGCAAAATGTCCGGATCTTCGCAGGTTTGTAAAAAATGTTTTAGAACACAAATAGACATGGTGTCACCAATATAGGTACTCCACAACATCGAAATTTCAGCAGATGTTATTTTGGGTAAGTGTTCTACCATTCATTTTCATTCCCATCCCATAATTTTTCTTTATCATTTCCAAAATTATGGAAGTTAATACAAACTTAAATAATCCCTCAATCCATTTGGGTATACTTCAAAATGAGGTGTCATTATGAAAAAAACATTCGAGAAAAGTGTATTATGGACTTTATTCATTTTTGGAATCATCTCATTTATAAATTTGATTCGAAAACCCCCCGCAAAGGATTGGTTACTGATCTTTCTTTTTAAAGGATTTTTATCTTCCATATTAGATAATTTAATTGTGAAAAAAGGATACATCAAATATCCGGTTAAATTATTTAAATCCTTTGATTTTAGCTTTATTTTTGATTATTTACTTTACCCGATAACTTGTGTTTACTATAACCAGGTTACAAAAAAGTCCAATATTTTCGGTATATTTTTTAAAGTATTCTATTTCAGTATTCCGATGACTGTAACAGAGCATTTCTTAGAAAAATACACGTCTTTAATTAAATTCAAAAAGGGATGGAATTCCCTCATTAGCTTTTATTCTTTGAGTATCACTTTTCTTATTTCTCGAGTTTTTATCGCAATCGTCAGAAAAGCAAATAACAATCCTGTTCCCAAAAATTAATTTTCTTTTGGAACAGGATTGTTAATTAGAGTTGTTCTACCTTTATGACAACATTCCCCTTCTTGTGCCCCTTCTCGACATATCGATGAGCTTCCACTATATCTTCAAACGCATAGGTTCTATCAATGACCACTTTTAACTTCTCGGTCTCAACCAGTTCCCTAAGAAATTCCAGTGATTCCGGGGTTTCAGGTGAATTTCGACTCAATAATAATTTCTTGTTGCTCGTCATTTGAGTCCAAAGCATTCGAGCACTTGGCAACGGCTCTGTGATATTTATATAGGCACCGTCCTTCTTTAACCATTTCATACAAGCCGCAAACGAACTCTTGTTTACCGCTTCAAAGATCACATCATACGTCTCATCTATCTTGGAAAAATCCTCCGTCGTGTAGTCCATTACCTTGTCTGCTCCTAGAGATTTAACCCATTCCAAATTCGTGGTACTGCACACCCCTGTCACATGCGCTCCGAAATACTTGGCAAGCTGAACTGCATAACTTCCTACACTTCCGGAAGCACCATAAACGAGAACCCTTTGGCCTCTTTGTATATTAGCCTTTTTTAGAAAAAATAAGGCTGTGCGGGCTCCAATTGGGATAGCGGCGGCTTCCTCATACGTGATATTGGAAGGTTTTAAGGTTACTGGCCCATCCTCCGGCAGACACTTATACTCAGCATAGGTTCCAAACCCCGCCAGTGATGCAGCAAAAACCGGGTCCCCTTCCTTGAACCGTTTAACCTTTTTCCCAACGGACTCCACTTCTCCTGCCAATTCCATTCCTAGGATCACTTTTTTGGGCTGTCTAAAACCAAGCGTGATTCGTGCCGGCAGCCAGAAAGCGGGAGGAACGGTAAAGCTCCGGGCCCGAACATCGGCAACGGTTACGGTGGTGGCTTTTATTTTTACCAGGATTTCATTCTCTTTCGGAATCGGTTTTTCTACCTCTTCTAGTTGAAGAACATCGGGGGGACCATATTTGGTGTACACAATTGCCTTCATTCTATCCTCCTCCATCCGTTATATGTATTACTTTCTACAAATAAATAGAACAATTGTGAAGGGATCCTTTTTTCATTGGATGTGTTAAAGAACAATGTTGATTTTTTGAACAGTGTTGATTGGAGCGGAAGGCACGAAGACTCCTTTGGGAGTACGGGACAGGGGAGACCCCGCAGGAGCAAAGCGACGAGGAGGCTCCCCGAACCGCCCACGGAAAGCGAAGTGCCTGGAGCGGAAATCAACAACCAAGATTTACAGAGCCTTTTCATTAAATAAAATTAAAACGAAAATTAATATTATTAATTAATTTTATGTAGTTTTTAAATAATGTTAATTGTGTTATTCATTTTTCAATTCAGATGTAGTATGATGAGGTTAAGTTAGGAAAGGAGATAAAAATGGCTTATCCACTAATCTCTAATTGTCCGGTTTGCAGCAATCAATTAACCATTACCAAGCTGCAATGTACTCATTGTCATACCACGGTGGAGAATGAATTTGAATTATCGAAATTTGCAGCTCTTGCACAAGAACAGCTTCATTTTATTGAAATTTTTCTAAAATGCCGTGGAAACATCAAGGAAGTTGAAAAGGAGCTTGGGATCTCTTATCCGACCGTTCGTGGGAAATTGGATGAGATTATTAGCTCACTGGGTTATAACGCAGTAAAGAAAACAGAGGTCGATAAGAAAAAAATTGTTTCCATGCTTGAAAAAGGGGAAATTACCGCAGAAGAAGCCATACAGTTAATTAAAGAGGGGGAATCCTAAATGAAAGAGGAAATTTCACGTGTGTTAACGATGGTTGAGGAAGGGAAGCTGGATAAAAAGAATGCGACGGAATTAATTAATGCCTTACAAGGGAAAGAAACTTCCATTCTAGAAAGAAAAGATACCCCCTATCTAAATAAAATGCTCAAGATTCGCGTGGCATCTGAAGAGGGCGATCATGTAAATGTGAATCTACCCATAAAGCTGGTAAAGGCAGTTTTAAAAGTGGGAACGAGTATTGCTGAAAAAATCCCGGAAGCTGAAAAATATGTGAAAGATATTAATATCGACCTCTTAATTGAGGCAATTGAAAATGAAGTAGACGGCCAAATCGTTGATATCACCTCGGCCAAAGGTGAAAAATTATTTGTGACCATCGAGTGATGCCTATGTTAAGAGTGAAAATTAAAACAAAGGATCGAAAATTCACCATACCTGTTCCGTATGCCCTTTTAACGATGCTTAGTGCCATTCTTACGTCAGAATGGATATTAAAATATGCAAATAAAGCAATCGAAAAAGAAGGAAAATCCTTTAAGGTTCCAAAAATAGATAGAAAAGATTTGAAACCACTGCTGCATGCACTTTCTGAGAACAAAGGATTACTATTGCTGGAAACCATCCTAAAGGATGGAACAGAAGTAACGGTTAAGCTTTAAAGCATTATTCTTGAAGAATTGACGCAAAAAATGAGCACGCCAAGGCGGCGTACTATTCTTTATTAATCGCACTTACCTTACACCAGCCTAGTCTAATAAAGGTATTTTGTACCATAATTATTCAACAAATATCGATAGGTAAGAGCAGCTGGTGATACCGGCGATGGAAAAAATGGCACGTAAATAGGTGTATGCCATGGATGGTAGTGATGCAAAATTATGTAGTAAGCCATTCATATCATCCTCTCATTCAAAGTTACAGTAGATTATGAGTATTCACCTAAATATGATTGGATGGATGCCTAGTTTATTACAAACATCCTAAAAACTAGTGTTACTAAAAGGGCAAGCAAAAGCTTGTCCCTTTTGTTTTTTAAGGCTCTTTTCGTCATCTTTGTTGCTGATCCTACAAAATAATGGAACAAAATCGCACTCTGAATTCATATTTTGCGTCCTATGTTCGTTATAACGATTGTCCCCGTGTTGCCTTCTCCAGCCCCGCGAAGTGTTTTTGCTACAGTGATCGGTGAATTAAAAGCTGACCCACCGAAGTTGACAACCCCGCCTGAAATAGTACCAATATGGATACCGTCTTTTTTAACAAACAAGTGTATTCCCCCTAAAGTGCTCTTACATCATCATATGTGCAAGCTGGTATACTTGTTTGTACATATATAATATGATCAATCGCGTCCTCGTAGGGCTTGACTACCCACATATGAAAAAATACCAAGGAATGTGTGCTGGCTTCCGCCACTTTTTATGCACTTTCATTCCCTGGTATTTTTTTTATATTCCCTGAATTTAAGAAATTGCAAATCACGAAGGGGAAAACGGTTGTTATCACTTTAGTTATTACCATAAATCGGCTGATCTACTACATCAGGGTCAACATAATTTGTAGCATTTACCCCGGTATTTGCTATCACGGCCCCCCCTGTGTTAAATCCTCCAGAACCAGCATAGGATTTGGATTCATGCTTTGGTGTCATAAAAATGGAGTCACCAAATTTGACATTACCATCTGTGGTGATATTATCGATTGCTATGGGTCCATTAATAATTGCAGGCATTTAGGCAGCCATCCTTTTCATTATTTTTTATTTTCTTGGAATTTTAAGAGATTCCAAATCTCGAAGGGGAAAATGGGTTTTATTACTTTAGGCATTACCAATAGTTGGCTGGTCAACTCCGTCAGGGTCAATAAAATTCGTAGAACTTACACCGGTATTTGTTACTATGAACGCTCCCGTGTTAAATCCACCGGCACCAGCAGGAGTCTTAGATGCAACCTTTGGTGAGTTGAACAAACTATCACCAAATTGGACATCACCATTTCCAGTGATATTATTTATTGTTACCGGTCCAAAAATAATCGCAGGCATTTTGACAGCCATCCTTTTTATTTAAGTTAAACTCGTTTTAATAGGCTATGCACCCATTCCTGTTCTTGTGCTTTTTTATTTTAGGCGTTTTTTAAAAAGGCGTGCAAACGGTGCACGCCTTTTCCTTGTCATTAGATTCGAATCTTATATTTCTTAACCTCCGGCGTTAACAATCCTGTTCCCCAAAATTAATTTTCTTTTGGAACTTAATGATCAAAAGATTGTGTTAGATTTGTTCCACTTTGATGACAACATTCCCCTTCTTATGTTCAGTCCTATGATAAATGGCTCTTGATACAATAGGCGTTGTACTATATGGTCAAAGTGACAATTTTATACAATAGGAGGATTAACTATGAAAGAATTAAATTCCGAATTACATATTGTGGGGATTTGCGGCAGCTTACGGAAAAATTCGTTTAACCGCGGTCTATTACGCGCATTTGGGCAGCTGCTGCCCGAACATATTAAATTTACAGTAGCTGATCTATCGGAACTCCCATTTTTTAGTGAAGAGAGAGAAAATAACTTGCCAGAAAACGTAATAAAACTTAAAGAATTAGTGGAGTCTGCGGATGCTATACTAGTTAGTTCCCCCGAATATAATTTGTCTTATACGGCTGTACTAAAAAATGCTCTTGAATGGTTATCACGCGGTTCTTTACAAAGACCAATAGCAGGCAAACCAACTGCCGTTATGGGTGCTGCCTCCATTCAGGTTGGAGTCTCACAAAGTCATTTACGCGATGTTATGTATGCTTTAAATGTAAAGTTGATCAATAGACCTATGATCCAAGTGGGGAATGCCCGTGAAAAGTTTGATGAGAAAGGAAATCTGATTGATCGCGGTGTTAATGAGCAGTTAGAGAAATTAAAAGATGAATTCATTAACGTTTTAAAATAAAACCCTAGACTGTTCCCTTATTTTAAACGAAGATTAAAGTTTAGGTCGCAGTGGACCACTTTTTATTACGCAAAGAGTCGTATTCTGCGACTCTTTGTTTTATTCCCTTAAGTTCTTTCTAAAATTACATTATTTTTTAAAAAAATGGAATAATACAGTTTAGGAGGTGTGACAATGTCTAATCCTTTTGAAGCGATTTGGAATCTGCTTAAAATATCGTTTGATACAACAAATGAAGCAAAATCACCTTTACATATCATTGAAGCGGGTGACTGTTGGACGTATTTAACTTTGATGGAAGAGTTCGTTCGTTATGAGGAGATGGGGTTAAATACAACAACTGATGATGAGGTCAAAGAAATATTAACGGATGTCATTCGAATATGTGAATCACAAGTAAAAAAATTAAGCAGTTTTATGAAAAAAGAGGGAATTCCCTTACCAGATGTATCATCGTCAAAACAAAATTCACATCCAAATGATATTCCTTTAGGAGTAAAGTTGACGGATAATGAACTTGCAAATGGTATAGCATTCAAGGTAGTTACCTGTTTGCAAGCGTGTTCGAAGGGACAAGCTGATTCTGTTCGAAATGATGTCGGATTAATTTGGTTGCAAAACTATCTAGAATGGGCAACGTATGGAACCACCTTAAAAACACTTATGCGTAAACGAGGGTGGCTTAAAGTACCCCCCTATTACTATCCTCCTGGTCTACCACGATAACAAAAACCTACTCAAATCTTTAAGGGTTGGTTTTTTAATATACACCATTGGGACATTTTTCCGTTTAAAGTCTAAAAACTGTCCTTCCAGATAAGCTGAGATTTTCTCAATTTTCATCCTCAACTACCGGGGTGCTTTTGATATAGAAATAAATCTAATTGAATATAAAAAAGGCGTGCTATCACACGGTGCACGCCTTTTCCTTGTCATTAAATCCGAACCTTATATTCCTTTACCTCCGGCGGCAATGGACATACATACTCTTCCCCATTCCTGCGTTCCACCAGTTCTGCCTTCGCCTTTTCAATGAGCTCCGGCTGCTGCAGGACATCCACCGCGGTTGCCGCCATAATTTTTCCGGCATGAAGCATTCCCTTATGCGCTAGCGAAGTCGTTCCGGTCGCGACGATTTGCCACGTATGGAGCGGCGTCCCGAGCGGTTCACAGGCCGTCATGCATTGCGCAGTCGGCACAATCCAGCTGACATCGCCCACATCCGTCGACCCCGCCATAAATTCATCAGGAGAGAACGGATTAATGAGATCCGCCATATCTTTCCCTGCCAATGCCCGATTCTTCTCCACCTCAAACTTCTTGTCCGCCTCCGCTAGTGTCGTACGGATTTTTTGTGCAAATTGAAGTTCCTCTTCATTATGTTCAGGCACACCCAATTCCACGAAGCTCTCATACATCGCTTTTTCTAGTGTCGTATTCGGAATCACATTCGAGAGCGCTGAGGCGAGGTCAATTTCAACCGCGGTGCCGGTCATCAGCGCCGCCCCTCGAGCGATATCGCAAACCCGTTGGTAGATCTCTTCCGTCTGCGAAACCCTTGGCGCCCTCACAAAATACAACACTTCCGCCTCCGCCTGGACAACATTTGGAGAAAGGCCGCCCGTATTTGTGATCGCGTAATGTACGCGTGCTTCAGGAATGATATGCTCACGTAAATAATTTACGCCGATATTCATCAGTTCAACCGCGTCAAGGGCGCTTCTGCCTAAATGCGGTGTTGCTGCTGCGTGCGAACTTTTCCCCTTAAATTTGAAATATACTTCATAACAAGCAAGCGTCCTTGCCGACCAGATATTATTCGTGGTTCCCGGATGCCAGGTTAAGGCAAAATCAACATCATCAAACACTCCCGCTCTGGCCAAAAAGGTCTTGCCGCCGCCAATTTCCTCACCCGGGCAGCCGTAATACCGTACGGTTCCTTCTATATTGTTTTCTATCATGTAGGTTCTTAAGGCAATCGCCGCCGCGAGGGATCCTGTTCCAAGCAGATTATGTCCGCAGCCATGGCCGTTGCCTCCGGCTTTTACGGGAGCTGGTTGGGTCGTGCCGCCGTTTTGGCTTAACCCTGTCAGGGCGTCAAATTCCCCTAAAAAGGCAATAACCGGTTTGCCGCTGCCATAACTGCCGATGAAGGCGGTTTCAATATCGGCAATGCCTTTTTCTACCGAAAATCCCTCTTCTTCTAGTGTTTTGCATAGGAGTTCTGCTGATTGAAACTCCTCGAATCCTGTTTCAGCGAAACTCCAAATCTTATCGCTTACTTGAATCAATTTTTCCCGTTTTTCTTCAATAATTTGTGATAATCTTGTGCGAAAATCCATGTTTGGTCACCTCTTATGCTGATTGGTTGTTCTCTATGATACTAGGATTATTTTTTGGAATTTTATAGAATAGGCCGCAAATTAACACTACCGCCAGTGCGCAAATGAGGAAGATGAATGCTGCTTGGAATGATCCTCCAAAGCTGTCGATTAGCGCCCCCATTGCCGTTGGTGCAATAAACCCGGCCATTCCCCCGGCAAAATACATCATTCCCATAAACGAGCCAATGATATTCTGCGAAACATATTTGAGCGGAATCGTGATAATTGCCATCGCAATCGCCGAATCGCCCAAGGAGAAAATACTTTGATAAGTAATCGCTAGTTGAATATTTGGTGCCTTGAACATTAAATACAAACAAATACCGGAAACAATTGCGCCGATTAAAACGATGAATTTTTCCTTGCCTGCTAAGGATTTGTCGATTAAAAAGCCAGTGAGTACCGCCGCGAGCAAGCCGCATGCTTGCGGTATCATCGATAGTGAGCCAACATCTCGTAAATTTAGATGGCGCGATTGCTCCAAATATGACGGCAGCCAGGAGGAGAATCCCCAGTGAACAACACTTGAGCAAAAATACATGATGACGATCGTCCAAAGAAGTTTGCTCTTGTATAGGTCTTTCATTGGTAAGGAATTCGAATGATTGCTGGTTGATTTTTCAACTTTTGGCGGATTGTAATATTTAAAGAGTAATAGGGTCACAACGAGACCTAGACCGCCAACAATATAAAACATGACGCGCCAGCCCCAGGTGTCTGCGATTACTCCGGCAAGATATAAAGCGAGAACCCCGCCGATTAATTGTGCAGCAAGTAACATGGACTTGGCACGTGCACGGACTTCTCTTTTGTAAATTTCGGTGATCGCGACACCAGAGCCTGTTGGAAGCCCCCCGTCCCCTAATCCAAGAACAAAACGAATCGCTAGAATTGCGATGAATGATCCAGTCATCCCGGTTAACAATGAAAATAGTGAAATGATAAATACAGCAATGACGATGACTTTCCTCGAGCCAAATTTGTCCGAAACCCAGCCGGCAATCAGAGTCATTAACGCACTGCTCAACCAGAAGCTGCTAATCACCATCCCGCTCTGCGTCTGTGATAAATGCAACTCCTTACTAATCGGAATAATCGCCACATTCATCCCAAACAACGTCAACGAATCCACCAACCACCCCAAAAACAACAATGAAAAAATAAAATGACGCCTACCACTACCCATCCAACTCACCCTCCAACTTTTAATTTTTAATTTCGGTTAATAACGGTCTTGACCATAATTATATATTCTCATTTGTCATCGCGCAATAGAATTCTAAATATTCGACAAAATCCGGTCGGTGGGCGGGTTGTAATTGAAGTGGACGGTAAAGTTGTAAAAGCGGACGATAAAACTACTGAGCTGGTGGGTAAACGGCCTAAACCGGTGGGTAAACCTTTAAAAGTGGAAGGTAAATGGATTGGTTGGTGGATTTTTAGTAGTTTCGTTAGGAAAATCTTGCTTTTCCCTCTTAAAATTGGAGAGAAAGTTACTTTTTTAAGAATTTGGATTGGTGAGAGGTCGAAGTGGACGGTAAAACGGCAAAAGCGGAGGGTAAAACAACGAAACTGGCGGGTAAGCGGACCATACCGGTGGGTAAATCCTCAAACCCAAAATAAAAACTAGCCCCATATCGTAAACCGTAGATTAACCTGGCTAGAAGGTAACCAAATCAGAGCTAAAATACGATAGGGGCTAGTTCAACATTAACAGAATACCCAAAGTGCGGTAATTTATTCACCATAAAAGAAAAAATTCGGACTGTGCCTGTCACCACCCGAATTTTGTCGAATCAAGCACTCCCCTCCTCTAACGTTGATTTTTTGGGTATAATAGTGGAATATGGATTTTTTCGGGTAAAGGGGGTTTTCGTTTTGGAGTTGACGGAGGAGATACAGGGGTTTGCGGAGGAGATTGCGGATTTGCTGAGTCCGAATTCCACTGAGGGTGCGAGGATGGTCCAAAAGGGGTTGATGCTGTACCGGCAAGGGTTGGTGTCGCAGCTTTCGTTTGGGAAGAATACGGTCACGGCGACGGTTCAGGATGTGACGCCTGTGAAGGTAACCCTTGACCTCACCTTTTTTACGATGAGTGAATGCTCCTGCCCTTCCGACGAATGGTGCCGCCATCAAATGGCTGTTTTTTTTGCGGCCTATTCACGGGTCGGCAGTGTCGCCGAATGGGTTGAAGCGTGGCGCGAACCGATGAAGGAAAAAATGGCAGCCGCCAGCTGGGGACTCCAGGCAGCGAAGGATTTGATCAAGGCGAACGGTGTATTGAAGCCAGATTACGGACGGTGGGTCCATTCCTTTGAAGTGAGCTTTGATACGCTCTTGCAGTCGAAAAAATCGACGAGCCCTTATGTGGTCGAGGAGTTATTTAAAATTTTCGAACGGCGGATTCGAGCCAGTGCCCCAGTTGAAAAAGAATGGCGCCTTCTATATGAAATGGTCGGAACAGTCATTTCATTTAAAAAGCTGGCAATGCTCAGTGAGCAGTCAGAGCATTCAGAGGAGATGGCGAAACGAACCTATGGCAGCGTGTTCGAAAAATTACTGGATGATGCCGAGGAACTTGTCGAAAAAATCGGCATGCAGTCAATGCCGTTTGATTTTGATGAGTTTATTTTAAAATTAAAGGACGACGCCTTTGATTTGTTGACCTGTGTCCAGCGGCTTGAATTTGAACGGATCTATTTTTACCGCCTTCTGTGGACTGGATTGTTTAAAAAGAAGGAATGGCGCGAAGAGGAAATCTTGAAGATCCGTTCGCGGATGAAGGAGCTCCAGGATTGGGAAAACCCAGGGCCGCTGATGATTGCTGGGGTTCACTTGAACTTTCTTTTGCAAAAGGATGATTCGGCACTTAAGCTGATCCAAGCTTCCGAAGATGATTGGACTGTGCCTTACATCCTTTACTGGATTGATCTTTTGAGCAGCCAAAAGGCATGGAAGCGTGTCGGACCGGTGATTGAACTGTTTATCGGAAGAATTAAAAAGTACTTGGATTCTCTGAGCGGTTATCATAGTTGTTCAAGTTTTACGAGAACGGCGATTCGGGCTATTGCCCCCTATTGCGGCGGGAATGACCGCTTTGATTTATTTGAAAAAGCACTGATGCAGACCCTTCCCTACAGCTATTCGGATTATGAATATTTGCTGTTTGAGCGCGGGATGTATGATAAATGGGGCGAGCTGCAGGCGTTTGTTGGGTTGAATTTCTATGATATCCCCAAGGATCGGATGAAGCTGATTGAAAAGGAAAAGCCCGAGGTGCTGCTCGCGCTGCTCCATCAATCGGCCCAGAGGGAAATCGACGCCAAAAACCGCTCCAGCTACAAAATGGCCGTACGGCACCTAAAGAAACTGCGGACCATCTACAAAAAAGTCAAACGCTCAGACGACTGGGAATACTTCATCGAAACCCTTATGGAGCGAACCAAACGCCTCCGCGCATTCCACGAAGAATGCAAACGGAGCAAGTTGGTCGAAAGTTAGTGCGATGATTCAATACGGTAATTCAATACGGTGATTCAATACGGTAATTCAATACGGTGATTCAATACGGTGATTCAATATAGTGACAGGCACCGCCCGAGGACTTTTTGCTTGATTTGTCCATTCCACGCGGACAGGTGGGAGATACTGCTTTTGCAGTGTCTCTTTTTTATTTGGGTTTTGAATTTATGTTCCATATTGGTTGGTTTATGTTCCAATTTAGTGAATATATGTTCCAACACACGTTAAATTGCTTAAAAGCCAGGCATTTTGCCTGGCTCTGGTAACTTTCTCCTCTTCATTTTGATAGCATTAAGCTAAATTTACCTGATATCACCAAATAAAGACCCCTTTTTCATTGGATTTCTAATTTATGTTCCATATTAATCAATTTATGTTTCATTTAACCAATTCTATGTTCCGTTCTAGCTAATATATGAACCATATTATTCTTGATATATTAAAAGCCAGGCATCCGCCTGGCTTTCTCCCAAATTTATTTCTCAATCCCCAACCGCTCATTTTGAAGACCTTCGCTCGGTAAACTGATTTTCTTTTTCATTGGATAGTAATAAAGAATCGTTGGTACCACTAACCCCACCATCCAGGCCAAATCAGTGCCATCCAACGCCTTGGCAATCGGGCCGACGTACATGGTGGTGTTCACAAAAGGAATTTCGAGTACGACCGCAACCAAGTAAGAACCAATCGCAATCCAATTGAATTTTCCGTACTCTCCATTTACATCAAAAATCGCCTCTACATTATATTCGCCGTGGCGGAGCATATAATAGTCTACTAGGTTAATGGCCGTCCAAGGAACCATAAAATAAGACAATAATAGGATAAGATTCTCAAAGTTTTCAAGGAAATTTCCATGTCCCCAAACGGATAAAACAGTGCCAACAATCGCTGTAGAAAATACTAGCCAAAAACGCGCTCTCGTTGTTCCTTTTAATTTGGTGAACGCCTCTAGCGTCGTCGTAACAGACATAAACGCCCCGTAAAGGTTCAACACGTTTACTCCGATTACCCCTAAGATAATAACAAAATACATGAAGATTCCAAACTGTGGACCAACCAGCTTCACAAGCCCAGCGCTGGCATTATCAAGAAATTTCGGAATAGCCGCTGTTAAAAATACACCTAAGGACATCATCCAAACCGTTCCAACAACTGTTCCTGCATAGGAATAACCAAATGTTTTTGAAGCCGGTGTATTGCTAGGAAGATATCTTGAATAATCTGCTACGTATGGTGCATATGTTAGTTGCCACGTAGCTACAATACTAATGGTTAATAAAAATGGACCTAAATCAAAATGGGATGGATCCCAAGAGCCAGCTGGTAATGGGAGACGGAAAATTTCAAAGGTGACAAATAGAAAGACAATCGCAAATAAAATAGCAAAATAGCGTTCAAGTCGATGAATTAAATCGTAACCTAAAATGGTAATGAAACAGGTAATAACGCCTAAGAGGATAATGCCTCCATTGATGGGGAGGGAAAATGCACTGCTGAGTGCCTGAGCACCCAAAACACTGCTTCCGGCAAAGAAACCGATATACATAAGTGTTACAATGATTAGAGGCAGTACTGCGCCGATTACACCAAATTGGGCGCGGCTTTGAATCATTTGTGGAACCCCAAGCTTTGGACCCTGAGCTGAATGGGAAGCCATGAAGACGGCGCCGACTAAGTTCCCTAAAACAATGGCAACAATACTCCAAAACAGATTTAAGCCGAACTCAATCGCCAAAGCCCCCGTTACAAGCGTGGTAATTTGCATATTGGAGCTAAACCAAATCGAAAATAAATTCCGAACACTGCCATGTCGCTCCTCTTCAGGAATATATTCTATTGTGCGTTTTTCAATCATTAAAACCCCACCTTCCCCTTAATTTTAGATGATGAACCGCCATTCGCAACCGCTTACAATTACCTTCAAGCCCTCCTTTTTAAAAAAATGATTTTAAAACATTACCAATTGTCTAAATATTATCAATACCGCTTTAGTATAAAAAGTAGATAATTTTACTAAATAGTCGATTATTTTTCGTTTGAATTCCTTTTTCCAATTGAAGTCAAATTCATACTTAAGAAAAAACGACCAAACGATGAAACCTCGAAACTCTTTCCAATGCCCAATAAAAAACCCAACACTTTAAGGCACGCGTTTGGGTTTCTTATTCCTGCGTTCCAAGCAAGGAATTCCGATATTTACTTGGGGTCTTCCCGCAAACCGATTTAAACACCCGGCTAAAATAGCGGGCATCATGGTAGCCCACAGCATTGGCCACCTGGTATACGGTTTGATTTAAATTCGTCAACATCTCTTTTGCTTTTTCAATGCGCAAATGGGTCATATATTCAATAAATGACGTGCCGGTTGTTTTTTTAAAAAGATTACTAAAATAATTCGGACTTAACTGAACATGGCTGGCGACCTGCTCTAATGAAATATTTTCAACATAACGCTGATCAATAAAGGTAATCGCTTTTTGGATGGACTTCAGTGCGGCCTCATTATAATCATCCAAAACCCGGTCTAACAGCTGCTTCATGGCCTCTGAAAACCATTGCTTCATTTGAGTCGTATTTTCAACCATCAGTAAATCCCGGGCATATTGGAGATGAATCGAGATAATATCTTTTGGCCTTGCCCCGCCATTTATAGCCGATCGGGCTAAAGTCGTCAGGAGATCAAGAATTTGCAGCTTCAAAACTTCCGGGTCCACATTTTGCTGCGTAAATACCTTGTCAAACACCTTCTCCAAGTTTTGCCTCATGCCAACAAAATCCCCGACCGTCAGCTTATTCGCTAACGTTTCAATCTCATTGTTCGGAAGCAGAGCTGTCTCACTCTCGAACGGCTTCAAATCGGCAATATGAAAAATCGAATCGGTTCCAGCAAAAAATTTATAGGTTTGGGCCTGCAATGCCTCTTGATAGGAAACATGTAAATTTCGGGCGTCCTCGTAATAATGGCCGATTCCAATCGTTACGGTATTACCCGTTTTCTCATGGATATAGGTTTTTATTTTTCCGCCATAAGCACTAGCTAATAGCTTATATTCGTCCGTACTGCTTCGTAATGGAATCGAAAGCAGTACCGCAATTTTGTCCGGAGCGGTCACGATGGGCAAGATTTCGCCGCAGTCTTGATCCTGAAACTGCTGAATGGCCGTGATGACTTCGTTCCGAATCGTATGCTCCCAAAGCTTGCTTTTATTTTTCGTAAGGCGATGAAATTCATCAATATGAATGACCATCGCGGTGTTCGGGACAACCGAAAGACCCGCCCATTTGCTGCGGTCCCATATCTCCTTCGAATTCTTTACATTTCCAAAAATTAAATCATATGCAAGGTTGCTTTTTAATGAGGTATTACTGACTTTTGACTTACTTTCATTATGAAAAGTGGACGCCCTTTTCTCCATTTCCGCCTTACATTCGTGTAGCAGGTAATAAAGGCTTGTGTCGGTAATTGGTTTTTGTAAGCAATCAAAAGCACCCTTTTTAAAAAATTGACGGAGTTCTTCTTTTGAAAAATTTGATTTAAGAATAATCCAAGGGCTGATCCGTTTCTCATCGATGATTTTACGGTCCATCTCGTCAATATCGAGAAACAAGAGTTGGGGATCGTTCTGCTTAATCCTGTTTTCCCAATCACTCCTGACGTCATAAACCTTAATCGTAAAGTGAAAATGGTATTTTGTATTAACTGATTCGATTAGCTGTATGGCTGTTTCGTCATTTGAAATCATGACAAGCGTCTCGTTCATTGGATCACACCCCTTCACTAAGAAGAATTGCCTGCTAGAGTGGTTTGTTGATTCCATACTTTTCGATCATTTTTTTTGCTGTTGGGTAGCCGGCATCTGCATGGCGAATGATATTTAAACCGGGGTCAATTTTTAACAGCCGCTTTAATTTTTCGCCGGCCTCCATGCTGCCATCCGCTACCGCTGTCATTCCGGAATGAATCGAGTTACCAATTCCCACACCGCCCCCGTGCTGAATGCTGACCATCGATGCACCCGCACAGGTGTTCAACAATCCATTTAAAATTGGCCAGTCCGCGACTGCATCGCTTCCATCCATCATCCATTCTGTTTCACGATTAGGGGCCGCCATTGTACTTCCTTCCGAGTGATCGCGTGTAATCGCTACAGGTGCAGCCAGCTCGCCTGATGCCACCATATGATTGATGATTTCTCCGATTTGTTCACGCTCCTTATAATCCAACCAACACGTTCTTGCCGGCAGTCCGTAAAAATAGATTTTATCTTGGACATAACGAATCCACCGGCAAATCCGTTCATCATGATTAAACTTCGATAAGATTACTTCATCTATTTTATAAATATCACCAGGGTCGCCCGATAAAGCAATCCAGCGGCAAGGACCGCGCCCCTCACAATAGAGAGGTCTTAAATATTCAGAAATAAATCCCGGGAAGGCAAATGCTTCTTGATATCCCGCCTTCGATGCTTGACCGCGGATATTATTGCCATAATCAAACACCACCGCACCACGTTCCTGGAACATTTTCATCGCTTTCACGTGACTGATGACCGTTTTTGAAGCTAATTCCACATACTTTTCCGGTTTTTTATTTCGTAAAAAATCCGCCTGATCCAAGGTGACTCCACTTGGAATATAGCCGTGCAATAAATCATGTGCCGCTGTTTGATCGGTTACCACATCAGGCGTGACGCCGCGCATAATCAAGTCATTGTATACGTCAGCAGCATTTCCGAGCAACGCAATCGCCATCGGTCTTTCATGGAAGGCCGCTTCATTTGCCAGCTCCAGTGCTTCGTCAACCGTGTGAACCATAATATCACAGTAGTTGTTCAACAGGCGTCGCCCAATCTTTTTCTCATCGATTTCGACAACGATGGCTACTCCGCCATTCATCGTTACGGATAGAGGCTGCGCCGAACCCATGCCCCCTAAGCCCGAGGTGAGGACAATTTTCCCTTTTAAGGTTCCATTAAAATATCGCTTGGCGACTTCACTCATGGTTTCAAATGTTGCCTGCAGCACACCTTGAACGCCAATATATGCCCATGATGCTGCGGTTGCTTGTCCATACATCGTTAAACCCTTTTCCTCCAAGCGCGAGAATTCCTTCCAGGTTGCCCATTTCGGAACGACCATGGAGGAAGAAGAAATCACGCGTGGAAAAAAAGGAAAGGTGCGGAAGGAGGCTACCGGTTTTCCTGATTGAATCATCAACGTCGAATCCGGCTCTAACTGTTTCAGCTCTTTGATAATCACTTCAAGCATTTCTTTGTTTCGCGCCGCTTTCCCCGTTCCCCCATAGACGATTAATTCTTGATTGTTCTCGGCAACACGCGGATCCAAGCTGTTCATTAATAAGCGCATTAATGCCTCTGTTTCCCAACTTTTACATGAAAGCTCCCTACCGATTGGCGAAGAAATCGTTTTCAAAATCGCCAGTCCTCCTTCCTCTTTTAAAACATTTAGACACCCACGATTAAAAAATGTTATCCCACTGCAACTTCAGTTGTTTCAAGAATCTGTTTAAATTCCTTTATTAACAGCGGCAGCACTTCAAATAGGTCGCCCACAATCCCAAAGTCCGCAATGGAAAAAATAGTGGCTTCCGGGTCTTTGTTGATGGCAACTACCACCTTTGAATTGGACATTCCTGCCACGTGCTGGATCGCACCGGATATTCCACAAGCAATGTACAGATCAGGGGTGACCACCTTTCCGGTTTGGCCAATTTGCAGCGAATAATCGCAGTAGCCGGCATCACAGGCCCCTCTTGAAGCACCAACAGCACCACCCAGTACATCAGACAACTCTTGAAGCAAGGTAAAGCCCTCTGCGCTTTTTACTCCTCTGCCGCCGGAAATAATCACTTTCGCTTCAGTCAAATCAACCCCGGTTACCGCTTTTCGAACGACCTCTTTGACAATGGTCCGTAGATCCTTTACCTCTACTTTAACGGATTGGATCTCCCCTTGTCTCCCTACTTCTTTTTCCAGTGCAGCGATATTATTCGGCCGAATGGAGACAAGTGATGTTCCTTCGATTATCTGCTTTTCCTCGAAAGCTTTTCCGGCATAGACCGGACGGGTACAAATGATTTCACCCTCGTTCGCGGTAATTTCAACCACATCCGAGATTAACCCGGCATCCAATTTTGCAGCAATTTTTGGCGATAAATCCTTGCCAAAGGAAGTGTGGCCAAAAACGATTGCCTCTGGCTGCTCAGTGCTGATGATTTGCATTAATGCTTGTCCATATCCGTCTGAAGTATAGCTACCGAGTTTTTCATTTTCAGCTAAAATGACACGGTCTGCCCCGTATTCCACTAGTTCTTTCGCTATCTCTTGGAACCCGTTCCCGATTAACAGTCCTATGATTTCCCCGCCGTCTGCCAAAGCAGTAGCAGCCGCAATGACTTCAAATGAAACCTTTCTTATTGTCCCATTTCGAACTTCTCCGACCACAAGTACTTTTTTCATCGTCCGTCCTCCTTATCCGATTACTTTCTTTACATTATAAAGAAGGGAAACAAGCTCTTTTGCTTGGTCAGCAAGCTCGCCTTGCAGCACATATCCTTCTTCTTTTTCCGGTGGTAAAAAGGTTCTTACTTTTTTTGTTTTTGGAGCAATTTCGTCCTCGTCTACGTCGATATCATCTAATTCAAGGGTAGTAAGCGGCTTTTTCTTAGCTTTCATGATCCCTGGAAGTGATGGGTACCGCGGCTCGTTCAATCCTTGCTGAGCTGTGATCAACAGTGGCAATGTGGTTTCGATGACCTCCGTATCCCCTTCGACATCGCGATGCACGGTCACGATGGATCCGTCTATTTGCAGTTTGGTTACGGTTGTCACATAAGGAATGTTTAATAGCTCAGCGACACGCGGTCCGACTTGTCCGGTGCTGTTATCGATGGTGGCGTTGCCTGCTAAAATTAAGTCAACGTTTTGGTCTTTTAAATAGGAGGTCAAAATTTTCGCACTAATGTATGGGTCGAGCTCCTCTTCATACTCGATTAAAACAGCTTTATCGCAACCCATCGCAAGTGCTGTCCGTAATTCACTTTCCGCTTCTTCGTCTCCCACCGTTACAACGGTTACCTCGCCGCCGTGTTTATCTTTGAGTTGCAGCGCTTCTTCGATGGCATATTCGTCATATGGGTTGATAATGAATTTTGCATCGTTTTGGTCAATTTCTCCTTGATGAACAGTGATTTTTTCTTCGGTATCAAATGTGCGTTTTAGGAGCACAAATAGATTTAACATGGTTTGGCACCTCCATTTTTTATAGGTAGGGGCGGTGGTTGCGACAATTGGCGAGCGTTATACGACAATTGGATGCTGCCTTCCGACAATTAGAAGCCATCTTCCGACAATTGGATGCCGCTCTACGACAATGAAGATAACTTTCCACCAATTAAATACTACTCTCCTCCAGTCAGCCAACTCCCCCGCCTCTCCCAAGTAAAATTTATTCCTCAAGCATTGGAATCCTTACGCCTCTTTCTTTTGCCACCTTGATTGCTTTATCATAGCCAGCATCCGCATGGCGAATGACGCCCATCCCAGGATCGGAAACCAATACCCGTTCAATCCGCTCGGCCGCTTCCTTCGAACCATCGGCCACAAGCACCTGACCGGCATGCTGGGAATACCCCATGCCCACGCCGCCCCCTTGGTGAATGCTCACCCAGCTTGCACCGCCGCATGTATTGATTAAGGCATTTAAAATCGGCCAATCCGCAATCGCGTCACTGCCGTCCCGCATCGCTTCCGTCTCGCGGTTTGGAGAGGCCACCGAACCGCTATCCAGATGGTCTCGGCCAAAGACAATCGGTGCGCTGATTTCCCCGCTCGCAACCATTTCATTAATTTTCAAAGCAAACCTATGCCGTTCTCCGTATCCCAACCAGCAAATCCGGGCAGGAAGGCCTTGCCATTTCACCATTTTCTGTGCCATTTCAATCCAGTTCACTAGCGATTTATCCTCAGCAAACATTTCGAGTGCGACCCTGTCTGTTTTATAAATATCCTCCGGGTTTCCGGATAAAGCAGCCCATCTGAACGGGCCTTTTCCTTCACAAAATAACGGTCTTAGGTACGCCGGGACAAATCCTGGAAAATCAAATGCATTTTCGACTCCCATTTTTTGCGCATATGCCCGAATGTTATTGCCGTAATCAAACGTTTCCGCTCCAGCCTGTTGCAAATCAAGCATCGCTTGGACATGTACGGCCATGGATTCCATTGCTTTTTGTTCATATGTTTTCGGGTCAGTTTTTCTAAGCGCTAATGCCTCATCATACGTCATTCCATGTGGTACATACCCATTGATTGGATCATGTGCACTCGTTTGATCGGTAACGATATCCGGGATTACCCCGCGTTGTACAAGTTCTGGATAGATATCTGCGCAATTGCCGACAAGACCAATGGAAGCAGGCTCGCCTTTTTCCGTTATCTCTTTTACCATGAGAAGTGCTTCATCTAGGCTTTCGCAAAGGTAATCACAGTAGCCCTCTTTGATTTTCCGTTCAATGCGCTGCCTATCCACTTCGACCACCAAAATGACCGCCTTGGCCATTTTTCCAGCAAGCGGCTGGGCCCCGCTCATTCCGCCCATGCCCCCGGTTAAAATAAATCTTCCGGTTAAGTCATCAGTACCGAATGCTTTTTTTCCAGCCTCCACAAAACTTAAGTATGTTCCTTGTAAAATTCCCTGGGCACCGATATAGATCCAGCTTCCCGCTGTCATTTGCCCATACATCATCAAACCCTTTTCTTCTAATTCATTAAAATGGTCCCAGTTTGCCCATGCTGGCACCAAATTGGAATTGGCGATTAATACTCGTGGAGCCATCTCATGTGTCCGAAAAATGCCAACCGGCTTACCGGATTGAATTAACAGAGTTTCATTGTTTTCAAGATTCTTGAGCGACTTGACAATTGCATCAAAGGACTCCCAATTTCGCGCTGCTTTGCCAATTCCTCCGTAAACCACGAGCTCATCCGGATTTTCCGCGACCTCCGGATCCAAATTATTCATCAACATGCGTAATGCCGCTTCTTGCACCCAGCCTTTACAGGAAAGCTCTGTCCCAGTTGGGGCTTTAATGACACGTTTAGCTTCGGTAACCATGCTACTTCCTCCCATTATTTTAATAGATGACCTGCGATCACCATTTTTTGCACTTGTGAGGTTCCTTCAAAAATCTCCAAAATTCGTTGGTCGCGATACATCCGCTCCACTGGATATTCCTTCATGTAGCCGAATCCCCCGTGAATTTGTACGGCTTTGTGGACGACACGATGGGAGGCCTCTGAAGCCATTAGCTTCGCAATCGCCGCCTCTTTTGAAATTCGGTAGCCCTCTTTATCTTTTAAACTAGCAGCATAGTACGTATACAGCCGAGCCATTTCCACGTCTGCAGCCATCTCCGCCAGCATCCACTGCAATCCTTGATATTGTGCAATCGGCTTATTGAAGGCGATTCTTTCTTTTGAATAGGAAACCGCTGCATCAAGTGCCGCTTGGGATAACCCTACTGCCATTGCTGCAATCCCAATTCGACCGCGATCGACGACACTCATCGCAATTTTAAAGCCATCGCCTTCTTTTCCGACTAAGTTCTCTTTGGGAATCCGGCAATTTTCAAAAATCACTTCGTGAGTTCGCGCCCCACGAATTCCCATTTTGTCATCGCCTGCTCCGAAAGAAAGTCCTGGAGTACCTTTTTCGACAATAAATGCACTAATTCCTTTTGTTCCGGCGGCTGTATCTGTTTTGGCATAAACGACGATGATATCGGCTTCGGCACCATTGGTGATGAAATGTTTTGTTCCATTGAGGACATATTCATCGTTATCCAAACGGGCATTGGTTTTCATGGAGCCAACATCCGTGCCTCCGTTTGGTTCGGTTAAACCAAAGGCAAATAATTTTTCACCTGTACATCCGGGTACTAAAAAGTTTTCTCTTTGCTCTTGATTTGCGGCTAGGAAAAGGCCGTCAATTCCTAAGTAATGCGCGGTTAAAATCGATCCCGTTGCCGCGCAGGCATAGGTGATTTCTTCAACTGCAATCGCTTCTGCAATGGAATCTGCTCCAACACCGCCATCTTTCTCCGGATAGGCAATTCCCAATAATCCTAACTCTGCCAGCTTGCTGATATGTTCCGTTGGAAAACGGTTTTGTTCATCTAACTCTGCTGCTTTTGGTAAAATAACCTCGCGGCTAAAGTCTCTTACCATAGCTCTAATACTTTTTTGTTCATCTGTTAGTTCGAAATTCATATGTTTTGGCTCCTTTTTAATATTGTTTTTTTGATTCGCGGAAAAAGTATGATTTTTCGCCGCTGAATCTCCCGAAATGAGCTTTCTTTTTATACTTCCTGCTCCTCTAAGTCTTGCAATCTTCTCCAATCCCACTTTAATACGTCTTTTAACACTTGGCCGGTGTGTTCACCAAGAATCGGGGATGCTTCTTTGATCACCGCAGGAGTTTGCGAAAGTTTAACTGGATTTCCTGGTATCTTCATGGGCCCTGCCACAGGATGGTCGACTCGAATGAGCATTTCCCTCGCTTTTGTATGTTCATCTTCACATACATCCCCAATGGTTAGAATGGGGGAGCATGGAACCCCGCCTTCAGAAATCATCTCGACCGCTTCAGCAACGGTATATCCACGCAGCCAGTTTTCAATGATAGCCTTCAACTCGGTTTCATTTTTCGTACGTAACGAATCAAGGTAAAATCTTTTATCTTCTGCCAGTTCGGGCTGTTTCATAACCGCTGCTAATTTTCCAAATAAAGATTCATTGGCAACTGCGATCACCACATGGCCATCTTGGGCTTGATAGATATCAAACGGTGAACTGATTGGGTGCCGACTGCCAATGCGTTCCGGTACGATTTTATCTACCGTGTAGCGCATCACATTATTTTCTAAGAGCGCAAAGATGCTATCCGTCATGGCAACGTCGATTAATTGTCCCTCACCCGTGCGTTCTCTGTGGAACAGCGCTACCATAATTCCATATACCGCGTAAAGAGCGGCACTCATGTCCCCTAGTGAAGCGCCAGACCGTGTGGGCGGATCATCCGGATGACCGGTTATACTTGTCATCCCTCCCATTGCTTGGGCAACCAAGTCATAGGCTGGTCTCTGGCTATACGGGCCATATTGCCCGAATCCTGAAATCGAGGAATAAATGATAGACGGATTTAATTCTTTTAGGCTTTCATAATCCAATCCTAGTTTTTTCATTACGCCTGGGCGGAAATTTTCTACCACTACATCCGATTCTTTGACTAATTCCTTTAGTGCTGTAATGGCATGTGGATTTTTTAAATCTAGCGCCATACTTTTTTTACCACGATTCAAATAAACAAAGTAACCGCTTTCGCCATTCTGAAACGGACCGAAGTGCCTCGTATCATCACCGGCACCGGGTCTTTCAATCTTAATTACTTCCGCACCCATGTCTGCCAAAAGCATCGTACAATACGGTCCGGCCAACACTCTCGTAAAATCTAATA
The DNA here is from genome assembly GCF_042675345.1 of Neobacillus sp. GCM10027624. Lineage (NCBI taxonomy): Bacteria > Bacillati > Bacillota > Bacilli > Caryophanales > Bacillaceae > Neobacillus > Neobacillus sp. GCM10027624. The sequence continues at coordinate 304,480 of NZ_JBHTHD010000008.1, forward strand.
CTCGAACATTCTCAAGCGGTCGCTGCATCGCCTTTCCTCCTTTTGATTTCGTAATTCCATTATCTACCCTCAGATTGGAGGATTATAGTCTGAATTATTACTCTTTTGTAGACTATTTTAAGGTCCACCGAAAAATAATCCACCAAGTGACATCATATGGTGGTGACAGGCACCGCCCGTGGACTTTTTGCCGGTTTTGTTCATTCCACGCGGACAAAGGAAGAGACGCTGCTTTGGGCGGCGTCTCTGTTTTATATAGGTTTTGAATCTATGTTCCATATTGGGGTTGGTTTATGTTCCGTTCAAGCTCACATTTGTGCCAATCCACCATAGACAATCTAAAAGCCAGGCATCCCTGCCTGGCTCTAGTAACTTTTTAAATATAGGTCATATCTGATTGTTTTTTATTCGTTCATGCTGATACTTTTCCAATTGTGTCTGCAAGACGGATATGTAATTCGTCATCGCCATTCTGACAATCGAAGGATAGTAGCGATTATAAAGTTCGTATTCACATTCCTCTAAATCCATCTTTTTTAAGGCAATCATTTTATTTAATTCCTCAGTATACATCGATCATTCCCCTTTTCACTGGCACTCTCCCAATTTACTCTTGTATAGGAACAGGATAGACACAGATTTCAGAGATTATACTAGAATTTCGACTCTATTTTTTTCTTAAACTTGTTTGAAAAAGACCTACACTTATAATCTGAAAATTAAAATTCCAGATTATATTTTGCTAGAAACCTGTCCATACTAGTTTTAGAGTTTGAAAAAGAAGGAGGTTACGAAAATGATCACAACCAAACTCAAAAACTTCGGCCTCGTTAAACTGCTGATCGGCCTTAGTGTCATCGCGATACCCTTTGTCGAAATGGACCAAGATGCATACGCAAATCCCTCCCCAACGAAAGTCACCGTAACAGCAACCAATCTGAACGTCCGGGAATCTCCTGGCATTTCAGGAAAGGTGCTCGGTCTTGTTCATAAAGGGGACACACTTGTAGTCATTCGGAAAAAGAACAACTGGGATCAAATTAAACTGGGAAACAACCAAATTGGCTGGATCAGCCACGCTTACACGGCCCCGCCAAAAAATGTAGGAGCGACCGTAAATACTGATTTCCTAAATGTTCGCACGGGCCCCGGCGTATCGAACCCCGTTATCGGCAAATTAGATTGGGGCGCCCAGATAACCGTTCAGGCAGAACAAGCAGGTTGGGCCAAAATCGTGTCTTCCTCCGGCATGAAAGGGTGGGTAAACGAATATTACATTACAAAACACGAACCGGACAAGCTTCACACACAAGCTGTTTCTAAGCCACCAACATCAAAGAACACTATGGACCATGGCAAAAAGAGTCCTGCACCTGCACCCGCAACCAAATCATCCAAGACCCCGGCGGCAAAAACAACTATCCAAGGACCCCTTAACGGAAAAACCATTGTCCTTGACCCCGGTCATGGCGGCGTCGATATCGGGACCACAAGCATTGACGGTACACATGAAAAAAAATTAACCCTAGAAACAGCCAAAGCAGTGGAGCAAAAGCTTAAAAATGCTGGTGCGAATGTCATTATGACCCGGACAAATGATACCTACATCTCATTACCAGAACGATCTACTATCTCAAACCAAAACGATGCGGATGCTTTTATCAGTTTTCATTACAATTGGATCAAAGACCCGTCCGTCCATGGTGTGACTGATTTTTACTTTCAAAAGTCAAGAGATAATGAATTAGCCTCCGACATTTTAAATGAGGTTGCCAAAACAACAAAATTGGAGAATGTCGGAACCCGATACAATAACTTAAGTGTGCTGCGGAATAATTCTCAACCGAGTACCCTTATTGAGCTTGGTTTTCTCTCAAATAAACAAGACGATTCCATTGTGGAAAGTTCGGCTTTCAATGAAAACGTCGCTCAGGGGATTTACTTAGGATTGCTTGATTATTTTTCAAAAAATAATAAGGAGCATAAAAAAACCCCTTGACAAAGTCTGAGGGGTTTTTTAAACAACTATTTTAAAATTCTGTTGATTCAGTTTGTGATGTTTTTTGTACTTGTGTTACCGCGGTTAATGCAGACGATATTTCGTTTGATGCTTGTTTAATCGCTTCCTGAGCGAGAATGGGATCGGAATTTGCTTTTTCAATTGCTTTTGTTAACAATTCTTGAGTTAATGTTACATTTGCTTTAGCTTGATTTAGTTGATTTACATCAATTTGAGTCAAGAGTATCTCTCCTTTGTTTTGAAGTACCTCAATATAATGACCTTGTATTTTCTCTTTTATTAAGGAAAAAACTACCTTACAGCCATGGGAATTTCTCACAAAAAGGACTCCCTTTTTGGGAGTCCCCTGCACTGGTTTATGCAATACGTTCCTTTATGCTAATCTTCTCGTCCTGCAGCTTCATCGACGGCGTTATCAGCAGCATCTCCCGCTTTGTTACCCAATGCTCCGCCGACAACTGCCCCGGCAACCGTACCAATTGGTCCAAGAACAGAACCTACAGCAGCACCTGCAACAGCACCGGCACCTGTTCCAACCGCTTCACCAGCGTCAACATCAGCACGATTGCGTTCTCTGTTTTCAGCCATTCTATTCACTCCCACTTTTTTAATTGGGAAGCATCTTCCCGAACCTATTTTTCCCTTTAGGGACAAATTTACTCACCGAAGCAAAACCCCAACTTTTGGGTTATAATAAAGGAATATGGATTTTTGTACGGTAAAGGAGCACGGAATCGATGCTTAAAACTAGGTTTATTAAACTGCTGACAATGAAATTAGAGGATGGGCGTTATTTTCTCACGGCGCAAGAGGAGAGCGGGCAATTTTTGCATCCCGATGACTGGAAGAATCTTTTGTTCAGCCGCCATGAGGAGAGCTTTTTTGGCACGCTTTTGGAAACGGAGAACGTACAAGGGGTTGAAGGTGTCCCTCTAAGCGGCTGGCAGCTGGTGTCGCTTTTTGCAAAGGAATCATTTAACCGGTTTATTGAGTGGGACTGGAGTGAGGAATCGGAAATTTGTCTCGCTGCTGCTTTCGCACTTCACGAAGGCATCATTGAAAAAGATTGGCTCCCAGACTTTTCGGTGTGGGAGCATGGCGATTTCCGCTGGCAGCTCCCGGAACGTGTAAAGGAAGAGTTTGACCCCTCCTTTTGGGAACAGGATTTGCAAGTGGCAGATACTCCCGAAACAACACTACAATTTATCGGCGACCTCTACAACAACGCACTCGATGGTTATTTAACAAGGAACTCAGCGATGAAAGAATTGTTCGGACCAAAGCTCGACCTTTTGAAAAAACAAAATATTTCCGGCGGCGATCTTGCCCGGTATTTTGATGAGGAAAGCTGGCTCGAGTGGGTTGGAATTAAGGAAAGCGATACGCCATTTACCATTGGCTTGCGGCTAGAAGAACCGGAGGATGGCGAAGGCGCATGGAATTTAGATGTGTTTTTACGCGGAAAGAAAAATGTCGATGAGATGGTTGGACTGGAGTCGAAAATTCCCGGGAAATGGAAGCCTTATTTTGACAAAGTCGACCGGGAAATCGCACGCTGGGTCCGTTTAATTCCGTGGCTTGAAAATGATGTCGACCCTTCCCATTTAAAATCCCATCTCACCGAGGAAGAAGCCTGGATGTTTTTAACCGAAGCAAGCGAAACCCTTGTGGCACTTGATGTCGAGATCCTCCTCCCTTCTTGGTGGCAGGCAATGAAAAATGCCAACCTAAAAGTGAAGGCGTCGCTAAAAGGAACATCCAGTCACCGCCCGTCGTTCGTTGGCTTACAGGCAATGCTCGATTTCAACTGGCGTTTTTCGATGAACGGAGTCGACCTGTCTGAGGATGAATTCAGCCAGCTTGTCGAAGAAAAGCGCCGACTTGTCTATATCCGCGGCCGCTGGGTGAAGCTCGATCCGCAGTTTATTCGCCAAATTCAGGATTTGATGAAACGGGCTGAAAAAGAAGGGTTGCAGGTCCGTGATTTGCTTGAGCAGGAGCTAGTGAATGCTGAGGCAACCGAGGATGAACTGGAGAATCCAAAAGCATTTGCGAAAATACAAATCGAGTTGAACCGGCAGTGGAAGCAGATGATCAAGCAGCTTTCCGAGGTAAAAGAAATTCCGATGGAACCGGTGCCGGAAGGCTTGAACGGCGAGCTCCGCCCCTACCAGCAGCTAGGAATGAGTTGGCTGTGGTTTTTAAGGCAGCATGGGTTTGGCGCAGTCCTTGCCGATGATATGGGACTTGGTAAAACGGTGCAATTGATTTCTTATTTGTTGAAGGTGAAGGAGCTGGCTGGCGAAGAACCAGCTATGGTTGAAAGCGAGTCTCGCAGCCGGCGCCGGAAAAAGGATGCCGAAGAAGCCGCTCCAGCAGTGAAGGATCCGACTAAGGCTTCATTGATTATTTGCCCTACCTCCGTTCTCGGAAACTGGCAAAAAGAGCTGGAACGTTTTGGACCGGAGATGGATGTTTATTTGCATTATGGTTCAAACCGCTTGAAGGAAGAAGCCTTTTTGGAGCGGGTTAAAAACGTCGATGTGGTGTTAACTTCTTATGGGTTGAGCCATCTCGATTCCGATGAGTTTGAATCGGCGATTTGGAGCACGATTGCGATTGACGAGGCGCAAAATATTAAGAACGCGCAGACGAAACAATCGAAAGCGGTACGCAGGTTGCGAGGCCGACACCATGTTGCTTTAACCGGAACGCCTATGGAAAATCGCTTGTCGGAGCTGTGGTCGATTTTTGATTTTACGAATCACGGATATTTGGGAAGTTTGGGCCAGTTCCAGAAGAAGTTCGTGATTCCAATTGAGAAGGATGAGAAGAAGGAAAAGGTGCATCAGCTGCAGGCGTTGATTCGGCCGTTCTTGTTACGGCGGACGAAGAAGGATGAAGAGGTTGCGCTGAATTTGCCGGATAAGCAGGAGCAGAAGGAATATTGCCCGCTGACGACGGAGCAGGCGTCGCTCTATGAGCAGCTCGTGCGCGATACGTTTGAGCAGATTGAAAAATTGACCGGGTTTGAGCGCAAGGGTCTGATTTTGCAGATGTTGAGCCGCTTGAAGCAGTTGTGTAATCATCCAGCCTTGTATTTGAAAGAGCAATCTGCTGGACGTGTGCTGCTGGAGCGGTCGAATAAATTAGAGAAGCTCGTCGATTTAGTCGATGCGGTGTTGGATTCAGGCGAGAGCTGCCTGATTTTTACGCAGTATATCGAGATGGGCGAGATGATTCGGGCCGCGGTGAAGAAGCGGTTTGGGGTCGAGGTGCCATTTTTGAACGGAAGTGTGGCGAAGACGCAGCGTGATGCGATGATTGAGCGGTTCCAGAATGGCGAGTTTCCGGTATTCCTGTTGTCGTTGAAGGCGGGCGGCACCGGGCTGAATTTGACGGCAGCGAATCATGTCATTCACTATGATCGCTGGTGGAATCCGGCTGTCGAGAACCAGGCCACGGACCGGGCCTACCGGATTGGGCAATCGCGGTTTGTCCACGTCCATAAGCTAATTTGTACCGGGACGCTCGAAGAAAAAATCGACGCCATGCTCGAGAAAAAACAATTCTTAAACGACCAAATCATCCAAAGTGAAAACTGGATTACCGAACTTTCTACAGATGAACTGAAGGATCTAGTGTATTTGGGGTAACAATGTGAAAAGTCCACACGGTGACACTTCATACGGTGACAGGCACCGTTCGTGGACTTTTTGCTGTTTTTGTGCGCGTGGGGTGGACACTCTATTGTAGATGCTGTCATTTAATGTCTATGGTATTTGAGTTTGCCAAACGCACCGGTCTCACTATCGAGGAAGTCGAAGTTTTGGCAAAAAAATAATCAGTTGCTCCCCCAAACCAGTCCTCGACTGGTTTTTTTCAACATCATTTTCGATTATATCAACACTTTTTTAGAGGATATCAACACAAATCTATACTATATCAACACTTTTCCATCGGATATCGACACTTTTTGACCGGAAATCAACAAATTTTAAATGGATATCAACAATTTCCCTTTTCAGAAGCACCCTGAGCCCCCCAAAAAAAAACGACAGTTCCCTGTCGGTCAATCTCTTTCTCTTGCCCTCTGTGTATCTCGAATATTCTTTTGAACCGTTATGGCTGCAAATAAGCTAAGAACAAACGACATCCCGTAAAATCCCTTTTCACTTAAAACAATACTTCCTGCATTATATAACCCGATGACCATTAATGAAATCGAAACAATCATGGCAAACCAGCTAATCCCATAATAAATATTCGTAACGGGGATTCTCTCTTCTTTATCCCTTACTGCTTTTTGCAAAGATACCGCGGAATAGAGCCCGAACACTAAAACGGCGAAGTAATAGCCCTTTTCGTTCAATTGCATTGATGCGTTAAACAAACCGATGAGATAAGCCGCAACCCCTACTAACAGCGCAGCCCATGAAGCCCCTTTGAAAGCGGAAGTCGGTTCTCCCTCTTTCCTTTCCACTTTTATTTTTGGATCATTTTGTTTTCCTTTATCTAATAAAACCTCATGATCATTCGACATTGACTGTTCCCCCTTCTTCCTATCTAAGTCTATTATATGGGTATTTTTTACAAATAATAGTCCAAATTCCCAATTGGGATTTCACCTATTTATGCAAAGAATAAGTTGCTTGGGCCCTGCCTCTCCCCCTTGCCCCCCTCATCCCCAACAAAAACCTCAGCACGCCAAAGTGCCGAACAACAAAGTGATAACCACCCATAATCAATATAAAGGAAATGGAAATAAGAAAAACCAGCTTAACGGGTATTGGCCATGATAAGTCGCGGATAAAAAAGCCAAGAAGCACAATGACCGGCTGATGTAATACATAAAATGGCATAGAAGCTTCACTTGCGTACTTCAGAAAACGATTGGTAAAAGATAAATATCTGTCTGCCAGGAAAAAAATGCATAGTAACAAGCTCCAGCAATTAATCGTTCGTACAGCAAAAAAGACGATCTCCTCAATCGATCCCGGTTGAGGATAAGCCTTCATAAACCAGACGATGTATACAGCGGAAGAAATCAAGGCGAGAGTCATGTGAATCTTGATCGTGGCTTGAAGATTATTTTTAAAGGCTTCGCTTGAAAAAAAGTAATAACCATAAATAAAGACGATTAGATAAAGTACAAGGTCCCAGCCGCCTAACCCCTGGGTTTTGACTAACCCTGATGCAAAAAGAATGAATGGCAGCAGCCACAAATGGACCAAGCCAAATCTTCCGCTGATAGGGATTTTTTTAAATATCGGTATCGTAAGAAAGGAGAATACGAGCAGTACGAGTAAATACCATAGATGTAAGCCAAAGAACGCGAAATTTCCTGTTCCACCAAAATCTAAATATATCCCATCAAAATAGTGAGGAAGAAAGTCTAGGAATGAACCATCAAACTGACGGTTGACAATTCGTTCGAGAAAAATTTGGTGAGGAGTTAAGATAAATACACCGAACACAAGCGGCACTCCTAGCCGAATCAACCGTTCTTTGAAAAAAGCAGTCACGGGCCGATTTTTCAAGGCATACGTCACACTGATCCCTGAAACGGCGAAAAATACAGGCATGATCCAAGCACCCACAAATAAGGAAAATACTAAAATACTTCCCGAATCCAACTGATTATTTTTCACATGCCAAGGGAATGGGTTAAAAAACATCGAGCAGTGGTAAAGGAATACGGCGAGCGTCGCGATTACACGGATCCAGTCCAAATCATATTGTCTTTTCATCATCCACCCCAAAAGTATAATTAGACACTTCCATTAGATTTAAATTCATCTATACCCCTCCTCGTGGGATTATTATCCAATAATACTTTATTGTGGAAATGGGCATAAGTCAATAAAAAAAGAGACCAAACATTTTTCATGTTCGATCTCTTTTTTGGTTACTAATCTAATATTTTCACTTTCACGGTTCTTCTGCCCCAGGCTAGTGCCTGCGCTTTTGTTGGTTTTAAAACATCGATAATGTGACCATGGATAGCACCGCCTGTATCACCTGCAACCGCGACACCGTAGCCTTCTACCCAAACCTTGCTTCCTAATGGAATGACAGATGGGTCAACAGCAATAAGCTTCATATATGGGTTTTCTTTAATATTGTAGCCCATTCTTGTGATTGCACCTGAACTTGAGTAGCTATAGGCTGTAGCGGTAACGTAAAAGGTTTCCCCGTTGCCTGCCGGTTGTGACTGGTCTTGCTGGCTTCCGGTGGATGCAGCAGATGCAGTTGCAGCGTTCTTTCTTGCCGTTTCTTGTTCCTTGCGAACCTTTGCTTCGGCAGCCCTAAGCTCAGCTTGAATGCTTGCTTTTTCTTTTTTAGCAAGTGCCATTTCTTTATCGATTTTGCTATATTTATCTTGCATTTCTTTTAGGGTTTCTTGTCTTTTTTGCAGATTCAAATTAAGTTGTCCCTGCTGATTGGCTAGGTTTTTTTGTTCCTCTTTTAAAACCTGCTCTTGTTTATCAATCTCTTTTTTATCGTCCTCAATCTGTTTAAGGTCATGCTTCTGATCTTCTAAAATGCTCTGGTCAGCGTTAAATAGAGCCGAGACGGCACTTGCGCGCTGTAGTAAGTCATCAAAGCTTTTTGCGTTTAAAAGAACTTTGATCACTAAGCTGACACTATTGTCGTGCTGAAGGGCGACTAGCCTCTTTTTCATGACATCTTGGCGGGCCAGAATTTTGTCCTCAACGACAACAATTTCTTCTTTTTTCTGCTCAATGAGTTGATTGGTTGCATCAATTCTCTTTTGCGTTTTGGTCAGCGCTTCTTTGTTCGCTGAAATATATTTATAGATTGAGTCCATTTCTTGCTTAATGTTCGACATCTCGTTTGAAACAGATTGCTTTTCTTGTGCTTTTTGCTGAAGGTCCTGCTCAACATTATGTAATGCTTCCGTATTGCTCTCGGCATATGTCATGATTGAACCAGTTCCACACAATGTTAATGTAAATAATACGAGAATCATACGCTTAAAAACTTGCATACTCTTTCCCCCTTTCCCTATTTATATCAAAACAATGTAGCAGCCATGTTACAAAAACATTAAAAATGCCTCCCATTTTGTCATATAAGCCAAAAATTCGCCAAATGGGGGCAATTACCAAATGCGGTGACAGGCACCGCCCGTGGACTTTTCGGCCTTTTTGTCCGTGTGGGGTGGACAGTAGGAGTACTAGATTGAAAAAAAAATAAGCTAGGCATTATGCCTAGCTTATTTCTTAAATTCTACTCACTCCCCGACCCGCTTGCTCTCCGCGAGCACCCGGGTTTTCTTCCTTTTCGCCGTCCTGATCTTGTCTTCTGGGAAGCTTGTTAAATAGGAAGCCTTATTCCCTTCTTTTACGATAAAATTATTTAAAATATTGTAAACTGCTTGCTCACTGAGTTGCTGATTCCCTTCGTAAAGCTGAAATGACTTATTTTGATAGGTAAATTGAAATCTTTTGTTATAGTAATAGATGGAAACTGAATGTGTATCGCCAAGAGGAATAGTTTGATAGAAGCTGCTCTTAGATGGGTGTTTGGAAAGCGTTAATGCATCGAAAAAGCCTGGCTTGCTCTTGATCATAATTTCGCGATTGCTTAGCCTGACGCCAATAAAGTTCAACGAACTGCTCGGATTTCTTTCCATATGATCACTCCAAATCTTACAATTATCTACATTATATGACAATAATTTCTTCTCCAGCAATCACCCTAGTAACAAAACGTGGAATTGTGCGTTTTTATTCACAATTTCTCCTACTTTAGATACTTACCAAACGTTAATCGCCGGTAAACTCTTTTTGGGACGAGTACAAGCAATGGGATCATTTCTATGTTCCTTTTTCCAAAAAAAACGAAGAAGCCGCTGGACAACTATGTCAGCGGCTTCTTATAAAAAACAGGGGGTTTTGCTAACATTGTTCCCTGCTGCCGTTTTTTTATACCTCAAAAAATAAAAATCCGGCAGATTCGCCGGAAATTTGGGGTGCCTAGGAGAGACATTTGATTTTATATAGTGAGGAAATAATGTCCATCAACTGATGTGGGGGGTGGATGAGGCGGATTCTTGAGGTTGCTCGGGGTAGATGCGGATAGTGCCTCGTTCCTTTTCCTCCTTGATAAAGGTTTCAAGCTGGATAACTCTTCGCTGCAGGCTGTCCACTTTTTGATTTGCTTTCCCGACCATTTTGATTAATGATTCCATGAGCTGCTCTAAACTGTCACGATTAGCTTCCAACTGGTACTTCCTCCTTTTTTTCACTCGATTCAGGAATCGGACTCTGAGTCTGGCTTGGAACTGGAGACGGAGACGGACTCGGGCTTGGATTCTCCGCATGCGGTTTGGCGCCTAGAAAACGGATTTGCTCCCCGACAACCTCAGTTATATACACCCTCTTTCCTTCTTTTTCGTAATTCCGGGTGTGCAGCCGCCCTGTGACCCCGACGACGGAACCCTTCCGGCAGTATTGCGCGGTGTTTTCAGCCGCTTTCCGCCACAGCGTGCATAAAACAAAGTCTGCTTCAATCTCTCCATTATGATTGCGAAAATTCCGGCTTACAGCGAGCGTCACCTGCGTAACGGGAGTTCCATCGGTCGTTGTTTTCAGCTCTGGATCCTTCGTCAGTCTTCCGACAAGTGTGACTTGATTGATCATTTGTTCATCTCCTCTCTGTTTCATGGCTTTATCATATTCCTCTCCGCCTCCCCCTGTAAAATGACGAAAAGGGCCATTTCGAGGCTGTTCACAGTTGAAAAAGGGGTTTTTCTCTAGGGGGAAATCGGGTTTTTTGTTGGGTATGGGGTATGAAAAACCATTTTTGCAAGATTCGACATATATTTTTCGACATTTGCTTTCGTTCTGCATATGTTATAATTTAGGAAAAGTGATTCGTCACGTTGATTTGGGGGAATAGGTCCGCGGCAAAATGCTAGAAGGAGGTTTTACCTAATGAAATCGTTCAAGTTGGTGTCATTGGAAGTAGTTGATAATGACAATTCGGTGGAAATCCCGTTACATGATGGTTTAATCATTAATAAAGAAGATGAGCAGCACACCTGGCTGCTGGAAGCTTATACGGATCTGTCTCTTTATGATTATTTTAAAAAGATTCAGGATGAAGGCCGCGAAATTATTGTTGAAGCGGTGATCACGAAGCTTGAGAATGATCCGGCATTTTTCCAAACGAAGATTGGTACGTTGAATAAGTTTGAACATCATATGAGTGTACTGTTGGAAGGCCGTCTGCGCCGTCTGCGCCGCGATTATTCTGAGCTGCTGCTCGATAGTTTGATTCAAAAAGGCTTGAGTGGCCAAGCCCTCCTGACTGAGTTTAAGGAAAAGATGAAAAGTAAACCGAAGATTAAGATGAAGACTCCACAGTGAGTGTAAGCCAGGCTTGGTGCCTGGCTTTTTGATTTGGGGTGGATGATTCGTTCGGTTCGGAACATATAGTCGGTGGGATGGAACATATATCTCCCTAATCGGAACATATATCATTCGGAATGGAACATATAATTGAATTCACCCTTGAAAAAAGTAATTTTAAGGGCGAGGTCCGCATAAAAATGGCCCCTTAACTTTAATGTGGGGGAAAAATTATCTAAGTTAGGCATTCGACTTGCTATTTGATTACTAAACAAACGTTTGGAACATATAATCACTAAAATGGAACATAAAACCGCCTAAACGGAACATATCCCAAACACCATCCCCACAAAAAAAAATGACCGGTCCCCCGGCCATTTCTCCAAAGATTATTCCTTTTTCTCTCCCAGCGCAAACGTAATCTCCGCTTCACACGCAATCTCGCCGTCCACCAACGCCACGGCTTTTCCTTTCCCAATTGGGCCGCGCAGACGAATGATTTCAACCTCAAGACGAAGCTGGTCCCCAGGCTTTACCTGTCTTTTAAAACGACAGCCGTCAATCCCTGCAAAGAATGCTAATCTGCCGCGGTTTTCCTCTTTTTTCAACATGGCAACAGCACCAACCTGAGCCAATGCCTCCACGATTAATACACCCGGCATGACCGGATAATCAGGAAAATGTCCATTGAAAAACTCCTCATTCGCTGAAACATTTTTAATTCCAATCGCCCGTTTTCCTTCCTCGATCTCCAAAATACGATCCACCAGCAAAAATGGATAACGATGAGGAATAATCTCTTTAATTTGTTCGATATCAAGCATTATTTAGTACCTCCTACTAAGATTAGCTACTTAAAATCCATTTTACTATTAAACACAAACAAAGGGAAGAGATTGCTCCCTTCCCTCCAATCGATTTATTTTTTATCAACCAAGTCGATGATATGCGTCCACGTTGATTCCTTAAAAACATCTGCAATTTTGCCGCCACCAAGCATACCATAGCCAACCGCTGATCCCGCCATGACGCAAATAAATATACTAATCACCAAAAGAATAAGCCGCAACCAAATCGGAATCAAGCGCACTCTCACCCATTTTGTCGCTGGACGTACTTCTTCCGCCGTTTTTTGCGAATCAGTTTTTTCCTTATTAAAATCTTCCCTTGTTTTCACTTGTTCGGACATCGGAATTCCCCTTTGTGTTTCTCCCAAAACTAGCGAGTTAAAACATATTATTACCAAAACTATTGGGATAATATTGTTTTTTATAAAATTATTCGCCTAGTCTTATCTCTATTATAAAAAATATTTGAAAAATACTCATTAACTTTTTGTGGAAAAGGTCGACTTTTGTAAAAAAAACGCGAATTGTGTGGGATTTCTGTAAGCTTGAAGGGGAAGTTGACCATATTCAGTAAAATCGTTCACTCATTTTCGATTCGCACCAAATGAATTTCTACCTTACCCACCGGTTTTACCACTTTACCTTCCACTTCCGGAACTTTACCCACCATTTAAACCAAAATACCCTCCACTTCCCATTCAAACAGCCAAACACCCAAATATTCCACTATCCCGGTCCACTTTTTAACACAAAATTACCATTTTTAGTAAAAACCTCCTAGAACCAGGCCTCGCACCAACTGAATTTCCACCTTACCCACCGGTTTTGCCACTATACCCACCACTTTTACCTATTTACCCTCCGCTTTCCCCAAAATACCGACCACTACCACCAAAACACACTCCAAACTACAAAAAAAGCCCAACAACGCACCCACGCGTCATCAGGCTCTAACCAAAAACTATCCCAGCTTCCTACCAGGAATCCGGTCAATATTATCCAACATAATTCCCGTACCAATCGCCACGCAGTCCATTGGATTCTCCGCAACCAATACCGGTACCTTCAACTCATCCGCAAGCAGCATATCAATCCCGTGCAGCAATGCACCGCCGCCCGTCAAAATCACGCCGCGGTCAATAATATCCGCAGACAATTCTGGCGGAGTCCGCTCAAGCACACTCTTCGCCGCCTGAACAATCACGGCAACCGACTCACGAAGCGCCCCCTCAATCTCTTCCGAACGAACCGAAATCGTGCGTGGCAAACCGCTGACCATATCACGGCCGCGAATCTCCATTTCCTCCGAACGAGAACCAGGAAATACCGTCCCAATATTAATTTTAATATTTTCAGCCGTACGCTCCCCAATCAACAGCTTGTACTCACGCTTGATGTGGTTGAGAATCTCCATGTCGAACTTATCGCCCGCCATCTTAATCGAAGAAGACGTTACGATATCGCCCATCGAAAGCACGGCAACATCCGTCGTACCGCCACCGATGTCCACGACCATATTCCCGCTTGGCTGGAAAATATCCATCCCTGCGCCAATCGCCGCCACCTTCGGCTCCTCTTCAAGATAAATCTTCTTGCCGCCGCTCTTTTCAGCCGCCTCCTTGATTGCCTTCTGCTCAACGCTCGTAATATTCGTCGGGCAGCAAATCAAAATACGCGGCTTCGAAAGAAAACCTTTTACATTCAACTTATTAATAAAATGTTTTAACATTGCTTCAGTTACATCAAAGTCAGCGATTACGCCATCCTTTAGCGGACGAATCGCGACAATGTTCCCAGGTGTACGTCCCACCATGCGGCGCGCCTCTTCACCAACCGCCAAAACGCGATTCGTATTTCGGTCAATCGCCACCACAGAAGGCTCATTCAACACAATTCCACGGCCCTTCACGTGAATCAACACGTTCGCAGTACCCAAATCAATACCAATATCCCTAGCAAACATTCTCTTGTCTTTCCTCCTTAACGGATCCTACTACTCTAATTGTTTATTGTATCACAACCAAAGAAAATTCCATACTTTTAACTCAAAAATATGTAATTATTTGTCGGAAATCAAAAAAATCCGAAAACAGTAATTGTCCTCGAATTTTTTGAAAAAGGAACCCGTTAGGCTTCCTTGCAAATATAGCGCTTACATATGGGCACACTCCTATAGCCACAAATCCCCCTTCCGCCTAAAGTCCTGCATATCTCTAAAATTATTTCACCGCTTCGCCTTCTCTTTCTTCCTTCTGGTACTTCATTTTCGTTGCTTCCCCGCCCCTTAGGTGCCGGATCGATTTATGATAATCTAAAATCTCTTTTACTTCATTCGCAAGTTCTGGATTAATTTCAGGAAGCCTCTCTGTTAAATCTTTATGGACTGTACTTTTGGATACGCCAAACTCTTTCGCGATCACGCGAACCGTTTTCCTCGTCTCCACGATATACTTTCCAATCTTGATAGTTCTCTCTTTGATGTAATCGTGCACACTCTCGCCCTCCCTAAATTGGATGTGAGTAGTGTGAAATGAGACTCGCTTATCACAATGACGAATTCTGCTTTCCGCATGGGTGACAGGCACCACAAAAGGACATTTTCACCACTTTGTCCATCTGGGATGGACATTACTTATGATGGGTCACCATGCGACAGAAAGTAATCTACCTTCTGATCATACTAGGAATAATCATGTCCCCGACTAAATCCACGCCCTCCACAAACGATTCCTCACCTCAAACACTCTCTTTGTAAAGGTTTGTAACAGTTTATTAGCTTGGATACGGGTTTATGCACAAAAAACACAATCAGGACAAGGTGTTTCGGAAATTTTTTGAAAAATCGGACACCGCTTAACTCAGTATTCTCTTGCATTCCGCCATTCGACAACACCGCGAAAAAGCTGGAATCCGCGATATCCCTTTTATTTTCCGGGAAATGACTACCCTGTAATGCTATTTCCCGAGAAATTTGTCGATTTCCTCGATTTCAAATAAAATAAAAATATGTGATAAAGAAAGGATCCCGACATGACTCCTTTTACCGAAAATGTAATTAGTATCATTAAAAATATTCCTGAAGGAAAAGTAATGACTTACGGCCAGATTGCTGCTCTCGCCGGCAGCCCGCGTGCCGCCCGCCAAGTTGTGCGCATCCTCCATTCGATGAGCCGGAAACACCGCCTGCCCTGGCACCGGGTCATCAATGCTCAAGGCCATATCGCCCTCCGATACGATGAATCCTACCATGAGCAGCTGTTTGCACTTGAGGGCGAGGGAGTTGAGGTTGGCCTGAACGGCAGGATTGATTTGGAAAAATATCAGTACCATCCAAGCTAGGAAAGCCTGACCATCCTAGCTTTTTTCAATTTTATGTTCCATCTGTATCGATACACGATCCATTCATAGCGGTATATGATCCATCTATATCGACATACGATCCATTCATATTGATATATAATCCATTCGTATCGACATACGATCCATTAATAGCGTTATATGTTCCATCTGTATCGATACACGATCCATTCATAGCGATATATGGTCCATCTGTATCGATATATGATCCAAGTTATTCACTTTATGTTCCAACTAGCTATTTTCGAGCTCCAAAAGCCAGGTAACCGCCCGGCTCAGGTAATTTTCCCACCATTTTTGAGTGAATTGGTGTTTTTTCACCAACCACCACCCCTTAAATTACCCATTTCAAATTTTATGTTCCGTTTCGCACCTTATATGTTCCGTTCCCCTGGTTTATGTTCCAACCAATCCATTTTATGTTCCTAACAACTCAAGCCCTCCAAACCACAACGCAAAAAGCCAGGCATCCGCCTGGCTCCCTAAAAAAACTACTCACTTACATCTTCCTCATTCCGTCTCCTCACCACTGCCGTAACTCCCAAGCCAATCAACGCCAGCAAACCTACAATACTTCCTGCAAACAAAGGCTTATTCTCATAAAACTTCACAATAGCAGCCTTTTTGGCGATGATGAATGGGAATTTTGTGGTAACCTCGTTGCCAGCATCATCAACTGCGACAACTTTCACCTTATACTGCCCAATTCCCTTAAATCTCTTCGTATACACCATATTTCCGTTGTCATCTTTTGTCTCAATAAGATCCTTCACAAGCTTACCGTTCACCCAAACATTCGTAATCTTATCCTTTGGATTATCCAGATGAATCGCTAAACTCACCGGATCAAAATAGGTCTTACCATTCTTAGCGCCATCAAATTTGACCACTGGCACCGTCTTATCAAGAATAAACTCGACACTCATCTGTTTAATGTTTCCAGCCTTATCCTTGACCTCGAAGAACAGAACATGCTTTCCTTCCGACGTAATCGGCTCACCTAACTTATAATCCTCGCCGTCCAAGGTTTGCGCGATAATATCATAGGCACTATGGTCCTGAATCAGCAACTTCGGAATTAAGTCCTCCTTAAAATACTGATTGGAAATCGCCTCGTTGAACTTGATAGACGGAGCCGTCTTATCAATCGTGAACACAATCGTTTTCGAGCTGACGTTTTTCGCTAAATCGGTCACCTTCGCCTTCAGTACATAAACCTTCTCGGTATTCAGCTTCGTGCCGTTCACATATGGTCTGCCATCCAACGTTACTGATGTTTTGCCCTTATCCAAATGCACATCCGAATACGTCACAACCGGCGAAATATCCTTTTTAAAGAATCCATCCAAAACCCCTGTGATTGACAGCTCCGGTTTCGATGTATCCAAGGTAAAATGAATCGCCAGCTCCGCTTCATTTCCGGCCTTATCCCGTGCAACCACCTTGTACTTATACTCCATTTCCTTCGAAGCGGTCAGAGCACTTTTTCCAACGTTTTTACCGTTTAAAACCACCGAAACAATCGAATCATCTTTTGGGTGATCGAGCGAAAATTCTGGTGTAAAAATCTCGTTAATAAATGCGCCGTTCTTAATCACACGGTCCTGCCCTCTAAATTTCGGCGTAATAACCGGCTTGGTTTTATCAATCGTGAATTTCATTTCCTTGCTAAAATGATTTCCGGCTTTATCGGTCGCATCAACGATCAACTGATAGTCGCCCTCTTGGCTAAAATTATGGCTAAACGACGCTACATCCCCGCTTACCACAAATCCGCCAACAGGATAACTGTGTCCATCCCTCTTAACAACCATTTTATTCATATCAAAATTCCGGTCCTGAATCGTTGCCTTAACAAGTTTATCCTCGTTATAATAGGCGCCCTGCTCCACACCGGTAATCTCAATCGCCGGTTTCGTTTTATCAATCGTAAACGTACGCTTGACCTCAACCGGTCCATTTCCGGCTTTATCCTCCGCACGAATCAAGATCGAATACAAACCGTCTTTTGAAAAATTATAACTTAGATTCGAATGCTGTTTTACAGGCATTGTTCCAATCCCAAATGGTTGACCATCCTTCATAACAGAGAGTTCCACCTGATTGGTTGAATAGTTCTTTTCATCCACTGAAATCGCTACATTTCGACTCTTCGGATTAAAGGAATTATTGTCCACCCCGTCTATTGTTACCACTGGCTTCGTGTGGTCAATAATGAACGAAACCGGCTTCAAGCTCGTATCACGGCCTGCTTTATCCGTAGTCGACAGCTTAACCACATAATTTCCTTCATCCTCAAAATTGTAGCTTAACTCGCCTTTTGTCTTCGAAGTTAACGCCAGCCAGCCAACCGAATAAGGCTTACCGTTTCGCGAAACCTTCAGCGAGGTTTGGCTTAAATCAATGTTCGTATCCTTTACAGTAAAGGCAGCGGTCTTGCTTTTGTAATTCTGTCCATCCTCAATTCCACTAATCTCAAGCTCTGGATTAATATGGTCAATCGTAAACGTGACCGATTTTTCAGTCGCCCTATTCCCCGCCGCGTCAGCCGCCGCAACCGAAATCGTATATTCACGGTCCTCTTTAAACTCGTAATCGAGTGTTGAGGTCTCGCCGTTATTTTTCCAATCGCCGATTGAAATGTTCTTGCCATTTTCCGTCACATTCACATCAACATGATTGTTTTTAAAATTATGCTCCTCGACAACAACGGAAACCTCTTTATCCTTGCTTGAGAAGGAATCATCCTTCACCGCTGCACCCGAATTCTTATTCACAATACTGATTTTTGGTGCAATCGTGTCGACCGTAAACGATAAGGTTTTCACCTCAGCGGCATTGCCCGCTTTATCCCTCGCCTCAACCATAATGACGTAATCGCCATCCTTCGTAAACGGAAGGTTCAGCTCAGAGTGAATACCCGTGTTAACAAATGAAACCTTTTTATCTTGGACGGTGACGGTCACATCATCATTTTTAAAATGCGTTTCATCCACACCAATCGTTACTTCGCCTTTTTGCACGAAGGTCCCCTCATTGATTCCCGACAACGCGATTACTGGCGCCGTTTTATCGATCACAAACGAAAGCTTATTGCTGCTTGTTTTTCCAAAAATATCTTCTGAAGTAACGGTGATGTCATAATCGCCTTCCTCCGTAAACGGAAGCACCATCTCACCGCGGAGAATCCACTTATATTGATCCGACAATGTCCAGTCGCCAATGATTTTCTTCGTGACATCCTCCCCATTTTTCAGAACCTTCACCGTCGTCTTTTGCGGATCAAATGTGTAATCATCAACCGAAACCGTGACTGTTTTATCGGTATTATAGTGCTCTCCCGGTGACACATTATCGGAAAAATCGATCGCTGGACCGGTTTTATCGATCGTAAACGTCTTGGTGACTGTTTTTTCATTATCTGCTTTGTCCTTGGAGGTTACCGTTATTTCATAAACTCCGTCTTCGTCAAATTGATGTTCTGTCGTGGCGGTATCGCCGTCAAGGGCAAGCGGTTTGATCGCATACGCTTTTCCGTCCTTCTTCACGGCTACATCGTACTGTTCCAAATAAGGATCTTGTACGGAGATTTTCACGTTTTGATCCTGATCATATTTGGCCCCATCTTCCACTGGGGAAATCGTCACAACCGGTGCGGTACGATCAATCGTAAACGCCGCCGTTTTTTCCGAAGCGGCATTTCCTAGTTTGTCGGCTGCGTTAAAACTCAGTTCATATTTGCCCTCGTCTTTAAACGTATGCTTAGCCACCGCCGCGCGGTCCGACTCAACAAACGAAATCGGCTCCCCGTACGCAGCTCCATCTTTCAATACTTTTAGGCTGATTTTACTCACATCAAGCGTTAAATCTTCCGCGGTAAAAACAACCTCTTTCGGTACATTCATAAAGGCTGGAACGTCTGAAATGTTCAGCACTGGCGCTGTTTGGTCGATGGTATACGTAATCGTATTCGTTGCTGTGTTTCCAGCTTTATCGGCTGCCGACAGCTCAAGGTTGTAAACCCCGTCTTCTGAAAGGCTGTGCTCAGCATAAGCTTCCTTGCCCGCAAACGTTGCAACCTCATTACCATCACGGGTCACCTTCAGAAGCACGGAATCATCCTCCAAATTCGGATCCTTCACATCGATTCCAAATTTCCGCGGCTTTTTGTCGCTGTCCTGATCTTCCACACCGGTAAAGGCTAGCTCCGGCTTCGTCGTATCGATCGTAAACGTCGTCTCACCAAGGTCGAGGCCAACAGGATTTTTTCGATCCTTCACAGTGACTTTTACTTTATAAACCCCTTGTTCGGATAGCTCAAGAGAGGCGGTTTTCCCGCGTTCATCAAAGGATTTTGTGGCCGTTTCTCCGTCTTTCTCGACCACTGCAGTGGCATCCCAAATCTTAAAATCATCGCTGACCTTCAGCACAACCGGCTCATTGTAAAAGCCATTTTCCCTGCTATTCTCAATCGTTAGACGCGGCCCCTTTTTCCAAATCCCAAAGTTCACCTTTTTCGCTTCACTCTTGTTTCCTGCCTCATCCGCAGCAACAACGGTCACTTCGTAATCACCGATTTGGTCGAAAGTCAGCGTCGTTTGACCGTCCTTCCATTCAGGTGACGAGCTTAAGGCAATATCATCTTTGATAACCGAAATTGTTTCCTTAGAAGGTTCAAAGTGATCATCCTCGACCTTGACCGTCATCGTTACCGGCTTTTCTGTAAATCCGTCCTCTGAAAACTCACCGTCCTGAAACACCGTTTGAACATCGACAATCGGCTTGGTTGTATCCCGTTTAATCGTAAACGTGCTCGAATGTTCAGGAATTTTCCAAGCGTTATCCTTTACCATCTCGACAGCGACGTCCAAATCCCCATCCTTACTTCCCGCCGGCAACGGAATGGTTACCGTGTATTCACCTTGGAACCCTTTTTCTGCGTCCTTCACCTCGGTAATTTCCGGCTTCACCGCGGCACCAGGGTAGGATGCTTTGATTTCAAACGGCCTTTCCATCTCTTCCGGCTGGCTGTTTTTAAAATCCTCCGTTAAATCTATCTGGAAGGATACGGAGTTTTCATTTGTATACCAGTTGGGCTGATCGTCCGATTCCAGATCCCATTGATCGCCGTTAAAGACAACTAAGCGTTTGGCTCCATCCAATGAAAAAGCGTTTGTGCTAAAAAACAGCACAGACAGGAGCAGCAATCCGCCTGCTAATATCCAAATCAGCGATTTTCTGTTTGCTATTTCTGACATTTCCCTATCCCCTCTAGATGACAGTGTTGGAATGCACAATCATCACATCTACTTCTTTGATAAACTCGTTTTCTACCAGAAGTGTCGTTTCTTCTACTAAAAGCGTAGTCTCTTCCGTCAACAAGGTCGTTTCCTCGATGTCCTGAAGTAACACTGTTTCCGCCACTTCCAAAAGTTCGGTTTCTTCCGCAGCCGCTGATTCCGCGTACTGCTTTTTCAGCATAATTTCCTTTGTATGCCTTTCTCTTGATTCCTCAGCGGTTCGGCGGCGTTTTTTCCGAAACTGAAACCCAGTTAAATCGGTAATCACCTGGGCGATTTCCATTTTTACAAAAAGGATAATCGAGATAGCAAGGGTAATCAGGGCTCCGGCTAGGCCCCCATAAAACATCAACTGATAACCCATCTTTTCTCCCCCTTTCTACTTAAGACCGAGTGTCACAAGCCGCCCTGTCAGCTTTTTAAAATCAGCATCGCCCTTCGCACCGGCAAGCTTACTCACTTTTTCATAGACTTGCTTGGCCTGCTTAAAATTACGCTTGCCCTCCGGCTTGGCTTGTTCGATATCCAGCAATACATCTGCTAGTTTCATATACGCATCGAGGTATTTCGGGTAATGTTCGATTGTATCCCGCAGCGTCTGGACGGCCATATCCGGATCATCCATATCTTGATAAATTACACCAATTTTCGTCTCCACTTCCGGTTTGTTTTGCTCATCCAAAGCCTTCAGTTCTTGATAATAATTGATGGCCTGTTCCAGATCCGCTCTTGCCTGCAAATTCACGCCCCTGCTGTAATAGGCCTGCCCCAGTTTACTTTTAAAATCCTCTTCATACTGGGATTGCAATTTTTCATCACCAATGGTTTTGAGGACCTTGTCCGCTTTATTGATAATTTCAATCGTTTTCGTATTGGCCTCGGCCAACTGCCCCTTATAGGAAATATAAATTCCGGCTAAGGATTTATAGTTATCGACCTTTTTCCGGTCATTCGCAAGCCCATCATTAAATTTTTCAAACTTCTTCAAGTTGTTGGCAAACCTTTTATAATCTATATTCATCGAGCTCGCCTGCGTGGCAATCGTTTCATAGTATTGCACATCAGGGATTTCCTCGGGATCAACATGATTAAAATGCTTCAGCGCCTCCGGATAATTATGCTTCAAATCAAAATACGTCATCCCCATCTTGAAGCGGAGCTCACTGTTTTTCTGGATATTTCCATATTCATCTTCGATATAAGTCTCAATTTTTCCAAGGCCGTCATCGGTTTCATTGCGGCTAATAAATAAATCCAGCAAACTGATATAAGCCTCCGGCCGCTTTTTATCGACGGCAGTAATCGCCTTATCTAATAAAGCGAGAGCTTTTTGATCGTCGCGATTCATATGCGCGACGCCTGCCTCATTTACTAGTTTCATATAATCCTGGAACTCTGTATTTTTGATGCCCTGAAACCCCGCAACAGCGGTTGTTGTAAAAATAAAAAACAGTATGACAGGGACCAGATACACCGACAATTTTTTCCGCAGCTTTTGCTTGTATCCTTCCGTCAACTTGTTAATATTGTAAAGATCATATAATAGCTCACTACTGCTTTGATAACGGTTATCCGGCTCAGACTGGGTGCACTTATTGATGATATGTTCGAGCCCTTCCGGCAGGGACGCATCCCAGTGGCGGATCGGCTTCAGTTCAAAGGGCGGTTCATTGATGCTTTTTCCAGTGACGAGATGATATAAGGTAACTCCTAAACTATAGATATCGGTTCTGGCATCCGTTTGCTTTCCGGAAAGCTGCTCTGGCGCGGCATAGGATTTCGTGCCGAGATTGGTCGTATCGGTTGTGCTTTCCGCCTTAAACTCCCGGGCAATCCCGAAGTCGACAAGCTTGATTTTGCCTTCTGGGGTGAGCATGATATTGTCTGGTTTCATATCCCTGTAAATAATCGGGTGGGGTTTTCTCGTATGTAAGTACTCTAAAACTTCACCGAGCTGCTTTGCCCATTCAATGACTTTGTCCGCGGGAATCGTTTCTTCTCGTTTCAGTTTTTCCTTTAGCGACTCGCCTTCGATGTAGTCCATAACAACATAGATGTCACCTTTTGCATCGATAATGTCATAGATTTTCGGCAAGGCCCCGTGGTCGAGTTTCTTCAGCATGTTGGCTTCGATAATCAAGCTGTTGATGAGCAGTTCGTTGTTGCTCGGCTCACGCTTGCGGATATCTTTTACGACCAAGGATTTATTGAGGCGGTTATCCATGGCAAGGTAGACGATACTCATCCCGCCCCGGCCGATCTCTTTTAATATTTCATAGCGACCATCGATTACTGTTCCAATCTGTATCAAGAAAAACCCCCCCGTAGCTTATACCACTTTTGCCACCACAACCGAAATGTTATCGACTTCTTTTCGTGCCTTCACTAACTCGACTAACTCGATTACCTTTTCCTTCATCTGCACTTCATCCATCAGCTTGGGTGGATGAAAATTCTCCGCCAGCTCTTCCTCTGAAATCTGATGATAAAATCCATCTGAGCACAACATAAATACCGTATTTTCCTTAAGTTCCCCCGAAGAGAAAGCAATCTCAATATCCATCGTCGCCCCAACGCATTGCAGCAACACATTTCGGCGCGGATCTAATTTTGCCTGCTCCTCCGTCAGATTGCCGCGGGCCACTTCTCTTGCGACCAACGTTTGATCTGTCGTTAATTGCGTCAAGGTACTTGAAATTTGATAGACTCTGCTGTCACCAATGTGGACGATGTAGTATTTGTTGTGAACAATGAGCAGTGCCGTCACAGTAGTTCCTAAGGTTACCTTTTCCGATTCCCCGTAGCTCAGGATTTTTTCATTTAATTGCTTAATACATGCCTCTAATTCCTTGCGGATATCTTCCTCAATACGCTGAGATTGAGCGATGTTTGGCATCTCGGAGTCAAACCAATCGGCCATCCCCCTGATGACGGTTGCGCTGGCGAGTTCTCCCTGGGCCAGGCCCCCCATGCCGTCACAGACCACGAACAGGCCGACCTGTCCTTTTGGTGTCCGGGCTGTTTTGAGTAATAACCCATCCTGATTGGTTTTCTTTTTAATTCCCACATCCGTATGGAATGCTGTTAAAATGGTCATATTTCAAACCTCATTTTTTTTGAAACTTTGATGGTGGTGCACGAGTGTAAAATTACACCTCACAGCCGCCTTTCTTTTCCCCTTTTCATGGAAAATCCCCTCTATCGGGTAAAGAAAAGGACTTTCTTTTACTTCTTTTAGAAAAAACACTCTCTCGCGGGCAATGAAAACAGCTTTCTTTTACCTTTTTCAAAGAAAACCCTCTCTCACGGGCAATGAAAGCTTATCTTCCCTAGTCTCATCCCCAATCAAAAGGCTCTATTAAAACAATCTAAAAACAAACTCTTCGTTTGCTAGCTTAATTTTATCTTCATGCTTAAGCTTGGTTTTACTATTTTGCACGAGCCTTACCCCGTTTAAGTAGCTGCCATTTCGAGACTGTTTGTCCACAAGGAAATATTCCCCATCCACCGTAAAGATCTCGGCATGAACCCGGCCGACCACTTTATTTTTCGCAATAAAATCCACCTGCTCAGGATCCCTGCCCAGCTTAAAAACATCCTTCCTCAGAAAGATCTTTTCCCCTGTAGCTGCTTCGAATAAAAACGGCCTTGGAAGAGAATGCTGGCTAACCCCTAATGCCGTGGTGCCCTCTTCTTCCTGAATGTTGACCGCACCTAAAACCGTCGTACCCTCTTCCACTGCGGCAGCCGCTTCACTGATAACGTTCCCCTGGCTTGGACTATAAAAATGCCCCTGTGGAACCGCCTTGCCCGAATCCGTCGCTGGGCCCGTACCAACCGCGGCAAACTCCTTCAGCTTTTCTTTAAAATCCGGTAAATGAAGGTCAGCATTTTTGACTAGATAATTGTGGAGCTTGATAAAAAATAACAAATCATCTGCTTCATCATACGGGGTCTCGGCAATCAACGTTTTAAGAAACTCGTTCATTGATACCTTTTCAAAAACATTAACTTTCACCGGAACGTACAAAAATACTAATCTATTTGAAAAGTCATCAAGGAAGATATATTTCTTGTTGAGCAGGATTTTCTCAAGATTGAGGCCGTGTTTTTCGAGGTCCTCCAGGCCTTCTATCATCTTTAAAAGATTAGACGCCAACTGCTCCTTCGTTAACGTACTGGAGAATAGCTGCTCCAAATTGACCTGGGAAATCATATCATAACGCAGCGCAACAGCCCCATCCTTCTTCACCACACCAAACGGCAGCAGCCCCGAAATCCGCATCTTATTATTCGTCAACAAATCCGTCTCCGCCCGGTCCGCCACCAACTCAGCATCCAACTCCATCCCCTGTGGAACCGGAAAATAAAAATACTTCGAAAACCCATAATCCTCTAGCTTAAGATCCAAATTGCTAATCATCTAAACTCCCCTCCCTGTTTGTGGTGCCTGACAAAATTCGACAGGTGCCAGGCACCACCCGAATTTTCTTGTTTCACATACCTATATTGCGGCTTATTTGAATGCGCTGGCGTTGTTGTTGATGGCTGTTTCTGTGCTGTCATATGAGTTTACGGTTTGGTCTAAGAATTTTGAGTAGCTTTCGACGATTTCGCGGAAGTTATCGAATTTGGGCAGTAGTGCGTTGAAGTTGTTTCTGATGGTGTTGGACGCATCACTGTTCCACGTATTGCCTAGGGCGTTCATTTCTTTTTTGATTTCATCCAGTCTCGCTGTTAAGTTGTGGTTTAACGTGCGGATTTGGCTGGCGGTACTGGTGACCTCATTAAGACCAATTTTAATTCCTTCAATTGTCATGGGTTCCACCTCTCTTTCCTAGCAATCTATTTATTAGTTTGTCAGACGTTTCGCTCCAGAAATGATATCTTGCTGGGTGTTTCTATAAGTTTTTGCGCTAACTTTTAGGAAGTCGGAGTATTGTCTCATGAGCTGAGTCATTTTTTGGAAATCATCCGTAAATCCCTTGATTTGGGTCGTATATGCAACGTTATCCTGCCCTTGCCAAGCAGCCTGCATTCCGTCCACTTCTTGAAAAAGTGCTTTATAAAGTCTTTCGTATTCAGCTGATTGCTGGTCAATCTTATTTGCTGCATCTTCCAGCTTAGCCGGATCTACCATAATCGATCTTGCCATGTTTGTTCACCTCCTTTAAAGTGCCGGTTATTGGCTATACGATAGTTATAGGCTCGCATCCGCCAGTTATGTTGTGCCTTCCGCCAGTTACGTCACACCTTCCGCTAGTTACATAACGCCTTCCGCCAGTTAGACACCGCCAAACACCATTAACGCTTCCAACCTACATCACAGCAGCATCAACTTCGCGCCATTCTTCAAGCCAAGCTCCTCAACCGTCCTGCCTAAGTCCAAAACATTCCCCGTTTTCCGGTCACAAAGAATCGTTTGTTCAGATGCCTTATAATAGCCCTGAGATAACTCCGAAACCGCATTCGATAACAGCATCAAAACCTCATACAGCTTACTTTTTACCGGGATAAACACATCAAAGGAGCGTGAGGCGGCGGGGTTATAAACCTCGACTAAAATCTTATGCATATTGCACCGCCCCCTCTTCGCGAACCGCCGCGGCCGTCACGAGTTTTACCTGCTTCACTTTGCCCTTCTGGATCACATAGCCAAAGCCCTCCGGCAGCTCCCCATACAGGTCGTTCGTGATTTTGCCAATCTTAAAGACATATTGCTCGGCAATCCCATTGCCGACCCAAATCGCTTGATTCAGCGACACCTGTTTTTGGAACCACGCGTCATACATCATCGGGCTGATTTTATCCGCCGCATCAGCGATGATCATCGTCACGTTCAGGCCATTGCCTTTTTCTAAAAAGACCTTCAACTTATCCTTGCCATCCTCCGACAGCTCTGCCATTAACTCGCTTAACGAATTCACCAAACAAGTAATTTTCTCAAATACTGGAGGTTCCACACCCTCTGAAATGGCATCCTTCGTTGTGTTATTGCGATACACCAGCGTATTAAACAAATGAACAACCATCTCTTCTAGTCGTTCCGGCTCAACGACATATTGGTACCCGCTATTAAGGTCGGCAGCAAAGCCTGCCCCAGCATCGAGAACCATGACCTCACCGGCCGCATCGCGCGACACAACCTCCGCAAGACCCTGCATAAACCCAGAGCAATCATCCACATTCACTGCCGATACAAAATTCACAAACGAAGCATCAAAATCATATCCGGCAACTGCCAGAGACCCTTTTTCCACACCAATTGGCACACCCGATACGCCATGCAAATCAGCTAAGTAGTGAACATCCACCTTCTCCGGCAGTAGCGGCACCCGATACGCCCGAGCGCCCTGCCACTGATAACTCCGGCAATACTCCGTCACAAAGCGATACATATCGGTCGAAGCGCGCCCAATTTGTGCCACCTGGAATTCATAAACAGCATCACTTTTAAAAATCCCCCGGCCTTTAAACTTTGAAGGATACACCCCGTCAACATGACCCAGTACCCCTGAATATTCGGAAGTATCATTCAGCTGCAGCACATACAATTGCTTAAAGTTCTGCAACAGGCGGTACCTTAAAGCCCCTGTATTTAAGGCCGTTACCACAAAATAAACCCCATATTTCAGACCCTCGCGCGTCAAAAAGGAAAACATTTCTTCATATTGCTCATACGTTTCAGCAAACGACGCATAATTATGGATCGCTACCACGATTGCAGGAACGGTCTCTGACGACATTTTATTAAAGGCCTTGAAATCGCCCCCGTACTCGGCAAATCTTTTCTTCCTAGCAGTAATCTCACCGCCAAGCATCTTAAAGAGGTTATCAATCTTCTCCGCTTCATGCGACAGCAAGACATCGCCGACATGCGGCGCCTCGCGGTACCAGCTCAAGGTCTCGGAACCAAAATCGAGGAGATAGAGATTGACCTCGTCCGGCGTGTGCTCCTCCATCAACGAGTATATGAGGGTCGTCAACAGCGTCGTTTTCCCGCTGCCGGCCACCCCGTAGACGACCGTATTGCCTTCAAATGGCATTCTAAGCAAACTCTGCCGTTGATTCGCCGGATCATCGTATTCGCCAATCACCGGATTCAACTTGATACCGGTACCCGATACAAAGCCGTACTTCGCCTTCAATTCATCCACATAAATATCGGCCGGAATCGGCTCAAGCCAGAGCGGCTTCACCTGAATCCGTTCCTGCTCTGCAAGCGCCTCAAGATAGTTCACCACTTCATCTATTTGCTTAGAAGGGTTCTTCACATGACGCTCCCTTTCAAGACGGGCCTTCTTCACAACACGGCCCAAATGGTCGATGACCTCAATCCCGTCCTCTACACGCCTTTCCACCTTATCAGCAGGATAATACGGCGCCCCGGCCCATGCCGACTGCCCAAGTTCAAACAGCTCATTGTAGCCGACCTGCAGATAGAAACGGCCGGTTTGCGCTAATTCCGCGGCATCCGGGCGCTTTATGACCTCCATACTGTCGGCCTTCTCCTGCACCTTCAAGCTGATCCGGAACTTACTGTTACTCCAAATCTGATCATCGACAACCCCTGAAGGCTTTTGCGTTGCTAAAATCAAGTGCACGCCCAAGCTTCGGCCAATCCGCGCCGCACTGACTAGTTGCTCCATGAATTCCGGCTGCTGCGTCTTTAACTCAGCAAACTCGTCGGAAATCATCAATAAATGCTGCAAAGGCTCCGTGACAACGCCCTCGCGGTACAGCTTTTGGTATTTGTAAATATCAATATTGCTCTCGTTCAAACGCCGGCTCGTCTCGCTAAAAATAGCCTGACGCCGCTTCAATTCACTTTGGATCGAAATCAGTGACCGCTTCACCGCCGCACCGTCTAGATTGGTAATCGTTCCGGCGAGATGCGGCAGGTTCCAAAAGGCATTCGCCATGCCACCGCCCTTATAATCGATCAAAATAAATGCCACTTCGTCCGGATGGTAATTGACCGCGAGTGATAAAATCAGCGTCATAATGAATTCACTTTTTCCTGAACCGGTCATCCCGGCAATCAGCCCGTGCGGACCGTGATATTTTTCATGAAGGTCGATCGTAAAGCGTTCACCGCGCGTGTTGACCCCAATCGGAGTCCTCATCGTGAGAGTTGGATTATTTTCACTCCACCGCGTCAACGCGTTCAAATGTTCAATTTTTCCGACCCCAAACATCTCTAAAAACGTCATCATCTCTGGCAAGGTGTAAGCCTCCACCGAAGAAGCAAGCTGGATATTGGCCAACTTGACCGCAATCTCATCGGCATCCCCCCGGAAATAAATATCGGGCTCAAACGCTTGATATTTACCGGAAAGATCATCCTTGTCATAGATTTTTCCGGTCATACCATCCAACTCAACCACATTCGTGCATTCCTTCGGCAGCTTCTCAAGCTCATCGTAGAGTGTGATCAAGCTGAAACCAAGGTCCTTTTTCGCTTTTAAAAGCTGATTGACCATTTCCGCTTTACCAGCGAGCTCCTTATTCATTGAAAAAACAATATAATGCGGCGGTGCGGGCTCCCACTCATGCTCTTCCCGAAGCGCAATTTCCTTCTCAAAATAAGCAGAAAGTTCCTTCATTTCATTGGCATCCGTCGCCATAAAGCGGATTGCCTTGTCATCGTCCCACAAATGCGGCAGCCATTTCACAAACTCCCACGGCTCCGCTGGATCGTAAATAAACACAAGTTTAAGCTCATCATAGCTATGTAACGCCGTTAATTGAAAAATAATCCCCTTGACGAAATCGATAACATTTTCTCGAGGACCGATAATCCCACTCACTCGCTCTTCGATGAACGACAGGGTGACAGGCACCTGAGGAAGGATTTTTGGGGCATCGACCAACTGGTATAACGCATCTTGGAGATTATCATCCTCTAAGGTAAATTTCTTTTCAGGATATTTTATCTCTGCCACCATCGGGATATCGCCAAGCCCTACACGGACGCGTAGGAAATCATTTTGACCGATGGCCCGCTCCCACAAATTGCGTTCGCGGCGGTCAATCCGCTGCAGGCAGTTCTCAAGGGTCACATGGTTTTCGTGGAGAATCTCGCATTGATGTGAGCATTCTGCCGCAATCGCTGTTTTCATGTCTTCTATGTATTGTAAATATTTTTCCTGACGGATTTTCTCCTGAGCGATCCGCCGTTTCTTTTCATACTGTTTCGTTAAAATCGGCCAAAGAATCATCCCGATCAGCATACTGATCGACATCACCAAAGTCGGCATCGCGTACATCATATCGCCGTTTGTCCGCCTTACATTGAGCACGGCGAACACCCCTGTTGCAAGCGAGGCCATCCCCATCGTAATCGAAGGGCCAAGCATTAACATGAGCGGCGTCTCATCCGGTGCCTGCGGCTGCGGCGGCGGGTCAATCTTGATCGTTTTCCGCTCAATTTCCCGCTTAAAACGCGGGGAGCGATAGAACAAATCTTCATTCTCTTCTTCTACTAAAAAGTCATCGAGCCCGTCGTCTTCTTCGACGATCGGCTGGCTCACCGCAAACGGCTGAAAACTGCTCCTGTCTAAAAAGACAAGCTGATGCGGATTATTTAATGAAAGCATACGTCCATTAAAAATAATCCGTAACCCCATGATCGAAATAACATCGCCAATCGCGAGGACTTTTTCGCTAATTCTTTCGCCGTTCACATACGTACCGTTTGAACTGTTGAAGTCACGCAGCTTTGCTTGTCCGTCGCTGCTGTATTCTATCAACGCGTGTGTGCTGGAAACGAGTTGATTCGTAAAACAAATATGATTATCCTTGGCACGGCCAATCTTCACCACGTCACGGGTCACAATATGTCTCGTAAACTCGTTGCGGTCCTCGCTGAATGGCTCCGCATAAAGCAGTGCCGAGGAATCGCCGTCCCGTTCTATAGTATAGGTCAGGAATGGCTCAAGCAGCGCTTTCGGATCGGAATCTTTCAGATGGGCATATTTATTCGATTTTACATACCATTTACCCGCTTCCGCTTCGACCGCCATTAAATCTTTCGGATTACCCGCGTTGTCTTCAGTTGTCAGGATATATCTTCCGGTAATTTTTTCGGGAAGTACGA
This sequence comes from Neobacillus sp. GCM10027624, assembly GCF_042675345.1. Classification (NCBI taxonomy): domain Bacteria; kingdom Bacillati; phylum Bacillota; class Bacilli; order Caryophanales; family Bacillaceae; genus Neobacillus; species Neobacillus sp. GCM10027624. The sequence goes on from NZ_JBHTHD010000008.1 coordinate 335,484, forward strand.
GTGCGAAAGCCTTGCCCCGATCAAAAAGCGTTAAAATCAAAACCATTCTCTCCTTATAGTGACAGCACCAAAATTATACTAATCTGTCATTATCTAAATAAACGAACGCTTCCAGGTATTTTTCAACATGAATCGACTTATCCTTTTATTCCACATTCGCTGCGGCCATCCCTACGCCATCTAACAAATCGCACCACTCTTCATGGGTGCTCAACTGAATTTGAACAGGTTTAACTAAAATGTCACTGTATTCAACCAGCCAGATTCCTTGTTTCGAAGGAAGAAAGAATACAATATTTTCAAGGTAAGGGTCGGCTTCAAGGCCTTCCAGCTGGAAAAAGGAAATATTGAACAGTGACCAGCCTTCTGCTTGCAAATCGCTCACAAACTGTTCAAAACCTTCCTCTTCATCCGCTGTAAAGCGGCACATCTTTCGCACCTTCTTTTCCTTACCAGGCTTGCTTAATAAATCAAACGCCTTGTCGGTCAGATTAAACTCAAGCTTTTTTTCGAGCGGCGCCTCGGAAAAAGAATAATAATTCCGGACAATTGCGGGAATCTCCTCGCGGTGGATGTAGGCAAATTCATGGATAATGTCCCGATCAATCACATGGGTCATCCACGTAGTCCCTTCAATATGGTGAAGCATCAAAATATTAGACTTCTTCTGATTCGAGCAGCGAATCATCCATTTCGATTCCACATAGTAGCGAATAAATTGTTGAACTTCCTCGCTTACCGGGCTCTCGCCTTTTGCATCCTTTTCCTCGTCCCAAAGCTGTTTCTGGATTAATTGGTGGACGGCCGCTTCCATGATCGCTTGCCATTCTTTTTCGCTTTTTTTCCCAAAGGAAGCTTCCGCAATCGTTTTGGCTACACTTGGATACCCGTTAATGGTAACCAACAGGGCCAGTTCCTCCGAGGTACAGGTCATCAAATAATCCATCGTTTCACATTCCTTTAATTTTTATCGAAACAAAATCGTTCTTATAAAAAAATCATTTCCAATATATTTTTAATTACATAGTAGATAATCACACATACCACACACAAAATACTGATTGAAATGAGCAGTAGGATCTTTCTGACGATCCAAGAAAACTTCATAAATTTTTTATTGAGGTACGGTCCGACTCCTAGGACGGCAACCATACAAAAGGTAATCACTCGTTGAAATAGATTTTGCGGGTTTTCATAAACCCATGCTTCATACGGATTCAGGATCACCCTGCCTATTACTAATACCAATGCACTAAATGACATTTGGACACAAAAATAATAGGCTACAAGATCTAAAATTACTCTTACTGTTTCAGGTGTCATATTCCAACCCTAACCTTTATTTGATATGTACTTAGTTAAACCAGCTCTTGACTGATTTGAATCCACTGTTTATCTTACTGCCAAGGTATTTAGCCCCGGATTCTGCGGCTCCGCCAAGCTTCTCGCCGACATCCTTAATTTGGTTTTCAAATACAATACTTCCGACACCGCCGACCAAACCGCCCACGGCACCGCCGACGATGATTCCTACTGGGCCGCCGATTGCCCCAATCGTTGCCCCAAGCTCAGCGCCTCCGGCAATCGCACCAAAATCGGCAATAATTCCGGCAGACGTTCTTCCTAATTTTTCGCCAGTGCTTTTCCCGATATTATCGTCACTCCACATTTCCGATAAATTCGCTCCAATTGAGATTCCCCAGCCAACTACTGGAATCTTCCTCGCAGCACCTCGAAAGCCTTTCGCCTTCAAGACCTCTTCTGCTACTTCCTTGGTGCCAATGGTAATTCGATTTTTGAAGGTGGAGGAGAGAGTTCCTGCCTTTAACCTTGAATTTACGTTCTTTGGAAAACCTGCCACATGTTTCAACAATGCCGATGGGCTCGAATAAGACGCTACAAATTTATGAAGTTTTTTTACGAGTGGATTAGAAGGATCTGATTTTGAAAAATCATAAATCATCCGGGCAATTTTTGAACTGTACCGTCCTTTGCTTGTCCAGGAAGGGTCCGCCTTCACGCTAAATTTATAATCCCCCTTTATTTTCTGGAGGAAGGATGGCTTGCCGCCGACATAGTTGATCTTCAGTTTACGGGAAAGCACACCGGTTGTCGCAACAGAAAGAAGCTGCGTTGCAATCAAGGCAGCGTCACTTTTACTTAAATTGCTATTAAATGAGTTTAAAAAATTAATAATCGCCAGGAACGTCGGCTTCCCTTTCTTCGTGGAGATTGCATCAAACGATTTCTCCGTCAATCCCCTTTCCACCCGCCAATACTGCTCTGCCGAATGGTCAATAAACTGCTCCAACGCCTTTACCTGTCTTTCGAGATTACTTATTTCTTTTACCGCCCCATCCATCCTTGCGAGAAGGTTGTTCTTTTCCGTGATTTTATAATTGATGGAAAACATGAGCGTGGATAATCCGTCCTTTATATCCAACAATTTTGAGGAATCTGGTGCGAGGCTGGCACCGGTGCTTTTTACAAAATCAGGTTGAATTTTAATCCGCGACACGGTTCCCACCTCCCTTACTTTTTATCATGTGCTTTCTTCGCCTTTGCCTCCGCTTCAGCTTTTGCTTTCGCCTCTGCTTCTGCCTTCTCTTTCGCTTCTTCTTCCCGCTTGATCCCGTCTGCAGCGGAGCTGATATCCGAGCTAATCCCCTCCAATTTTGAAGCGAGTGCCGCCATTTCCCGGCTCATTTGCTCGATCGCCTGATTCACATACAACATTTCCTGAGCTTGCCAGCCATTATTTAAATCGCCTCTCGCCCTTACTAAATGCTGCTGCACATCACGAAGTGTTGAGGCATAATGGCTTATTTTATTGGCCTGGGAATGGGCTGCATGGATATTAATTCCCACTAAATCACCTACTTAACTGTTAAAAACTTCCCTATTTTTTATTCATTATAAAAGTTATCAATTTATTATTCTAGACAATAGGGAAAAATTGGGTAATTCATCCCGGTAGGAAGGGGGTACAAATTCCCATCTTTAGATAAATCTTCAAATAAAAAAACCAGGCAGTTTTCCACCTGGTTTTCGCTCTATTTCCACATCTTAAAGACCTTCGTCAGTTTCTTCACTGGGACCTGTGAGCCGCCGCGCTTCTCGACGTTCTCGATCATCATCGCCATCATCAGATTCGGTTTCTTCGGATTGTACGCAATGAACCAGCCATTTTGCGTTCCAAGCTCACCCTGCTTCTGCTTAATCTCAGCAGTCCCGGTTTTCCCGGCCAATGGATAGCCCGGAATATTCGCAGCACGCGCTGTTCCGCCTGGGTCCGTCACGACTTTCCTTAACATCGGTGCGATCGTTGCCACCGCATCCGGCGTCATCGCCTGCTCCTGCAGCACCTCGCTCTTCTTATCACCAGCCAGCAATATCGGCTTGATCATATTACCACTGTTCACAAGTGGCGTATAAGCATCCATCAAGCTCACGATATTCATCTGAATCTGTCCCTGCCCGTAGCCTGAATCGGCTAGTGAAATTTCACTGCCAAGACTGCCAATCGTCGGCTTTTCCAATGGAAACGGATAATCTTGCTCCTTTTCAAAGCCAAACTTTTTCAGCCCATCCACAAACGCTGTCCGGCCTGTTTTCAGTGCTGCTTGTGCAAAGTAAATATTGTCGGAGTAAACAAATGCCTTTTCAAGATTAACCGGACTTGCCTCGTGAACGCGTGTCACATAATAGCCGCCCCATGACTTGCTCTTCTGCCATTTCAGCCCTTTGATCGCTACCGATTGCCCTGGTGTAATCGCCTTGTTCTCAAGCGCAATCGCCGCCGTAATCGGCTTCATCACTGAGCCCGGTGCATAGGTCTGCTTAAAGCGTGTCGTCAGCGGCATCTTTTTGTTGCCCTGCAGCGCCTTCCACTCGGAAGCTGAGAATCCGAGCGAGGCTTGGTTCGGATCAAACGATGGACTGCTGACAAGTGCGAGTGTTTCTCCTGTCGTCGGGTTCATTGCCCCAGCTGTCCCCGCATCGCCCTGCATCTCATCATAAATGCTTGCTTGCAGCTCCGCATCAATCGTCAGCTTGATCGTCTTACCGTTCTTAACCGGCTTCTCCGCAAGCACCTCATCTGTGTCATTCTTCTTCTTAATCGTAATCTTCACGCCCGTCTGGCCCTTAAGCTCCTCATCATACACCTGCTCGAGGCCGCGCTTTCCAACGAGGTCCTGAGCGGTGTAGCCCTTCGATTCTAGCTCCTTCAATTCATCCGCGGTAATTGCGCCGACATAGCCAACCAGCTGTGCCGCCGCCTCCTTATATGGATAAATCCGTGCCGGCACATCCTTGGTGACCACCGACTGGATGCTCATCAGCTGATTGATTGTCTTATGGTCATCAAGCGGAATCCTTCTCAGCGGTACAAACAGCTCCGGCTTCACCCAGCCTGCCCCAAGATCCTGTTCAATCTGTTCCTTTGAGATATCTAACAGCTTCGCCAGTTGTGCGACGATCTGTGCTTTTTTGTCACCCATCTTGCCAGGAACGACACCGACTTCAATCACATCGCCATTTACCGCGAGCCCATTGCCATTGCGGTCAAGAATCTCCCCGCGCTCAGGGCTTGTCGTGCTGAGTCCGATTTTATCGCCCTTCTGTAATTTTGGAAAAATGAATCCTGTATTCCAGTCAACGTACCAGTTCTTCTTATCGTCTTTTTCCTCTTTGTTCAACTTAGCCTTGTAAGTGAAGGAAATTGGACCAGCTACACTATTCATCTTTGCGTCAAAAGAATAGGTTGCTTTCTCTTCATCTGCCTGTTTATCCTCTTTCGGCTTTTTGAAATTGACTTTGAGGTCAGTAATTTGCAAGTCTTTATAAATTTTCTCATAACGCGAGGTGAACTCCTCTTTGGAGATCGACTTTTTCGCGCTCGTTGAAAGGTAATCATACATTTGATCAAATTTTTGTTGGTTCCATAATTTTATGTATGCAGCAAATCGGTCCTGCGGCGCCGGTTCTTTGTTGCAGCCGGCAAGGATGATTACGAATCCCAGCAGCAGCACCCCGATTAGTTTTTTCACGGATACTCCCCCCTTTTTTCTATTATTTTACCATCGAAGGGAGCTCTCGACCAATTTTTAGGGGATGGAAAAAGGAAAAAAGGGGTCGGGGCTATGTTAGGGACTACACTCATCTTGGAAGCCGCACTAGGTTCCTTTTTCAAAAAGAAACACAAAAAAGAGGAAAGTTTATTCCCCTTTCCCCTCAGTTCCATTATTATGAATTTGTGTCGGAAGAGCTGTCAGATGGTGTGCCATCTTCTTCAGAAGATGTGCCTTGGTCATCTTGCGTGTTTGTGCTGTCATCAATCTTTTGATCGTCTGGAGTTTTCGTGCTGTCATCGATCTTTTGATTGTTAGCTTTATCTTCCGTTACTTTGTCTGTTGTGTCCGCTGCTGGTGTTGTGTTATCTTCCTGTAACGCGCTTAACGTTTTGTTAAAATAGTTATCAGGATTAACTGGAACATCATCTTTGCGGATTTCAAAGTGTACATGGGTACCAGCTTTTTCATTGAATAGGCTTTGTCCAGCTTTGGCAATGACATCGCCTTGTTTCACTTGATCGCCAACCTTGACCTTCATGTCATTAACTGATGAATATTGGGTTACTACCCCTTTTTCATGTTCGATTTCAATGACGTTACCTAAAGTAGCATCTTCGTTTACTTTTGTAACTGTTCCACTTAAGGCAGCAACTACATCAAATGTTTCCCCGTTTTTCATCGTGATGTCGATACCGGTGTTTGGAACGTATTGATTGTTGTAATGAACTAATGCTGCGACTTGCTCTTCCTTGCTTGCTTTGAAATCATAGAATTTCTTTTCTACGACAGCAGTGTCAGGATTGGCCACTGGCATTTTAAAGTTTTCCATTGCTTTGTTGACTTCAACGGATGGTTCGTTGAATTTTTTCTGAGCGATGTCTGTGGCTTTGTTGTCTTTAGTTGAACTGGTTAGGTTCGTGTACCAAAGTACACCGGTCAGAATGATTGCTGCACTTGCGATATAAATGGCTGGAAATACCCAACGCTTTTTGAAAAAGCTTTTCTGAGAAGATCGTTTGTTTTCTTCCTCTCTCATTTTCATCACCTCAGCAATCATTCTGAACAGATAAGTAGAATTATATACACGGGGTGGAAAAATTTTTTTAGTTTTTGTCAAGGGTTTTGTTTTTATGCATGGAAAGGTGGAATTTTTTTATGAAGTTTTTTAAATGGGTGCTCCGTTTGCTGCCTTTTGCCTATATGGCGGTGATTTGGATCCAGTCGAGTTTTTCTTCGGATCATTTTGTCACCCTGCCCGAGGAGGACCTCGATAACACGATTAAGGAGTCGCTGCACTTGGTTGAGTTTGCAATTTTGTATGTTTTACTAGTGTTGGCATTTTTGACGCGCCGATCCGGTCTGAGTGTGCGGTTGAATGTGGCCTGTGCGGTGTTTGCCGCGCTTTACGGTGTCAGCGATGAGATTCATCAATCTTTTAATCCGGCTCGTTCTGCCTCGTTTTTTGACCTTTTTAAGGATTTTGTTGGGATTGGAGTTTGCTTCTATTTTGTGCATGGTGCTTTGTTTAGGGGAAGGTTTGCGGGATTGCGGAAGGTGCTGGGGCTTGTAGGGGCAGGTTTGTGATAGACCCGGTCCCTAAACTTTCCGGTAAAAGGTAAATTCATAGATGATAAAATCTTATAAGCGAGTCTTGGATTAATATGTAGGAAATCACACAGTTCTGCATTTGTGATAGAAGGTTTTATGAGCAGAAAATAGTCTGAGATTGCTTGAATATGGGCATCTTTCGACCGTGCTCCGCATTTTGGACAGCACCATGTCCCATAGCGGCGCTCCATTCCTATGAATTTACACTCTTTATAAGGACATTGTACACCAGTGGAGATTTCCTTTGGGGAAATATCGAAGTATTGAAGAATGTCGGGGTTTTCCGGTGTATGATGAGCGAGTAAAAGACGGGCAATTTTCCTTAATTCCTTTTGGGTCATTTTTTCAAATTCAAATTCTTCCATTTGTTCTATTTTCTCAAGAAGTCCTTCGCTATTACAGACATTGCGATTTAGCGGGTGATTATTGTAGGCAAAGGTTATTTTCGCTTTTTGATTGCTATTGACAAAAAGGTAATGGATGGGTGGTGCTGTGCAATTTTGATCTTGTAACCATTTCCCCAGTTTCCTGGCTTGCGTTTTTGCCTGTAAGACGGGGTTGGCAATACGTTCTCTATGGTTGTTCCTTACAAGGGTTGCTTGCTCTAATTCTCGTTCAAAGATGATCTCCTTTCCCCTATTTTTGGCTTCAAGGTCTAGAAAGAAGGAGACGGATAGGACCAGGACGTCGATTTGAAAAAAGTATTTGCCGTCGTAGAGGCGGAGGTCGTTGATGATATCGTATTTCTTTTCGGGTAGCTGGTCTAAATAGAATTCTAGGGCTTTTTGTCCCTGGTATCCTTTCATTTTTATCTCACGTTCCATTTGAATGTTCATCATTTTAGGATGATCAACACGAATCCTTCTTAGAAGGGCATCAATTTTTTCTACCATCGGGGGAAGTGTTAGAGGCTTTAAATTCAATTTAACCAGTCCTTTCTTTTTTCTATTTATTTCTACCATATTAGTAGGTTCTCCTGCAAAATTCGACAGGTTGTTTTGACAGATGTGTGTCGCTTTTTAGCAGTGGGTGTGAGGTAAAAAAACTAAATGCCCTTATTTCGTTTACCCACCGGTTTTGGGAGTTTACATTCCGATTCTCCCCTTTTACCCACCACCTTTGCCTATTTACCCTCCACTTATTATTAAGACTACTAAAAACCAGGTATCCTTCTTTGAAGATTACCTTTTTAGAAGCTAAATTACCATTTTCAGTAAGTTCCAATCCCCAGATCAATCCCCTTTTTCAACCTATTTCCGTTTACCCACCGGTTTTGATTCTTTACCCAATACTTTGGGGTGTTTACATTCCTGTTCTCCCCTTTTACCCACCACTTTTGCCTATTTACCCTCCGCTTATTATTAAGGCTACAAAAATCCAGGTATCCATCTTCGGAAATTACCATTTTCAGTAAGTTCCCTTCCCCAGATCAGCCCTCTTCTTCAACCTATTTCCGTTTACCCACCGGTTTTGACTCTTTACCCACTACTTTGGCGTGTTTACATTCCGGTTCTCCCCTTTTACCAACCACCTCCACTACCCACAACAAAAAAAGCCAGACAAATAAATGCCTGGCTCACTTCGCGGCCGTAATCGTCGCCAACATATTCTGTGCCGAAGTAATCTGTACACCTTGATAATAGTGCTTCACGATCTGCTTATAGTTTTTCCCTTCCGCCGCCATTCCGTTCGCTCCGTACTGGCTCATCCCGACACCGTGACCAAAACCTTTGGTGGCGATAATGATATTGTCACCCTTCCGACTCCATGTAAAATCAGACGACTTTAAATCCAACTTATCACGGATATCTTTACCGGTTAAAATTTTTCCATTAAAATCAACCTTCCCAACACGATGCCCCGCCGTCCGATCAATAATTTTACCAATCGTAGCCCCAGACCCAAGCGTAACCCCCAGCTTCGCCTGAAATTCCGCTACAGAGACCACCTGTTGGTTATAAAATTTCGGTGAATTTTTATCCCACGGGCTTGCAACACTGCGTAGATATGGGTAGGCGTCCGGCCAATAATCCTCGGAATTTTCCGTGTAGCCATTACTAGTGGAGAAGAAAGATGCATCGATGGGCTCGCCCTTATATGTAATAATCTGGCCGCTAGTCGCCCTGACTGCCTCAAGTACCTTTTTCTTCTTCCAAGAATAATCCATTCCCCACTCTCTCTTCAGCTCATCATCGCTTTTATACACCTGATGCATCTGAGTATCCGTTACCTCTGCACCCTTTGGAACGCCAAGGGGCTTTTTACTCCTCAATCTCTCCACAATATAGGTCCTTGCCGTTAAAGCCTGAGCTTTAAGCGCCTCTTCCTTGAAATCTGCAGGCATTTCCGCTGCAACAACACCAACGAGGTAATTCTCCAGCGGTACCGTTTCAATTTTTTCCTTCGCTGCGCGGTAGACCGACACTTCCACCGCAGAATCTGCAGACACGGCCGAAGTTTCCTTTGCCTTGGCCTTTGTTAGATCCTCACCCAGTTTTCCATTCGCCTCGCCTTGGGCAAACGGCAACACCAGAACCGCGGGGATAAGCAAAGTCACGGCAAATAGAATAGACGCTAGTACGATGAGTGGTTTGAAATTTTTCATGAAAGTGCCTCCAGTGTGAAATATTTATGGTGACAGGCACCGCCCGTGGACTTTTCAGCATTTTTGTCCGCGTGGAATGGACACAGATACCCCTTTCCGAAAGGCAACGCTAAACAGTCCCCTGTACCTATCTTACTCATTTCATCTTATGGAGGTGGACAAGCATTTATGACTTTTAAATGATTAAATTTGGACCTGACTATAAGCCCTTAAAAAGCAAAAACCGAAGAATGCACCTGTCGGACATCAGACAGCCACTTTCTCCGGTTTACCCGTTATTTATTCATTTCCAGGCACTCTTCACATACCGCTGATCCTTGATTCACACTCAAGTGCCTAAACAATAGTGTCTGTCACCATTGTGAATATTTCACAATCCTACCGCAATCAAATCACAACAGCGACTCCCACTAAAAATTAAGCATTCATATCCGAAATTAATTTCTCGATATAAATCTCATCTTCTTCTTTCACACGCTCGATATCGGCGCCTAATCCAGCAAGCTTCTCATGGAAATCTACATATCCACGGTCTAAATGCTTCAATTCGGTCACACGTGTCACACCATCTGCAACTAAGCCTGTCAAAATCAAGGCTGCTGCTGCACGAAGATCGGTTGCAGACACCTCGGCACCCTGTAAATTAGAAAGGCCATTTAAAATAACTGAACGTCCTTCAATCTTAATATCAGCGTTCATTCTGCGGAATTCCTCCACATGCATGAAGCGATTTTCAAAAACCGTTTCCGTAATCATCGACGTACCTTCTGCGCGAAGCAATAACGCCATCATTTGCGACTGCATATCCGTTGGGAATCCTGGATGCGGCATCGTTTTAATGTCGACAGCCTTCAAGCGCTCCGGTCCAATGACACGAACTCCGTCAAATTCTTCTATAATTTTTACACCCATCTCTTCCATTTTCGCAATCAAAGAAGACAAGTGCTCTGGAACTGCTCCTCTTACAAGCACATTTCCGCCAGTAATCGCCGCAGCTACCATGAACGTACCTGCTTCGATTCGGTCAGGAATGATGTTATGGTCTGCACCAAATAAACGATCGACACCCTCAATACGAAGCGTGCCTGTTCCGGCGCCTCTTACTTTTGCGCCCATTTTGTTCAAGAAGTTTGCCAAATCGACGATTTCTGGTTCTTTTGCGACGTTTTCGATGACGGTCGTTCCAACCGCTAGCGATGCCGCCATCATAATGTTTTCTGTTGCACCAACACTTGGGAAGTCCAAGTAAATCTTTGCACCTTTTAAGCGGCCATCAACCTCCGCCTCGATAAAGCCATTTCCAACCTTGACCTTTGCACCCATGGCCTCAAAGCCTTTAAGATGCTGATCGATTGGGCGGGATCCGATGGCACAGCCGCCAGGCAAAGCTACCCGAGCCCGGCCATTGCGGGCTAATAATGATCCCATTACAAGGACAGACGCACGCATCTTCCGAACATATTCGAAAGGCGCTTCCTCTTTTAACACTCTGGATGCATCAACGACAACTGTATTATTTTCAAACACTACTTCAGCGTTTAGATTACGTAATACTTCATTAATTGTGTATACATCGGAGAGTGTAGGTACATCACGAATTACACTTTTTCCATCACTTGCTAATAATGTTGCAGCGATAACAGGCAAAACGGCATTCTTTGCACCTTCTACTTTCACCGTTCCATGAAGCCTTTGTCCGCCGCGGACGATAATCTTTTCCAAGAGTATTCCCCTCCGCGTCCATTTTCTCTATATTAATATTCAATCGTTATGATTGGTGTGCCAACTACAACGGTAGTCTTTGCGCCCAATCCTTCGGAGCGTACCCCAATTTGTAGATTCAGATCTGTTTTTGCATCCCCAATCGACTCTGAAAAGTCAGGTGAAAATGCCGTTACAGACATGAACGTCTCCTCTTTTAACGCTTCGATTTTTTTCGCATTCAATGCAGACAGCAATTCATTCACTGTTGCAGGTAAAGCCTTATCCATCTTATCACCGACAATACCCTTCATACAAGAAAAAACTGTCGGTTTTCCTCGAAACACATCACTTAGCCTATTTTTGAATTGATTCGTTGTGAAAAAGGACTCTGTAGCCTTATTCCACTGCTTGCCGCTGACCTTATATACTATATACGCATCGATCGGTTGGTTTGTGCGGGACGACATAATTTGAAGTGTCTCTATGTGGTGGTTTGAAGCTGGAGATACTGCTGTCACTTCCCATTTTTGGCTGGTGTTTGCTGTGGACCAATCCCAATCTGGAAACTTCCGCTTAAGCTCCTCTGCATAAACCTGTACGTCTTTTTCACTTTTTAGGTCAACCAAATGTTCCCGTGCATATAAAGTCCATTCACTCGGCATAATATTTTTTGTTTGAAAAATAGAACCAATTTTCATCAAATCCAGGCTTTCATTTTTTGCCGCTTCTGTATTTCGATTCCCCAAAACAACTGTAATCAAACTTAAAATGGCAATGATGCCAAAAATATATTTCTTCAACCGACTCTCCCCCTTACTACCAGTGTTTCCAATGATGGGAAGAGCATACTTGGGAATTCTCGTCACTTTTAGACAAATACGTAAATTCTATCAAGTTCGGTTTTTCACAAAGTCGTGCTTTACAACATTAAAGTATGTAATCACACAAAGAAGATTGTACTCAAAAACCGGACAAATTGGAACATGTATGAAGACCTAAATATTTACCAATTTGCTCGATTGAGATTTCAATCCCTATAGCTGGATCATTCATAAAGCCGTACATTACTGAAACATCATCGGGAGCTGCTGTGACCATTGTAGATAGTCTAGGAAAAAATTACTAACTGTTGACCCGAGGAAAATTGCCAATAATATGTATAACAGCCGTGCCTGAAAGACATGATTCGCCTTTAGCACTTTTTCCAAGCGGATTGCCTGCAGCGCCCACCAAGATAAGGCAATAAATACCAAATGTGAAGCAATACTTAATAAAGCAATTTGTCCGAAATCCACTTTGTCATCACTCCTCCCTCATGATAGTCTAACATATTGACGAATGAAAATCGGAAAAGTTTCATTTTGTTCCAAATTAAAGATAAATTAACTGCCTAAACACAGTTTACAACGATTAAACGGTGTTTAGGCAGTTAATAAAAATAGTTAAACCCCATTCCAAACCTTATTTAAGTTTAATGGGACATAGATTCGGTCCCCTTGAATTTCTCGATGAATGATTGGGTCTTCGAAAAATTGTTCCAGGCTCCTTTTTCCACTTACTTTATGACGGGCCCGCTTGTGAACGCCCCGTAATTTTTCTAAGCTTTGATTTGAAAATTTCATTATAATTCTCCTCTCTGAATTTTTAAAGCCTTTTTAAATTTGGTAGTTGATTTCCGCTCCAGGCACTTCGCTCCAATCAACTTTTTATATTTAATACAGCCTTGTTTAATGAGAGCGGGCCGGAATCGACCCGCTTTCCTTTAAGCTGATTTTGAACCGATCACTACGACTTTGCCATGGTCCATTTCTTCTTCATAGCGCTCTGCTTCTTCATCTGATAATCCTAATGACTCGAGCATCGTTCGAAGTTCGTCTCCCCGTGAGCGAAACACATTGGCGATGGAGTCGAATACGCCTTGTTCTGAAACACCGATTTCGGAAATGTCTAATGCATTGGTTAAATCCTCTGAGCGGTTTTTGTCATGCGCCAGTAAATAAATTTCATTTTGGCTGAACCCTTGACCCATTAATTGTTCAATTTCCCTTTTTGCCTGCACGCCATTTTCTACGATTTTAACGGTTTCCATTTCAAAATCCCTCCAGAAAATTTAGTTTGTCCTTGGTGGACTTGTCTTTTATGTAACCGCTTCTTGAAAAATCGAAACCTATTTTTCTAAAATTCTATTTATTTTTATTGGTTAGGTTAAACAGCAAGCGATTAAGGGTATATACGTAACACCTAATTCATTCATTCAACAACGAAAATTTGATTGGAGGTATATATATGAGGAAACTGGTTTGTAAGGCTTGTGGCAATGCGGAATTTTATGTGTTAAATGTTCGCGAAACACTGTGCAAAAAATGCGGGTTACGATTAACTCATCCAAGTGACTACCGTAGGGAGGAGTCACAGCATAGAAAAGAGCAGCTTTATTTAGAAACGAAACGGCAGGCGGAAGCCATTTCAAAAATCAGCCTGTTAAAGCGGAAAATTGACCAATGTCTCGACGATCGAGATCAAGAAAAATTTAAACAGTTAACCTATGAATTAAGAGTTTGCCAGTATTTTTTAAAAACAGGAAGAAATGATGCTCAAACTCGGTTCAAGGATAAGATTAAACAGCAGGGACAGCAAAAAGGGTTACTGTTTGAAGATAAGGGTATTTAATCACCACCTTTTCATAATCGAAAGGAGAGAACAATATGGGATTTATCTGGACTTTATTTATTGGTGGAATTATCGGCTGGCTGGCAGGGCTTCTTCTTGGAAGTGACATCCCCGGAGGAATTATTGGAAATATGATTGCTGGATTCATCGGTGCCTGGCTTGGTTCCCTTTTATTAGGAACATGGGGACCTGTTATTGGAGGATTTTACATTATACCGGCATTTATTGGTGCCATTATCCTTGTCCTCGTTGTTGGTCTCATCTTAAGAAGTGTAAGACATAGAACATAATAAGAAAAGACTGCAGAAAATGCAGTCTTTTCTCATTTCTTCATTCCATCCCCGTCTTATATTTTTTCTCACTTGAGGAAGTATCTTTTGAAGCATGTTTTGCCTTTTCTTCCCGTTGCTCTTCCTTCAAATCCTCTACAGGAATCGGGTCCACGTTTTGTTCGCTTTCAAATCGATCGAACAAGCTTTCTTTCTCTGTTGGGTATTGTTCAGGATGGTCCCTAGATTCCACCAAACGCTCCAAATGCTCTTTTTTCTTCTCATTCATTTCCTATCACCTCATTGGTTACATACCCTCTTGTTACGAACTCCAAACTAATTCGTGAATGATGAAAAATGTAGAAAATCTAAAGAAATTGCCACACAAAACTATGTTACATCCTATAAGAAAGGGGAAGAAATAAATATGATAGAAAATTCAAATAAATCAACCGTCTGGAGGAATGAAAAATGAAATTCTATACACGTGAATGGCTTTTACTTAGTAAGGAAATTAAGATAAAACTGATTCGTTTAGCGATTTTAGAAAACGAAAAAAGAGCCTAATTCTATAAGGCTCTCAATTTATTTTATCTAAAATTTTGGTTACGTATCTTTAAAAAGGCCCCATTTAGAATCTCCATCTCTTTGATATGATCACGGGTTCTTTCATCTCCGAGCTGATAAATGACCGCATAGATTATAACCATTCGTGCATCATATTCTTTATTTTGCGGGTCATGATGATATTCAAGAAAAGGAATATGGGACCGAATATAGCTTTCCCAATCTGCCTGGTAGTTTTCATCGAACAACTGTTTAAGACTTTTGATTTGACTATCTGTCGCCTCCACTTTAAAATCCCATTCCGAATCAAAAGGCTCCCTCACTATTTCATGAGATTGAATATTAATATAGTAGCTCTGTTTTTGTTGTTCCACTAACTTCGCCTCCCACCTCTTTTATTATGCTGTACCCCCAACTATGGCGAGTTAATCATTCCATCCCCCTTTAAGCATAGTTTTAGTTTATTCAGTGAAAATTCGGGTACTTATATACCATAGACATTATTAAAAATCGAAGGGAGAGAATCTGTATGGCATTTATTTGGTCATTAATTATCGGGGGAGTAATCGGCTGGCTGGCAGGTCTGATCATGCACAAAGATCTGCCTGGAGGGATCATTGGTAATATTATTGCCGGATTTATTGGTGCCTGGCTCGGCTCATTCATTTTTGGAGATTGGGGTCCGGAAATTGGAGATTTCTTTATCATCCCCGCATTGATTGGAGCGATTATTCTCGTATTAATCGTAAGCTTTGTCATAAAAAGCATGCGTCGAGAAGCTCATTAAAAATAACAGAGAGGCTGCAAATGCAGCCTCTCTTTCGCTGTTATAATACTCCCGAAAACAACCGGGCAAAGGATTCCTTCACCCTTTCGTCCATTCCTCTTTTATGAAATTCCACAGGACGAAGCCGGCAGCAATCCTGTAAATCTTCCTCATAATGGTCGATTAAATCCTGGATCGATTCAGTACCTGTTAAAAACAAATTGACTTCAAGGTTCAGTCGAAAACTTCGCATATCCATATTGGCTGTTCCAATCGTCGCGAGGTCCCCATCGACAATCATTATTTTTTCATGTAAAAATCCCTTTTGATACAAGTACACTTCAATCCTATTTCGTAAGGCCTCCGGAAAATAGGACTGTGAAGCATATTGCGTCAGGAAACCATCATTTCTCTCTGGTACCATGATTCGGACCTGTATCCCCTTTTGTGCCGCAATTCTAAGGGCCGTCCGGATTGCCTGATTGGGAACAAAATAAGGTGAAGCAATCCAAATCGATTTTGTTGCACACGAGATCATCGTATAGTAATGATCACTCATATCCTCCGTTTCAGGCCCGGTGGCCACGACATGCACCATTCCATCTGCTTCTGCGGGTATAACCTTCTGATACCTTTCATCTTTCACAATCATTTCACCAGTAACATCCAGCCAATCTAATAAAAAAACCGCATGGAGTGTTTGAACAGCTTCCCCTTTAAGAACAACATGTGTATCCCGCCAGAATCCAATATCTTCGTCTTCTCCGAGATATTCCACCCCGATGTTCAGTCCCCCGACAAAGCCAATTTCCCCGTCAATGACAATGATTTTACGATGATTACGAAAATTAAACCTTTGATTGAATAATCCACTCCTAATCGGATTAAAGGGATGGATATGGATACCAGCTTCCCTCATCCTGTTCATATCAGAGCTTGATAAGGAAACGCTTCCGACCGCATCATACATCAGGCGTACCTCCACCCGCGCCTTTGCCTTTTCCATTAAAATCTCGATAATCTCCTTGCCTAATCGATCAGACCGAAAAATGTAGTATTCCATATGAATAAACTCGCTTGCTTCCTTCAGCCTTCTTTTTATTTCTTGAAACGTTTCTGTCCCGTTTTTTAATATCGTTGTTTTTGTATGGGTATCTGTATGGGTGACTCTTACCTTCTCAAGATAACGGACAAAACACTGCTGGTGATGATTCAGCTTTGAAAAATCAATCTTCCTAACCCCTTTATTAATGGCTTCAAGGACTTCGCGGTCGTTTGCACGCTTACGTTTAAAAAAAGTTCCTTTTAATAAAAGTTGACCGGAATACCAATAGAATAGATACCCTATTACCGGTAAAAACAATAAAATATAAATCCATAATAGCGTGTTTTGTGCCGAGCGATATTCAAGCATTAAGGAAAATATCGTGATCAAAATAATTACTCCGTAGAATGACAGGCACAATACTTTCCACTTAAATGAAATGTCTGTCAACACCACCAAATATCCTAGAATCACGATGAATATCACAAAGACAAATTCGATTGTTTGTTTTTTCATCCAGGCAATCCCCCTATAGTAAAGAAGCTTGCACAAATTTGTGCAAGCTCTTTTCTGAATCGTTTCATCTATTCAAAAGGGTTAATCATCATCACGTTGGTTACTGCTGGACTTTCCGCCTTTTTCTCCGATTTCTTGATAAAATTCTTTATCATGGTTTTCGGAGGTCGCCTCTCCGCCTTTTCGGCCAATCTCCTGATAAAACTCTTTATCATGATTCTCGGCTGTGGCCTCTCCGCCCTTTCTGCCGATTTCCTGATAAAACTCTTTATCATGATTTTCGGCTGTGGCTTCTCCACCTTTTTGGCCAATCTCCTGATAAAACTCTTTATCATGATTCTCGGCTGTGGCTTCTCCGCCTTTTCGACCGATCTCTTGGAAAAACTCTTTATCATGTTTTTCTGCAGTGGCTTGTCCACCCTTACGTCCTCTTTCTTCCATGCTCATATTATCATTATTATTGTTAGCCATATTTATTTCCTCCCTTAAATTTTGATTGGTCTTTTTCTTTTCAGTAACAAAGTGCCGCTCTCATTTTCAGATTGGAATATGAATCCTATAGCACTAGGTTTCCCCGCTGCTTTGGATAGAAACTGAGGTATTTTCAGCAACTTTCAACAGACCCATCCTATATACCTCCTTCTATATTGACTTTGTCAGGTTAGCTTGTTTTTGTAACCTTGTTTAAGATGTACCCCCTTTTCATGGGATCAAAACGCTTTTTAACCTGTTTAATGATGAAATATTTGTCATTTATTTTTAAGGTTCTATTAAACTTGGGTTTTGATTTCCGCTCCAATCAACGTTGTTCAAAAATCAACATTGTCCTTTAACACAACCAAATAAAAATGCCGAACAACTATTTTCCATTAAAATAGTCGTCCGGCATATGTTCATTCTTAATGGGCATTGCTTTCGATTTCCCTTCGCAGTTTATCAATCGCCTTCTTTTGCAGACGAGAAACATGCATCTGCGACATTCCCAATTGCTCGGCCGTCACCTTTTGACTCTTATTTTCCAAAAACGTACACTGCAGGATCTCCTTCTCTCGATCCGATAACACATGAAGACTGCTTTCAAGTACCAGCTTTTGGTCCACTTTTTCAAAACCTTCATCAGGCGAGCCAATAATATCAAGCGGCGTCACCGTGCTGCCCTCAGATCCCGTTTCCGTTGGCTGATCAACAGACGCAGCTTGATAGTTTTTCCCCATCTCCATGGCCTCTAAAACCTCTTCTTCCGAAATCCCTATATGATCGGCAATTTCCTGGATTTTTGGTGAACGCTGGTAAAGAGTAGTGAGCTCGTCCACCACAGTTTTTACCTTTGGCCACAATTCCTTGATCCGCCTCGGAACATGGACACTCCAGGTTTTATCCCGTAAAAACCGTTTAATTTCACCAATGACGGTTGGAATTAAAAAGGCTTCAAAGGATTTGCCAAAACTTTCATCATATCTTCTGATCGATACCAATAGCCCAATCATCCCTGTTTGCATGAGATCTTCATGAAAGTGTTTCCCCCTTGAATATTTCCTTGCAAGGCTTGCAATCAGGGCCGTGTATTGTTCTGTTAGCGC
The DNA here is from genome assembly GCF_042675345.1 of Neobacillus sp. GCM10027624. NCBI lineage: Bacteria > Bacillati > Bacillota > Bacilli > Caryophanales > Bacillaceae > Neobacillus > Neobacillus sp. GCM10027624. The sequence continues at coordinate 353,889 of NZ_JBHTHD010000008.1, forward strand.
GGTTTGAGCTGATGGGCTCTCATTCTGCTGATACTCCCGAATCAGTGCATTGATTTCCTCCTTAGTTCGTTTCATGGCTTGAGATGGTTGTGTCATGATTATCACGCTCCCCACTTAAATGCTTCACCATGAAGACCGTTACACCGGACTTGTTCGTTACATGGACTTCATCCATGAGCGTTTCAATCAAATAGAGACCCAACCCTCCTTCTACAAGTTGATCCACGGTGCTTGACTTTGTGTATGGGCCTAGTTCCTGTTTCGTTTTGGCAAAATTAAAGCTCTTTCCATAATCCGCTACCATTACTTCTAATTTGTCCTCGTAAATCCCGAATCCTATCACCATTTCCCCGTCTTCGTCCTCACGGTAGGCATGCTGGACAGCATTTGTACAAGCCTCACTTACAGCAATTTTAATATCCTCAATTTCCTCATATGTATAGCCCATCCGGCTCGTGATCCCCGATAAGGTTAATCGGATGACCCCCACATATTCTGGTTTTGCAGGAATCTTCATTTCAATATAATCCATCACTTGTTTCATCGTCCCCCACCCTTTAATCTGCAGAAATATGAATAATATTGCTAATACCAGTAATTTCGAAGAGCCGTTTTAACCGATCGGATAAATCAATCAGCTTTAGCTCTCCATCATTTTTCTTCATTTGTTTAAATAAACCGATAAACACGCCAAGTCCGGTACTGTCTAAATAAGATACATCTTTTAAGCTGACGGTTAGCGTTTTGTTTTTTCCTTCCGCCAGCGGCAGCAGTTCTTCTCTTAGCTGCGGTGCCGTATAGGCATCAATTTCGCCGGAAACTTGGACAAAGGTTTCTTCATTATTCTGATGTTTATCTATTTTTAGATTCATTTCATGATCACCTCTGGATTATTTATTTGTTACATACCCGCCTCTTCAGAACCTTAAACCTTTTTTTAAAAAAAATTTTTGCCAGTTTGATTTCCACTCCAGGCACTTCGCTTTCCGCGGGCGGCTCGGGGAGCCTCCTCAGCGCTAAAGCGCCTGCGGGGTCTCCCCTGTACCGTGCTCCCGCAGGAGTCTCGTGCCTTCCGTTCCAATCAATAAGTCTACAATGTTTCAAAAACAATTTAAGTGGTATATAAAAAGAAAAGGAGTGTTGCACAATGAATGAAAAAGTGAAATCAGCTCAATTTATTCAGGACTTGAAGGCTGCATCCAACAATAATAGTTCGATGGCTCAGAATTTGGACGAAATGAAAAAGCTTGGTAAAGAAATGAAGGAGCAAAAAACAGGCAGTGAGTTACGGGAAGACAACCTCACCCAAGACCCGCTGCAAGATTAGTAGAAACGGCCCTTAAAGAGGGCCGTTTCTTATTGCTTCCGGTAAATTCGTTCCTGCGAATTGAATTCCTCATAATGAATGTCTTTCGGGAGAAACAAAATCGATTCCTTACTGCCTAATCCAATAAAGCCTCCATCCGCCAAACTGTTGTACATGAGGCGATGGACGTTCTGCTGCAGATCACTGTTAAAATAAATCATGACATTCCGGCACAAAATGACATGGAACTCATTAAATGAACTGTCCGTTACTAAATTGTGCTGTGCAAAGATCAGTTTCTCCTTCATCTTCGGGCAAAAATAAGCAAACTGATGATCCGTCGTATAATATTCAGAAAAAGCCTTATTTCCCCCCGCAACCAAATAATTCTTCGTATATTGCTGCATTTTCTTCAGCGGGAACGCTCCCTTTTGTGCCACCTTTAGTGCGCGTTCATTCATATCCGTTGCATAGATGGTCGTTTTTTCTGCTAGTCCTTCCTCCTGCATCAAGATGGCCATGGAGTATACCTCTTCCCCCGTCGCACAGCCGGCGTGCCAAATCCGAATTTCCGGAAGCTCGCGCAGCAATGGAACCACTTCCTGACGAAAGGCCGCAAAAAAGCTGGGGTCGCGGTACATTTCTGTCATCCGAATTGACAAATCATTGAGCAGCCGCTCCAAAAAATCCGGCTCATGAAGTACTTTTTCCAATAATGAAGTAATCGTCTCTAGCCTTTCCATCTTCATGCGATTGGTAACCCTTCTGAATAGTGAGGCTCGAACATAGCCGCGAAAGTCATATCCGTGCATTTGATAGAGGCCTTCAAGCAGCAAATTCATTTCAATATTCTGCAGCTCTGTCGGAGAAAACTCTTCCGTTTCAACGATTAATTCACTCATGATTGATTCACCTGCTCTGTCAGCCACACCCGCATCAGCGAGAAGAGCTGATCAATATTTAATGGTTTCATAATATAGTCAGAGGCACCCGCTTCCATACATTTGCTGCGTTCCCCTTTCATCGCCTTCGCGGTTAGGGCAATAATCGGCAAATGGACCATCTTTAGATCGTGACGGATTGCCTTCATCGCCTCATAGCCGCCCATCACCGGCATCATAATATCCATAAAAATAAGATCAAAATCAGTGTTGTCCCGTAAGATATCCAATGCCCGTTTCCCGTTTTCAGCCACTTGTACTACCATTCCTTTTCGCTCAAGCGCTGTCACAAGGGCGAAAACATTACGAGCATCATCGTCTACTAGGAGGACCTTTTTCCCTTTAAATATGTGTTCAGAGGACGGGGATTTTTTTTCAAAAGGAATTTGCGTCACTGCTACTTCGTTGACCCCCGCTGCTACCTCCTTAAGTGCCTGTTCCTCTTGCTGTACCTCAGACTCAAGTCTGCTCGGAATATAAATGGTAAATGTGCTTCCCTTCTGCGGTTCGCTTTCTAACTCAATCAAACCGCCAAGCAAGCGGGTAAATTCGCGACAAATCGAAAGCCCTAAGCCGGTGCCGCCGTATTGACGATTCGTCGTCCCGTCCACTTGTTGGAAGGCATCAAAGATAATTTGCTGCTTTTCGGCAGGAATTCCAATTCCCGTATCACTTACGGAAATCGCCATAACGGGTCCCTCTACCTCTAATTTTTCTGCAAAGTCTGGCGGGGCAAGCTCCATTCGTACCGTTACTGACCCTTGTTCAGTGAATTTAAAGGCATTCGATAAAAGATTTTTTAAAATCTGCTGCAATCTTTGTCCATCTGTCGAGATGACTGGAGGGACATCCGGATGCGTTTCGACCTCAAAGGCCACATTCTTTTTCGCAGCAACCGGATCAAACATGCTTTTTAATAGTTGCGGAAGCTCTGTGACATTCACTTCATCGGTTAAAATTTCAATTTTTCCCGCCTCAATTTTCGATAAATCAAGGATATCATCGATTAGCCGCAGCAAATCCTCGCCGGCCGTGTACACCACGCGTGAATATTCCTCAACCTCTGCCTTGTCCATTTCCTGGTTATTTTCCATCAGCATTTGCGAGAGAATGAGAATACTGTTCAATGGTGTCCGCAGCTCATGCGACATATTCGCAAGGAAATCCGATTTATATTGTGAGCTCTCCTCAAGCTTTAACGAATATTCGACTAATTCATCCTTCGTTTTTTTCAGCTCTGCCGCCCGCTGTTCGGCATAATGGTTTTGTTCCTCCAAATAGTCATTGGAAATTTGTAGCTGCTCCTGCTGCATTTGCAATTCCTCGGATTGCGCTTGAAGTTCTTCCGATTGTGCTTGTAATTCCTCTGTCATTACCTGGGATTCACTAAGCAGTCTCTCTACTTCCATCCGTCCGAGCACACTCGTAATTGATGAACCAAATTTATCTTGAAGCAGGTCCAATAAGGTGAGGTGCTGCGCAAGAAACGGCTGAAGTGCCGCGAATTCAATAACTGCCTCGACTTTGCCCTCTACAACAATCGGAGCAACTAGTAAATGGGTCGGTGAGGAAGCTCCAAGGCCGGAGGTTAGTTTAATATGATCTTCAGGCAGGGTGTCTATCAGAAAAATTCTTTGATCCAGGGCACATTGTCCCACAAGTCCTTCCCCTAGACGAAAGCTTGAGGCAACATCCTGATCCTTAATCGCATAGCCCGCTGTTTTGACAAAATGAACGCCTTGACCATCCGCCTTCCGCAAATAGACGACCCCATAAACAGCATCGAGCAACGGGGCAAGCTTTGTGATAAAGGTTTGGGCTAGCACGGTTATATCGGTGATTCCCTGATACATTGTCGAAATTTCCGTCATACTTTTCTGGATCCAGCTTTGCTTCTCCAAACTGCTGAGGAGATTGTTCATCGCATCGGCCAGGTCACGGGTCTCATCATGGGTTTTCACTTTTATGCGTGTGGAAAGGTCGACTTTGGATTCAGTGATACTTTGAATCGTTCTGACAACCTGCCTGATCGTTTTTACAATCGAGTTCCCCAGCGAAAAGGCTGTTACTAATGTGATGATGGTTACTAAGATGATAATCGTATAAAAGGTAATTCTTAAATTCATATTATTTTGATTGAGTTTATCAATCCGTTCCGCCGTCAACTGCTTTTCTTCCTTAAGGAAGGAATCAAATTGTGTATTGAGCTGGTCGGTCAGTTTTTTCCCGGTGTTTTCTTTAAAATGCTGATTTAATGCGGCCGAATCATTTGCTTTTTTCGCCTCGATCACATATTCCCCGGAATCTTTGATCCAGCTTTGGATCAGCGGTTTGATTTCCTCGAGGTTATGCTTCTGGTTGGTGTTATACATTAATAGAGAGTGAAGGTTATTGTAATTATCCAGCCAGCTTCGGCTTCCTTCCTTATATGGTTCGAGATATTGACTATCTCCCGTGATCACATAGCCTCTCATGCCGGTTTCCATATTAAGGACGTTTTTTTGCAGCTGATTGACCAAGTCGTGTACCTGAATATCATGACTGGAAACGAAGTCTGCCTGCTTCTGTAAATCTGTCATTCTAGCATTCACGATTAGAAGCGATATCCCTAGGCAAATCAGGATGGTTAAATAGCCTGTAATGATTTTTGCTTGAATATTGAATTTGATATTTTTTATGATCATCGCCCTCTTCCCGGTATCATTCGACAAGGATAACGCCATAATTCTACCATATTTTTCATGTTGATTTTGGCGTTTACGATTATTGTTAGGCGGATTTTACCAATTTGAAAAACTTCTGAAATATTCTTGTAAACTTGTATTTTGTTTAAGCAGGAGGATGGGCGGGTATTGAATAGATATCAAGTGAATGGAGTGATTTTTTATGGCAAATACAAAAACAAAAGACAAAACCGCCCAGCTTACTGAGGCACTGGATCAGCAGGTGGCGAATTTCTCGGTACTGTATATGAAACTGCATCATTATCACTGGTATGTCAAAGGCGAACAGTTTTTCACGCTGCACCTTAAGTTTGAAGAGCTGTATAAGGAAGCTGGGCTTCATTTTGATACGATTGCGGAACGGATGCTGTCGCTTCGCGCGCTGCCAACGGCAACCTTAAAGGAACAATTGGGGCTGGCTTCAGTTAAGGAGGCTTCTGGTGATGAGGATACTTCGGCAATGGTGAAAACGCTGGCTGAGGACTTTGAGATGATTTGCGGTGAGTTGACAGAGGGGATTACGGTCGCGGAGGATCATGATGATCAACCGACAGCCGATATGTTTATTGCGATTCGGACGTCGCTTGAGAAGCACCGCTGGATGCTGGAGGCCTTTTTGGAAGGGTAAAGGATTAAAAAACGTACACGAGGGTGTACGTTTTTTTGTGCTGTTTCGTTCGACTAAAATCACGCCTTCGCTGAAATCATCACCAAGCACATATCATCCTTTGGCACATTCAGCGGCTCGGCGCTTTGCTGGATTTGCTGGAGGATCAACGCAGGAGTATCGTTTTCCTTTTCCTGCAACGTCCGAACAATTTTCGAAGTCGTATCCTCATACTCCTCCTCCAACCATTCCGACAATCCGTCCGTAAACAATAACAGCCGCGCCTCATCCGAATAGTGAATAGCCCCTTTTGTTACCTCAATATCCTCAAAAAATCCAATTGCACAGCAGCCTTCTGTCAAAAGCTTCACTTCCTCATCAACAATCGCAATCCCCGCCGGATGGCCCGCATTCACATACTCAATCGTCTGCTGCTCCGTATCAAGGACAAAATATATCGCGGTAAAATAATAGTTGATCAAACTATCCGGGAAATGAAGCTGATTCATCCGGCGATTCAGCTCCTTCATCACCGAATCCGGATCACCAAACTCTACAATCGTATCCTTTAAAACAGAATAGATGTACATACACATGAGCGAAGAAGAAATCCCATGCCCCATCATATCGAGCAAAATCACAGCATAGCGGTTAGGGCTAATCTGGTGCCAGGCATACAAATCACCAGCAAGCTCGAAGGATGGACGATAGACCGCCGAAATCGATACCTTCTCCTCCTGAATCGGATGACTGAGCATGCTTAACTGAACCTGTTTCGCCAAATCCAACTCAAACTGAATCCGCCGGTCGCGTTCCTTTCGTAAATCCTTCTCTTGTTTTAAACGGAGGACAGAACGAATCCTCGCCAGCAGCTCAATTTTATTGATCGGCTTCATCACATAATCAAGTGCTCCGGCATCCATTGCCTCCGCCATCTTATAGGAATCTCCCATTGCTGTTACAAAAATAATCGGTAGATCATGATAGCGCTCCTCTGCGAGAATGGTCCGGCACGCCTCCACACCATCAATTTCCGGCATCATCAGATCCAGCAAAATCAAATCGACCGGGACCTCCGCCGTCTTCGGCCCATCCAGCTGCAAATAGTCATATAATTCTTTGGCAGATGAAAGCTTGACGATCCGATCATAGCCATCTTTTTGCAGGATTTTTTCGATAATCATTAAATTCGTCAGATTATCGTCCACAATGACAATATTCATCGTCTCCCCCCTTTTCGTTAATTCCTCCTATGTATCTAGTTTTATCATAGCATGACACTCGTACGAAAACAGCGAGAGACAGCTCGGTCTCTCGCTTATCTATTTATACAACTCCGGGAAATCCCGAAGAATATTTCCTAGTCCCTATTTTGCTCAATATTATAACCAGAATCGGATTCTCCACCATTTTGGCTTTTCTGATATTGGTATTTTTCATCATCATACTGTGAAGCGGTTCTCCTCATTCTATCCTCATTTTCCCGCTGGGTCTGATCTACTTCTCTATCATTATGGTTATTTCCCTCTTGAAGACCTGTTTCCTTAATAGTTTTTTCATCATATAAATTCTTAGCCATTTTCCATTCCTCCTCATTTATTCAAATTGCTGCATTTCATTTCTTGCCTTTTCACGAGCACTTACTGAAGTTGCAGCTGCATACTTCAACCACCCTCTTCCTTTGTTAGCCTTACTATTGTAATACCACCCTTTTCTAGTTCTTAAACACACTATTTAAAAAACGAACCCTTTCTTTTCCCTTTCAACAAATCGCCTGTCCAGCCTTTTATTTTTAAATAACCATAGAGAAGGAGCGTTGAAATAATCGTAAGAATAATAGAAAAAAGGTATCCATACTTCCAACCAAGCTCCGGCATATGCTTGAAATTCATTCCCCATAGGGCCCCAAACGCCATGATCGGGGTAAAAATCGTCGTGATCACCGTTAGGGTTTTCATAATTTCATTACCGCGATGGGAGGAAATGACCTCTTCCAAATTAATCATCGAATCGAGCTCATGTTCATACTCATTCAGAAGCGCAAAGGCCCGTTCCATCCGCTTAGCGCTACAGAAATAAATCTCCTCATTCCCACCCTTATGAAGATTGACCTCCTCAATCGCCATGATCAACTCCTTTATCGGGATTAAGAGATTTTTCCACACCAATAACTCATGCCTTTGGCGGTACAACAGTTCAAGAATCCTCGTTTCATTTCGTTTACGAACACTCCAAATCAAGGTTTTAAGCGATTCCTCAAATTGGTCAATTTCTACTAACATTTCATTCAGCAACTCTCCCAAAAAGAGTAAAAAGCCATCAACCGCCGTTTCCGTCTTGTCCATACCTTTTAACGGAAAAGAGCTCAAATCAAGATCAACCGATACCCATTTGTCATTCGTCAAATAGAAATGGAAAATCTTATTATCTTGTTCCTCTTCAAAGCTTTGCTGATAAATCAGTGAGGCATGTACTGCCTTTTCTCCATTTTCCAGGACTTCGACCCGAAGGCAGTTACTCTTATTTTTCCGAATCCGCTCCAGCCATTCGCTTTCAAGCCCCTCCGTCGCCCCACGTTCAATCTCGCATTTATTTAATTGAAACCATTTCCATTTGTTCTCACCCAATACTTTTTCCATCGCAATCTCCTTTTTTCTAGTTAATCCCCGTTTTTATGGTCAGTAAAACGTTTCATCCTCTAAAAAAGCGGGTAAGGATAAATAAGCTTCAAAATTTTGAGGAGGTAGGATACTATGAAACGCAGTATTGGAATGACATCACTCGTGGTGGCAGGAGTTGGAGCTTCGGCAATATGGTTATCCAATAAACCGAATCGCATCAAGGCAGAAAGTTTATTACGAGAATGGAAACGTAAATTTTTTCCGACAGTTTTTGAAAAAAGTGAACAACTTCCAATTCATAAAGGCGGGCACCCACTTCCACATGATTTCGAGGATAATAAAATGGTGGATGAAGGCGCAATGTACTCAGTAAAATTCTATAACGAGAAGATTCAATAGATAGTTGGGGCGAAAGCTGCCCCAACTATTTTTATGAGAGGTGAAAAATGACACTACTCTTTTTGCTCATTTATTTCATTATTATTGTCGCTGTCATTGAAATTTTTGTGATTTTGTTTCGGCTAACTGGCCTGAAGGTAGAGATTTCTCGGTTTCAGGTCATTTCCTTGATGACCGGCACCGGATTTACCACCGATGAATCGGAACTTATTTTAGGTCATCCCATCCGTCGTAAGCTAGCGATCTTTCTAATTTTGTTTGGAGCCTTTTCTTTAGCTGTGATCATCTCATCAATCAGTCAGTTTTTATCGAAGGGTCTGCAGGCAAAGGAGATTTTTATCCTCGCCACTGTGGTTTTGTGCGTATATCTGGCTCTTAAATTAACCTGGATGCAGCGGAAACTATCAAGCTTATTTAATCGAAAAATGAAACAGAATGTAGAGCTCGCTGATTTACCGGTCCGGGAGGTTTTTTTGAAAAATAATGAAGATGTTTTGCTTTATCTTCCTATTTTCAGAGAATCCAAGCTTGCTAGAAATACCTTTAATCAAATAATAGAAGACTTGAATCAACTAGAGCTCAATATCTTGTTTATCCAACGCGGCAAGGTGAAAATTAGAAGAAATTTATTTGATACACCTCTCCATGAAGGCGATCAGGTCCTGTTATATGGCACAAAAAAGGCTATTTATGAAACTTTTCATCAAGATCTGATGATAATGAATGAAAAAAAAGTTGAAAAAGAACTCCTTTGAGGACTTTTTCAGCTTTTTTTTCGTAAAAATTACACCATTACTAAATTTATCCGCGTTTCTAAGTAGTTTATCCGCGGATTGAAGACATTTATCCGCGAATTGACCCTATTTATCCGCGAATCAAAAAAATCCGAATCCACCCAAGGATTCGGAAAATCAACCTTTAATTATTTTTCCCCTCACTCAGCTTTTCATCAAGCTTTCGCAAATATTTCCCGGCAAACTCCTTGCCGCCAATCCCAAATGCGAGACCAAACGCGAGCGCCAAGCCGCCTAAAACGAGGATAAACGCAGCATTCACAATCGAATGAGCCACACCCAATTGATCCAATGCCATAAACACGGTAATCGCAAAAATTGTATATTTCGCTACCGCTGCAAGCGTACGTGCATAGCGGTGCTGCAGAACATTCTGCAAGACACGCCCGACTAATTGACCCAAATATAAGCCAATTCCGAGGATGACAATCGCTGCCAACAGCATTGGTAAATAGGCAATCACACCCGATGCTAGTGTAACCAAGAAATTTAAATGGACAATTTGCAAGGCCTCTGCTGTAAATAACAGGACGACTACGATTTTTACGAGCAATCCAACCATTTGTGACAGAGTATATTTTGATTGCTCCGGAGTTAATGAACCGATGCCCATTTGGTGAAATAGACTATCAAACTTTAAACGCCATAGCATTCGTGCTACCATTTTTTCTAACCATTTCCCTACCCATAGACCTGCTAAAATCAAGATGATGGCCACTGCGATATTTGGAATGAGTGTCAGTACATCATGAAGCATTGCAATCGCCGGGTCGGAAATCCCTTTTAGATCCAGTTTTTCCAATGCAGAAATAATTGCAGGAATTAACACGAGTACAAACGCGATATTCCCAATCACACCTGATAGATTATCCATCAGCCCCATTCGCTGGCCAATTGAATCCATTCCAATACTCTTTAATAGATTCGTTAAAATATCACGAACGATCTTGGCAATCAGCCAGCCTATGAATCCTATTAGTGCTGCAGCAAACAGCTTCGGAATAAACGATAACATTGAGCTTAGAGCATGTGAGAATGGATCCGAAATCCCCTCCATATGTAATGCTCCTAGTACGGCCGGTAAAAATAACAACAGGATAAAATAGAAAAGCCCTTTTGCAATACTATTTACTACATTAAAAGCATCCACTTCACTCTTGTTCATTTTCCATTTTACAAGGTGGCGTTCGAAATGAAACATGGAAGCCATTTTAATAAAGAGCATACGAACTAGATAGGCAACGACCCAAGCCAGCAACAAAATCAAAGCTGCTTTTAATAGATTCGGGATTGCCCCGGTCAACGTGGAGACCATTTTGACGAGTGGTGCTGCAATCAAGCCGAGGTTCAGCATATTAAAGAAGATAATCCAGACAAAGACTAGTAAAAGATAGTAAACGATTTTTCCGATAATGACTTCTGATGAAACCTTTCTTTTTCCAATATTGGAGAATAGCTTATTATCGAGATTTGTTTTCTTTAACCCTGCTTCGACTGCCTTACCAATCGCTTTTGCGACAAGCCAGCCTACCAGTAGGACGAGAAGTGCAAGCAATACATTTGGGATTTGCTGGAGGTAGTAGGACCAACCATTCATCATTTGATTTAGATTCATTTTTCCATCTCCTTTTTTCACATTTGCTTGCTATATGTACTACCCCTCCATTTTGTTTCTAAACATTTCCACTTATCAGGTTTAATCCATTTTCAAAGGGGTATTTATCAATCGAAACCAAATCAAAGGAGGAAGTTAACATGAATAAAGAAACAGTAAAAGGAAATCTTGACCAGGTCAAAGGAGAAGCCAAAGAGCAATGGGGTAAATTAACCGATGATCGATCAAAGGAAGCGGAAGGAAAGGCTGATAAAGTAAAAGGGAAGCTAAAAGAAGGATATGGTGAAGTAAAAGATGAAATAGAGCGCTAAATAAAAAGAAGAGGCCCACGGGCCTCTTTTTTATTGCAAAAAGTCTGCAAATTGATTGAAGTGATTGTGCAGGAAGTCTAAAGCCAGGTTTGGCGCGACTCCGAATAGCACGGATGCCACGACAGCGACGATTAAGACAACCAAGATTCCAAATGGAATATTGAATTTGCTTTCGTCAGCAGCCGGACGGAAGAAGATTTGCGTCATGACACCGAAATAGTAGAAGTACGAAATAACCGTTGTTGCTATCATTATCGACGCTAATACATAGTGGGATTCACCCGCAAATGTTCCAATAAAGATATTAAGCTTTCCGATAAATCCAGCAGTGCCCGGGAAACCTGCTAACGAAACAAGTAAAATTCCCATCGCAACCGCAAGAACCGGCGAGCGGCGATAAAGACCTGCATAATCGGCAATCCGCTCGGTACCTGTTTTTTCCGAAACTAATTGAATCACAGCAAAGGCGCCAAGATTCATGAACAAGTACGCTAGTAAGTAGAACCAGATGGCATCGAACATGATAAAGTTCATCGATGCAAATGCCACAAGGATGTAACCGGCATGGGCAATACTTGAGTAAGCAAACATTCTTTTAATATTCGTCTGTTTCAAGGCAACCACGTTACCGATAATCATCGTTGCTGCCGCGATAAAGCTGATGTAATCCTGCATTTTATACAAAATTGGTGCAGAACCAGGCCCTTCCGATGCAGCCACGCCGAATACGGATAACAAAATACGGATGACAATCACGAAACCGGCTGTTTTTGAAACAACGCTCAAAAATGCGGTAACAGGTGTTGGTGCTCCCTGATAAACATCTGGCGCCCACATATGGTAAGGAGCAGCCGCAAGTTTAAAGGATAAACCCACGAAAATCATCAAAAATGCTAAGCCAAGCAGGTAGACATGCTGACCATCCGCAAGACTTTGCAGCTGTCCGGCAATCGCTAGTAAATTCGTTGTGCCTGTTAAGCCGTACACATAGCTCATCCCGAACAAGGTAATCGCAGTGGAAATCCCGCCATTGATGACGTATTTCATTGCTGATTCATTCGAGGCGTCATTGCGTTTGCGCATCCCTGCAAGGATATAAGATGAAATCGAGAGCAATTCAAGACCGATAAATAATGTAATCAAGTCTCCGCTTGAAGTCATGACCATCGCGCCGAGCAAGGCTGTTAAAAACAGATAGAAAAACTCGCCGTGATATTCTTTCATTCCGTCTTTCGGTTCATAGCTGACCGCTAAGAACATTACCAATCCGGCACCAACTAAGAGCAGAACCTTGAACGCCTTGCCAAATCCATCGAGGCGGAAGGTATCGTTTAAAATGGATACCGTTCCTTGGTCAATCACACTAATGACCGAAATCAATGCGGCAAAAATTCCGGCAATCCCAATCCAGCCAAGAATCCTGCGATCCTGATTCTTCGGCATAAATAAATCAAGAAGGGTTAGGACGGCGGCAACACCGACGATGATGAATTCCGGTGTCATAGCGCCCCAATTAAATGATTCCAATGCTTTGATATCCATCCTTCATCACCCTCCTATCCCAAGCAATATAGTTTCAAGTGTGGCATGAAGTGGTGAGCTTAGAACACTTGGATAAACACCGATTAACACGATTAAAACGATCAAAACAACAACCGGTACCATTTCAACACCTTTTAGATCGACAACACCGGTAAATTCACGATGTGCCTGGCCATAGGTAATCCCTAGAACCGCACGAAGTAAATAAACGGCAGTCATGATAATCCCGATTGTCCCAACAGCGGCGATCACCGGCATTTCTTTGAACAAGCCAAGGAACGCCATGAATTCGCTGACGAATCCAGACATACCAGGAAGTCCTAGTGACGCAAGACCACCAGCAAGCAAGAAACCCGCAGCCCGCGGCATCCCCTTCGCCATCCCGCCAAGATTTTCGATTAAAGATGTATCTGTGCGCTCGTAGAACACACCGACAAGGAAGAACAATAAGGCTGAGATTAACCCGTGGGAAACCACTTGGAAAATCGCTCCTTGAATACCCGCTTCATTCATCGCCGCAAGACCGATTAACACGATTCCCATGTGAGAAATCGAAGAATAGGCCAAAACCATTTTGAAGTCTGATTGAATGAACGCCAAGAAGGCACCATACAAGAGATTAATTACCCCAAGGATTGCCAGCATGACGGCAAGCTTGTCAAACTGCGCCGGGAAGATTCCCATTCCGAAACGAATCAAACCGTACGCACCGATCTTTAGTAGAATACCAGAGTGAATCATTACCACTGACGGCGGTGCTTGTACGTGAACGCGCAGCATCCAGCTGTGCAATGGAAAAATCGGTAATTTCACACCAAAGGCAATCAGCAAGGCAATAAACAAACCCATCTTTAAATCACCCGAAATTGGGCCGCCTTTGACATTAACAATATGCTGTAATTGCTCGATATTCGTTGTTCCTGTTTTTGAAAACAAGATCATAATGGCGATTAATAATACCGCTGAACCTAATCCATTGTAGATTAAGAAGCTGAATGCGGCTTTTTCTTTTTCAAAATAACCCCATTTTCCGATTAGGAAGAAGGTTGGAATTAATGTTACCTCGAAGAAGATAAAGAACAAAATTAGGTTTTCCGCTGTAAACACACCGAGCATCCCAATTTCTAAAAGAAGGAACAGCATGAAGTAGCCTTTCCATTCCTTTTTCACAAATTTAGCAGCGCCGATTGCTGACAACGTCGCAATGACTGCTGTTAATACGACAAGTAACAGCTGGAAGCCGCCGATTGCAAGCTCATAACGAACAGATAACAAATCCTTTGCGGCACCGGTTAGATTCCCAAATTTAATCCATGGAACCGATACGGAAAAGTCCGCTAGGTTTTTACCTGCTTGATAATGTAAATACACTGCAAGTGCCAGGAGCAAGGCCGGCAATGTAGCAAGGAAGCCAATCGCTTTGATTGCTTTTTCCGCTGTCTTTGGCATGAATGCTAATATCACAATCCCTAGTAACGGGGAGAATACTAGGATTGAAAGAACGGATGTTAGATTCATTTTAAGTACCCCCCTGTTAACGCAAAGATGACAGCTAGAACGGCAAGACCCACGAAGGCAACCGCACCATAAGTTTGAACCTGTCCGGTCTGCATTTTTGAACCGGATGCTCCTAGTCCCTGTACAAATCCGACAACACCCTTCACAATTCCCTCAACAATAAAGGTGTCAATGAACTTGAGGAAGTAGCTGATTCCGGTTGTAACAGCAACCACTGTCATTTGATAAAATTCGTCGATGTAATATTTGTTTAATAAAATCGTATGAAGCGTATCGCCTTTTCCACTCAACCAGTTGCGTGATACGGAACGTTTTCCGTAGATCAACCATGCAAGGAAAATTCCAAGCAAGGATACAATGGTTGCGGCAGGCATAATCCATCCTGGACCTTCCGCATGGGCGTGGTGTGCAAGCACTTCGTTTCCATCCACAAGCCAATCGCCAAAGAAGGTTCCAAACCATGGAGTGTTCACATAACCTCCAATAATCGCCAAGACGCCAAGAATGATCATCGGAATCGTCATATTGGAAGGCGATTCGTGAACATGTTTTTGATCTCCGCGTGCTTCTCCGGTAAATACCATGAAGAACAGGCGGAACATATAAAATGCTGTAAAGAATGCTGCAATCAGCGCCAACAAGAATAGGACATAATGTCCATCTGCCCATGCAGCCGCTAAAATTTCATCTTTACTGAAGAAACCTGATAAAAGCGGCACACCGCTGATGGCAAGTGTTCCGATTAAGAATAATGGTCCTGTCAGACGAAGCTTTTTCCAAAGACCGCCCATTTCCTCGATGTTTTGCGTATGCACCGCATGGATGACACTACCTGCTGCAAGGAACAAGAGCGCTTTAAAGAATGCATGTGTCATTAAGTGGAACACACCCGCCACATAGCCGGCAGAACCGAGGGCAAGCATCATGTAGCCAAGCTGGCTGACCGTTGAATAGGCTAATACCCGCTTAATATCTGTTTGCACAAGACCGATGCTTGCGGCAAAAATTGCTGTAATCCCACCGATGACGGCAATGACAAGCAGCGCTGTTTTGCTTGCTAAGAACAATGGGAATAGTGCTGCAACTAAGTAAACCCCGGCAGCAACCATTGTTGCGGCGTGGATTAAGGCCGAAACTGGTGTCGGGCCTTCCATCGCATCAGGCAGCCACGTATGTAGCGGGAACTGACCTGATTTACCAACAGCCCCGATAAAGATCAGAATAGCTGTTAAGGTGATCATCGATTGTGAAACAGCGCCGTTTTGTACAGCAGCAAAAATTTCACTATATTCAAAGCTTTTCGTTTCCCAGAACAAGAGGATCATCCCGATTAAAAGTCCAACATCCCCGATACGGGTCATGATGAAGGCTTTTTTGGCAGCAGCTCTTGCCTCTTCTTTGTAAAAATAAAAACCGATTAAGAGGAAGGAACCGACCCCGACAAGCTCCCAGAAAATATAGGTTTGCAAAAGGTTTGGTGAAATGACCAGACCAAGCATTGCAAAGGTAAATAGTCCTAAATAGGCATAGAATACGTGGAACCGCTCGTCACCATGCATGTACCCTTTTGAGTAGGTATGTACTAAGCAACTTACGAGCGATACAATCACTAGCATTAATGCATTTAATTGGTTCACTTCAAAGCCCGCTGTTAAATGAAGATCTCCTATCGTCAGCCAGTCTGCCTTTGTCATATAGGTTGGCTCTGTGAAGCGTTCAAAGAGCACTAACACCGAATAAACAAGCGATGCCAATGTGAGCAGAATTCCCACATATGCACTCGCCTCCTTCAGGCGCTTCCCGAAAAGAAGCAGGAGCACAAACGATAATAGCGGGAAAAGCGGTATGATCCATGCATTTTCCATCAATATCACGATCCCCTTTTTTAAACGCGCTACCGCTGTAAATTTTATAAAATTGCGCGTCAGATTGGGCCCGCTAAAAATAGCAGGACAGATAAAGGTGTGGATAAGCCCACTTACCTCATCACAGATTATAAAACACTACCTGCGCATTCATTCACAAAATGCTCAGGATTTTCCAGCTAAAAATTTTACGTTAGATTAATTTTTCAATTTGTTCATTTCGTCAATATTCACCGTCTTACGGTTGTTGTAAAGCGAAATGAGGATGGCTAATCCGACGGCTGCTTCGGCTGCGGCTACACAGATGGCAAATAGGGCAAAGATTTGTCCGGTAATGGACGGTGCTAAGCCGTATTTACTAAAGGTAACCAGATTGACGTTGACAGCATTCAGCATTAATTCAATCGATATTAGAACAATCACGGTGTTGCGTTTTGTTAAGGCACCGTACAATCCGATGCAAAATAGAATCAGCGCAAGGGCCAGGAAGGCTGAAGCAGGAACTGAACTCATTCGTCGTCCGCCTCCTTCTTGTCTTTTTTCGCTAAAACAATCGCCCCAACCAATGCCACTAAAAGTAACACAGAGGTTAACTCAAATGGAATTACCCACTTGGAGTAAAGGGCTTTACCGATTTGCATGGTGTTATTTTCATGCAAAGTGGTTGGAACTTGTTCGATATTGAAGTTATAGATCCCAATGTATACGGCAAAGGCGAAGCCTACAACCCCTAAGAACAAAAGAAACTTTCGGAGCTTGCCTGTTGTTGGTTCACTTTCGTCATCATGCTTCGTTAACATGATTCCAAAAAGCATAATGATGGTAATCGCGCCTGAATAAATTAAGATTTGCACAGCTGCAACGAATTCTGCTGACAGCAAAACATAGATGCCGGCAATGGCAACGAAAGTGAATATGAGGGCAACGACCATGTGCATAACCTTTGTCAGGTTTAAGAGCAGCACACCGCCGATGACCGCAGCCAAGGCAAGACCCAAAAATGCGAGAAACTCGCCTGAAAATATCATGGTTTATTCACCTGCCGTATGTTTTCGTCGTTTTCATCTAACCATTCAAGGTTTTTAAATAAAGCATCCCTGCTGTATTCAGCAAGCTCGAAGTTATTGGTCATGATAATCGCTTCTGTCGGGCACACCTCTGTACATAGATCACAAAGGATGCAGATTTCAAAGTTAATATCATAGGTATCGATGATTTTCCCTTTTTTCGTTGGATCCGGGTGTTTTTTACCGACTAAATCAATACATTCAGTCGGGCAAATGTTCATGCACTGGTTACAGACGATACATTTTTCCGGATAGAATTTTTGAATGCCGCGGAACCGGTCAGGCAGTGGCAGCGGCTTTTTCGGATAGTCATAGGTGACCTTTTCTTTTGTTAATTGTTTTAGGGTATATTTCAAGCCTTTTGCTAATCCAAGCACGTTTTTCACCCCTTTTATCATTTTAAAGTTTGCTTTGCTGCCAAACGCGAGGCAGTCAAGGTATTGGAAAACTCAAGTCTTGCCGAGGAGAAATGAGTTCCTTTTTAGAAAAATAAGGTTTTGATTAAGGCGGTTAGGAAAATGTTTGCCAGGGATACTGGCAGTAATATTTTCCAGCCCATTTCCATCAAGTGATCGGCACGCAGACGCGGGAACGCTACACGGAACCAGATGTAGACGAAAAGGACAACGGCGAATTTGAGTGCGAACCAAACGGCTCCTGGGATAAATCCAAGGAAATGGAATGGTGGCAGCCAGCCGCCAAGGAAGATGGTCACGATCAGTGACGTCATCGCAAATAGGTACACATACTCAGCCAGCATGAAGAATGCCCAGCGAAATCCTGAATATTCAACGTGGTATCCGGCAACAAGTTCGTTTTCGGATTCGGGTAAGTCAAATGGTGTCCGATTTAATTCTGCTACTGATGCAATTAAAAAGACGATAAAGGCTACTGGCTGTAGCAGGATAAACCAGCCATGACTCTGCTGGTGCACGATATCGTTTAAGTTCAAGCTGCCGGTGAGCAAAATAATTCCGAGTACGGACATGACAAGCGGAATTTCGTATGAAATCATTTGCGCAGCCGCACGCATGGCTCCAAGGAGTGCGTATTTGTTATTAGATGCCCAGCCACCTGTAACAACACCGAGCGTCGTTAATCCTGAAACGGCAATATAATAGAGCAAGCCGACACCAATATCGGCAAATTGAAATTTGTCGGTAAACGGAATCGTTGCCAACACCATGAAAGACGGTGCAAAAGCAATTACCGGTGCCAAAATAAATAATGGCCTGTCTGCAAGTTTCGGGATAATATCTTCTTTTAATAATAGCTTCAAGACGTCGGCAACGGTTTGCAAGAGTCCCCAGCGGCCGCCGACTTGATTTGGACCGTGGCGGAGCTGCATGTAACCCATGACTTTACGTTCTGCCAGGATTCCGTAGGTTACAAAGCCCAGTACGACTAAAAGTAAGATTGCTCCTAGTAAAAAGAAGATTAAGAAATTAAACAAACCGGGACTAGACTGGAGTAAATCATTTATCATCAGCCGTCCACCTCCCCAAGGACTATATCAATGCCCCCTAAAATGGCAACGAGGTTTGAAATGTTTTCTCCCTTTAATAATTTCGGGAGAATTTGCAGATTGTAGAAAGATGGCCTTCTTAGTTTTAGACGGTATGGCTCTTTCTTTCCATCACTGTTGATGTAAACACCAATTTCTCCACGTGGTGCTTCGATTCTGACAAATCCTTCACCTTTTGGTGCTTTAATGATTTTTGGTACCTTTGCGAGAATATCCCCATCTTTCGGGAATTGGTCGCATGCTTGCTCGATAATTTTTAGAGATTCTTCGATTTCTAATAAGCGTAAATGGTAGCGCGCCAATACATCACCGCTATCCAAGACTGGTATGTCAAAATCAAAGCGGTCGTAAATGCAATATGGCTCATCTTTACGCAGGTCCCATTTGACACCGGTACTGCGAAGATTGACACCGCTTAGCGAGTAATTAATGGCATCTTCTTTTGAATATGTTCCGACACCTTTAATACGGGTAAGGAGAATTTCATTTCCGGACGCAAGTTCATGATATCCTTTAATTTGCTCTCTCAAGTATGGGACAAAGTCTTTTACTCGTTCTACCCAGCCTTCTGGAGCATCCCACTTGACGCCGCCGACACGCATATAGTTGAAAGTTAAGCGGGCACCGGAAAGCTCATTTAGGAAATTCAGAATCATTTCGCGATCGCGGAACGCAAATAGGAAGGGACTGACGGCCCCCATATCGAGGAGGAATGTCCCCCACCATAAAAGGTGGCTTGAAACCCGGCCTAATTCCATTGCCAGAATACGTAAATATTCAGCACGGTCAGGTATTTGAATTCCCATCATCGTTTCAACTGCGTGACAAAGTACATAGTTGTTGGTCATGGCGGAGACATAATCCAACCGGTCCGTATAAGGAATAATTTGTGTATATTGCAGGTTTTCAGCTAGTTTTTCTGTTCCGCGGTGCAAATAACCGATGACCGGTGTTGCTTCGGTAATAATCTCCCCATCGATTTTTACCACCAGCCGGAATACTCCGTGCGTACTTGGATGCTGAGGACCTACGTTTAACAGCATTTCTTCTGTTCTGATCATTGGTTACACCTCGACATCATAAGGCTCATAATCTTTTCTTAGTGGATAGCCAACCCAATCTTCTCCGAGCAAAATCCGACGTAAATCCGGATGTCCTGTAAACTTAATTCCAAGCAAATCATAAGCTTCACATTCTGCCCATTCCGCACCGGCCCAAATTGGCGTGACGGACTCGATGGTTGGTTCATCCCGGTCAATTTTCACTTTGACAGCGACGGATTGACGGTTTTTGTATGAGTAAAGATGAGCATAAACTTCCATATGTGTTTGAAAATCGGTTCCATGGATCTCGGATAAATAATCGAATCCTAACAGTTCATTGTATTTTAAAAATTGTGCAAGCTTATAGTAGGATTCACGTTTTACCACGAGGGTTGGAACGTCTTTGGACAGTTTATTAATATAAGAATCTTCTAAAACCTCAGCGCCCAGATTTTCCTCAATCACTTTTCGGTATTTATCCAGGAATGGCTGATTTGGTGACGCAGTTTCCTCGACTGCCGGTGCTGGTGCATCGCCTGCTTTGCCGGCTGCTTTCGCCTTGGCTGCTGCTGCCGCGGCGGCCTTTGCCTTCGCCGCTGCGATGGCTTTCGCCTTTTCGTCATCGCCACCTGCTGTTGCACCGCCCGCTTTCGCTGCGGCTGCTGCTTTGGCTTTGGCTGCTGCGGCGGCCTTCGCTTTTGCGGCTGCAACTGCTTTCGCTTTTTCATCATCGCCGCCTGCAGGAGCTTCTCCTCCACCGGCTAACTCAGCTGCCTTACGTTTCGCGGCTGCCGCTGCTTTTGCCTTGGCCACTGCTGCGGCTTTTTTCTTCGCTAGATCGTCGTCGCCCCCTGCTTCGGCTGCTGGTTCATCCGCGGTTCCTTCTCGTTGCTTTTTCGCTAATGCAGCTGCTTTTGCCTTCGCGGCTGCCGCTGCTTTTTTCTTCGCTAGATCATCATCGCCGCCCGACGCTTCGACTGCTGGTGCTTCTGCCGGTTCGTCCGCGATTCCTTCTCGTTGCTTTTTCGCTAATGCTGCAGCTTTTGCTTTTGCTGCTGCTGCTGCTTTTTTCTTCGCTAGATCATCGCCATCTGCTGAGGCTTCCGCTGCTGGTGCAACCGTTTCCTCAACAATGCCTTCTCGTTGCTTTTTGGCGAGTGCGGCTGCCTTGGCTTTCGCTGCTGCCGCTGCTTTTTTCTTTGCTAGATCATCAGCGTCGCCCGCCGCTTCCGCTGCTGGAGCTTCTGCTGGGTCGTCTTCGATTCCTTCACGTTGCTTTTTAGCTAGTGCAGCTGCCTTGGCTTTCGCTGCTGCTGCAGCTTTTTTAATTGCAAGATCATCAGCGTCGCCTGCTGGGGTTGACGTGGCTTCAGGCTTCGGTGCGTTTTCTCCGGCTTCCTTCGCCTGGCGTCTCGCTAGTGCAGCTGCCTTCGCCTTTTCAGCGGCTTCTCGCTTTAATTGTTCGAGATCCTTCTCCCCGCTCATGGATTACATCACCTTCTTCCCAGTCTTCGCTTCGTAACGAATCTTTTCCTTTAACTTATTGATTCCATATATTAAAGCGGCCGGGTTTGGAGGGCATCCCGGGATATAAACATCTACAGGGACTACTTGGTCCACACCTTTAACAACGGAATATGATTTTACATATGGTCCGCCCGCTGTTGCACACGATCCCATCGCAATTACCCATTTCGGTTCCGGCATTTGATCATATAAACGGCGAAGAATTGGTGCCATTTTTTTCGTCACAGTCCCTGACACAATCATACAGTCCGACTGTCTCGGTGACGTCCGGAAGAATGATCCGAAACGGTCCAAGTCATAGTGGGAGGAACCTACAGCCATCATTTCAATCGCACAACAAGCCAGACCAAATGTCAGCGGGTAGATCGAATTGCTTCGCGCCCACGCCTTCACCTGCTCTAGTGTTGTCATAAATACATTCCTCTGTAACTCTTCCATTTCCTGAGGCGATACGTTGTCTAGTTTCAGGTCCATTTTAACACCTTCTTCTTCCAAGCATAGGCTAGGCCAATTAACAGCATGACAACGAAAATTAACATTTCGATCAATGCAAAAACGCCTAGTTTATCATAGGCAACAGCCCATGGATATAAAAACACAGTCTCTACATCAAAAATAACAAACATTAGGGCAAAAATATAATAGCGGACATTGAACTGTACACGGGAATCGTGAAATGGCTCAACACCGCTCTCATATGTGGTATTCTTCGCATCACTTGGTGCATGAGGACGCAAAAGCTTACCTAAATATAATGCTACCGCAGGCAGCAATACCCCGAGACATAGAAACACAAAAACAATCAGATAATTATTCTGATATACATTTAGAAGTTCCATGTCTATCCCCTCCAATGTTGAAAATTTTCTTACTAGTGAATATTTGTAACCGAATACATTATAGCATTGAAAGATACCTGTGTCGACAAGCCTCCGCCTTTAAATTGGAAATATAAAGAAGGTCATTTTTATTCTAATAAAACCCCTGGAAACCCTGATATATCAAGCTAATATATTCCGATTATTCGACAACAACCCCTATTTAACTACAAAACCACCAGATTGTATGTGAGATTTGTCATTAATTGTTCATCTTCTTCATTTAAAAACTAGACTTGTTATCATTTTCACTACTACAATCATATTCTTGTACGGTGATTTCATGCTTGGAATAGTGAAATGAGTAGAAAGGGGTGTAGGATACTTGAACCCCCGTTATTTTCTGGTCCCTTCACATTCCCCGCTTCAAAAACAAAAAGCCCCTCAAAAAAGTGGGGCTCCGTCTGCACAAGGGTAATCGCTTTCATTACTTCAAGTTGTATTTATAACTATCACCCAAAATATACTGTTTTCCAATATGCACAGGTCTGTCGTTTTCATCATAGACCGTTGTTTCCATGTAAAAAAGAGGTTCTCCGCTCGATGTATGAAGTAAATTGACTTCTTCCTCAGTGGCACGAACAATCTCCAATGTTAACTCTCCCGCACGATCTGGTTTTACATTCAGTTTTTCTTCCAATATCTTGTAGACAGAGTCGTCCAAGTTTTCATTTAATAATGAATGAAAATCTTTATATGAAAAGTAGTTATTTTCAATCATAATCGGTGATTCATCCGCATATCTTACTCTCTGAATGAATAACAATGCATCTCCCTCATCGAGTTGAAGTCTTTCTTGATCCTTGGCTGTTGGTTGAATAATTTCCTTTTTAAAGACTTTACTGCTGGCTTTCATACCATTTGCTTTACAAGCTTCCGTAAAGCTTAAAAAATGAACGATTTTTCTTTCAATTTTCCTTTTGTTTACAAATGTACCTTTCCCCTGCTTTTTAACTAAATAGCCTTCTTCTACTAAATCGAGGATTGCCTTTCTTACCGTAATCCTGCTAATCTTATACTCTTCGCTCAATTCTAATTCAGTGGGAATTTGATCTCCGAACTTTAATTGCCCATTTAAAATCGAACTGCGGATGGATTCCTTTAATTGGATGTATAAAGGAATTTGATTATCTTGTTTTAACATTTGTTTCACCTGCCTTCATTACGTCATTCTGTCTATATTCAAGTATATAGAATTTCATTCACCCTATCAATTTCAAAAAAAATCGGAAAAAACATTCAATGTCCTTTCAATTGCAGCATCCGGATTTTGCACATATTGATAAGAAGTATATTCTAATGTTAGAGAGCCCTTGTAGCCAATTTCATTCAATTGTTCGATGTATTTCTGTAGAGGAAGGACCCCATCACCCCAGACAAGATGGCCTTCAGGTTTTCCATCAATAAAATGAATATGAACTAAATCTTCCTTTAATAAGCTAAAATAATCACGGAAATCTTCGTTCGCCAGTGCCATTGGAATACTATCAATCATTCCTTTAAGATAAGGGCTGTTCACTTCATCTAACATGGCTTTAAGTGTCTTCGCATTGTAAATTAAATTTGACTCCACTCTTGTTAATGGTTCAAACGCAAGGATTAAGTCTAAATTAGCGGCAACCGCTGTTAATCGTTCCAATGAATCTCTTGTTCTTTTCCATGCTTCATTGCAGTCCTCATTTTCATAGCCCCAGCCTGGAGTAACTAACAGCATGGGCGCATCCAATTCTTTCGCGGCTTGGGCTGATTTAATAAAGTATTGGATACTTTTTTCCCGGATTCGATCCTCTTTTGCTGCAAGATTGATTGGATATACACACTGCTCTGGTGTAAAGCAGACAACCGATAAACCTCTTCTATCAATCTCTTTCTTTACTTGTCTAATGTCTTGGATACTCATATCATCCACATAAAAATGCGGAGAGGCACCCCATATTTCAATATTTTTAAACCCGTATCGAACCATTGCATCTAAAAAGTATTCGAAAGAATAGTGTTTATAATGGAAGTTCATCCCTGTAACTTGGTCCCGCTTGATTTTTGCCATGTACCCCACCCCCTCCTTTTTCAGCTCATTTATCAAAATCAACATAACATTATATTATGTTATAAGTCAATGTAATATTAATTTCTTCAGGTTTCAAAAAATTAAATGTTCAAAAAACATTGACAATTAATCTTTTGGCACTTAATATAATGTTATATAATGTATTATTATATTCAATACAAAAGATTTTAAGGGAGGAAACATGAATGGTAAATTCACAAGTAGTTGTCGATCAGCAAGTTCAAAATGTTTTAGATGCTTTGAAAGGACGTACCATCAACCACGTATATTTTGTTGCATGTGGAGGTTCTTCTGCCATTATGTATCCAAATAAGTACATATTGGACCGTGAAGCAAAAGATCTTACTTCTGATGTTTACAGTTCGAATGAATTCATTCATCGCAACCCTAGAAAACTTGGAGAAAATTCACTCGTTGTATTATGCTCTATGTCAGGTACAACTCCTGAAACGGTTAAAGCAGCAGAATTTGCCCGTCAAAAAGGAGCATTAACAGTTGGATTTACAAACCAGCCAACCTCACCTCTTGCACAAGAAAGTGAATTTGTTGTGAAATATGAGTGGGGCGCTGAATCCGTTGCTTTTAATACAAACTTAGGTTTACTTTATCAATTAACATTCGGCGTTTTAAACGTATTAGAAGGAAATGATAAGTTTGACAAAATGGTCAACAGCTTATCCAATCTCCAATCTGTGTTTGAGAAAGCCGCTAAGCAATATGAAGGCAAAGCACTACAATTTGGCCAGGAATACAAGGATGAAAAAGTGATCTATACAATGGCAAGTGGAGCAAACTACGGAATTGCTTATTCTTACGCCATTTGTATTCTAATGGAAATGCAATGGATCCACTCCAATGCCGTTCACTCTGGTGAGTACTTCCACGGTCCGTTCGAGATTATTGATAAAGACGTACCATTCATTATCTTGCTTGGCTTAGATGAAACACGCCCACTAGATGAAAGAGCATTAGATTTCTCGAAAAAATACGGTGAAAAACTAGTTGTATTAGATGCTAAAGATCTTGATTTAACTGGTGTTGACGAAGAGTTAAGGGGCTATATCGCACCGCTTGTATTAAATCATGTTCTTCGTAAATATGCTGAACAATTAGCAGAGGCGCGCAATCATCCACTATCACAAAGAAGATATATGTGGAAAGTTGAATATTAATAGGAAGAATTAGCTCCTCGAGTTTGGACTCGAGGAGCTTTTTTCATTTAGATTGTTGTTTATACCTACGTTCAAGCTACTGAAAGTCATCTTAACAGCGGGTTTTAATAGTTTATTAGCAAATCCAGTGTTTTATTTGCGAATTTATTATTAAAGCAACAAAGAGCCAAAAAAATAACCTGCTCTTCAACAGAACAGGTTCATCTTATTAACGGCCAATAACAATCTTACTCTCCCGCTTCTTTCCATGACCAAAGGCGCCAAAGCGCTGGCACGTTTCAGCTGCAGCTGCGGAACCTTTATCCATTGCAACCTGGGCATTCCCATGTGCGACATATTCTTTTAAAAAGATCGCTACAAACGTATCCCCAGCTCCAAGTGTATCCACTACATCGGTCTCGACAATTCCCTGTTCATAAACCTGATGGGAATCCGAGAACAATGATCCTTCAGAACCTCTAGTAACGACAACATTTGGTGTACCTGCCTTGTGTACCCTCGTAATTAACGCATTGCATTCCTCTTTGCTTAAATCTCCACCAGAGAAAATTGCATATTTCACATATGGACAAACCTGTTCTAAATAGTCATCATCATATTTTGTTGAAAAATCAAACGAAATATCGATGTATTTTTGCAATAATGGCAACTCTTTCTCCAAATGACTAAAAACGCTTGTATGCAGCAGCGAAAAGGTTTGAATATATTCTAGTTCCTCATCGGTAAGATTCAATTTTAGCTGCTGTTGGACTCCGCCTTTATTGGAGCCGACAAACTTCCGATCCCCATGCTCATCGAGCGTGACTACCGCTTCACCTGACGGACCAATCGCTCTTCTTACCCTTGAAACATTGAGATTTTCCAACTTTAACGAGTTAACAATATGATCGCCTTCTTCATCATTGCCGACAATCCCAATATAGGAAACCTCATCAACACCATAACGTTTCCAAAAGACCGCCACATTTACAGCATTCCCGCCTGGAAACATCTCACCAAGGTCATCATAAAAATCTACTACATTATCTCCTACTGCTATCAATCTCATAATTGAAACCTCCCATATGGTGAATAAGAGAAAGATACCTCTTGTATCTTTCTCTAAATCTTTTTAATAAGCCACTGTACGATAATATCTTCTAATCTCTAAAGAATGATTGCGTTTATCTTCTAAATGGACACTCAGTCTTTGGAGAAGCGTCGATGTAACGATTGGTGATAAATATTTGCGGAACTCTTCATTAATTCCTTCTAGCTCAAACGCCTTTGTATCGATTACGGTCAATTTCTTTGTATACTTCTCAGCAAAAGCCTCAACACGGTCCATCAACGGGCGTGATTCATCTTCACCCTTAAGTAAAAGAACGCTCGTGTCTTCTTCCACTAGCTCCAAGGTGCCATGGAAGAATTCTGCTGCATGAATCGATTTTGTTTTAATCCATTGCATTTCTTCCAATACACACATCGCATAGGAGTAAGCACGTCCCCAGGTATTTCCGGAACCAACTACCATATGATAGGGCTCATCCTTATAAGCGACAGCAAAAGCTTCCGCCTTGTCTTCAAACTGTTCTTTTGCCTCGATTAATCGTTCTGGAAGGGCTTCCAACTGCGCTGCAAACTCCTCATAACGAGGGAAATCTCCATTTTTATTCATTAATTTAAAAATGAGTAAATAGAGAACTAGTTGATTCCCATCGCTGGCAAAGTCATTTTCTGCAAAATTAACGATTGGAAAATCAACTGTGTCAGCAAGCGGTTTATTGTACTCACCTGTCAATCCAATTGTTGTTGCGCCTTTTTCTTTACAATATTTCGCTGCTGCTACTGTCTCCTGTGTTGTACCTGATAGAGAAGATAGAATGACAAGCGATTGTTCACTTAGTTGTTTATGATTCTGTAGGACAACTTCTGCTGCGATTTCGGCATAGGCTGGAATCGTGGATGTTGAATTAATCATAAATTCAAATGGATAAAAGGTCGCAACAGCACCGCCTGATCCAATTAAGAAAATATTTTTAAACCCCTTCTCATAAACCTTGTCCACTACCTTTTCAATTTCTTCGCGCAGCCCTACTGCACCGCCGGTTACCTTCAAATACTTCTCTCTACTAAAGTTTAACAATCTCACTCACTCCTTATTAATATGTTATAAAACGTTATATACAAGATAATAATAGTGGGGCACGGATTGTCCCCAGTCTCTTATTATCCTTTTACACTTCCCTCGGCCAAGCCTCTGACAAAATACTTCTGCATCATCAGGAAGATGGCAATCAATGGAATGGCAGAAATAACCAGTCCAGCTAGTAAGACTCCCCAGTTTGTATTTAATGCATCTTTGAAAACTAATAAACCGGAAGTAATCGGCTTTACCTCTTCTGTTTGAATGAAAAGCATTGAGAATAAAAACTCATTCCATGAATAATAAGCAGTTAAAATGACACCCGTAAACATTATCGGTTTGCTCATTGGCAGAAATATTCTCACAAAAACATCTAAACTCGTAGCCCCGTCGAGATAAGCTGATTCTTCCAATTCTTTCGGAATCCCGAGGAAAAATGAACGAATCAACAGAACCGTTAATGGAATTCGATAGGCTGTAAAAGTTAAAATCAGCGCCCAATACGTATCAAAAATCCCCATCTTTTGAATTAATTCATAGAGTGGAATTAAACCGCTTTGCGGGGAAAACATCAGACCTGCTGACACAAATAGGAGCAGGAACTTCCCCCCCTTTATTTGGAAACGGGTCAAGCCGTATGCACAAAACGAGCTAATCAAAACCGTTAAAATACATGTACCAATCGTAATGATCAAGCTATTAACGAAGTAGCTTGAAACCCCTTGTTCCCACGCAGCACTATAATTTGAAAACAGCCATTCTTTTGGAAGCCCCCAAGTGTCGTTATAAATTTCTGTTGTATTTTTAAAGGAATTGACAACCATCCAAAAGATTGGATAGGCAATCGCAACAAAGTAAAGAAGCAGAAATAGAAAGATGATCCCAACGACGATGGAGAAGCCTTGTTTATGTTTTTTTGCTTTCGTGCTGATTTTCGCAGACTTTACGATCGTTGCATTCGGACTCACCGCCCCTGAATCTCCCTGTGATTCAATCGGTTTCATTTTTACTCCTCCCCTGTTTTTACGAACTTATTTTGTAGAAAATAGAAGATTAATGTGATACCCAAAATTACGTTTGCTATAGCAGAGGCAAATCCCGGTTGATTGTCAATAAACGCCTTTTGGTATAGATAGGTACTAAAGACTTGTGAAGAGTTATTTGGACCGCCAGCCGTTAATACGTATACTTCACTAAACACTAAGAATGAACCTGTTACGGTATAGATTAATAGCACAAAGGTCATTTCTTTTACCTGTGGAACTGTAATGCTAAAAAATGTGCGGATTTTTCCTGCCCCATCGATGGTAGCTGCTTCATATAATTCCCCTGGGACTTTTTGGACGGCCAACACATACAACATAACGGTGTAGCCAAGGCTTTGCCATTGGGAAACACCAATAACAGCGAAAATCGATGTTTTCGGATCCCCAAGCCAGCCTCTTGCCCATTCACCCAAGCCAATTGCTTTAAGAAAACCATTTAGTAACCCAACCTCTGGATTATAGATGAAACTAAAGAGGATCCCAATTACGGTCATGGAAATAAGAACAGGAATAAAAAAAGTTGTTCGAAAGAATGTGGAAAATCTTCTGAAGATCTTGTCTTCTAATATTGCTGCAATCACTAATCCAAGACCAACTTGAATAATAACGGAGATAAAGGCGTAAAATAGATTGTTTTTAAGTACTGTAAAAAAGACGGGATCTTTAAAGAGGTGTGCATAATTTTGTAGTGCGACAAATTTTCGATCTAAAGTAAATGGGTTCCATTCATAAAAGCCATTTATTACATTTCGAACTAATGGATAATAAACAAATAATGCAAGCATAAGAATGGCCGGTGCTATGTATAAAACTGGGACAACTCGTGACTTGTGCATTCTATACCCCTCCCATCAATATCTATTAAAATATGTCGGTTTAAGAGGAACAAGGACTCCGCTAAACCGACATTTTAATAGATTTCATGTCTCCCTTTATTGATTTACTTGTTTCGCTGCATCCTGAACATTCTTCATGACTTGTTCTGGTGTCATGCTGCCACCAAGCATAGCTTGTACTCCATCACCATATGGCTTAAATACTCTGCTGTCTAATGCGCTGTCAGTCCAAATGGCCATATTCTTTGCGCTCTTGATTAAATCCATTGCTTCGACTTCATGATCTGTTGCGCTATTCGCATTCACCGCACCATCCACGGTACTTGCTAAACCTGTATCCTTGATTAATTTCTCTCCATTAACTTTAGAAGTCATAAACTCCAAGAACTCCATTGCTTCTTTCGGATGTTTCGATTTACTATGAACCATAAATCCTTCAGGTGCACCAATTAAGCCTTCTTGGTCACCTTTCGCTCCTGAAATGGTCGGTACTTTAAAGGTTCCCCATTTAAATGTAGCGTCTTTCATAAAGGTAATTTCCAATGATTCAAGGAATGTTACCGCTGCTTTGCCGCCAAGGAATAGGTTTCTTGCTTCGTCATGGGCAATCGCATTTGGATTATCATTCATATACGTTTTTAATTCATTTAATTTCTTTAATGCTTCTACATATCCAGGGTCTGTAAACTGAGCCCCTTTATAGCTTAAATCTTTATCTAAAACTTCCTTCGGTACTAGTCTCTGATTCAATGCTGTTACATAGTGAGCAGCAGCCCAAGGTGATTTATTCCCTAAAATAAGTGGTGTCGTTCCGCTCTTTTTAATGACAGCAAGGTCCTGAATAAATTCATCCCATGTCGTTGGTGCCTTTAAATTTAGCTTGTCAAACAAGTCTTTGTTGTAGAAGAATAACTTACTGTCAGTAAATAGTGGAACACCGTAGACTTTATCATCCTTTTTAAAGAAATTTACTTGTGAACCAATTAATTTACCTGACCAATCTTTGTTCTCGTCATAGTATTTCGAGAGATCTAATGCTACACCATCCCGGATAAACTTTTGACCATATTCTCCTGCCCAAGTAAAGAAAACATCCGGCGGATTTTGACTTCCAAGAAGAACATTTGCTTTTTGCTTATAATCATCATTTAATGCGGTTACTTCTTTAATTTGAATGTTAGGGTGCTGCTTTTCAAAATCTGCAATCACACTCTTAAAGTAAGACTTGTATGGCTCATTTGGCCAACGGTAAAAAAATGTAATGGTTGTCTTTCCGTTTGCTGAATTTGAACTCGTGCTTTTCGAGGAACATCCGGCTAAAAATATGGACATTACCAAAAGGATACCAACTGCTAGATTAAGCCAACGTTTCATATACAAGATCCCCCTAATTAGTTTATAAACTATCAAATTACCAGATTAACCGCTTACAAATTCAAAATATGTCTCCTAAGTCTCATTACACCCCACTGTCTCAGCGATTTTCCTATCACTTAATGTATTATAATATAATATTACATTCTATAACGTTTCACGTCAATATCAAAATAGATGAAACTTTCAAACTATTTATAGTAAATGTAAAAAGAGCCATTACTTCCAGCTCTTCTCATTAGAAAACGGTATATCAAAATAATTCTTTACTATCTATAAATACCACAAAATCAACAAATTTAATAGTAATAATATTATCTTTTTTCAAAATACTCTCTACACCAGATAGAGTAACAAAAAACCCCTCCAAAAAGGAGGGGTTCTTATCTAAAAACTTGATTATCTTTTATCCGATACGGCGAGGCGGTTGATGGCACGTTGAAGAGCTAGTTCAGCACGTTTGAAATCGATATGTTCCTGCTGTGCTTGTTGAAGACGCTGTTCAGCGCGTTCCTTCGCCCTTAGGGCACGATCAACATCAATATCAGCTGCATTTTCCGCTGCTTGAGCTAAAATCGTCACTTGATCCGGACGAACTTCTAAAAATCCGCCGCTCACTGCGATCTGCTCTTGTTTACCGCCGCCTAACTTCAGACGAACAGCACCAATTTCAAGCGGGGCAACCAAGGGAATGTGGCCAGGCAAAATACCGAGTTCGCCACTTTTAGCTTTTGTACTAACCATTTCCACATCTGATTCATACACCGGGCCATCGGGAGTAACAACATTGACTTTAATCGTCTTCATTTTTTACCCTCCTGGCTGGAATTAGACCTCTACGCCCATGCGTTTAGCAGATTCAACCACTTCTTCGATGCGGCCGACAAGACGGAATGCATCTTCTGGAAGGTGGTCATATTTACCGTCAAGGATTTCTTTGAATCCTTTAACTGTTTCTTTAACCGGCACATAAGATCCAGGCTGGCCAGTGAACTGCTCAGCAACGTGGAAGTTTTGTGATAAGAAGAACTGAACACGACGAGCACGAGCTACGACTAACTTATCATCATCAGAAAGTTCGTCCATACCCAAGATCGCGATGATATCCTGTAATTCACGGTAACGCTGTAAGGTTTGCTGTACTTGACGAGCAACATTGTAGTGCTCTTCGCCAACGATTTCAGGTGACAATGCACGAGAAGTCGATGCAAGTGGGTCCACCGCAGGGTAGATACCCATCTCAGAAAGTTTACGCTCAAGGTTTGTTGTAGCATCTAAGTGAGCGAAAGTAGTAGCCGGAGCCGGGTCAGTGTAGTCATCGGCTGGTACGTAAATCGCTTGGATCGATGTAACAGAACCTTTTGTTGTTGAAGTAATACGTTCTTGTAATTTACCCATTTCAGTAGCAAGTGTCGGCTGGTAACCAACGGCAGATGGCATACGGCCTAATAGCGCGGAAACCTCAGAACCTGCTTGTGTGAAACGGAAGATGTTATCGATGAACAATAACACGTCTTGGCCTTGCTCATCACGGAAATATTCAGCCATTGTCAAACCAGTCAAGGCAACACGCATACGTGCACCTGGAGGCTCGTTCATTTGTCCGAATACCATCGCAGTTTGCTTAATAACGCCGGAATCCGTCATTTCATGGAAAAGGTCGTTCCCTTCACGAGTACGCTCCCCTACACCAGCGAATACGGAAATACCGCTGTGCTCTTGTGCGATGTTATTGATCAATTCCTGGATTAATACGGTTTTACCTACACCGGCACCACCGAACAGACCGATCTTACCACCCTTAATATATGGAGCAAGAAGGTCAACTACCTTAATACCAGTCTCAAGAATTTCAACCTCAGTTGAAAGATTTTCATAGGTCGGTGCTTCACGGTGAATCGGATCACGGCGAGCGCCTGCAGGAATTTCATCCTTAAGGTCAATTACTTCCCCTAATACGTTAAATACACGGCCAAGAGTTGGTTCCCCAACCGGTACAGAAATCGGTGCACCTGAATCCAATACTTCCAAACCACGAGTTAACCCGTCAGTAGAAGCCATTGCAATCGTACGAACTGTATCATCACCTAAATGAAGGGCTACTTCAAGGGTTAGGTTGACTGATTCAGAACTAATTTTCAATGCGTTATAGATCTCAGGCAATTGGGCGTTATCAAACTTAACGTCAACAACCGGACCCATAATCTGAACAATGCGTCCCTTGTTCATCATTTTCCCTCCTTACTTACTTTTTTGATTCAAAACCTCTTTTTTAAAAAGGAACTTATTGAATCACACCGAACTTTGATTTCGGCCTGAAACCTGTTCACAGCATTGAATCACGATCCATAAACGGAAACAAGTCACAGACACGAAATAAAGTTCATTTTTCAAAAAACGGTCTATTCTAATGCCGCCGCACCGCCG
Organism: Neobacillus sp. GCM10027624; assembly: GCF_042675345.1. NCBI lineage: Bacteria > Bacillati > Bacillota > Bacilli > Caryophanales > Bacillaceae > Neobacillus > Neobacillus sp. GCM10027624. The sequence continues at coordinate 387,219 of NZ_JBHTHD010000008.1, forward strand.
ACAATTTCGGTAATTTCTTGGGTAATCGCTGCCTGGCGGGCACGGTTATACATAAGTGTATAGTTACGAATTAGTTCTTTTGCATTATCAGTTGCATTTTTCATTGCCGTCATCCGGGCAGCATGCTCACTGGCTTTGCTGTCTAGCAGCGCGCCATAGATTAAGCTCTCGGCATATTGCGGCAGGAGAACTTCGAGAATTTCTTCAGCAGACGGTTCGAATTCATATGAAATCAGTTTGCCTGTCGGTTTAATTTCAGCAAGCGGCAACAGTTTTTTCTCGGTTACTTCTTGCGAAATTGCGCTCATATAATGATTGTAATATAGATAAATTTCATCAAATGTACCATCAGCAAACATGCCTACTGTGCTCGATGCAATGTCTTTAATGTCCGCAAATGAAGGCTGGTCTGAAATACCAATGATTTCAAGTGCTACATTGATGCCGCGTTTCACGAAGAAGTCACGGGCAACACGACCGATGGCAATAATCGCAAATTCATCATTGGACTTATGATTTTGTTGGATCGTTTGGTTTACACGTCTTAAGACGTTACTGTTAAACGCACCCGCAAGACCACGGTCAGATGACATAACGATATAGCCTGTCTTCTTAACAGGACGTGCCTGCAGCATTGGGTGGTTTACCCCTTTACTGCCAAGTGCAATCGCTGCGGTTACCTCTTGAATTTTTTCCATATAAGGGACGAATGATTTTGCATTCATCACCCCGCGGTTCCATTTCGCAGCAGAAGTCATTTCCATTGCTTTGGTAATTTGACTCGTCTTTTTCGTTGAATTAATACGAGTTTTTATATCGCGTAATGATGCCATTTTAAGTTCTCACCACCCTCACTAAAAGTGTTCAATGTTAGCCATAAATTACTCGGAAACTGCAAACGTCTTTTTGAAGGCGTTAATTGCAGATGCCCAATCGTCATCAGAAGGAAGATCCTTCGTTTTGGTAATATGGTCTAACAACTCTTTGCGGTTGTGGTCTAACCATGTTAAGAATTCAGCTTCGAAACGGCGGATATCCTGTAATGGAATATCATCAAGGAAGCCGCGTGTTAATGCATATAGAATCGCTACTTGCTTTTCAACTGATAGCGGCTTGTTCAAGTCTTGTTTAAGTACCTCAACGGTACGTGCACCACGATTTAGCTTCGCTTGGGTCGCTTTATCAAGGTCAGAACCGAATTGAGCAAATGCTTCTAGCTCACGGTATGAAGCAAGGTCAAGACGCAGTGTACCTGCAACCTTCTTCATCGCTTTGATCTGAGCGGATCCACCTACACGAGATACGGAAAGACCTGCGTTAATCGCTGGGCGAACACCGGAGAAGAAAAGGTCAGATTGTAAGAAAATTTGTCCATCTGTGATGGAGATAACGTTTGTTGGAATATAAGCAGAAACGTCACCTGCTTGTGTTTCGATAAATGGTAATGCAGTGATTGAACCCGCGCCAAGGCTGTCGTTCAATTTCGCTGCACGTTCTAATAAACGGCTGTGCAAGTAGAATACATCCCCTGGATATGCTTCACGACCTGGAGGACGGCGAAGTAGCAAGGAAAGCTCACGGTATGCAGATGCTTGCTTTGTTAAGTCATCATACACGATTAATACGTGCTTACCGCTGAACATAAATTCTTCACCCATTGAAACGCCTGCATATGGTGCCAAGAATAGCATTGGTGCTGGTTGTGATGCAGATGCAGACACAACGATTGTGTAATCTAATGCGCCATTTTTACGAAGGGTCTCAACCGCACCACGTACTGTTGATTCCTTTTGTCCAATGGCAACATAGATACAGATCATGTTTTGACCTTTTTGGTTCAAGATTGTATCGATGGCAACAGATGTTTTACCTGTTTGACGGTCTCCGATGATTAACTCACGCTGACCGCGGCCGATTGGCACAAGTGCGTCAATCGCTTTAATACCTGTTTGTAATGGCTCATGAACCGATTTACGCGCCATAACGCCCGTTGCTACTTGCTCAATAGGGCGAGTTTTTGTTGTATTGATTGGACCCATACCATCAATTGGTTGTCCTAATGAGTTTACTACACGTCCGATTAACTCTTCACCAACCGGAACCTCCATGATGCGGCCTGTACGGCGTACCTCGTCACCTTCACGGATATCAGTGAAAGGTCCAAGGATAATAATACCGACGTTATTTTCTTCAAGGTTTTGTGCCATACCCATAACGCCGTTTGAAAATTCAACTAGTTCTCCAGCCATAACGTTGTCAAGACCGTGAACACGAGCGATACCGTCACCAACGGTGATAACCGTACCAACATCTGTTACTTGAATTTCCGCCTGATAGTTTTCAATTTGCTTTTTTATCAGGGCACTGATTTCTTCAGCTTTGATGCTCATGAGTTTCACCCCTATCTACAAATCTTAGCTTAACAATTTACGTTGCAAACGATCGAGCTTGCCGCGCAAGCTGCCGTCATATATACGATTTCCGATGCGGACCTTCACGCCACCCAGCAATTCGGAATCCACAATATTTTCAATTCTGAGAGACTGCTTGCCAACTTTTGCTGCAAAAGTAGCCGAGATCGCCTCACGCTCAGCATCTGAAAGCGGGCGTACACTGGAAACTTCAGCTTCAGCAACACCGGATGCTTCATATGCAAGCTCAATAAACTGGTTGACCACTTCAACAATTTCACCTTCACGGTGACGGTCCATTAAAATCATTAATGTATTTACAACAAATCCATTAATGTTCGCAAAAGCCTGTTTTAAAATGGCTTTTTTGTTTTCCTTTGAAAGTTTTAAAGAGCTGAGAACAGCCTTTAAATCCTTATTCGTTTGGATTACTTCTTTTACTACACGAAGATCTTCTTCTACAGCGCTAAGAATCTGTTGTTCTTTAGCAATTTGAAAAAGTGCCGACGCATAGCGTTTTGCTACGATGGAGTTACTCATCGGCGTTCTCCTGCCTCTTTAATATATTCGTTGATGAGTTGATCCTGATCTTGGGTATTCAACTCTTTCTCAATAACCTTAGAGGCGATTAATACAGACAAGGAAGCAACTTGTTCGCGAATTGCGGCCATTGCTTTTTCCTTTTGCTGATCAATTTCAAGCTTCGCAGCTTCTTTCACGCGTTCAGCTTCTGTACGGGCAATCGCAATGATTTCCTCACGCTGAACATCGCCTTGCTTTTTCGCACTTTCTATTAAGCTTTGAGCTTCTGTACGTGCTTCTTTTAAAAGGTTTCTCTGCTCTTCTAAAAGCTTTTGGGCTTCAACACGGCTTCCTTCAGCCGCATTAATTTCACCTGCAATATGGTCTTCACGCTGTTTCATGATGCCCATTAATGGACCCCACGCGAATTTCTTCAGTAACGCTAACAAAATTAAGAAAACAACTAGTTGGAAAATACTATCTCCACCATTGAAATGGCCTGCGCTTTCTGCAGCACCTAAAACAAATAGATTGCCTGATAACACCACGGGTTCACTCCCTTCAAGAGTCGTTCGCTACTCGAAAAAGTATGTTCTCTATTGCACAAACATAAATGGCGAAGGTGTCTCTTCTTCCTCTCCGCCACTTGGGATTTTTCTCTCTACTAATTAACGTCCTAAAACCATGAACGCGATAACAACGCCGATGATCGGTAATGCTTCAACTAACGCAACCCCGATAAACATTGTTGTTTGTAATAAACCACGAGCTTCTGGTTGACGAGCGATACCTTCAACTGTACGTCCAACGATTAAACCGTTACCAATACCTGCGCCTACTGCTGCCAAACCAATTGCAATTGCTGCTGCTATAAGATTCATTATAATGTTCCTCCTTAAAAATGTATGAATAATTTAGTGTTTAAAAATATATTAATGGTCGTGACTCACTTTGTGAGACAAGTAAACCATTGTTAACATGGTAAAAATGTATGCCTGGATCGTTCCGACGAATACGGAGAAACCTTGCCAAACAAGGGTTAATGGTACGGCTGCTATCATACCAGCTACTCCGGTCCAAGCCAATCCTCCCGCTAAAAGCGAAAGAAGTAATTCACCTGCGTATATGTTCCCATAAAGACGCAGACCAAGCGTTAATGTGTTCGCGAATTCTTCAATAATTTTCAATGGGAACAAGAATCCCATTGGGCTGAAGAATCCCTTTCCATATCCAGCTGCACCTTTTAGCTTTACACCATAATAATGGGAAAGCGCTACTACCATTACCGCAAGCGATAAGGTTACAGCAGGATCGGCTGTTGGTGATTTCCACCAAAGCTTGCCATCAATAGAGATTGAAAATGGAAGACCTAGCATATTTGATACAAAGATATACAAAATTAAGGTAAGTCCAAGGATGTGGAATCTTCCGCCTTCCTTCCAATCCATCGTACTGTTGATGATTCCTTTGACGAAGTCCATCACCCATTCAAAGAAGTTTTGCATGCCTGTCGGCTTCATCGCAAGCTTCCGGGTAGATAGAACAGCAATGATAAAAACAATGAGACTCGCTACAAGAATCATCAGATCATTCGCCAAGTTAAAGGTTAGTCCCCCCAATGTTACTAAAGGAGCTTCATGATGCATCTATGTTCACCTCACTTCCCTTATCATTTATGAAAATGCAATGCATGATAAAAATAATCTATCATAATGACAATATAGGATGTCATTAGTCCCATAACCACACTGACTACATGAAAGTAATTGGGCCATCTCATGGCAATAATCACTGCAATCGCGGCCGTCGCCATTCTTTGCAGCGAACCAAGCGATTTCATTTTTTTACCCTTATCAAAGGCCTTGTCGAACTTCTCTGTTTTCTTGGTTAACAACCAGATATTCAGAAAACTAAAGCATGTCCCAAGAATTAATCCTAAAAATACAGTTTTGTAGGAGGTAAACCCCCATCCAAGCACGAATATAGATAACAAGTACAAATTCCATTTTCGCTGCCTGTTGAATATCTCTCTAAAATCCGGCATAATCATTTATCTCCCGAGAAAAAATGGCGAATCGAAACAAGCATGGCATAGGTTCCCGATGCTAATCCGATTAACAATCCGATAATTAAGAAAATTGGCTCGGTACCCCACTGATGGTCCAACCATCTTCCTGCAAAAATACCAATGAGAATGGAACCTACTAACTGGGAGACAATTGCGGACATTAAAGCCATAGCTTGAAATGGATTGCGGTTGTTTTTACGCATCATTATCGCATCCTCACTATAAGAGAATGTGAACCGGGCTTTATGGCAAATGATCAAGGTAATTAACACTTTCTTGAATGTGAAAACCTTATCATTTACACCCTTTGTAAGCATACAATAGGCAATATGTAAAGTCAATGAGTTTCCACGAAATATTCACTTGCAATTTTCAGCTTTTCACGATATATTAGGATACTAAAAATTATCAGAAAATTTAATATTTACCCATACTCTTGCCCCCGGAAGTTTTATTGAAAAAACTTGCTTAGGAGGGCAGATACCCTCCTCATTAAAGGAGTACACGATAAGGTAATACGAACCGGTTTCAAAAAGGTTTCACTTTCTTTTTAAAAATTTACTGTTTCCCTTTTTCAATTTTTACCATCGTTTCAATGAAATCCTCTTTCCCGGCTTTTTTCGCATATACCTTTGCAAGATACACCCCGTCCTCTGGAAGATTCTCATTTTCAATTTTCTTTTGAATCAATCCTTTTTTGACATTTTCAATTGAATCTAAAAAGCCGACAAAACGATAATCACCGGGATCGAATAAGGCGATGCCGAACTCCTCTGCTCCACCCGGAAGGTAGACCTCATACAGATATTGCCCTGGAGCATCCCCTTCCCCAAAGGAAAATCCCATTACTCTCGGGTAATTTGGTTCTTCGAGGACATAGATATATGGAATATGGATGAGGGTAGATCCTGCCTGAAGCTTGATGTTGCCATCATGGATTTTCTTTTTAAAACTTTGCGGGTCGACCCTAAGTTCAATCGCAACCTCCTTTGTTTCCTTTGATGCTAATGTAAACGAAAGCGGAACTTTCCACGATAGTCCATCTGTTCGCTCCGGAATGTCAAAGGAATATCTTTTTGTCGCATTGCTTGTGTTTTCAACGTATAAAAGGATTTTATGAACATCCCTCTGTTCTGTAAATTTCCCAAAGTGAATCGAGCTCGGCGTCACAAGCGATTCCGCTTTTACCGCCTCGGGCACTTGAATTCTCCCTGCTCCCTGCTCGTAGGTTCGATACGGAGTGTTTGCATTTTTAAACAATGGCTTGGCGGTATTCATCAAGGCCGCTTTTATTTGCTGTGGTGTCCAGTCCGGGTGTGCCTGCTTGATTAAGGCACAGGCGCCGGCGACATGCGGTGCTGCCATGCTTGTTCCCTGTAATGAAAGATAGCCGCCGGGTACGGTCGAATTAATCGCAACCCCGGGAGCCACAATATCTGGTTTTACCTCCCATGTTCCAGTTACTGGACCACGAGAACTAAACTCTGCCATCCGGTCCTTTTCTTCGTTCTGGACAATCCGCATTGTGGTGGAGTCTTTTTTTAAAAGCTGTTCACCGTCACGCTTCGAGATGGATCCGACTGGTAACGGCACCAGTGATTCTAAGTTCCCTATAAAGTTCCCGCTCATATTATTGTAGATGAGTACAGCCTTAGCCCCTGCCTTTTGGGCATTTTTTGCTTTTTCTGTAAAGGTTAAGCGGCCGCGCTTAATGAGAACAATTTTGCCCGCAACATTTTTCAGATCTTCCTTTCGGCCAATCCCACCGTCGACGATTGTATACGAGCGGTCCAACTCCCATTTTTCCGAGCCTTCCATTGGCTGAATTCGAATTTTATTCCGCGTTCCTTCTATTAATAAGTACGGTATTTTCATGGTGGGTGTCGAGGCCCCGACGGAGATTGCTTTTGATGCCGTTCCGGGTGAACCGACAGTCCAAATATTCGGACCGGCATTGCCATTTGCGGCCACCGCGACAATGCCTTTGTCGACGGCGCGGTTGAGCGCAAGGCTAATCGGCAGGTCCGGACCGTTGACATCATTTCCAAGGGAAAGATTCATGATATCGACTTTATCCTTAATGGCTTGATCGATCGCAGCAATGACTTGCTCAGTTGTTCCGCCGCCGCCCGGGCCGAGTGCCCGGTACGCAATAATCTTCGCATCCGGTGCAACACCGCGGATTTTCCCATTGGCGGCGATGATCCCCGCAACATGGGTTCCGTGAATGGTCGCTTTGCCAATAGCACGGGTTTCCATCGGATCCTTGTCGTTATCAACAAGGTCGTGTCCGCCGCCATAGTTGCGCCGAAGGTCAGGATGTGTATAATCCACGCCGGTATCGATGACTGCGACAGTGATCCCTTTGCCAGTGAGGCGTTGATTTTTCGATGAAAATAATCCACGTACCTCTTCACCGCCAATGATTTTGACGCTCTCCTCCGTCTGAGCCTGGTAGCTGGTTACGGGAGACACGTTTAGTATTTTGACGTTTTCTGAGAGTTTTGTGATGGCCGCGCGGCTGCCCTCAATGGAAAATCCCGTGATTGCTTCCGTAAAAACACGGCGCAGTTTGATGCCTTTGTATGATGTGAGAAACTGTTTGATTTGTTCTGTAGTTTGTGGTTGTTTTGTAACGACGATGGCGACGGTTTGCTGATTGGGGATTGGCGGTGTGATCAGTTTCCGTGTTTGGGATTGGATTGGTGTGGGTATGGTGATGGATGCGATTAGGATGATGGTTAGAATAAGTTTCTTCATTTTGCTGATTTCCCCTTTTTTCATAGGGTCTTCTTTGGATAGGGGAAATATGCAGGGAGTTTTTTTGTGGAACCTCAAATTTTATGTTCCATTACCCTATCTAAAAAAAGAGACCTTTTTCAAAAAAAGATCTCTTCTAACTTAACTTATTTCGTCCCAAACAACCGGTCCCCGGCATCGCCTAGTCCTGGTACGATGTAGCCGTGGTCATTGAGCTTTTCATCTAACGCTGCGATATAGATATCAACATCTGGATGAGCCGTTTTCACCGCTTCGACTCCTTCTGGTGCCGCAATCAAGCACATAAACTTGATATTTTTCGCGCCGCGCTTCTTCAAAGAGTTGATCGCTTCATTTGCTGAGCCGCCCGTTGCCAGCATTGGATCCACAACGATGAAATCACGTTCTTCCACATCACTTGGAAGTTTTGCATAGTATTCAACTGGTTTCAGAGTTTCCGGATCACGGTATAGACCGATATGGCCTACCTTCGCTGCTGGAATTAATTTTAAAATCCCATCAACCATTCCAATCCCTGCACGCAGAATCGGAACTAGACCGATTTTCTTCCCGGAAAGAACTTTAGATTGGGCCGGACAAACCGGTGTTTCAATCGTAATATCTTCAAGCGGCATATCCCTCGTGATCTCAAAAGCCATAAGTGTCGCCACTTCGTCTACCAATTCCCTGAACTCTTTCGTTCCTGTGTTTTTATCACGTATGTATGTAAGCTTATGCTGAATGAGTGGGTGGTCGAAGACGTAAACCTTTGCCACAAAAATCGCCCCTTTATTAAAATTTAACTTTAAACACTTCGTCTAATTTTACAGAAAAACCTTCAATAGAGCAAATAAAAATCGGCCCTTTTTTTAAAAAGGCCGATCTACAAAAATCTTAATATTCAGGATATAAAACAAACTTGCTTGTTAAAGCTTCAACGCGTTTGCTAGCTTCTTCAAGCTTCGCTTTGTCTTCGTGGTTTTTCAAAGTAAACGCAATAATCGATGCAATTTCATCCATATCCTCTAAACCGAAGCCGCGGCTTGTAACAGCTGCAGTACCAATGCGGACACCGCTTGTTACAAATGGGCTGTTTTGATCGTAAGGAATTGTATTTTTGTTAACGGTAATTCCCACTTCATCAAGGACATGCTCAGCCACTTTACCAGTTAAGCCAAGAGTCGTTACATCCACTAATAATAAGTGGTTGTCCGTTCCGCCGGAAACAAGCTTTAAGCCTTCATTTTGCAGACCTTCAGCAAGACGTTTTGCGTTTGCAATAATGTTTCCTGCATACTCTTTAAAGCTGTCCTGCAATGCTTCACCAAAAGCAACCGCTTTTGCAGCGATGACATGCATTAATGGACCGCCTTGAATTCCAGGGAAAATTGACTTATCAATCTTTTTCGCAAACTCTTCACGGCAAAGAATCATTCCGCCGCGTGGGCCTCTTAAGGTTTTATGCGTAGTAGTCGTAACAAAATCTGCATATGGAACTGGATTTTGATGAAGACCTGCTGCAACAAGACCTGCAATATGAGCCATATCAACCATTAAATAGGCGCCCACTTCATCAGCAATCTCACGGAATTTTTTAAAGTCAATTTCGCGAGGATACGCGCTGGCACCCGCAACAATTAGCTTTGGCTTATGTTGGCGAGCTTTTTCTAAAACATCTTCGTAATTAATGCGGTGTGTTTCTTCATCTACACCGTACTCAACGAAATTATATTGAACACCACTGAAGTTTACCGGACTTCCGTGTGTTAAGTGACCGCCGTGTGAAAGGTTCATCCCTAGAACTGTATCGCCTTGCTCTAGAATTGTAAAGTAAACAGCCATATTTGCTTGCGCACCGGAGTGTGGCTGTACGTTCACATGCTCAGCACCGAAAATTGCTTTCGCACGGTCACGCGCTAAATCTTCCACGATATCAACATATTCGCAGCCGCCGTAATAGCGTTTTGCCGGATATCCTTCTGCATATTTATTAGTTAAAACAGACCCCTGTGCTTCCATAACTGCTTCGCTTACAAAGTTTTCTGACGCAATTAATTCAATCTTCGCGCGCTGACGTCCTAATTCCTGTTGAATTGCCTGAAATACTTGCTCGTCCTGCTGTGATAAGTGCTTCATAAAGATCCCCCTTATTTGTTGAAATCCGCTATCAGTTTAAAAATCAACCTCATTTTAACACAGTTTTTTGATTATCGAAAAAGAAAGAATATTTTAATTTTTGGAATTGCTTTCATGAAAAAATGCTTGTTAGCTACAGCTCAAATTCTCACTTTTGCGCTCGTATACAGCTCTTTCCCCGCCAATCAGTTTTGGCCGTGTCCGTGCAAGCGTTACGTGGGCATGGCCCACCATTTTTTGCTTCACGCGTACGGGTACAGCGACATGTTTTAAATGCATGCCGATAAAAGTTTGGCCGATATCAATTCCCGCATCTGCCTTGATAAATTCCACGACGACTGCATCCGTCATTTTTTCAAAAGCGTACGTTGCCATCGCCCCGCCTGCTTTTCGTACGGGAACAACTGAAACCTCGTCCAATTTCCGTTCGTCCGCTGTTGCCCTTTCGATCACCAATGCACGGTTTAAATGCTCGCAGCATTGGAAGGCCAAACGAATTCCAGTTTGCTCCTGAAATTGTTTTAGCTGGCGAAAAATCATTTCCGCGACTTCTAACGTACCGGATGTGCCGATTTTTTCGCCCATGACTTCGCTTGTACTGCAGCCGACCACCAAAAGCTGACCCGGTTTTAGATCGGCCTGGTCGTTAAACTCTGATAGTATCGTTTCCAATTCCTGTTCTAACTGCTTTATCATGATTTTCGCCCCTTATTTTGGGATATTAAAGTTGCTTATTTTCAATTTCAGTAATTTTGTTGACGCGATTGGCATGTCGGCCACCTTCAAACTCGCCTGTCAGCCAAATTTGCGCGATATCCCGCGCAAGACCCGGGCCAATCACGCGTTCACCCATTGTTAAAATATTGCTGTCATTATGGGCACGTGTTGCCTTTGCGCTGAAAGTATCATGAACAATTGCCGCACGAATTCCTTTTACTTTGTTTGCCGCAATGCACATGCCAATGCCGGTACCGCAAATTAAAATGCCTCGGTCAAACTCGCCGTTTGCTACTTTTTCCGCAACCGGCAGGGCATAATCGGGATAATCGACGGATGTTTCGCAGTCACAGCCAAAGTCTTGATATTCGATGCCCAATTCGTCCATTAAATGAGCGATTTCCTTGCGAATATTCACGCCGCCATGATCTGATGCCAATGCTACCTTCATAAAAAAACCCCCAGATTTAAATTTACTCTGCCTTCATTTTGACATACCCGGAGAAAAAGATAAAGTTCCTGCTATCGTAAAAAAGCCCCCCATTTAGATGGAGAGCAGTTCTTACTTATTCTTCGTTATTTTTTCAATAACTCTATCAATTAATTGTTCAAGCTCCTGAAAGGTTTCACGGTAGATGGAAACATTCCCGCCATAGGGATCGCTCACATCTTGAAAGATGGTCTCTCCGGTGTATTCCTTCAGGGTAAAAAGTTTGGCCGCCGATTCCGGATAGTAATTCAAAATAGCTCCCTTATGAGATTCCGTCATCGTCAAAATCAGGTCCGCCCAACCTACTTCCTCTCCGGTCAGCAAACTGGATTGATGATTATGTACAATTTTATTTTCCTCCAACACCTGCTTGGCATGTGCTGAAGCCTCATTGCCGTCAACCGCAAAAACCCCTGCTGAGCGAACCTCAATGCCTTCGAGGTCTTTATTTTTCAAAATCGCTTCCGCCATTGGGCTCCTACACGTATTTCCCGTACAAACAAATAAAATGCGCCGCATGTTATTTGCCCCCCTTTCTTTCTAATATTTTAACAAATTACTGCCATCATCACCAAAAAAGTGGGAGCAATTTTATCCCGAAAGCTAGTAGGATGGTACCGCCAAGTGCCTCGCTATAGGAGCCAATCCAGCCTTGTACCTTTCTGCCGAGCAAGAGACCCGCCCATGTTTGCAATGTTGCTACAATCCCAAAGCATATAATAACCATAATGGTTTTGGCACCATATATTCCGAGTGTAAGGCCAAGGGAAAAACTATCGAGGCTTACACTTAGGGCAAATACAAGTAAACCAAATCCAACTGGGGTCATCACTTTTTCATCGCCCTTTTTGAAGCTGCCCCAGATCATCTGCACGCCTAGAATGATGAGCAGCAGACCGCCGATTAGGGACGCAAAGGTACCGAATTTTGCCGATAAAAATTTCCCGGCCAAGATTCCTATGAGTGGCATCCAGACATGAAAAAGTCCAATGGTCAGACCGATTTTAAAAATTTGCCGCCGTCTGAGGTTGTACATCCCCATGCCGAGGCCAACAGAAAAGGCATCCATGCCTAGTGCGAGTGCCATTATTACGAGTGTAAGGATTTCTCCAATCATTGCTGACATTCTTTCTCCGCCCCCTTGGACTTGCTATTTCAACATATGCACGTCCACTGGCGTTTAGAAGTCAGACCTGAAGAGTTAGGGGAATTTTGTGAATCGGGGAAGAGGGTGGATTTTATTTGCCGCTTTTTTGAGTTAGTTTCCACTTCGGCTTACTTTATTTGCCATCTAGTTATTTTCATTAAAAAAAGCAGGGCCCTGAAGCCCCGGCTCAGGTACTTTTCACCTAGAATCCCTAAAAACTGTCAATTTTAATTACCCTTATCAGTAGTTCTTTATATCAGTCGCCCCTAAAGCAACCAAAAAAAGCACCCGGTCCTCCCGAGGTGCTTCAACAAGTCAACAACTATTCCGAAATTACCTTATTCCCCGCCGCCTTCTCCAGCCGGTTCATGATCGCCAGACCAACTCCGCCCCTCGGGAACATTTCACTAAAGATCACATCGACCTTTTCCACATTAAATCGACGCAATGTATCATAAAGCTCCGTTGCAACCGTTTCAAGCTCGGCCCTTTGTCCACAAGCAATCACAACATCCGCCGAAAATTTACTCTGATTCTCTTCTGTCGTCAGCACGCCGACTCGCAAACCCCTACTCAGCTTTTCATCCACAAGCCCCTGTAGAAACGACCGGCTTCCATCGACTAAATAAAGCGGTGCATTCGGTGCATAATGACGGTATTTCATCCCAGGCGATTTCGGCTTCAATCCACCCTCGCCGGCACCACTCTCAAGCGCTGGATCAATCCGAACCTCTCCAATCACTTCCTCAAGCTGCTCCTTTGTCACACCGCCCGGCCGCAAAATAACCGGAACCGCCTCCGTACAATCGACAACCGTTGACTCCACACCAACACCGGTCGGACCCGCATCCAGCACCCCGGCTATTTTCCCTTGCAAATCCTCGATTACATGCTCGGCATGAGTCGGACTCGGCTTTCCAGAACTATTCGCACTTGGTGCCGCAATTGGCAGACCGCACGCCTTAAGCAGCGAGAGGGCGACCGGATGGTCCGGCATCCTCACCCCAACGGAATCAAGACCTGCAGTTGCTTTTTCCGAAAGCACGCCTTCCTTCTTTTTAAAAATAATCGTCAACGGACCCGGCCAAAATGCCTCCATCAAGCGCTCCGCCGTTTCCGGAATTTCCGCCACAAATCGACATAACTGCTCCCGATCCGCAATATGAATGATTAACGGGTTATCCCCAGGTCTGCCCTTTGCCGCAAAAATTTTCGCGACTGCCACGTCGCTCTCCGCATTCCCGCCAAGGCCATAAACCGTTTCCGTCGGGAGGGCAACCACTTCATTTTCTCGTAAAAAATGTGCTGCATCCACAATATGTGGATTATTTTCTAAGATATCCACATAGTTATCCACTTTCCAAACTTTCGTGTTCATAGTTATCCACCTTTATATAAAAACAAAACTTCTATCGAAATTTGCCGAATCTAGGCACCTAGACTCATATTTTTCACATTATACGTTTGCAAGTATAAAAGAAGGTGTGGAAAAATACAAGTTTTGTCCACAAATTGTGTATAACTTAGTGGAAATAGTGGATAACTTTGCCCAAATATCCACATCTACAATGAAAATTTCAGAAAACTCGAGTTATCCACATTTAAAATATGTCGAATATGCTCAGACCCGTTCAATTCAGAAGGTAATTTCGTACGTTCAATCTCCTGAAAACCTAGCAAATTGAAAAATGGCAGAGCTGCCCGCTTATTCGTCGCCAAAAATAAACTTTCCATCCCCTTCTCCTTCGCAAGCTTCATCATTTGTTCCACAAGAATAAAGATTTCTTTTTCCGCCTGCCCAGGGGTTACCACCAATGATCGCAGCAAACCAAAGCCTTCAAACGCCTCAATTCCAAGTGTTCCCTTTAATTGTCCGTTCACATCCTCTAGCAGCAAAAAGTATTCAATCGTTTCGTCCGTTAGTCCGTCAGTTCCAAGGTTTGCCTTGATCAAGAACTCTCTCAATTTCCCCAAATCCTGCTTATTTGCCGTGCGAATCAATGCCTGCATCTAAGTTCCACCCCATTTTTTAAGATTCTACTCTATGAATATGAGAAAATAGGAAAAGTAGAACAGATGAACTCTATTATTTTTAGAACAAAAAAAGAACCCTTCCCATTGAAGGAGTTCTTAGTCAAAAAGCTTTTTCCACAATTCTACTACGAAAAATTTCACTTTAACCGGATCTTCGTCTTGAGAGGTATAAACAGGCGCTTGTTTCGAAGTTTCTGCTTTGGGAGCCGTCTGTTCCGATTTGCTTACATCCACAGGCTTTTCCACCCTATTTTTAACAGTAGGTTCAGACTTTTGCTCTTCATTACTAATAGCAGGTACGGATTTTTCCTCAGTTACAGGCTCTTCTTCAACCTTACTCGTTGTTGTAACCGGATTTTGCTCAACCTTACTATCTGTTGTTGCAGGATCTTCCTCAACTTTACTAGTAGAGGCCAAAGATCTTTGCTCCGTATCTGTGGATTCTTGCTCCTCAGACGCCACAGCCTTTTGCTCTTCCTTTTGGTCCACCACTTCTTCACTAGTTTTCTCCGAATCCCTCTGAACTTCCGACTCCGATTTTACCTTTTCATCAAACCCATCGCTCACCGCAACCCCATTTGAAAAATCAAGAAAGCATAATGGCGGATATAGCACACACCACCAGTTTGCACCTTTTCCTTCACCGAGCGTAATTAAAATCGCTTGATACTCACCTGCAGGATATAAAAACTCGCCGTATAACTTTGTTGGAAACTGAACCTTCCCGAACTCCACATGCACTGCTTGTTTTGACCCTTTATCCGCAACCGTTTTTTCTGCAATCGCCTGAATTTCCGGTAGCTTCGACTTAATCACCGATCTTGCTTTATCAATCGAAGTTAAATCCTTCACCCAAACGGTAATTTTCGCATTCACCGCATCCCTTACTTCACGCTTCAACTGCTGGTCAGCCGGCACATCACTGTTTGCAAGAATCCTTAAGCGGATCGCTTCCCCCGGAATCACCACTGACTCCTTCGCAATCGCTTCATTTTTCGGTATATATAAACTTAATATCGTCCCAAACGATAATATTAGAAGATACGCCCAAACCAATGTTTTACTATACATTCCTAGCACCGTCCCTTCGATATCCTCATTGTGGACAGAAACTAAGAATCTTAAACTAGTAATTTTTAATATTTTTCAAAAAAGCTTCGGGGCCCTACACCCCGAAGCCAATTTCCGCAAACACCATCCGGTCCTTACCGTTTATATCATTAACAATCTCCACTTTTACGTCTTTAAAGGCTTTTTGAAAAAGCTCCGCTACCGCTTCGCCCTGACCGGCCCCAATTTCAAAGCCAACGAGCGCGACCGGAGCTAGAACATGAGGCAGCTCCTCCATAAAGCGGCGGTAAAAATCCAAGCCATCCTCCCCGGCAAACAACGCCCGGTGCGGCTCATGCTCCGTTACCACTTCAGACATCGTGATTATATCACCAGTAGGTATATAAGGCGGATTGGAAATCACGACATCGAGCTCTTCCTGAAAAGGCTGAAGCAGATCCCCTAGATAAAATTCAACGTCCGCCCCAAGGAGGCGGGCATTTTCTCTTGCCACTTTAAGTGAATCCTCGGCAATATCGGAGGCGGAAACATTTAATGTTGGATCCTCAAGCTTAAGCGTAATCGCAATTGCCCCGCTCCCAGTCCCGATATCCGCAAGTTTTTTCGTTTCTTTCGGAAGCCTTTTTACTCTTTTCAACGTTTCATAAACAAGCTCTTCCGTTTCCGGCCGCGGAATCAGCACCGCTTCATTAACGATAAACATTCGGCCGTAAAATTCCTCTGAGCCGACGATATATTGAATCGGCGTTCCTTTCACATGCTCATGCACGGCTTTTTCAAATTGGTCCCAAACGGTTGGATCCAAATCCTCTCTGACATTCGCAAACAAATGTGCCCGCGACATTCCGGTGAAGTGGCGGAGGAGAAGCTCCCCGGCATTCTCATCCCGGTTAGATTTTTTTAAAAAAGAAGAAGCCCATTGAAGAGCTTCGTAAATTTTTTTACTCATTTGCGGCATTTTCCAATCTTCTTGCTTGGTCATCCATGATTAAAGCATCAATAATTTCCTCAAGCTTGCCTTCAATGATTTGATCAAGTTTTTGAATCGTTAAACCGATTCGGTGGTCCGTCACGCGATTTTGCGGATAATTGTAGGTCCGAATCCGCTCTGAACGGTCACCGGTACCAACCGCAGATTTCCTCGCTTGGTCAAGCTCCGCCTGAGCTTCCTGTTGGAACTTGTCATATACACGTGCACGTAAGATCTTCATGGCTTTATCCTTGTTCTTATGCTGGGATCTTTCGTCCTGGCTGGTTGCGACGATACCAGTCGGAATATGGGTTAAACGAACGGCTGACATGGTCGTGTTAACACTCTGTCCGCCGGCACCGCTTGATGCGAACGTATCAAAGCGGATATCCTTATCGTTGATTTCAATATCAAACTCTTCTGCTTCCGGCAGAGTAGCAACGGTTGCAGTAGAGGTATGGATGCGGCCGCCTGATTCGGTTTCCGGTACACGTTGCACACGGTGAGCCCCATTTTCATATTTTAGTTTGGAATAGGCACCTGTCCCTGTAATCATAAAGATAATTTCTTTATAGCCGCCGAGGCCAGTTTCGTTGGCATCAATCACCTCTGTTTTCCAGCCCTGTGATTCAGCATAACGGCTGTACATACGATATAATGTGCCGGCAAACAACGCTGCCTCATCACCGCCCGCAGCACCGCGGACTTCCATGATTACGTTTTTGTCATCGTTCGGATCTTTTGGAATGAGAAGAATTTTGAGCCGCTCTTCCAATTCTTCGATTTGCGCTTCAAGCTCATGAACTTCTTCTTTTACCATTTCGCGCATTTCAGCATCGAGCTTATCCTCAAGCATGGCTTTCGCATCTTGAAGCTGTTCCTTCGCTTCTTTATATTGACGATAGGTTTGTACGGTTTCTTGTATATCAGATTGTTCTTTTGAATAATCACGCAGTTTTTTTGAATCATTGATAATTTCCGGATCGCTCAAAAGTTCGTTTAACCTTTCGTAGCGATCTTCAACAGATTGAAGACGATCAAACACAGTTACTTCACCTCAAATTTTAGTCCATAACATTCTAATTATAGTATAGGTGAAATGCATGCGTCAAAACCAAATATTACGGGAAAAATTTTAATAAAAAAACATGCCCTAAAAATCAGAGCATGTTATCTGCGGTCTTCCTGTACTCGAACTTCAATATTGTAGCGTGGCAAGGCCTGGACTAATTTCTTATGAAGGCGTGCTTCCGCATCCTCTCGCTGCTGATCATTCAGCATGCCGTTTTTATAAACATTCACCCACATTCGGTCACCATTAATCCAAACCGAATCGGTTCTGAATTCATGCGTATCTCGAATGACCTTTTTCGCCTTCCTTACATCAATCCCGGTATCCTGGCCGCCCCCAGTACCACGGGTACTCGTACCCTCTAGGTTAAGGAAATTCGGATTCTGATTCTGAACATCCTGGCCAACAATGGGCTTTTTATACTTATTGGACATCTCATTCGGGGCACTGCGATCCTTGCGCAAATCATAATCTGCAGCTTCATTTCCACACCCCGTCACCGCAAAGAGCATGGTAAGCAATAATGAAGGAACAATAAACTTTCTCAATGTTTACACCTCCATTACTATCATTCCCATGCCCTCACTAACTTCTCAAGAGAATTCTTTCCATTCGACAAAATTCGGGTGGTGCCTGGCACCACCCGAATCTTGTCGAAACGAATATCTACATTTTTGAAGCTGCTTCTTCCTGTTCACGATAGGCGTTTTTTGGGACTTCGTGGTGGTGACGGCAGCGTGGTTCGTAGGCTTCAGATGCACCGACCAGGATAATGGGATCGTGGTAGGATGCAGGCCGGCCGTCGATTAGGCGCTGGGTTCGGCTTGATGGGGAACCGCAGACGGTACAGACGGCTTGGAGTTTTGTTACGTGTTCAGCGATGGCCAGGAGGGCTGGTACTTGTCCAAAGGGTTCGCCGCGGAAATCCATGTCAAGGCCGGCGACAATCACACGGTGGCCGCTGTCGGCAAGCTGCTGAACAATGCGAACAATTCCTTCATCAAAAAATTGAACTTCGTCGATCGCAATAATATCGATGTCTGCCTCGATATGGTGCAGAATTTCAATGGAGTGGGAAATGGGCTTCGCAATAAAAGAAGAGCCATTATGGGAGACTACAGATTGCTCACTGTAGCGATTATCAATTTTTGGTTTAAATACAGCTATTTTTTGCTTGGCAAATTGAGCGCGTCTTACGCGACGGATCAATTCCTCTGACTTTCCAGAAAACATACTGCCACAGATAACCTCAACCCATCCGCTTTGTTTCATTACATACATAAAACGGCCTCTCCTTCCTAAAAGCAAAACCTAATAAAAATCTATATTTTTTCAATAAAAAACAGGCAAGTAAAGTTGCTCTTGCCTGTTTTGGGCGTTCATAATTACTGTTGTTGTGACTTAAGGCCGTATTTTTTGTTGAAACGGTCAACACGTCCGCCAGCTTCAGCGAATTTTTGACGACCAGTGTAGAATGGATGACATTCAGAACAAGTTTCAACACGGATCTCATTTTTTACTGATCCAGTTTCAAACGTGTTACCGCATGCGCAAGTCACCTTAACTGTTTTATAATTCGGATGAATTCCTGCTTTCATTTTTTTCAGCTCCTTCCGCCCTGAATCTTTCGAAACAGAGTTATCATAAGTGCTTGTCTTAAACAGGCACTGAAATACTTAAAACACACTGTACCCATTATAACAACGAGTGTTCATTTTTGCAAGCAAGGATTATTTGGAAAAACTGTATGTTGATTTCCGCTCCAATCAACCGTGTTAAAGAAAATCGACCTATGAACGGCGGGACTTCATTTCCTCACCCAACTGCGCAAAGAACTCCTCGTTTGATTTTGTTTGTCTTAATTTTTTCAAGAAGCGCTCGGCAAAATCTGGTGAATCAGACATTGATTTACGAATCGCCCATAATTTATCCAAATGATCTTTTGGAAGAATAAGCTCTTCTTTCCGTGTTCCGGAACGACGGATATCGAGTGCAGGGAAAATCCGGCGTTCAGCAAGTGAACGATCAAGATGCAGCTCCATATTACCTGTACCTTTAAATTCTTCATAAATAACGTCATCCATACGTGATCCAGTATCTACCAATGCTGTCGCCAAAATCGTTAAGCTTCCGCCCTCTTCAATATTACGAGCGGCACCAAAGAAGCGCTTTGGACGGTGGAAGGCAGCCGGGTCAATACCACCGGATAAGGTTCTTCCGCTTGGCGGAATCACCAAGTTGTAAGCACGAGCAAGACGAGTGATACTATCCATCAAAATCACGACATCCCGTTTGTGTTCAACAAGGCGCATTGCGCGGTCTAACACAAGCTCGGCCACTTTAATATGGTTTTCCGGTACCTCATCAAAGGTTGAGCTGACAACATCTCCGGCAACGGAACGTTCAATGTCCGTTACCTCTTCCGGACGTTCATCAATGAGCAAGACAATTAATTCCACATCTGGATGGTTCGTTGTGATACTGTTAGCGATTTCTTTTAACAGCATTGTTTTACCAGCCTTTGGCGGAGCGACAATCAAGCCCCTTTGGCCAAAGCCAACTGGTGCAACTAAATCCATGATTCTTGTTGAAAGGGATTTTGGGGTTGTTTCAAGCTTCATCTGTCTATTTGGATACAGAGGTGTTAACGCTGGAAAATAAACGCGTTCCTTCGCGGATTCCGGGTCTTCCCCATTTACAGCTTCTACATGTAATAACCCGTAATAACGTTCATTTTCTTTAGGAGGACGAACCTTACCTGAAACTTTATCACCATTCCGAAGATCAAAGCGGCGGATTTGTGATGCAGAAATATAGATATCCTCGGAACTAGGAGAATAATTAATCGGCCTGAGGAATCCAAATCCTTCTGACTGAATAATTTCCAAAACGCCTTCCATGAAAAAATAACCCTGCTGTTCTGCACGAGCTTTTAGGATGGCAAAAATCAATTCTTTTTTCGTTAATTTGCTGTAATAGGTCACTTTATATTCGCGCGCAAGCTCATAAAGCTCCTTCAGCTTCATGTTTTCTAAACTTGATATTGTTAAGTCCATTTGTACACCACTCTATTTGATTTTTTCGTCCGCAGGTTATATTAATATTAATAAAATCGGCGGGGGATTGTTATGATTTTCTTCACACCAATTTGAGTTATATGTGATTGGAGGATGAGAAAGTAAATGAAGAAATGAATAGAATTGTAGAAAGTTTTGTGTCTAAAACAATTTCTATTGTACCCCCTTTACAAAAAATTAATCAACTATTATTTAGGAATTGGAAAATTTTAGAGAGGAGGAGTTTTTAGAAAAGAGACTAGACCTTTGCAGGTCCAGCCTCCCTATCATTTTTATTTAATGACTAAATTCGGTTTCTTTTTCAAGCTGTGACGGCCATCGATGAATCTGACAGTTCCTGATTTCGCCCGCATGACAACGGAATGAGTAGAACCATGAGACCCTTTAAATTGAACACCGCGCAATAATTCACCATCCGTTACACCAGTCGCGGCAAAAATCGCGTCATCGCCCTTCACAAGGTCCTCCATGCGAAGAACTTTGTTAACATCAAGGCCCATTTTTATACAGCGTTCGATTTCAGCGTCACTTTGCGGCACTAATTTTCCCATTAACTCGCCGCCAAGGCATTTTAGGGCAACAGCAGAGATTACCCCTTCAGGTGCGCCGCCGGAACCAAAGAGGATGTCCACGCCGGTATTATCGAAAGCCGTATTGATCGCTCCCGCAACATCGCCGTCGTTAATCAATTTGATTCTGGCACCAGCTTCACGAAGCTGTTGAATAATATGTTCGTGGCGGGGACGATTTAAAACCGTTGCAACCACGTCTTCAATATCTTTATTTTTCGCTTTGGCAACTGCTTTTAAATTGTCCAGAACAGATGCATTGATATCGACAAGACCAACTGCTTCCGGTCCTACCGCAATTTTCTCCATGTACATATCCGGTGCATGAAGAAGGTTACCATGGTCGGCAACTGCAAGAACGGCAAGAGCGTTCCAGCCGCCTGATGCTAAAATATTGGTTCCTTCAAGCGGATCGACTGCGATATCCACACGGGGTCCATAGCCATTTCCGAGCTTTTCTCCGATATAAAGCATCGGTGCCTCGTCCATTTCGCCTTCCCCAATAACAACGGTTCCCTTCATTGGTACGGTGTCAAACACGTCACGCATTGCTGTTGTTGCAGCACCATCTGCTTCGTCTTTTTTTCCGCGGCCCATCCATCTAGCGGAAGCAAGTGCTGCTGCTTCTGTTACACGGACAAGTTCCATTGATAAACTTCTTTCCATCAGTTCCATCCCCCAATTCTCTCATCCGAGAGCTGCCTATGTTGTGTACTAGTACTGTAAGTTTCTTGTTCCAATGGCTGAAAAAAATTATATTTTTAAAATCAAGTATTCTTAAGGTGTTCTAATTCTTCCTTCGTCAGCGCTTCGCGCCAAACCGTTGCTCCCAGGCCATTTAATTTTTCGACCAATTCGCTATAGCCGCGGTCGATGTGCTCAAGTCCGGTTACTTCGGTGATTCCTTCCGCCATCAGACCAGCGATAAAAAGGGCTGCCCCTGCTCTCAAGTCACTTGCCTTCACTTTTGCTCCCTGAAGCTGGACAGGACCGTTGATAATGGCTGAACGACCCTCTACTTTAATATTGGCGTTCATTCTTCTTAATTCATCAATATGTTTAAAACGGGCACCATAAATGGTATCCGTTACAACGCTTGTCCCGGCGGCCTTTGTTAATAGCGTAGTAAACGGCTGCTGCAAGTCGGTTGGGAATCCAGGATAGACGAGTGTTTTAATATCCACCGTCTTCAAATTGGAAGCACCCGAGACAAACACCTGATCATCACCGGATTCAATTTGAACACCCATTTCCCGAAGCTTGGCAATCAATGATTCTAAGTGCTGTGGAATCACATTATCAATGAGAACCCCGTCGCCAGCTGCGGCAGCTAAAATCATATAAGTTCCTGCCTCAATCCGGTCAGGAATAATCGTATGACGGCAACCGTGAAGACTGTCAACACCATCAATCCGAATCACATCGGTTCCGGCACCCTTAATTTTCGCCCCCATATTGGTTAAAAGAGTTGCAACATCAATAATCTCCGGCTCTTTCGCCGCATTCTCAATGATGGTCCGCCCTTTTGCGCGAACGGCTGCAAGCATGATATTAATCGTTGCGCCGACACTGACGACATCAAGGTAAATCCGTGCCCCGCGGAGCTCGTCCGCCCGTAAATAAATGGCGCCTTGTTCATTTGTGATGCTGGCACCTAATGCTTCGAACCCTTTAATATGCTGATCAATCGGGCGCGGGCCTAGATGGCAGCCTCCTGGAAGCCCAATGACTGCTTTTTTAAAGCGGCCCAGCATCGCACCCATCAAATAATAGGATGCACGAAGCTTTTTGACCTTCCCGTTTGGCAGTGGCATTGAGATCATTTTCGAAGGATCGATGGTCATTTCATCTTCAGACAGCTCAACCTTTCCGCCAATTTCTTCGAGCAAGTCTTTAAGAATATCTACATCTGAAATATGTGGCAATCCTTCAATGGTTACTGGTGATTCCGCCAAAATCGTCGCTGGAATAAGAGCAACAGCACTATTTTTGGCTCCACTAATCCTTACGGTACCTCTTAGTGGGTAACCGCCCGCAATCTTTAGCTTTTCCATTTTCGACTCCCTTCTAAGCCTTTCTCACGTCCTACACATGGGTCGACATATTTTAATTAATGCCAATAACGGCTTCAGGTATTTTTTTCCAATTGCAATAAGCATATTTCGACAGCTTGTCTATCCTCTAGTTTACACGAAAATTCTATTTTCATGTATTAATATTAAAAAAAGTTACATCAAATTACTGGAAATTTCGCCAAATTACGCGTTAGAACGAGCATTCCAATCCTTTAAGAAGGCTTCAATTCCTTTATCCGTTAATGGATGGTGGAATAAGCCCATCAATACTTTATATGGAATTGTCGCAATATGTGCCCCTCTTAAAGCCGCTTCTGTCACATGAATTGGGTTGCGGATGGATGCCGCAATGATTTCGGTTTCAAGACCGTGTACAGCAAAGATTTCAGCAATCTGTGAAACAAGGTCTAGTCCTACTTGACCGATATCATCCAATCTTCCAAGAAATGGTGAAACATATGTAGCACCTGCTCTAGCTGCTAGAAGTGCCTGATTAGCATTGAAAATCAATGTTACATTTGTTTTAATGCCTTCCTGTGAAAAAGCATGAACTGCTTTTAACCCATCTGGTGTCATTGGGACTTTAATCGTTACATTTGGGGCGATGGTTGCAAGTTCTTTTCCCTCACGAATCATCCCTTCTGCATCAAGGGCAATAACTTCTGCACTTACTGAACCAGGAACAAGGCTGGCAATTTCTCTAATTCGATCGGGAAATGAAATATTTCCTTCTTTTGCGACAAGTGTTGGATTTGTTGTTACACCTGAAAGTAAACCAAGCTCATGTACTTCACGGATTTCATCTAGATTTGCTGTATCAATAAAAAATTTCACAACGTTTTCCTCCAATTTTTCGATGAATTTCGGCAAAATTTTCAGTTTTTGTCGAACACACTGAAACCGCCCTCTTTGGGAAGGGCGGTTTCGCTTTCATTGACAATCGTACACTATTTCAATAGCTTATTTCAAGGGCATACATGAATTAAGCTTTTTGAGAGGAACCAAATTCACGCATTTTGCCAATAACGGTTTCTTTAATGGCATCGCGTGCAGGTCCTAAGTATTTACGTGGGTCATATTCATTTGGTTTTGCTGCCAATACTTCGCGAACAACTTTCGCAGAAGCAATTTGGTTTTCTGTATTTACATTAATTTTCGCTGTTCCAAGCGAAATAGATCTTTGAATATCTTTTGTTGGAATTCCAGTACCGCCATGAAGAACTAATGGCACACCTGTAAGATTACCGATTTCTTCCATTTCCTTAAATCCAAGGTTTGGTTCGCCTTTGTAAGGACCATGAACAGAACCTAAAGCAGGAGCAAGGCAATCAATACCAGTACGTTTTACTAATTCCACACACTCATTTGCATCCGCATAAATAATGCTGCCGGAAACATCATCTTCCTGACCGCCAACTGTTCCAAGTTCAGCTTCAACCGAAACACCTTTTGAATGAGCATACTCAACCACTTTAGAAGTCGTTGCGATGTTTTCTTCAAATGGATCGTGAGAAGCGTCAATCATGACAGAAGTAAAGCCTGCATCAATTGCTTCTTTACATTTGTCAAAGCTAGAGCCGTGGTCAAGATGAATCGCAACCGGAACGGTAACATTGTAATCTTCCAATAGTCCTTCAACCATTTTTACAACAGTTTTGAACCCGCCGATATAACGTCCTGCACCCTCAGAAACACCAAGAATAACCGGTGATTTTTCTGATTCAGCAGCTTGAAGAATAGCTTGAGTAAATTCTAAGTTATTAATGTTAAATTGCCCAACAGCATAGCCTTCTGCTTTTGCTTTTTTGAGCATTTCGGTCATAGAAACTAAAGGCATTTTTCTTCCTCCTTAATTTAGGCTGGTATCTTTTCGCAATAGACTTCCATATAAAGGTTTTCCCTCTATTTTAAGGATTATGTATGTTTCGAAAAGATTTAACTACCAGAAAAAGTACATATGTATCATATCAAAAAGAAGGAGGAATTGCCATCAATCTATCCCAATTTTTAAAACTGTCATAATGAAAGCGCAAACAATAGTAGTACAGTTTTTTCAGTATAATAAAAGGGTTAATTCGCTTTTTGAGGTATGTGTTTCTTCACTGCAGCCCTGATGTCATCAATATCAAAGGGCTTCGCAAAATGAGTGATGGCCCCAAGATCCTTCGCTTCTTGAATCATGTCCAATTCACCATAAGCGGTCATGATGATGACGCGAATTTCCGGATCAATCACTTTCATTCTTTTTAAAATTTCAATTCCGTCCATTCCAGGGATTTTCATATCTAAGAGAACGAGATCTGGGTCATGCTTTTTTACAATATCAAGGGCTTGAATGCCATTCGCTGCCTGATAAGTCTGATACCCTTCCTTTTGGAATACCTCATTAAGTAATATTCGAATTCCAAATTGATCGTCTACGATTAATATTTTCTCTTTCATAACTCCACCTCTTCCCGTTTGATGTGTTTCTTTTTAAATGATTATATATTAGTTCAATTCCATATATAATTCTACATTTATTTTGAAATTCCTGCTAATTTCAATTGTTATTTTTGCATTTATGCAAAAAAGTCTATAATGAAAGTGCTAAAAGGAGGGTTTTTATGTTAAAAATGTTTACTACTCAATTAATGGGTTTGTTTAAAAGAATTGATGAAAAAGAGGAGTTTTCCTTCGAGGATGGGGCACGATTGCTGGCCCAGGCACCTGTTGGCGATGGAACCATCTATCTTGTTGGATTTCGCGAGATGAAGGCGGTAGAGTTCGAAGCCTTGGAGGGTGCGGAGCCGCTTAAGAGTGCTAGAGTGCTAGGTGATTTGACTTCGATAACCGATGCGGATCGTGTGTTGATTTTTACAAGAACTTCAGCAGATGAGGAGGCCGTTACGCTTGCGGGGGCGCTTCAGGAAAAAGGAATTCCGTTTGTCACGGTTTCAAGTGTTGGGGAGGAAGCGGGTCCGCTTGTAGAACTGGCGGATGTTCATATTGATTTGGGATTAAAAAAAGGATTATTGCCGGATGAGTTTGGCGGGCGCTTCGGATATCCGTCTTCGATGACCGGATTGTTCGTCTATTATGGTTTGAAATTTACGATTGACGAGATTTTAGGGGAATATGAGGAGTAGTTTCTGAGACACGTCGTTTAAAGTGGAAAGTATTTTGATGGAACTGGTAAGTATTTTCGCAAAAGTGGAAAGTATTTTATTGAAATCGGAAAGTAAACCAGAATTCCCTTTTTTTAAAATGGTATTTATTAGGCGAAATCTATTAAATCTATCTCTAATTAGTATGGAGAGTTACCTGTGCCAGGCTTTTGCCTGGCATTTTAATTGTATTTGTCCATAAAACAAGCTAAGTGGAAAGTATTTTTCCAAAATCGGAAAGTAAACTTCTAAAACTGGAAAGTAAACACCCTTACCCCCACCCCCAACATCTTCCCTCAACAACCACAAAAAAGACCACTCCCCCACAATAAGGGAATGGTCTAAAAAACTTATTTCAACGTCGCACGAATAAAGTCGCGGAATAGCGGCTGTGGACGATTTGGTCTTGAAATAAACTCCGGATGGAACTGAGACGCCACGAACCAAGGATGATCCTTCAGTTCGATAATCTCCACTAAACGGCCATCAGGGCTTGTACCGGAGAACACAAGACCTGCCTCCTCCATCTCCTGACGATATTGATTATTAAACTCATAACGGTGGCGGTGACGCTCATAAATCACTTTCTCTTCATAAGCACTAAACGCCTTCGTATCCTCCATAAGACGTGCCGGATACAGACCAAGACGCAATGTACCGCCTAAATCCTCAACATCCTTCTGTTCAGGAAGTAAATCAATAATTGGATAATCAGTCTCTGGAATAAATTCAGCAGAATGCGCACCCTTATGTCCGAGAACATTACGGGCAAACTCAACCGTTGCCAGCTGCATACCTAAACAAATGCCAAGGAATGGTTTCTTATTTTCACGCGCATAACGAGTCGCCTCGATTTTCCCTTCAATTCCACGGTCACCGAAGCCGCCAGGAACAAGGACACCATCGACATCACTCAATAACTCTGCAACATTCTCAGCTGTCACATCTTCAGCATTAATCCACTTAATATCTACATCCGTGTCAAACGCATAGCCGGCATGGCGCATCGCTTCAACAACGGAAATATATGCATCTTGAAGCTCCACATATTTTCCGACAAGACCAATCCGAGTCTTGCTTGATAAATGAAGAACCTTATCCACCAATGCATTCCACTCAGTCATATCCGGTTCCGGAGTCACCAATTTCAAGTGGTCACAGACAATTTGGTCCATGTTTTGCTCTTGAAGCGCAAGCGGTACAGAGTAAAGTGTATCCGCATCACGGCACTCGATTACTGCTTTTGAATCAATATCACAGAACAAGGCAATTTTATCTTTCATATCCTGTGAAACCGGCATTTCCGTACGAACGACAATAATATTTGGCTGAATTCCAAGGCTGCGAAGTTCTTTTACACTGTGCTGCGTTGGCTTCGTTTTCATTTCACCGGCAGCTTTGATGTACGGAATTAACGTACAATGAACGTATAAGACATTGTCACGGCCGACATCATTTTTAATTTGACGAATTGCTTCAAGGAATGGCAATGATTCAATGTCACCAACAGTTCCGCCGATTTCGGTAATAACCACATCCGCATTCGTTTCGTTGCCGGCACGGAACACGCGGTCTTTAATTTCATTGGTAATATGCGGAATAACCTGAACCGTTCCGCCTAAATAATCGCCGCGGCGCTCTTTACGCAGCACGCTGGAATAAATTTTTCCGGTCGTTACGTTGCTATATTTGTTTAAGTTAATATCGATAAAACGCTCATAGTGGCCTAGGTCCAAATCTGTTTCCGCACCATCATCCGTTACGAACACTTCACCATGCTGATACGGACTCATGGTTCCCGGGTCGACGTTGATGTACGGGTCAAATTTTTGAATCGTTACGTTCAATCCACGATTTTTTAATAAACGTCCTAAAGATGCTGCGGTAATCCCTTTTCCAAGCGAGGAAACTACGCCGCCTGTTACAAAAATATACTTTGTCATAAATGATTCCCCCTCATATTTACAGTTTGTACATTATCCAGATAGTTTAAGGCATTTTTTAAAAAAAATTCGCCTTACCCTAAGGTGATTGGTTGACGGGGAAGTGAAACTTTTTTTACCCCCAAAAACAACAAAAAAGCGCTCCACTTACATAATGTAAGGGAGCGCATATCATCAACTAATTGAATCGTTCCTTTTTTAAGGAGCCCAAAAAAGATAATACAAGGGTGGAGATAAAAAGTCAAGACTATTTCAAGTCTTCTTCCTCGTCCGCTATCTCATCCTCATCTTCGTCCAGGTCATCATCGAGTTCTTCATCGTCGAGCTCAAATTCCTCATCGTCCTCAATGACCTCTTCATCCTCATCGATCTCATCGACGTCATCAAGCTCATCAAAGACATCCTCATCTTCAAGAATTTCATCCTCATCATCGGTATAATCGTCGAGGTCATCGTATTCTTCTTCATCGATCTCATCGTAATCGTCAAGTTCATCCTCGTCGACAACCTTCTTCGCCTTTTTCTTCTTCGGTTTCACAACGGTAACAACTTCTTCCTCTTGCGTATCAACCGGATACCAAACGCGAAGTCCCCAGCGGTTTTCCCCTAACGATAGAAAACGGCCGTCAATATTAATATCAGTGTAGAATTGCGCAAGCTTTGACCGAATTTCTTCTTCCGAAATACTCGCAGCAGCTGAAATTTCTTTTACCAATTCATGAAATGAAATCGGCTGCTTGCTGTTTTTTAAAAATTCAAAAGCCATTTCAATAAGGGAAAGCTCTTTTAATTCCTCTTTTGAGTATTGTGCTAAACTCAATATTGGCACTTCCTTTCACTATTTAACACTCTAATCGAGTGAATAACGGGCATTTGTCCAAAAAACCATATTCTTCATTATAAACAAATTCCTACCGTTTATGCTAGTTCTATCTGTTGTTTCGCTTGATTTTTTGCCTTTTCTGCCGTTCCGGATTCATTTCCTTATTCAATCGCAGCTTTTTCATCTCCTTGATGGACACCACCAGAAAGAAAATCGCCAGCAGCAGAAACGAAACCGCCCCGAGCTGGAGCTCATAGAGATAATATAAGGGCCAGGCAAAAACAAGTAAAATTCCAATAAAATACGTCATCTTCATTTGTTCCACCACCCGGAGCCTTATTATGTAACAACTATGATTATATAAGAAAATCTTTCATTTGGAAAAAAACTTTTTGACAGAAATAGACAATGGCCACTAAATAAGCCATTGTCTGCCAAAATTGTCTAGCTCCAGCGCCTAGCCCCTCGACCGCTTCGGTCCTGCCAATGAAGTCAAAGAACGACTTCACCGTCAGGCCCTCCAGCGATTGTCGGGGCTGGTCAAGGCGCTTCCGCTTTTCTATTCACATATTTCTTCTGTACTGCCCGCCAACCTCGTAAAGCGCTTTTGTAATCTGTCCGAGACTCGCTACTTTGACGGTCTCCATTAATGCTGCAAAAATGTTGCCATTGTTGACCGCTGATGCCTTTAATGCCTTTAATGCCTGTTCTGCTGCACCCGAATGGGCTCTTTGGAACTCGCGCAAATTGTGAATCTGCAGTTCCTTTTCTTCCTCCGTTGCCCGGGCCAGCTCCATATTGTCTACCTCTTCCTCAGATGGAGGATTTGGATTCAAATACGTATTGACGCCGATAATTGGCAATTCGCCCGTATGCTTTTTCATCTCGTAATACATCGACTCATCCTGGATTTTTCCGCGCTGGTACTGCGTTTCCATCGCACCGAGCACCCCGCCGCGGTCATTAATCCGCTCGAATTCCTGTAAAACCGCCTCTTCGACAAGATCTGTCAGCTCTTCAACGATAAACGAACCTTGAAGCGGATTTTCATTCTTAGTTAAACCATGCTCCTTCGTGATAATCATCTGAATCGCCATCGCTCTTCTTACAGATTCCTCGGTTGGAGTCGTGATCGCTTCATCATACGCATTCGTATGAAGCGAGTTACAGTTATCATGGAGTGCCATTAACGCCTGAAGTGTTGTCCGGATATCATTAAAATCAATTTCCTGCGCATGCAGTGAACGCCCGGATGTTTGCACATGGTACTTCAGCTTTTGACTGCGCTCATTTGCACCATATTTATCGCGCATCACCGTTGCCCAAATGCGGCGGGCAACGCGGCCTATTACAGTATATTCCGGATCCAAACCATTCGAGAAGAAGAACGAAAGGTTTGCTGCAAAATCATCAATCTTCATACCGCGGCTTAAATAATATTCAACGTACGTAAACCCGTTTGATAGCGTGAACGCCAATTGTGAAATCGGATTCGCCCCTGCTTCAGCAATATGGTAGCCTGAAATGGAAACGGAATAATAATTGCGCACCTGATGGTCAATGAAATACTGCTGAATATCGCCCATCATCCTTAGGGCAAATTCCGTGGAGAAAATACAGGTGTTTTGACCCTGGTCTTCTTTTAATATATCCGCCTGCACCGTACCGCGGACGGTTTTCAATGTATAGGCTCTAGCCTCAGCAAATTCTTCTACCGTCAACACGCGGCCAAGCTCCGCTTCTTTTTTCTTAACCTGCTGGTGAATCGCTGTATTCATAAACATCGCCAAAATAATCGGAGCCGGACCATTAATCGTCATCGAAACTGATGTGGATGGGTGGCATAAGTCAAATCCATCGTACAGCTTTTTCATATCATCAAGCGTACAAACGCTAACGCCACTCGTGCCAATCTTCCCATAAATATCCGGACGGTGATCCGGATCCTCCCCATAAAGGGTAACCGAGTCAAACGCTGTGCTTAAGCGTTTTGCCGGGTCATCCTTCGATAAATAGTGGAAGCGGCGGTTCGTGCGCTCCGGTGTCCCTTCCCCGGCAAACTGCCGTTTTGGATCCTCTCCTTCACGTTTGAAAGGAAATACCCCTGCCGTGTACGGAAATGAACCAGGTACATTTTCACGGTACACCCAGCGAAGGATTTCTCCATAATCTTTATATTTCGGCAAGGCCACCTTAGGAATGTCGAGGCCGGAAAGACTCTTCGATTTTAATACCGTAATAATTTCTTTATCACGAATTCTCGTTACGAATTGATCCTTCGAATAAGCTTCCTTCGTTGCCGACCAGCCGTTCAGGATTTTTTTCGATTCCGGTGTCAGCTTCTCTTCCGTTTCTAGTTTGATCGCTTCTAAAGAAGCAACAATTTCACTGCCAGCCTCCCGCTCCTTCACAGCGGCAATTGCCCCTTCAAGCTGGAACAGCTTCCGAGCCAAGTCTGCCTGTTCTTCCGCTTTCTTATGGTAACGGCGCACGGTATCGGAAATTTCCCGTAAGTAATAGCGGCGGTCGGTTGGAATGATGACACTTTGTTTTTCAACCTTTGCCTGCTTATTAAAGGAGGTCTCCCAATCTGAAGCCATTTTTTCATTAATTTTTTCAACTAATGCTGCAAAAAGTGCGTTGGTGCCGAGGTCATTAAACTGACTGGCAATTGTTCCATACACCGGCATTTCGGATGGATCCTTTTCAAAAAGCATATGGCTGCGCTGGTATTGCTTTTGCACATGGCGCTTCGCATCCTCCGAGCCTTTGCGTTCAAATTTATTGATCACGATAAGATCAGCAAAGTCGATCATATCAATTTTTTCAAGCTGTGATGGCGCTCCGAATTCACTTGTCATCACATACATAGAAAGGTCACAAATCTCAGTAATTTCCGCATCGCCTTGGCCGATTCCGCTCGTTTCGACAATAACGAGATCAAATCCGGCTGCTTTAACAACGGACACGGCATCCTTGATAGCCAAGGATAATTCCGTTTTCGATGATCGAGTCGCAAGACTGCGCATGTAGATATTCGGTGAGAATATGGCATTCATCCGAATCCTGTCACCCAGCAGCGCTCCGCCCGTCTTTTGTTTTGTTGGATCAACGGATAATACCGCTATTCTTTTATCTGGAAGCTCGTTAATAAAACGACGAATCAGTTCATCTGTCAGCGAGCTTTTTCCAGCACCGCCTGTACCGGTAATCCCGACAACCGGAATGGCTTTTGTTAACGTTTTAACTTGATCGAGAACAAGCTCTGCCGCTGCAGCAACTTCTTTATTGTCATCCACATGCAGCTCCGCAAGCGTGATCAGCTTGGCAATGGCGTTAACATCGCCAGTTTGTAATTTCTCAATCTGCTCCGCCGCATTGGTTGTTACGGTAGGGAAATCGCATTCCTCAAGCATGCGGTTAATCATCCCTTGAAGGCCCATCTTCCTGCCGTCCTCCGGTGAAAAAATCCAGGCAATTCCGTAATCATGAAGTTCCTTGATTTCTTTTGGGATAATAACGCCGCCCCCGCCGCCATATATGCGGATGTTCGGTGCGCCTTTTTCCTTTAGTAAATCATACATGTATTTAAAATATTCCACATGGCCGCCTTGATAAGATGAAATGGCAATTCCTTGCACGTCCTCTTGAATCGCTGCGTTTACCACCTCTTCTACCGAACGGTTGTGGCCTAAATGGATGACCTCTGCCCCGCTTGACTGAAGAATTCTTCTCATAATATTGATTGAGGCATCATGTCCGTCAAAGAGACTGGATGCGGTGACAAATCGGATGTGATGTTTTGGCTTATAAATCTCCATCATGCTCCCCCTTTTTGCTTCATTCCGGATAAAATCAACTCGGTCTGTAGTTCAATATATTCATCGATGGTATATAATTTCTGAACGGACCAGCGTCGGAAGCTCCACATATGCCCGTCGACAATTATGTTGTGGGAAATAAGCTTTAATTGTTTTTCTGATAAATCCAGCTCTCCATTTTCCACACATAGGACCAGCAGCTTTTCAAACATCGCCGCCATTTCCTTTTCTTTGTTGAGAACATATGGAAGGGCATCCTTCGTTAACGATTTTACTTCCTGGTACATGACAAGAAACTCATCCTGCATCTCATCTACCACCCGGAAGTAGTTCGCAATCCCTTGCTTTAAATTCGCCAATGTCCCCTGTTTATTGTCGAGGTCCTTCTGCAGGCGATCACTGACATGCTCATAAATGCTGTCACAGACAAGATAAAGGACATCTTCCTTCGAGCGGATATATTCATATAGCGTCCCAATGCTAAATCCAGCCGCCTTCGCAATTTCTCTCGTTGTCGTCCGATGAAACCCCTTTTCTTTAAAAAGTGTAACGGCCCCTTTAATCATTTGATCACGTCTTTTTTCAACGAGACGCTCATCCTTGACCGAAGCCTGTACTTCCCTTTTTTTCGTCACGTTCAAAACCGCCTTTTGTTCCCGGCGCCCTCCTAAAAAAGCAGGTGTTCGAGTTTTCCTGCTTTCTTTAACGGGGGAGCCTTCAAATTCCTGTTATATTGGTCTTTCAGTGCATTTCTGCTTATCTATTTCGTTACCATCCTTGAGATGACAAGGCGTTGAATTTCTTGTGTACCTTCATAGATTTGCGTGATTTTTGCATCGCGCATAAACCGTTCTACCGGGTAATCCTTTGTATATCCGTAGCCGCCAAACACTTGAACCGCTTCGGTCGTCACCTTCATCGCCGTGTCACCGGCCATTAATTTAGACATCGCTGACTCTTTTCCGTAAGGCAGCCCGTTTGACTCCAGCCATGCTGCTTGATAGGTTAATAGTCTTGAAGCCTCAATAGCTGTTGCCATATCCGCAAGCTTAAAGCTGATTCCTTGGTTCGCTGCAATCGGCTTGCCAAACTGGTGGCGTTCTTTTGCATAATCAACCGCTGCATCAAGTGCGCCCTGCGCAATTCCCACCGCTTGTGCTGCAATGCCATTGCGGCCGCCATCAAGCGTCATCATCGCAATTTTAAAGCCTTCGCCTTCTTGGCCGAGTCTGTTTTCAACCGGCACCTTGCAATCTTCAAAAATGATTTCTGTTGTTGGCGACGAACGAATGCCAAGCTTCTTTTCCTTTTTACCGACGGAGAAGCCCGGGAAGTCTTTTTCGATAATAAAGGCAGTTGTTCCTTTTTGTCTGCTGGATGGGTCCGTTAAGGCAAACACGACATAGATGTCAGCAATCCCGCCATTGGTAATGAAAATTTTTGAACCGTTCAGGACGTAGTGGTCACCCTCCAAGCGAGCGGTCGTTCTCATCCCGCCAGCATCAGAACCGCTTCCAGGCTCGGTTAAGCCGTAGGCGCCAATTTTTGATCCTTCTGCCATGGGACGAAGGTATTTTTGTTTTTGCTCTTCAGATCCGAACTTGTATAGAGGCCAGCCCGCAAGCGAGGTGTGGGCAGAAAGTGTTACCCCGATGGATGCGTCAACGCGGGAAAGTTCTTCGACTGCGATACAATAAGCAAGATAATCACTGCCAATGCCGCCGTACTCTTCCGGCCACGGAATTCCTGTTAATCCAAGCTCCGCCATTTTATCAAATATGGCGCGGTCAAAGGTTTCTTCCTCATCACGCTCGGCCGCAGTTGGCGCAACCTCGTTTCGGGCAAAATCCCGGACCATTTTACGAATCATTTCATGCTCTTCGGATAATTGAAAGTTCATTTTCGAGTCCTCCTTGGGTATACAGTTCGATATCTACAAAGTTAAAATTTTATCTGCCTATCAAGAATTTACAGATGCTTGCTCACAACAATGCGCTGAATCTCGCTTGTTCCTTCATAAATCTCGGTAATTTTCGCATCACGGAAATAGCGTTCAACCGGGTAATCTTCGGTGTAGCCGTACCCGCCAAATACTTGAATCGCCTCAGTCGTCACTTCCACCGCCGTTCGAGAAGCAAACAGCTTAGCGACAGACGATTCGAAGCCGCATTTCACACCGCGTTTGCGCAAATCCGCTGCTCGATAGATTAATAGTTTTGCTGCCTCCACACTTGTCGCCATATCGGCCAGCTTAAAAGCAACCCCTTGCTGCGCTGCAATTGGCTTGCCGAACTGTTGACGCTGCTTTGCGTAGTCTGTAGCCGCTTCTAAAGCTGCCTCAGCAATTCCAAGGGCTTGGGTCGCAATCCCAATACGGCCAACCTCTAGGTTTGCCATGGCAATTTTAAAGCCTTCGTCCTCTTCGCCAAGACGATTGGCAACCGGCACCAACATATCTTCAAATGTAAGCTGAACCGTTCTTGAACCGTGCAGCCCCATTTTCTTTTCGTCCTTACCAATAATCAGACCAGGGGTGTTTTTTTCCACAATAAAGGCTGTTATTCCACGCGCACCTTTTTCCGGATTCGTGGAAGCAAACACGATATAGACATCGGCTTCTCCGCCATTGGTGATAAACGCCTTCGTGCCGTTTATTTTATAGTAATCACCATCGCGGATGGCCCGCGATTTCAGGCTGGCAGCATCAGAACCCGAGCTTGGCTCGGTTAAGCAAAACGCCCCTAAATACTCCCCGCTTGCAAGCTTCGGTATATACCGTTGTTTTTGTTCTTCCGTGCCAAAATATAAAATTGGGTTTGTGCCCACCGAAGTATGAACGGAAAGAATTACCCCAACAGTCGCACTCACCTTGGAAATTTCGTGAATCGCAATGATGTAGGAAGTGAAATCCATCGCCGCACCCCCGTATTTTTCCGGAACCGGAATCCCCATTAAGCCTAGTTCGCCCATTTTGCGGAGGACCTCACGCGGGAATTCACCTTGCTCCATCCGCTCGACAAATGGAGCAATTTCATTTGCTGCAAAATCCTTGACCATTTTTCGCATCATTTCTTGTTCTTCTGTGAATGTTAGGTTCATGTCCATTCCCCTTCCCGAGGATTTTGATTGTATTTACATGGCTATGTTTCGAACCATTCCTATGGTGTTTGCAGTTAAGACCTTCCTAAAATGTTTTCTATTTTATAATCCATTTCTACGGTGTTACCTTTATCTATTCATATGTGTAAAACCCGCGTCCGGTTTTCTTGCCAAGCCAGCCTGCTTTTACATATTTACGAAGCAGCGGACATGGACGGTATTTGTCATCGCCAAAGCCTTCATGCAAGGTTTCCATAATGTACAGGCATGTATCCAAGCCGATAAAATCTGCCAATGTTAACGGTCCCATTGGATGGTTCATACCAAGCTTCATCACTTCATCAATTGCTTCTTTCGTTGCCACACCTTCATATAGCGTATAAATCGCCTCATTGATCATCGGCATAAGAATGCGGTTTGATACGAATCCTGGATAGTCATTCACTTCAACCGGTACTTTGCTCAATGTTTTCGTCATATCTTCAATTACCTGATACACTTCATCTGCCGTTGCCAATCCGCGGATAATTTCAACAAGCTTCATCACCGGCACCGGATTCATGAAATGCATGCCGATGACCTTTTCTGGACGCTTCGTTGCCGCAGCGATTTCCGTAATCGGCAGTGAGGAGGTGTTGCTGGCCAAAATGACATGTTCCGGGGTAATTTCATCAAGCTGGGCAAAGACTTTCGCCTTAATTTCCATGTTTTCAACCGCTGCTTCAATGACCAAATCGACAGCGCTTGCATCATGGAGGTCAGTAGAAGGCGTCAGCCTTGCCAATACTTCCTGCTTTTGCTCTTCCGTTAAGCGGCCTTTGTCCACGTTTCTTGAAAGGTTTTTATTAATTACGCCTAAACCGCGCTCAACGAACTCCGACTTCAAGTCATTTAAAAACACTTGATATCCCGCTTGGGCACAAACTTGGGCAATTCCTGAGCCCATTTGCCCTGCACCAATGACCATTACCTTTTCAACCTTCATGATTTTCCCTCCAAGCGGGGCTGCCCGCTCCTTAGGTCAGCCCCTTTTTATATAAGATCTATGAAACTAGCCTTTTATCTGCGGAAAAATGGATTTATCTGCCTTACAGAGGAATTTATCTGCGTAACGAAACCATTTATCTGCGAACACCGCCATTTTATCTGCGATGCGAAATTCCCGTTCAAAAACTGTCCGCTTCTGTTAAGCCTTCGGAACCTCAATCATCACAGCATCGCCCTGGCCGCCGCCGCTGCAGATAGCAGCAATTCCAATTCCACCGCCACGTCGCTTCAATTCATGCATTAATGTCAGGATAATCCGTGCGCCGCTTGCCCCAATTGGGTGACCGAGGGCAACCGCACCGCCGTTCACATTGACCTTTTCCGAGTCAAGTCCGGCAATTTGGCTGCTCGCCAATGCAACTGCTGCAAAGGCCTCATTGATTTCAAACAAGTCAATTTCTCCTAAGCTTTTTCCGGTTTTTCGTAGTATTTCATTGATGACAAGTCCCGGCGTTTTCGGGAAATCCTTTGCTTCCACCGCTATCGCATCATGCCCTAAAATGACCGCTTCCGGTTTACGGCCTTCACGCTCTGCACGCTCTTCGCTCATCAGCACAAGTGCCGCCGCACCGTCATTTACGCCCGGCGCATTCCCGGCAGTAATCGTTCCTTCAAAATTAAATACCGGCGTAAGCTTTGACAATCTTTCTAATGAGGTATCTTTCCGCGGTGCTTCATCCTGCTCAACAACGACCGGCGCTCCTTTTCGCTGCGGCACTTCAACTGCCACGATTTCCTCGGCAAACTTCCCGCTTTCAATGGCAGCAATCGCCCGTGCGTGACTGCGGTAAGCCCATTCATCCTGCGCTTCACGGCTGATTTCCATTTCCTTTGCGGTTCCATTTCCGTACGTTCCCATGTGAGCGCCTGTAAAGCTGCAGCTTAAGCCGTCATGGATCATTAAATCCTTAACGGAAGAGTCACCCATTTTTAAGCCCCATCTTGCTTTTGGCAGAATATACGGTGCATTACTCATCGATTCCATACCACCAGCCACAATCAGTTCCTCATCACCAGCACGAATGATTTGGTCAGCTAAAGTAACACTGCGCATTCCTGAAGCACAGACTTTGTTAATGGTTTCCGTTTTCACTTCCCATGGCAGACCAGCATGTCTTGCTGCCTGGCGTGAAGGGATTTGTCCTTGTCCTCCCTGCAAAACGCTTCCAAGGATTACCTCTTGGACTTCTTCAGGCTTAACATCCGCACGGTTTAACGCTTCCTTTACAGCGATTCCGCCAAGCTCCGATGCTGTGAAGCTGCTTAAAGTACCGCCCATTTTTC
Source organism: Neobacillus sp. GCM10027624 (assembly GCF_042675345.1). NCBI lineage: Bacteria > Bacillati > Bacillota > Bacilli > Caryophanales > Bacillaceae > Neobacillus > Neobacillus sp. GCM10027624. Next base: position 425,501 of record NZ_JBHTHD010000008.1, read on the forward strand.
CAAAAGGTGTACGAACTCCGCTTAAAATGACTGTTTTCCCCATTCCAAACACTCTCCCATTTCCTATGTTTTTGACAAAAATAATGATATGTTTCTCGGAAGCGACTGAACGCTCGCTCGAAAAATGCCGAAAAAATGACGCAGACAATCAGAGTCTGCAAAGATTAATGAAATAAGTACTGAACTTGATGAAGTTCTTTGATGTGATATTTTTGTGGTTAAAGTGATGAAGTTTTTAAGTATGAAAGCGTTTTAATCCTTACTTCTATTTTACATAAAAAACAGTAGAAGTTGAATTGTTTTACACAAAATTTCTAAAATTTCATGAATTCTTAATAAACAATCAACCTCTACTATTCAATAAATTTAAATCATTAAGCTGCCGGGCCTCCACATACTGCTTTTTCGAGAAGTTCAGCAACGTCGTAAGTGGACACTTTTTCTTCCACTTCTTTTGCCTTTGTTCCATCTGAAATCATTGTTAAGCAATATGGACATGCGGAGCTGATCACCGTTGAATTCGTTTCAAGGGCCTGCTCTGTTCTTGCTACGTTAATGCGGTTTCCTGTTTCCTCTTCCATCCACATTAGACCGCCGCCGGCACCACAGCACATCGCCTTTTCTCTGTTTCTCTCCATTTCCATAAGCTTCACGCCTGGAATTGCTTTTAAAATTTCCCGTGGCGGATCATAGACGTCATTGTAACGGCCTAGATAGCAGGAGTCATGGAACGTAATCGTTTCCTCGACAGAATGCTTTGGCACCAATCTGCCATCACGGACAAGCTCATAAAGGACCTCCGTATGGTGGTACACCTCTGCCGTTAATCCGAAATCTGGATACTCATTTTTGAAAATATTGTAGGCATGCGGGTCAATCGTAACGATTTTCTTAACCTCTGCCTTTTCAAACTCTTCAATGTTTTTCGTTGCAAGTTCCTGGAATAAGAATTCATTTCCGAGACGGCGTGCCGTATCACCGGAGTTCTTTTCCTTATTGCCGAGGATCGCAAATTTCACGCCAGCTTCGTTCATTAATTTTGCGAACGAAAGAGCAATCTTTTGGCTGCGGTTATCGTAAGACCCCATCGAACCAACCCAGAAGAGGTATTCGAATTCTTCACCGGCCTTGTTCATTTCCTTTACTGTAGGAACATGAACATCCTCGCGAACCTCACGCCAGTTTTCGCGCTCTTTCCGGTTAAGTCCCCATGGATTTCCCTGGCGCTCGATATTCGTCATCGCCCGCTGCGCATCCGCATCCATTTTTCCTTCTGTTAACACAAGATAACGGCGAAGGTCGATAATTTTATCCACGTGCTCGTTCATAACTGGACATTGATCTTCACAGTTACGGCAGGTCGTACAAGCCCAGATTTCTTCTTCCGTGATGACATCGCCGATCAGGCTTGGGCTATAAATACCCGCTGCTGCTGCCTCTTCTGCACCTTGACCTGCTGCTGCAAGTGCCAGTTGATTTCCTTTTGTATTCGCAAATGCGAAGGTTGGCACCCACGGCTGTTTCGAGGTAACCGCTGCACCGTAATTCGTAAGGTGATCACGCATTTTCACGATTAAATCCATTGGTGAAAGCATTTTGCCTGTTCCGGTTGCCGGACACATATTGGTACAACGTCCGCATTCTACACAGGCATAAAAATCAATCATTTGCAGCTGGGTAAAGTCTTCAATTTTTCCAACCCCAAATGATTCCTGTGATTCATCTTCAAAATCAATTTTCTTTAACTTACCTGGCTTTTCTAAACGGTTAAAATAAACATTCGCAGGACCTGCAATTAAGTGGGCGTGCTTTCCTTGCGGCACATAAACTAAGAAGGATAATAAGAAAATTAAATGTACCCACCATGCAAAGTAGAAAACGACAATCGCCGCAGTTTTCCCTACCCATGAAAACGCCAGGGAAATGACAGAGGCAACCGGTTCAGACCAAGAAGGGTCCTCTCCGTGCCAAATAATTCCCATCCCATTACCGAGCAAAACGGAAATCATTAAGCCGCTGATAAAAATCAAAACAAGGCCTGATTTAAAGCCCCGCTTTAAACGGACCAATTTTTCAATATAACGGCGATAAAATGCCCCAAGCACTGCTACTAAAATAACAAGGGTGACAATCTCTTGGAAAAAGGTAAACGCCGGATACAACGGACCAAGCGGCAGATGCGAACCCGGATGAATTCCTTTCCAAATAAAATCAATTGCACCAAATTGGACCAAAAGGAACCCGTAAAAGAAGGCCACGTGGATGGCACCCATCTTTTTGTCCTTTAATAATTTACTCTGGCCAAACACATTGACCCAAATCTTTTGCAGCCTCTCTTTGACGTTATTGTCAAACTCAACCTTTTTGCCGAGCTTAATGTAGGCAATCCGCGTTTTGACTACATAAGCGAATAGGCTAATTCCGTAAGCGGTTACAACTAAGAAGGCAATAAGGTTTACCCATAAAATACCTGTCACATCAAAACTCCCCTTTCTCACTTCCTGTTTAAGAAAATTTTAAACCGAATAAATTTTCAGAATCCTTTATCTCTATTATATAATGAATGAGCATTCAGTCAATGAAATTTTTCAAACTTTATTTTAGAAACTCAAATTCATAGAAGCGTTTTCAATTGGAAACCATAAAAATATGATGAGGAGGGAAATACCAGATGACATTTGCGGTTACTTTTGTTGGAGTACTACTTCTTATCATCATATGGCTAGTCCTCGATTTTAGACTAGGAAGAAAGAAACATCACTCACAGATGAAAAATTGTGAAACTCCCATGCTTCATGGCCAGCTGGATATCTTCCCGCATGGGCCTGAGCTGTTTGCCGATTATTTCAAAGAAATAAAAGAAGCCAAACGGCATATTCACATTCTCTTTTATATTATCAAAAATGACAAGTTTAGCCATACTTTTTTAAAATTATTAAAAGAAAAGGCAAAGGAAGGTGTAGAAGTCAGGCTTCTGCTTGATCGCATCGGCGGCATCCGTTTAAAAAAACATTCGATAAATGAACTCCGTGAAGCTGGCGTCCACTTTTCATATTGCAACCGAGTAAAGCTCCCCTATCTTTTTTACTCGGCACAGGTACGCAATCATCGGAAAATTACGATTATCGATGGAAAAATTGGGTATCTTGGCGGATACAACATTGGCAAGGAATACATCAACGAGGATCCAAAACTCAGCCCGTGGCGGGATTACCATTTAAAACTGCTCGGTGAAGGCGCAACCTTTTTACAAAGCGAATTTCTAATTGACTGGCGGGAAAATACCAGTGAAGACTTATTGAATCACTCTAAATATTTCCCTGAAGTTTCAAAAGGTTTGATCCGCCATCAATTGATGCCGACAGAGGCTGTTACTCTGGAGAAAAAGTATCTTGGACTGCTTCAAATGGCAAAAGAGTCAATTATTATTGGGACCCCTTATTTTATTCCGAGCAAGCCGCTTTTTCAGGAATTACGTGCAGTCTTGAAGAGAGGCGTTCAACTCGCGATTGTCGTTCCCTATACCTCAGACCATGTTCTCGTACAGGAGGCATCCCATCGCTATTTTAAGACACTCTTGCGCGAGGGCGCAAAGGTTTTCCAATTTAAAAATGGTTTCTACCATGCAAAAACAATTGTCATCGACGATAAGCTTTGCGATATCGGCACCGCCAATTTTGATAAAAGAAGTTTATTTTTAAACAAAGAAATTAACTGCTATATTTATAATCCTGAATTCATTGAACGGCTGAAGGCCGTTTTGCAAAAAGATATCGAGGATTCACGGCCATTGACACTGAAGGAATTAACGAAACCAAACCTTTTCAGATCCGTGAAAGAAGGCATCGCCGGAATTTTTTCTTATTTTTTATAGCAGCAAACGACAGGAGTTTGAAAAATGAAGATTCGTTTCGGATATGTCTCGCAAGCGACAACCCTATGGGATGCCTCTCCATCAAAAACGATTACGTTTACACGTTACAGGGAGTTACAAAAAAAGGAGCAACTGGAAAAGCTACTTTCAGTGACGAAGCAAAACCTTGATCATACCTTACGAATGCTTCACTACAATATTGCCCATGAAATTGAACTCTACCGTTTTTCCAGCTCCCTTGTCCCGCTTGCCACCCATCCGGAGGTACGTTGGGATTTTGTCACTCCGTTTCAAAAGGAATGGCAGGAAATTGGAGAGGTTGTCCGTAAAAACCAGCTAAGGGTAAGTTTTCATCCTAATCAATTTACATTGTTTACTTCAAAGAATCCAAAAATTACCGAAAATGCCGTGATCGATATGGAGTATCACTTTCGGATGCTAGAGGCCATGGGGCTTGAACAGGAGTCGCTGATTAATATTCATATCGGCGGTGCATATGGGAATAAAGCGGAGGCACTGACCCGATTTCATCAAAATTTGACTGCCCTTCCGCTTCCGATTAAACAGGTGATGACCTTGGAAAATGACGATAAAACCTATCACACTGCGGAAACCTTAACCTCCTGTGAAAAGGAGCAGGTTCCATTTGTGTTTGATTATCATCATCATATGGCGAATTTATGCGAGGATCCTTTAGAGGAATTGCTACCGCGTTTGTTTCAAACATGGGAGCGAGTGGGACTCCCGCCGAAGGTTCACATTTCGTCTCCGAAATCCGAAAAGGAATTTCGTTCCCATGCCGATTATGTCGATTTGGAATTTATCCTGCCATTTGTAAAGTTACTTACCGGGATCGGACGGGATGTAGATTTTATGATTGAAGCAAAAGCCAAGGACCAAGCCTGCCTAAAGCTGGTGGAGGACATGAGCAGGCTGCGCGGCTTTAAAAGGGTTCGCGGGGCGGCCATTGCTATAACCTAATATTTTTAAGGGACAGATCAATCGTTTTACAGGCAATACAAAAGGTTGCCAACGAGTATACCGCCTCAAGTAGGCCAAAGACAAAAATCGAACTAAAAAAAATAAAGAAATTAAAAAACAACACATATTGCCCAATCGAAAAAGGGGTCCGCTGACTTAACATAATGGCTAAAATCTCCGTACCATCGAGGGACCCACCGAAGCGAATAATCATTCCCACCCCCATTCCCAAGCAAATCCCACCGAGGAAGATGACGAGAATGGGGTTTTTGGTAAGCACCGGAAACGGCTCGAGCATATACAATTCTAGGCTTAAAAAAAGAAGTGCTCCGAGGCTGATAATCAAAAACCTTTTTCCAAGATAAAGTAGGCCAAGCAGTAAAAAAGGCGTATTTAACAGGAAAATATAGAATCCCACTTTATAGTCGGTGATATGAGCGAGCAAAATACTAATTCCTACAATTCCGCCATCAATAATGTAATTTTTCACTAATAGCAGCTGCAGGGCTGCCGCTACAAGCGAAACCCCGATTAAGACCCCACCACCCCGCTTATACAAGGAGAAATGGGCCGTTCTTTTTTCATTTATATAATTTTTAATTCGCTCCTTAAACATATAAGCCCCCATCCGTTCAATTGTCCTACTCATTATGTATGGTGGAATTCCTGATTTTATCCGCAAAAAAATAAGACATGTTCCGGGGCATGATTTCAACCGCGAATGGTTAAAGTAACAAATATCAAGGAGGGATTATGATGGAGAACACAAGTGAATTTGTAAAAAAATTAGCTGAGGACAAAAAGAAACAAGACTATAATAAAACGCACCAAGGAAAGGGACATCCGGATAAAAAGCTTCCGAATAACCAGCATAATTGAATCAGGACAAGCGAAAAGCATCGGCATTTGCACCGATGCTTTTCTATTGTTCTTCAATTAAGTTGAGGACGGGAACATCCCTTTCCTCTTCTGGGTTACTCCGTGAATAAATTCTCGCCATTTTTGTTGCTTCATCCACATGCTGAATGATTACCGGGGTTCCCTCATAGGTAACCTGTATCACATCTGCAGACTCGCAGATTTCCTTCGCTCTTCCTATATTCATGAAGATCACTCCTAACTAAAAAGTCTATTTTAATATTTACTATTTTTTGGATGATATTCATCCATTTTTGATAAAAATTCCAATTAGACTTTTCAGCTTGGCCAACATAAACTACATTTTTTCTGGAGCGGATACACCGATTAATGCGAGCGCATTGCGTAAGGTAATCTTTACGGCTTTCACTAGCCCCAAACGAGCGGCGGAACGCTCTGGAAATTCCGGATCAAGAACTTTTTCCGCATTATAAAAACTATGGAACGTTGAAGCCAGTTCAAAGATATAGTTTGTGACGCGGTGCGGAACACGTTTCACAGCTGCTTCTCCTACTGCCTGCGGGAACTCGCCAAGCTTTTTCAATAAATCAATTTCCTTTTCAGAGTCAATTAAAGAGAAGTTGGCTTCCGTATCCACCTCTCCGCCCTGACGTAAAATGCTCGAAATCCTAGCGTGGGCATATTGCGCATAATACACTGGGTTCTCATTCGACTCAGAAACCGCTAAATCCAGGTCAAAATCCATATGCGTATCGGATGAGCGCATTGCAAAGAAGTAACGGGTGGCATCGAGGCCGACCTCATCGACTAAATCACGCATTGTGACCGCTTTTCCTGTACGCTTAGACATCTTCATCTTTTCACCGTTTTTATAGAGGTGAACAAGCTGGATAATTTCGACCTCGAGGGCATCACGGGCATAGCCCAAGGCCTGAATGGCCGCCTTCATCCGCGGAATATAGCCGTGATGGTCCGCACCCCAAATATTGATTAGTTTTTCAAAGCCGCGGTCCAGTTTGTCTTTATGATAAGCGATATCTGGCGTTAAATAGGTGTAAGATCCGTCCTGCTTAATGAGTACGCGGTTCTTATCATCATCAAAATCAGTTGAACGGAGCCAGGTTGCACCGTCCTCGTCATAGATATAACCGGTTTTACGCAGTGCCGCGAGTGCCTTGTCAATTTTTCCATTTTTATAAAGAGAGGTTTCCGAGAACCAGACATCAAAGCGGACGCGGAAATCCTCGAGGTCGCGCTTTAATTTTTCCATTTCATATGTCAAACCATATTCTCGGAAAAATTCAAAACGTTCAGCCTCATCCACTTCGACATACTTATTGCCATACTCTTCGGCAAGCGTTTTTCCAATATTGATAATATCTTCACCATGATAACCGTCTTCAGGCATTTCTTTTTCTAAACCTAATGCTTGGAAATATCGTGCTTCTACTGATTTGGCAAGATTATTAATCTGGTTACCTGCATCATTGATATAGTATTCACGGGACACATCATATCCGGCCTTCGCCAAAATATTGGAGAGTGAATCACCGACAGCGGCTCCGCGGGCATGTCCAAGGTGCAGGTCACCGGTTGGGTTTGCGGAAACAAACTCGACCTGAATTTTTTGGTTATTACCTACCGTTGTTTCTCCGTACTTTTCCCCCGCTTTTAGAACCGTTGGGATTAGATCGGTTAAATAGCTGTTGTTCATATAAAAATTAATAAAGCCCGGTCCTGCTAATTCAATTTTTTCAATCGATGCCTTTGAACGGTCGAAGTTTTCAATGAGTGCTTCAGCAATCATCCGCGGCGCCTTTTTTGCGACGCGTGCCAGCTGCATCGCCATATTAGTAGAATAATCGCCGTGCGCTTTTTCCTTTGGGGTCTCAAGAATGACATCAGGAATTTGCTCTTCCGTGGCGAGACCGGCCTTTAAAACAGCTGCCTTAATTTCTTCTTTAATTTTATTTTGAACCTGCTCCACTATATTCATTTTTTATCCTCCTGGAAGGTAATCTGTAAATGGTATGTACCTGCGGGTGAGCCCTGCATGGTAAAATCGTAAAGTATGTCAATAAAGCCTTGGCCATTATCAAAAGAATGTTCAAGGTTTTTCGTTAAGGTAGTCGTCTCAAACTGGCCAAACGGCATCTCATAGCTGCCGTTCAGTTTTCGATTTAACTCGAATGGCAGGCGCATTTTTACGGCACCGCCGCGTAAAATCAAACCTTCCTTAACAGCCATTTTCACAATTGTCCGGACGCTCCCCTCCTCCCTTGCTTCCTCATACTTCAGATAAGAGGCATTGCCCTTTTCAAAATATTGACCAAACAACTGCAACTCAAAAGTCTCCTGTTGATCAATCGTCGTTCTCACTACTATCTTTACCGGTATCTCAGGCGTTGACAAACAAACCGCACTCCTCTAAACACAAATTCACTTTTTCTATTATACCCATATTAAAGCGGCAATTCAAAATCGACAAAATTCGGGCGGTGCCTGTCACCACCCGAATTTTGTCGATTCAAAAAGCCTGCCCCTTCAAAAGGACAGGCACTTATAACTCAATATAGGATTGCGACTTTGAGAATTGTCCAGCTCCAGCGCCCGAAAAACGGGCGCTTCCGCTTTTCCTATTTCACCCAGCCAAGGATCATTTCACGGATGAGTTTGCTGGCTGTGTTTGCGGTTTGTTCGGAGTTGTCGTAGATTGGTGCTACTTCTACGAGGTCGCCGCCAACAACGTTTACTTCAGAGCGGGCGATTGCATGGATGGATGCCAATAGCTCTTTCGAAGTAATTCCGCCGCAGTCAACGGTACCTGTTCCCGGTGCATGGGCAGGGTCCAATACGTCGATATCAATCGTTACATAGACCGGACGCCCTGCAAGCGTCGGAAGGATTTCCTTAAGCGGCTCAAGCACTTCAAATTTAGAAATATGCATGCCAACCTGCTTTGCCCATTCAAACTCTTCCTTCATCCCAGAACGAATCCCGAAGGAATAGACATTTTTCGGTCCAATTAATTCCGCAATTTTGCGAATCGGCGTTGAATGCGATAACGGCTCGCCTTCATAATTCTCACGTAAATCCGTGTGAGCATCAAAATGAATGATCGCCAAATCTGGATATTTTTTAAAGACAGCTTTCATGACCGGCCATGAAACCAGATGTTCGCCGCCCATGCCAAGTGGGAATTTCCCGGCATCCAGCAAGGAGACGATATATTCTTCAATTAAATCTAAGCTCTTTTGTGGATTTCCAAACGGCAGTGGAATATCCCCAGCATCAAAATATTTAACATCCTCAAGCTCCCGATCAAGGTATGGACTATACTCTTCCAAACCAATCGAAACCTCACGAATACGAGTCGGGCCAAAACGGGAACCAGGTCGGTAGCTTACCGTCCAATCCATCGGCATCCCGTACAGAACCGCCTTACTCTCCTCAAAATTCGGATGACTCTTAATAAAGACATTTCCTGAATAAGCTTCATCGAAACGCATCTTAACACTCCTCTTTTATGGGGTCAGCACCCCATCACTTTACCGGTTAATCAAGCGGGGGTCAGACCCCCACTTATTATTTAACTAAATCGCCCACAAATTTAGGCAGCACGAATGCTGCTTTGTGAAGTTCTTTAGTGTAGTATTTTGTTTCGATCTCGTGGAAACGGTCGTCGCTTACTTCTAGTGGGTCATATTTTTTTGAACCGATTGTGAATGCCCATAAGCCGCTTGGGTAGGTAGGAATATTCGCTACATATAAACGGGTGATCGGGAAGATTTCACGTACATCGCGTTGAACATTGCGAATTAAATCTGCCTTAAACCATGGATTATCAGACTGAGCCACGAAAATACCATCTTCTTTTAGCGCCTTTGAAATTCCAGCGTAGAAGCCTCTTGTGAACAGGTTCACAGCAGGTCCAACTGGCTCTGTTGAGTCAACCATGATGACATCATATTCATTTTCACTTTTTGCAATATGCATAAAGCCGTCGTCCACCCGAACATCCACACGAGGATCGTCTAACTTGCCAGCAATTTCAGGAAGGAATTTCTTTGAATACTCAATTACCTTGCCATCAATATCAACAAGCGTTGCCTTTTTAACGCTTGGGTGCTTCAATACTTCACGAATAACCCCGCCATCGCCGCCGCCGACAACCAAAACATTTTCAGGATTTGGGTGAGTAAATAAAGGCACGTGCGCCACCATTTCATGATAAACAAATTCGTCACGAACAGAAGTCATCACCATGTCATCTAAAAGAAGCATGTTACCCCATTCTTCTGTTTCAATCATATCCAGCTTTTGAAATTCTGTTTGCTCTGTATGTAAAGTCTTATTTACTTTCATCGTGATGCCAAAATTTTCGGTTTGCTTTTCTGTAAACCAAATTGTCATGTTCATCTTCCTCTCATCTATTTTCAATTTTAACTAAGTAATCACCAAAGCTAATATTTATTCACTTATCTGATCACGAAGGTACCACTCCATTTTATCCTACCCAAACACTTAAATTACAAACAAGAAAAAGTATAGAGGAATCTAGCAAAATTTCAAGAAAAATTTTCATTTCTCTCTGGGAAATGTTTAAAATGCATCCATTTTTTTCATACTGTTACTATAAATATTTTTAGATAAAAGGTCTCGGAATGAATTCCAGGGACTAACGTTGAATGCACAAGGGGTGAATATTATGGAAATCATGACGAATCACGGGTTTCGGAAAACAATTAAGTATTTGCGTGCGATTATTATCATCAGTTTGATCGGCATGGTTTGTATGCTCATTCTCTTTCTCGGCGTTCTTGGCTATGCAAAAATTTTAGGAGCACCGCCACTTGCCGTGCCTCAATCGACCCTGTTTTTTTCCGATGACGGGACATTAATTGGAGAAAGCAACAGCGGCCAGAAGCGCTACTGGGTATCCTTAAAGGATATTTCTCCGGATTTAGTGGATGCGACCGTATCAATTGAAGATAAAAATTTTTACCACCATCATGGCTTTGATATGAAGCGGATTGCCGGGGCAGTTGTGGCCGATATCCAGGCATTTGGAAAGGTCCAAGGGGCCAGTACCATCACCCAGCAATACGCTCGGAACCTTTTCCTCGAGCACGATAAAACTTGGTCGAGGAAACTGATGGAGGCATTTTATACGATCCGCCTGGAAATGAATTATTCGAAAAGGCAAATACTTGAAGGCTACTTAAATACAATCTATTACGGCAATGGTGCCTACGGCGTTGAAGCAGCCAGTCAATTTTATTTTGGAAAAAAAGCAGCCGATTTAACCCTTGCTGAGGCCTCAATGCTGGCAGGTATTCCGAAGGGTCCGGGGTATTACTCCCCTCTCGTTTCGATTAAAAATGCAAAACACCGCCAGTCAATCATCCTAATGACAATGGTGAAAAACGGCTATATCAAGGAAAGTCAGGCAAAGGCAGCAGCCGGGAAATCACTTGCCTTTGTTGCCGCACACCCGCACCAACAAGTAAAGGTTGCACCGTATTTTCAGGATGCGGTTAAAATTGCGTTAAAAAATCAATTGCATTTGGATGACCGCACGATTGCACTTGGCGGCTTAAAGGTCTATACGACGCTCGACTTGAAACAGCAGGAGGCGGCCGAAAAGCAAGTACAAAGCGTCATCGCCAGCGGATCAGAAATCCAAACCGCCCTTGTGGCGATGGATCCGAAGACGGGCGGCGTTAAGGCAATGATTGGCGGCCGTGATTATGAAAAGAGCCAGTATAACCGTGCCACCCAAGCAAAGCGGCAGCCGGGTTCAACGATTAAACCGATTCTTTATTACGCAGCGCTCAGCCATGGATTTACACCATCGTCGACGATGCGGAGCGAGTCTACGACCTTTCATTTTGATGATGGTTCCCAATATACACCGCATAATTTTAATAATAAGTATGCGGGCGGGGAAATTACTCTGGCCCAGGCACTGGCGTTATCCGATAATATTTATGCCGTAAAAACGCATTTATTTTTAGGAGAAGAAACGTTAATCAAAACGGCAAAAAAGTTTGGGATTTCCACGAAAATGGCGAAGGTGCCGTCCCTTGCCCTGGGAACTTCCGGGGTTCGTGTGGTTGACATGGCAGGTGCCTACAGCCTTTTTGCCAATGGCGGAAAAAAGGTGGAACCAACCTTGATTACGCGCGTTGAAGACTATAATGGAAAGATCCTTTATGAAAAAGAGCAGGACAACAAACAGGTATTAGATCCTGCTAAAGCTTACGTTATGACGCAAATGCTGACTGGAATTTTTGATCCGAAGCTTGACGGTTATTCAAGAGTGACCGGAAGCACGGTCATCAAGGAATTGACCCGGCCTTATGCCGGTAAATCCGGTTCAACGGAAACAGACAGCTGGATGATTGGATTCTCACCGCAGCTTGTGACGGCTGTCTGGTCAGGCTATGATGAAAGTAAACCAATTGATTATGTGGCGGAAAAATCATATTCAAAAAATATTTGGGCGCAGTTTATGGAGGAGGCATTGAAGGATAAGACGGTTAAGGCCTTTAAGCCTCCGAAGGAAGGCGTCATTGGTGTCTATGTCAATCCTGAAAACGGCAAGCTCGCGACCAAGGACTGCCCGGTGCGAAGGTTCACTTACTTTGTGAAAGGCACCGAGCCGACGGAATATTGTACCGAACATATGGACCGTTCCGAATCAAATCCTTTGAAAAAGAACACCGAGCACAAGGACCCATGGTACAAACGAATTTTTAAATGGGCGAATTAGTTTTCACCTGTTTACTACAAAACACAATGTGAAAAGCTCCGGATGCCTCCGGAGCTTTTCGTGTCCTAGTTTTACGTGTATTCACGCTGTCTATTAGTTTACTTTTTTTCCAGTAAAACTACAAGTGATTTACAAAAAATTACTCAGCCGTTAAACCTTTTTTTAGTTCTTCCGATGAATTTTTCCAAAAATCCGCATTGTGATTACGCAAAAATTCAGCCAGCACTTTTTTCGATTTTTCATCCATATGCTCAACAATAATATGGCGTTTGAGTGACTTATCCATGTAGTTTACATGCAGAGGAAGCAATTTGTAGCCGCGGCGGATTTCGCGGTCCACTGTCATTTCACAAGCCGTCACTCCGGCATAATATGGCCCTTCTTCGTTTCGGTCGATCGTTACCCAGACAAGCCAGTAAGGCTTTCCGTTTGGCACCTCATCCTTATTTGGCAGAAACTTGATTCCCTTTTCGACCGCACTGCGGGCATGCATGGCACCGACATCAATTTCCGCCTCGCCGGCATCCACATCAATCATTACCGGGGAAACATTATCAAGGCTCAGCGCCCCCTTGCCATAACCGCGGTGCCCGTCTGTTGGGTCACTTTTAATAATATTAAAACCAACTTTTTTCTTTTTTTCTTCCATATCCCAAAAGTCCTCCTAGAAAAATAGTCCATAATAAAAATCATTTAACCCCTTCAATACGGATGGGATCACCCCATACATGAGTGGCTGAATCGTATAACGATCAAGCGGGGTAATGACTAAAATTAAAAAAATAAATGAACCATACGATTCATATTGCGTCATTTTTGCCCGTACTCCATTTGGAGCCAAATCCTCTATAATGCGGTAACCATCCAGTGGTGGAAACGGTAAAAGATTAAAAACAAACAAGACTACATTAAGCCTGACAAATAAGTCAAAAAACCCATAAAGTTGGTCCGGGAAATTCATCCCGCTGCGTAATAGCGCATACCAAACGATAAAACCTACCGATGCCAAAATAAAATTGCTCAGCGGCCCGGCCACCGAAACAAGAATTCCTGCAAGCCTTGGGTTCTTAAAGAAAAAGCGGTTAACCGGCACAGGGCGAGCCCAGCCAAACCCGGCAATAAAAATCAGGATGGTTCCAATTGGGTCAAGATGCTTGAGCGGGTTTAACGTCAGCCTCCCCTGATTTTTTGCCGTCATATCCCCGAACTTATAAGCCACATAGGCATGGGCAAACTCATGGAACGTAAAGGCAATCATCAGCGTAATCGCCACATACGGAATTTCCTTAAGTGAGTAAGCTAAACTCAATTGGGTTTCTCCTCTCCTTTTACGATTCGATTCTCTGTCTATATAGTTCCATTCACTGTATTCATTTTCCTTTTAGTATACATGAAACCGCTGGAAAAATGAAAAAAACAACCCAACTTGAATTTTTTGATTTTTTATGAAAAACTACTATCAAAAGGAGGAATATACATATGCCAATTATTACAGTAAAAATGCTTGAAGGTCGTTCTGATGAACAGAAACGCGCGCTAGTAGAAAAAGTTACCGAAGCAGTAAGTGAAACAGCGGGTGCGCCGAAGGAGAGTATTTCCATTATTATCGAGGAAATGTCCAAAAATCATTACGCAGTCGCTGGCGTCCGCGCAATTGATAAATAAGCCATGTAAAAAAGCTAAGACATCATTGTGTCTTAGCTTTTTCTTTAAGTTTTTCAATATATTGATACGCTTCCTCAATTTCCGCTTCCGTATAGCGCTGCTTGCTTTTTAACGTAAAAACTTTATTCGCAACCTCTTCCTTTGGAAGATTATCAAAATATAAAACCGTTGAGACAAGCTCCAAAAATCTAGCATTTTGATCGTTCATATCCTCGAGGCAATCTTGCAAATAAGGCATCTCTACTTCATTTAAGCTGAGAAACTCGCGGCCGTTTTCCGTTAACGTATAGCGATACTGGAAGTACCCTCCCTTTTTCTCCTTTACCTCGTTCAAAAATCCCATATTACACAATTCTTCTACTCGTAAAGTCAGTTCCTCCGAATAAGGGCCGTAAAAATGAAATTGAAACTTTTCATGGAATGGGAAAGACACTTTTTTCGCAATATAAATCATCTTTTGCAGCTTTTTTCTTCCGATAATTTCACCGGATACTAGAACGGCCTGCATCAGCTTGGCGTGATCTTTTAACATCTTCACATCTCCTACTCCGAATCTCAATCGTTCTCTATTTCTAAAAGGGCACGTATTTGTTGTTTTATCTCTTTATTTTCAGTGTCATCAAAAAGAAAATCAGCAGGATAATAGAGCTTGTGGTCTGTTCTTCTTTTTCCAGAGATGGCATCAACAATCTCCGACTCTCTAGAAAGCTCGCGCAGTTCCCCGTTTTTCATCAATAGATGGATGGGAAGACGCTCCCCTTCTTCGCCTGGGCGATAAAAGTCATAAGGCAAATCAGACGATGAGTCGACCACCAAATAGTACTCCGGGTCCAAATCGGCCTGGATAAACAGCTTCGTCAGCTGCGCCAGCTTTTTGTATTCCTTCGCTGGATCAAATTCGGCATATTTAAACAGATTTCGGTTAACAAAGCGGCGGCAAAGATCGCTTAAAGTCGCATCCTCTTCCTCCTGCCAGATCTGAAAATAATATAAAATCACAGCCTCATCCAATTTTAAATAGTCTTCTAATTTGGCTTGATTATTAAAAAACGAATAAAAATGAACAGGCTTATTTTTAAAGGTATAGTTTCTCTCAAATAAATCCTTTGCGCGGTGGAGGATTTTTGATAAAAGAACCTCGGCGCTCCGGGAAACAGGATGAAAATAGACCTGCCAATACATTTGATAGCGGCTCATAATATAATCCTCTACCGCATGCATCCCGCTCTTTTTAATTACGACCTGGTCTTCCCTTGGCCGCATCACGCGCAAAATCCGTTCCATATCAAATTGACCGTAGCTCACCCCGGTAAAATAGGCATCCCTTTGCAGGTAATCCATCCGGTCGGCATCAATCTGGCTGGATATTAAACTAACAACCAGCTTTTTTTCAGAGGTTTTCGCAATTACTTCGGCCACTTTTTCAGGAAAATCCTTTCCTGCCTTTGATAGCACTTTATTTACCTCTGTATCTCCTAAAATAATCGCTCGGGTAAAATCTTCATGGTCGAAGTCGAACACTTTTTCAAAGGAATGGGAAAAAGGGCCATGCCCCAAATCATGGAGGAGTGCGGCACAAAGCGTGAGCAAGCGGTCCTCGTCGTTCCATTCCGGACGTCCGGCAAACACATCATCAATGATGCGACGGACAATCTCATAAACTCCGAGAGAATGATTGAAACGGCTGTGCTCTGCACCGTGAAAGGTTAAAAAGGTCGTTCCTAGCTGTTTAATTCGACGCAGGCGCTGAAATTCCTTTGTTCCGACTAAATCCCATATCACACGGTCGCGGACATGGATATAGCGGTGAACTGGATCTTTAAACACTTTTTCTTCACTCAGTTTTTCCGTCGAATATGCCATTTGATTCCCTCTTCCTCTTTTCTTCTTTCTATTATAGCTCCAAATTATGGGATAATCACCCAAATTTCAGCAAAATCCCCCAGTATTTTTCGACAATCTCAACTAAAAAGAAAAATCACCCAGGTACGTTGTCGAAGGTGATTTTATTTTAGTTTTTTATTTATCTTTTCCATTAATTCCTCTTCCGATAAGGCCGCAAGCGGGCGGTTGTTCACGAACGCAAAGGTCTTTTTCCGGCCTGGTCCGCAATACGATTGGCAGCCAATCTTAATCTCGGCATCCGGGTCAATCTCTTTTAAACGAGGGATTAATGTCTTTAAATTTACGGCCTGGCAGTCATCGCAAACACGAAATTCATTGGACATTTTTTACAACCTCTTTCCATTTTAAACAAAAGCTTTATATTATTTTAACCAACTATTAGCAGTGAAAATCAGACTTTTATTAAAAAAATCGACATTTAACTCCATTGGTATTTTACAGTTTCTTGTTTTTGAATGCAAGGTGCATCTCCTTAGTAAACTCTAAAAAAATCTACTATCCTTGCAACAATTTGGTATAAAGCATGGAAAACTTGTCCATCCTAAGACTAGAACTTTTAAAAACTCGTCACAAGCGAGTTCATCGTACTAAATATTTAAGGGAGTTGAAAAAATGAAAGTTCGTCAAGATGCATGGACAGATGAAAATGATCTACTTTTGGCCGAAACGGTCCTTCGTCATGTAAGGGAAGGCAGTACCCAGTTGAACGCATTTGAAGAGGTTGGCGATAAACTAAATCGGACTTCTGCGGCCTGTGGTTTCAGATGGAATGCCGTTGTACGCCACCGTTATGAAAAAGCCTTGCAATTATCGAAAAAACAACGCAAACAGCGCCAGCGGATATTAGGGAAAGACCAAGGCGGTAAGAAGAAACTGCTCTACAATCCACCGGTAGTAGAGGAGCTCGTGACCATGGAGGTTCCAGTTGAGGCAGCAGAGTCATATGAACTGCCGGAATTACCGGAATTAACCATGGAAATGGCTGAAGAGACGTATGCAAAACCGGCGGTACAAACAACCTACCGCACCGCACCGGTATCAGCGTCAGGAATTTCCATTGATCATGTCATTGATTTCTTGCAAAACTTTAATCATTCCAATCTTCAAAATGAAGCACTAAAAAGTGAGAATGAAAGATTAAAGCGTGAAATCGCTGAATTGAAGCGACAAAACGATGAAATGTCTAAGAAAATTGAAGGTTTAGAGCAAAATACCGAAACCATTCAAGAAGATTATGAAACCTTAATGAAAATTATGAACCGTGCCAGAAAGCTCGTTCTTTTTGAAGAAGAAGAACGCCCAGCTACAAAATTCAAAATGGACCGTAATGGTAATTTAGAAAAGGTAGCGGAATAGAACGAAAAGCGGAAGCGCCTTGGTCAGCCTAAGGCAAGCGCTGGAAGCCCAGACGGTGAAGTCGTTCTTTGACTTCATCGGCTGGGCCGAAGCGACCTCGGAAAAAAGCAGTTCATTTTTTCCCTCGAGGGGCTAGGCGCTGGAGGTAGAAATTAGAAAAAGCAAAGGGAGAAAAGTGCAACATTCTCGTTATAAAAGAAGCCGTAAATCCAAATCTGGTTTACGGCTTTTTACATTTTTTCATTTCGATCGATGACCCGTTGATAGTAACCGGGGAAGAGCTCAAGCTCATAGTCATTTAACTGTCCGGCATACAGAAAGTCACTGTTCCGCTTTAACTCGTTTAACAGCCGCAGCATCACATCAGAAATCGTAAAATTTTGATCTAGCAGTTCTGATAGAGAGGCCATAACCTCGGGAACAATCTCTGGATAGGAGAAACGCGTCTCCTCACCGCCTCGGGCAATCTCGTAAAATTGTTTAACGATCCCGGCCCGCTTGCTGCCGCTGCCATTAACACAAAGGTAAATTTGCACCGCCACACCCTTTTTTAAACGGCGCTGTGAGATACCGGCAAACTTTTTCCCATCAATGCTCAAATCATAGCTGCCGGGGCAATAGGAACCAACGATTTCCCTTGCATCAATGTGATGATCGGGGAAATCCGCAAACATCTGCTGAATCAGATGCCACATCGTATCATAGCCGCGGTTAATATCAATCCCTTTTTCTGTTTCTGGAAGAATGAGAGAAATATTCAGAACTCCTTCATCGAGGACGACTGCCAGGCCGCCGGAGTTTCGGACAATGGATTTGAAGCCCTCCTGCTCGAGATATTGTCTGCCTTGTTCCAAAAACGGCAGCCTCGTATCCTGGATTCCGAGGACAACGGTGTTATGATGGACCCATGTCCGTGCAGTCGCCGGTGCATTACCTGTTCCAACTGAGGCACAAAGGGTGTCATCCGTACCAAATGACTGCAAAGCATTGAAATGAACGCCTGTAGCCGACTGATCGATGACCCGCCACTGCGGCTGGTGCAGTAAATGGAGTGTATTTTCCATCAACGTCACTCCTTTTTAATCAAAAATCTTTATTTAGTATATCAAATGGTGTGGTGGATTAGCCATCTGGGGATGATATCGACACTTTTTTGGTGGATATCAACACTTTTGGAACAGATATCAACACTTTTTGAGCAAATATCAACACTTTTTCCCCGATATCAACACTTTTGAGACCTATATCAACAATTCTCCATTTAAGCCGTAAAAAAGCCGGCCCCCTAATAGAGACCAGCGCACACAACCTATTATAATCCCTGCCCCGCTGTAATCAGCGCAAGCTTATAGACATCTTCTTCATTACAGCCGCGGGACAAATCATTTACCGGTTGATTCAAACCTTGTAAGATCGGCCCAACTGCTTCAAAGCCGCCTAAGCGCTGCGCAATTTTATAACCGATATTTCCTGCTTCAAGACTTGGGAAAATAAACACATTCGCATCCCCCTGCAGCACAGAACCCGGAGCCTTACTTTTTGCCACAGATGGTACAAAGGCTGCATCAAACTGGAACTCACCATCCAAAACAAGCGATGGCTCACGGCGCTTTGCTTCCTCGACCGCAGCAACCACCCGTTCAGTCTCTTCAGACTTCGCTGAACCCTTTGTTGAAAAGCTCAACATCGCGACGCGGGGGTCGATATCAAACATTGCAGCTGTTTTCGCACTTTCAATCGCAATCTCCGCTAAATCCTGGCTATCCGGGGCAATATTGATCGCACAATCCGCAAACACATATTTCTCATCGCCGCGAACCATGATGAACACGCCGGAAGTCTTTTTAACGCCTTCCTTTGTTTTAATAATTTGCAGCGCAGGGCGCACCGTATCTGCCGTAGAGTGGGCCGCACCGCTGACAAGTCCGTTCGCCTTGTTTAAATACACAAGCATTGTGCCAAAATAGTTTTCATCCAATAAAATCTTGCGTGCATCCTCTTCGGTAGCTTTACCTTTACGGCGGTCAACAAATGCCGAAACAAGTTCATCCATTCCGGCATACGATGCTGGATCATAAATTTCCGCCGCATCCAAAGAAACCCCAAGCTCTTTCGCCTTCGCTTGAACTTGTTCAATGTTGCCAACCAAAATCGGTGTCATTAATTTTTCCGCTGCAAGGCGGCCGCAAGCCCGGATAATCCGCTCATCAAGCCCTTCCGGAAATACAATTTTCAAATCGCGGCCTGCAACCTTTTGTTTTAAACCTTCAAATAAATCACTCACGATAAATCCTCCCTTTATCTTCTACTTCTTTAAGAATTACAAAACCAAAATGAATTTTCAAGGGCCACCCTCATAGAGAACGTTTTCACAAAAATGTTTTTGTTTTCAAAACAATCTAATTTTTACTATTTGCCTTTTTTTATGAAAATATCCATTTTCTTATGCAATGAAGTGTTTTATTCAAGCCTCTTGGTCAAACTATGATATAGTATAGATTGTTTAGAGATTAAAGGAGTGATATGAATGAGTGAAGCAGCACAAACACTTGAAGGCTGGTATTGCCTGCATGATTTCCGCACGATTGATTGGACAACTTGGAAAATGCTCTCCAGCGATGAACGCCAAGCAGCCATCCACGAGTTTTTAAGTCTAGTTGAAAAGTGGAACACCACCCAGGAACGCAATGAAGGCAGCCATGCCTTATATACAATCGTTGGTCAAAAGGCTGACTTTATGATGATGATCCTGCGCCCAAGTATGGAAGAGTTGAATGAAATTGAAAACGAATTCAACAAAACAAAATTAGCTGAATTCACGATTCCAGCTCATTCTTATGTTTCCGTTGTTGAGCTCAGCAACTATTTGCCACAGGGCGAAGATCCATACCAGAACCCGCAAATGTTAGCTCGCCTTTATCCAAAATTGCCTAAAGCTAAGCATGTTTGCTTCTATCCAATGGATAAGCGCCGTCAGGGCAATGACAACTGGTACATGCTTCCGATGGAAGAGCGCAAAAATTTAATGCGCAGCCATGGAATGATTGGCCGTACATATGCAGGCAAAGTAAAACAAATCATTACTGGATCCGTTGGTTTTGATGATTTCGAATGGGGCGTTACCCTGTTCGCGGACGATGCCCTGCAATTTAAAAAGCTTATATATGAAATGCGCTTTGATGAAGTCAGTGCCCGCTATGGCGAATTTGGCGCCTTCTTCGTCGGGAATATCCTTAAAGAAGAACGCGTATCCGGCTTCCTGCACGTATAAGAAAAAAGTCCTCAGCCACTGGGGACTTTTTTATTTTTCATAAATTAAAGCAAGTCATATTTTTTCTCCTCCCCACATACTTATAAAACAGCGAGTCTAAGAAAAACTCTATCCATCTCGTAAAGAGAGGTGACAATAAAAATTGCATCTGCCCCACTGGAACCAAATGGGGGTGGGTGGAGTATGAATAGAATGTTGAGCCTAGATTTATTCATATTTAGGAGGGGAAAATAATGAGTCAATACTATCCACAAGGGTTTCAGCCCTATACAGGAGCAGCCGGACAGCCGGGAGCACAGCCTCCGCAGCAGGCCTTCTTCCCACAAACAGGCGTTACATCATTTCCACCAGCCAGCCCTGGAGGTGGTTTAACAACCACTCCCGGTGCAGCAGGGCCAAAACTGCCTGGCCAATTGCCGATTGAGCAATCATACATCGAAAACATTTTACGATTAAATAAGGGCAAACTCGTCACCGTATTTGCCACCTTTGAAGGAAACAGCCAGTGGAACGCAAAAAGCTTTAAGGGCATCATTGAGGCCGCAGGGCGTGACCATGTTATCCTTAGCGATCCACAATCAGGCGCCCGTTTCCTCATCCCAATGGTAGCTGTTGACTACATTACCTTCAGTGAGGAAATCGAATATGAATATCCATTCGGTAGTGCGCCGAACCTAGGCACCTACCCGCCAAGATAAACCTAAAAACAGGCATTGGAGCCCGCCCCAATGCCTGTTTTTTATAGATGTTTTACTGCCCCTACGATTACAAGAATCCACGCTGCCAAAAAACAAACGCCGCCAATCGGTGTAATCGCCCCTAAAATACCAATCTTCGTTACACTTAACACATACAAGCTGCCGCTGAAGAAAATGATGCCAATCAGCATCAGCCAGCCGGACCAAGTAAATAATGAACTGTCCGCCACCTTTGCAAGCAGAAGACCGACAACCAAAATTCCAATTGCATGGAACATTTGATAGGTAACGCCCGTTTTCCAAATTTCTAAATAATGCGCATCTAGCTTATCCTTCAGTCCGTGAGCCCCAAAAGCCCCCAGCGCTACCGCCAAAAAGGCATTAATTGCCCCTACGATAATGAAAGCCTTCATATGATTTCCCTCTTTTCTTTAATTGAACGCCAAACACCTAAAAATCAAACAGTGAATCTCCGTTCGCATCGTCACCCATATCTAGTTTCTTTGGTTGATTAATCGCGGACTGTTGTTGAAACATAGGCTGCTGAAAAGCAGGCTGCACCACCATCGGCTGTTGAACAACAGGCGAATTAGTTACAGCTGCCTGCACCCGCATTTCCGCTTTTTCTTCGAGGATGAGTTCGCATAATATTTTAATAGAGTAAACCCTTTCCCGCAAGCTTTCGCCCTTGGTGCTTTGCTTAGCAGACTGCAACTCATCTTCCATTTTCGCTAATAGCTTTTGAACAGAAATATTCAAAAATCCTAACACCTCTCATTTCCTAACATCTTACGACACAATCCTTAATGTTTCACGTGAAACATGTCATATTTTAGCATCCTATAAAAAAGAGACTGTATTATTCAGTCTCCCCTTCCTATCCCAAAATCCGCTGATAGATGGATTTAGCGTGCATCAAATCCTTTGTTCCATGAATAAGGGCACGGCCGTCTTTAAAGACCACCATGCGCTCTTCCCCCATTTCAACCGATAACAAATAAGGGTTTCCTTTTACTGCATATCCTAATAAACGAAGCTGATCCGCCAGTTTTTCAAGTGAAAGCTCCCTTTGACTTGCTGGACGGATTTGTATCGTATCCCTGCCACACAGCACGGTTGTTTTCGTGGTATTTTCCTGATCCAAATAAGGATAGGTCGGACTCTCGCCGCAGGACAAGCAACCGGAAAATTTCGCCTTAGACATTTTCATATTAGTATATTGATTCCGCCACAAATCAAAGCTGACAAACGAGGATCTAACAGCTTCCCAATCCTCGACAAGGATCTTTAATGCCTCCGCCGTTTGATGGGAAATCACCATCTGCACAGCTGGTGAAATAATCCCGCCTGTATCACAGGTCATCCCCTGGAGTGGAATCGTACGCAGCAAGCAATTTAAACAAGGTGTTTTTCCAGGAAGAATCGAAAAACTCATCCCGAAGCTGCCAACGCAGGCCCCATAAATCCACGGAACCTTATACTTTTGCGAAACATCATTGATAATCATGCGGATTTCAAAATTATCCGTAGCATCGATGATAAGGTCGACCTCACGGGCTGTTTCTTCAAGCCATTCGGCGGTTGCTTCGCCAATTACAGAGACAATTTCAACGTCCGAATTAACCGCTCTTAAGCGTTTTTCAGCCGCTGCCGCCTTCGGAAGCTTTTCCGCAACATCCTCCTCTGTATAGAGCTGCTGTCGCTGAAGATTACTGGACTCGACATAATCACGGTCGATGATGGTCAGTTTCCCGACACCAGATCGTACCAAGATTTCGGCGTTCCCTGAGCCAAGCGCTCCAGCGCCAATCATCAGCACATGCTTACGGCGAATCTTCTCCTGACCATCTTGTCCGATTCCTGGAAAGAGAATCTGCCGCGAATAACGATCATTCATTTGTAAACCCCTTCCTAGAAATCAACCGCCACTAACGGGTGGGATAAAGGCAATAACGTCACCTTCACTGATGACTTCATCATTTGACGCAAATTCTTCATTTATGGCCGTCATCACGGTTTCCATTTTCGGCAAATTGTAGATTGCGGTCAGTTCAATTTTCAAATCGGAGACCGTTTTACCAGCCGCGTTTAATGCTAATGATTCTTCTCCCACTACATCACGTAAATGTGCAAAAAACAGCACCTTATTCATGTAAGTCTTCCTCCTCCGGTTTTCCGGACGGGTATGCAACGGTTTCAAGTTGGTTTCCCATCCACTCTTCTCCATCTTCCCAATGTTCCTTTTTCCAAATAGGAACGATCTCTTTAATTCGTTCAATTGCATAGCGGTTCGCCTCATAGGCGTCAGCACGGTGCGGCGTTGAAACAGCGATGACGACCGCGACATCGGTAATATCCAGCTTGCCAACGCGGTGCGTGATGGCTACCTTTGAGCCTTCCCAGCGCTGTTCAATCTCTTGTCCAATCTGTTCTAATTTTTTCAACGCCATTGCCTCATAGGTCTCATATATAAGAAATAAGGTTTTCTTGCCTTTTGTTAATTCACGGACTGTACCGATAAAAGTGGTAATTGCTCCAGCCTCACGCTGGATTACCTTGTCGATCACTGCCTGAATTTGAATTGGCTCCTTCGAAATATTATAGTTCAATTTATCACCCCTTTTGCACGCCATTTTATCGTTATTATATTGCTTTAGAGCGGCCTCGGCAAATAATCTTAATTGTCAGTTATCTCCATCTGCCCATTTTTTTGCTTTTTCGTATTCCTCCGGGTAGTTCATATTGAAAAAAGTACGCTCAAGTATCGGTTTGCTGTATCCCGGAAGGTCCTCTTCCGTTAAATATAGAACCTGAAGGTCGTCAAAAAGCTGCGTCATCCGGAGGTTTCCTTTTTCAAGACTTGCCTCTACCACTGGTAAAATACGTCTGCCATAGGCAGCGAATAATGGTTGTTTCTTTCCTTCAATGACAGGGATAGCTGCATCAAAGCCGTCAAGTTTTGCTACAATTTTTTCAGCAAGTTCGCCAGAAACAAACGGCATATCGCACGCCACGGCCACATTCACTTCTTGTGTCGACTCTTGCAGCCCCGCATGAAGACCGGCTAACGGTCCCAGTCCGGGAAATCGGTCGGAAACCATTTTTACTCCTAAAAACTGATATTCATCAGGAAGATTGGTCACAAGGATGATTTCTGAAAAAAAACCCTTCAGTTCCTCCACCAACCGCTCGATATTGGTTTTTTCGTTTATTTTTAAAAGGGCTTTATTTGTACCCATCCGGCTTGATTTACCGCCGGATAAAATGATTGCCGCCGCCTTCATAGTGCACCCCATAAGTAATTGTTTTACCCATTTTAATACACTTGGTACCTAATTAACAGCAGGAACCAAGTAAATAGTAGAGCGAATGGCTTGAGCCATTCGCTTTTTTCATACGACAATTAAAACACGTATACAGCAATCGCAGCACCTTAAACAACAATTGACTTCCTTACCCAGGCTACACCACTTTTTTAAGCGTTCCCTTCGCTTTTTTCAACTGATTTTAGTATGATAGTTACATTATTAATTACAATAGAAAAGTAGAAATCATACATTTAATATCGGGAAAGGAGCCACAGGTTATGGAAACAATTGATGTAGCCAAAGTTCAGGAAGCAATCAACCACTATGCCCATAAAGATGTCTATCTTCACCTAGAAACCACCAATGGTGCCTATGCCTCACACTTTGATCAATCCTTTTTTTCAGCTGGTGCCTATATCCGCAATGCCCTTGTTCAATATGAACTAGGAAAAATCACCGGAAACGGCCCATATCGGATTGGCTTAAAAATCAACCTTGGCTGGGTCTATGCAGAAGGGCTCACCCATTTTGAAATCGATGAACAAAACCGCCTGTTGCTTGCCGGCCACGACAGCAAAGGAAAGCTTGCCGTTGCCTTAGAAATCAGCACCACTCCATTTGAATAAGGAAAGGAGAAACACCGTAATGGAAAAAGAGCGTCAAGTCTTAGTCGTTTTTCCGCATCCGGATGACGAAGCATTTGGGGTATCCGGCACCATTGCCACCCATGTCGAAAATGGAACCCCTGTTACCTATGCTTGTCTAACATTGGGTGAAATGGGACGTAACATGGGGAATCCCCTTTTCACAAACAGAGAAAATCTTCCAAAAATCAGAAAAGAAGAGCTGAAAAACGCAGCCAACGCCCTTGGCATTCAGGATTTACGGATGCTTGGCTTCCGTGATAAAACCGTAGAATTTGAGGATGAAGAAAAGCTGACAAACGTTATTTCGTCGTTAATTGATGAGTTAAACCCATCACTCATTATCACGTTCTATCCAGGCTATTCCGTACATCCCGACCATGAGGCCACCGGTGCGGCCGTCGTTCGGGCTGTCGAAAAAATTCCTGCTGCTGCACGGCCAAAATTACACTGCGTAGCCTTTTCCAATAATTGCTTAGAAGAGCTTGGCGAAGCCGATATTATCAATAATATTTCCGCGGTTGCCGATAAAAAACTTGCAGCCATGAGAGCGCACCGCTCACAAACCGAGCAAATGCTGGGCGATATGACTGAAAAACTCAAAAATCAAGACCCGCAAGTTATGGCATGGATCAACAATGAGCGATTTTGGACTTATAAATTCACAAAATAGAGGCTGCCCATAATGGGTACCTCTATTTTTTTAATGCTATTGTAAATTTGATTTGTAACAGCAACATAAAAAGGTCATTTCCCAATGTACAAAACATTTTATCCGCGAATCCACTACCAACATTTATAAATCCGAATGTAGCAAAGTACAGAACCGGCACCAGTCAAGGATTACGATTTTCCTTGATTTCATATCGATCATTTCCTGTTTCTTTAATTTTGAAAATACACGACTGACACTTTCCCTTGATGTACCGACAACCGTGGCAAATTCCTGAACGGTTAGCGGAATTTCAATATCCCAGCGATTTTGACCAGTATTAAACTTTTTCCCCAAGCGCTCTAACGTCTTAACTGTTTTTGCGTAAACATCGAGCAAGGCCACATCACGCAATTGAGCGGTCATCTCCCGCAACGAATCACTCATATAACGAATCATCTGGATCGAAAGCTCCGGATAGTCGTACAAATCCCTTTCTAACTCATTTTTATCCAAAAAGAGAATCTTCCCATCCTCAAGCATCGATGCCGTTGCCGGATAGCATTGTGTTCTTTGCGTAAATAAGCACGCCTCCGCAAACATATCCCCTTTTTGCTTGATGCAGACAATGATTTCGTTTCCATTTTCATCCTGCTTCGTTAGCTTCACTGTACCGGAATAAACAAAATAAACTCCCCGTGCAACATCATCCTCCGACATGATCCTATCCCCTTTTTTAAACGAAAAGGTTTGAACCCGTTTCTCGACCAGCTTCAGTGAGCTTGGCGACAAGTCTTGAAAAATACCGATTTTCCGTAAAAAATCCTCCGTTTTTGTGGTCCGTAAGACAACTAAGTGTGGATCATTTACACATTCATTTCCATTCATTTTTTTCCACCACCTTTTCATGTTTGAAAACTTAGAAACCATTCTTCCCCCCATTGTATAAAATTTCTTTTTTAAAAGAAGTGACAAGTTTCACTAATGGTTTCACAAAACGTTCATTTTTCAGAAACCGCTTCATTACAATACCTGACGGGCCGTTTCACAGAACGTTCACACAGCCCAATAAAGATGTGAGAAACATCACATTTTTGAAAGCCTTCACAGCATAGGATAAAACTGTTGATTAGACATAAAAGGAGGGAAAAAAGTGAATAAGGCAATCATCAGTTTCGTTATTAGTCTTGTTATTGGATTTGGCCTTGGTTACTTAGTGTTTGATGTGATTACGGGGGATTCTGGATCACAGCCTCAAGTAGCGGCGCAATCAGATACAAGCACAAACTCAACCACTAAGGATCAAGGTTCACAATCAAAAGAGACGGCTGCAACGACAACATCAGTGGACCAGGACAACATTCTTTCAAAAAGAGGCTGCTTAGGCTGTCACTCTGTTGAAGCATTAAACCTCAAAGGCGGCCAAGTAGGTCCGGATCTATCCCATGCCTTTGTAGAAGTAAAAGATAAACACGGCATGCCGATTGAACAATTCTTAACCAAACCAGACTCAGCTGTTATGTCAGGCGTTATTGGCAAAAATCCTTTAACAGACGAAGAACGAAAACAAGTTCTTGATATTCTAAAAAAAGCTTCAGAAGCTAAATAAAAAAGGTGGTGCAACCAAATGAAAAAATGGATTCCAATTGCTTCCGGCCTTGTTGCCGGCTTTGTGGCAGCTACCATTTCCTTTGCCGACCTTTCATCAAGTCCAAAAACAACCGAAGCGGCAAATAGCAGCACAAAGAGCAATGCAGAAAAAGTGTATGTCCCATTTGGGCAAAAAGATGATTATTACCTGATTGATTCCGGTGGTCACTCTGGACAACTGTTTGTTTATGGTGTTCCATCGATGCGGGAAATTCGAACAATTCCGGTTTTCTCGCCTGATCCGGCAACAGGTTATGGATTTGACAGTAGAACAAAGAAAATGCTCGGCGGATATACATGGGGCGATCTCCACCACCCAGCCCTTTCAGAAACAAATGGGGACTACGATGGTAAATTCCTATTTGCAACCGATGTAGGAAACAGTCGTGCAGCTGCAGTTGATTTAAAAACGTGGACTACAAGGGACATTATTAAAGTTCCAAATACATCGGGGCCGCACTGTGCCGCCTTCGTAACGGAAAATACCGAGTACATGTTTTTACCAACTCGCTTTGCTGTTCCGCTGGGGCAAAAATATGAATCTCTTGATGATTATCATTCAAAATACCGTGGTGTAATGTCAGCTGTCACCTTTGACCAAAACAAAGAAAAGCTAAATATTGCTTATCAGGTTGCTCTGCCGCCATGGTCTTATGACCTTTCCGATGCCGGTAAGAAGAGCTCTAAAGATTGGGCTGTGTTGACTACTTACAATACAGAAGAATCAACAACCACAATGGAAATCAACGCGTCCCAAGCAGACCGCGACTATATTGTTCTTTTTAACTGGAAAGAGCTTGCGAAAATGGTCAAGGAAGGCAAATACACAGATGTGAACGGGCAAAAGATGATTTTCCCAGAAAAACAAAAAGGTGGAATCTATTTAATTCCTGTTGCTAAGTCGCCACACGGTGTGGATGTAACTCCGGACGGCAAATATTTCATTGCTTCTGGAAAACTAGCACCTGCGATGACTGTTTTCTCATTTGAAAAGGCATTTAAGGCAGTTGAAAACAAGGATTTCTCTGGTGAAAGAAACGGCATTCCTATTCTAAACTATAAATCGGTTATGGAACGAGAAGTGAACCCAGAAAATGCACTTGGACCGCTTCATACCCAGTTTGATAATAAGGGTATGGCCTATACAACCATGTTTATCTCTTCTGAAATCGTAAAATGGAATCCTAAAACGGGTGAAACATTAGACCGCGTACCAGTCCAGTATTCACCGGGACACTCTGTTGCGGCTGAAGGTGACACCGTTGCACCTGATGGAAAATGGCTTGTCGCATTGAACAAATTGGCAAAGGATAACTTCTTATCTGTGGGACCTTCACACCCTGAAACGATGCAGTTAATTGATATCAGCGGCAAGATGAAGGTAGTGGATACGGTTCCGGTAAACCCTGAACCACACTATGCACAGATGATTAAGGCAGACAAAATTAAGTCCATTAATGTGTATCCAAAGGATACAAAGAATTCGGATGCGGTTTATAAAAAGTCGGATACAAGAATTGTTCGTGAGGGCAATGAGGTCCATGTCTACGGTGTTGCACTCCGCTCAAGATTTATCTTTGACGCGAAAGCAAAACGACCTGACACGATTGAGGTAAATGAAGGAGATCATGTATTTATTCACTTAACCAATATTGATATGGATGAAGACATTACCCACGGCTTTGCCATCAATGACTATAACTTAAACATGGAAGTTCAGCCTGGTGAAACGAATACATTAGAGTTTACCGCTGATAAAGCAGGTACCTTCCCGCTCTATTGCACAAACTTCTGCTCTGCACTGCATCAGGAAATGAATGGTTACTTCCTTGTTAAGCCTAAAAAATAAAAAGTTGATGATGGGTATCAATTTTTCGATTGATACCCTCATCCATTTCCCATTACCCCTATAAAAGGAGTGGTTAACTTGAATGCCAGTAGTAATAAATTATCGATCACCTCTTCATTATTGATTGCTTTAGCCGCCGTATTATTTGTTTTCTCCATCTTTTTCCCATGGTGGAAGATGGTATTTTGGGCTCCACAATATCCAGAAGGATTAAACATTATCGTTTATCCGAACAAGCTTGACGGACAACTTGATATTGTGAACGGGCTGAACCACTATATTGGAATGAGAAACTTCAGTGAAAAAAACTTTCCTGAGCTTTCCTATCTCGCCTATCTTGTATGGGGGTTAGCGGCCATCACCCTTTTAACCGCGATTCTAAGAAAAAAGATTGTTCTCTATATATTGATTGGTGTCATTGTGATTGGCGGCATTCTTGGTGTCCTAGACCTTCATAATGCGCTGCATGATTTTGGGACCAACTTAAGCCCGCATGCACCGATTAAAATTGCACCATTCGTACCGCCGATTGTTGGGAAAAACCAGGTAGCAAACTTTATTACCCACAGCCAGCTTGGACCGGGTACTTATTTCTTATTAGCAGCCTTTGTGTTATTACTCATTCCGCTATGGAAGGATCGAAAAAGAAAATGAAAAAATTGACGCTCTTTCTTTTCGTTTTTTCTCTCTTTTTTCTAATTAAACCCGAGAAAAATATGGCAGCCGAAAACTTGCAATCCTTGATCGACTCCACGAAAGAGGGAGCGGTTTTAAAGCTTGAGAATCAAACCTATGAAGGCAATATCGTCATCGATAAGCCCCTTACATTGATTGGCTCAAAGCACACCGTGATCAAGGGAGACGGAAGCGGAAATGTTATTTCCATCAAGGCACCGCGTGTTTCACTGAGTCATCTAACCGTGACAGACGGCAGCATGAACCGCAATTCTGCGGAGGAATACGCAGCCATTAAGATTTACAGTAACCATAATCTTGTCGAGCACATTACCATCCGACATTCCTTTCACGGTATTTATTTAAGCAAGGCCCACTATAATACCATTCGAAATAACCATATTAAAGGGATGGGCAAGGGCGAAATTGCCGCCCAGGGCAATGGGCTCCATGTTTATTACGCCCATGAAAACCTGCTCATTGGGAACACCATAGAAGGCACGCGGGACGGGATGTTTTTCGATTATGCTCACAAAAATCGAAGCATTGCCAATAAAATCAGCCATACCCGCTATGGATTGCATTACATGTATTCTGACAAAAATGTTTTTAAAAATAATATTTTCACGATGAATCAGGGCGGCGCTGCTGTTATGAATTCAAACCATCTCACATTGGATGGAAACCAATTTATCGTAAACTATGGAAATCAATCGTTTGGCTTGATGCTGCTTCAAGCCAATGATAATAAAATTGAAAATAACACCTTTTACATGAACCAACGGGGTTTATATATAGATCAAGCAACACGAAATCTATTTCGGCACAACCGCATAATCCAAAATCAAATCGGGATTGAGCTTTGGGCCAGTTCCAATGATCAGACCTTTACGTTAAATCGAATTACTGATAACACGATTCCCGCTGTTACCCTTGGCGGTACAGGGGAAAACAATTCCTGGAGCATGGATGGCAAGGGAAATGACTGGGGCTCAGCTTTTCCGGTTACCGATTTAAATCAGGACCGAATTGGCGACTTTCCCGTAACCTATCATTCTTCCCTCCACCAACTGATTGAGGACCAGGAATTAACCAATTTATTTTTAAAAAGCCCGGCGATTAAAATCTATGAAAAATTAAATGCCGCGCTGTCAGGGGAAGCATTGATGTTTCGTGATTCACACCCATTAGTTGGGAGCGCAAAAGGCAGCCACACAAAAGTTTGGTTGACCGCCATTGCTTTACTTGTTTTATGGCTGCTTATAAAGGGGAGAAAACGACTATGCATTACATTTGGAAGGAATGGAAGGAAAATATAAGAGGAAAAGGTCTTTGGCTCGCACTTAGTATTATCGTACTGATTTCAATCAGCATTTTGTTTCGTTCCACTGCCCTTTCCTACGATAATGGCTTTTATGTTTTAATCATCAACCTGTTTGATACGATTATTTACTTTATTCCGATTCTTTGCTTGTTTATCGGCGCCTTTTCAATCTTTCAGGAGAAGGAACAAAAAACACTCATCATGCTGCTGACAAAAAAGGAACATTACGCAAGCTTTTTGATGAAAAAAAGCATCGGAATTTCTGGGGTCGTTCTTGCCCCCCTACTAGTATGGTTTTTCATTTACTTACTTTTACTGAAATTTAATTTCCAGCTAGATTTTAAGGGGTACTTTATTTTTATACTAGCCATTATTTGTATGGCACTCGTCTTTCTGCAAATGGGGGCAGCGATTGGCAGCTTTAGCCGCTCAAGAATGCAAATTATCGGCTATACGATCTTTATCTGGTTTTACTTTTTCTTCTTGCATGATTTTATTCTTTTATCGTTTCTTCCTGATGTAACCCATGAAAATGTGAAACTATTTTCAGCTGTCTACTTTTTAAATCCTTTGCAAGCGATAAGGATGTTTATCGAAACGGGAACAGGGGTATATTCCTTTGGGCATATGTCAAGACTGCTGCAGGCCTTCATGTGGACGAAGCCGGGCTTTTTCCTTCTCGGAAATCTCGTATTCTGGCTTGCCCTTTCATCATTAGTGGCAGTTATTTTTCATCGCAAGGAGGGTTATGAATGATTTCTGTTACGAATTTAAAACAATCCTTCGGGAAAAAAATTGTCCTGGATTCAGTTGCTCTTGAAATCCATGAGCGGGAGGTCTGTGCCCTTGTAGGACGAAACGGTGCGGGAAAATCAACGTTAATCAACAGTTTGCTAGGTCTTCTCCCGGTTAAACAGGGCTCGATTAAAATAAATGGATTGGAAGTATCCAAGAAAAATAACGAATGGAAAAAAGCGATTGCTTATCTTCCGGAAAAATTCATGCTCTATCCGATGCTAACTGGATTTGAAAACATGAGATTTTTCGCCGAAGCCGTTTCCGGAAAAGCTGATACGATACGAATCGAGGAAGTGCTGCGGTCAGTCAGTCTTTGGGACGACCGCGATATCCAGGTAAAACAATATTCAAAAGGGATGCTCCAGCGTTTGGGACTGGCGGTCACACTATATCAGGATTCCAGCCTGCTCATCCTAGATGAGCCGACAAGCGGGATTGACCCGATGGGAAGAAAGGAAATTTTAGAGGTGCTGAAATCACTTCATGATAAAACCATCCTGCTCTCTTCGCACCACCTGGATGAAATCAAACAGATTTGCACCCATGTTGCCTATTTAAACAATGGCAAAATAGAAAAATACACGGTTAAGGAATTTTTACAAACACAAAACTTAGGAGGAATGGAATCATGATAAAGCGGACCATGCTCGCTTTGGTTTTGCTGGCAGCGCTGCTTGCGGGCTGCAGCTCCGGCCCTGATTATAAGATTGATGTTACAAAACCGCTTTATTTCCAAAAGGACAAAGCGATGCCATTTGAAATGAAAGTATTGGAAAACAAAAAGGCTGTTAAAGGACTAAAGGTATCGGTTGAATTATCGATGGCCAGTATGGACCATGGCAGTTATAAAGCAAAACTGACAGAGGGTAAAGCAGGTACTTATGCCGGAAATATTCAGCTTGAAATGCCCGGGAAATATGAAGCCGCGTTTACGTTAGAAAAGGGCGGCGAGAAAACAGAAAAGATCATCAACTTTGATGTGAAGAAGCCGCAGGGTGTTGCTTCCATTAATGGTAAATGGATAACAAATGACGATTTAGCTTTTTACCGCTTTATAAACCAGCTTCAACTCGAGATTAATCGTGAATCAGCAAAGAAACAATATAACGGCAAGCAATTGGAGGAGGAGCTTACCTACCTGAAATCCCAGGAAAAAGTGCTCGATGATAAGAACCAGCTTTTAACCCAAATCATTCGCATGCGCTCAATGGCGATGTTGGCTGAAGAAAAAGGTCATAAAGCTGACCCCGCCAAGGTAGAGCAGCAAATCCAAAAGGTTCGGAATCAATACAACCAATACACATCTGCTAAAAAGTTAATCAAAGAGTATGGCGAGGAGAAATTTTGGGCCAAGGAGCGCAAGCAATATCAATCGATCGTCCTCATCCAGCAAGTACAGGAGGACTTGCTGGATGAGGCGAAAAAGGATAACCCAAAAGCCGGTGACCAAGAAGTATACTACGAGGCCCAGCAAAAATACGAAGACCTCCTCGTTTCCCAGGTTAATTCACTAAAAATCGTAATTTTATAGGATTCCAGGGCATCATGTCCGCATGATGCCTTTTACATTGTTACCTATTTCACACAGTGCCTGGCACCTTTGTGAAATTGTGAACCTATCTTTTTGTTTTTCACATTTGTCGAATCTTCACCCATTTTGTGAGTGATTACTCACTTTACTTTTTTAACGAAAACGCATATTCTATTAGTGAGTGATTACTCACTTCCAAAAAGGAGGAGTACAAATGACAGCCTCGATTGTTGTGAATGAAGTTAGCAAAAGCTTTGGAAAAAAACAAGTCTTAAACGATGTAAGCTTAGTCATTGAACCCGGCCAAATCTACGGCTTAATCGGCCCTTCCGGATCGGGAAAAACCACTTTAGTGAAGATGATTGTTGGCATGGACAGCCCAACACAAGGAAAGATCCGTGTTTTGGACATTCCGGTTCCAAATCTCACACTCTTACAGAAAATTGGTTATATGGCTCAAGCCGATGCCCTCTACAACGACCTGACTGGTGAAGAAAATCTAGCCTTTTTTGCCGCCCTCTTTAAAGTAAAAAAGCGGGATCAAAAAAAGCGGATTGCCTATGCGGCCGATCTAGTCAACCTTACCGCAGATTTAAAAAAGAAGGTCCAGGCGTATTCAGGGGGAATGAAACGCCGCCTTTCACTTGCTGTGGCCTTAATTCAAGACCCTGATGTCCTGATTTTGGATGAACCAACCGTTGGAATTGACCCGGAATTGCGCTTGTCCATTTGGTCTGAACTTTACCGTTTAAAGGACGCCGGCAAGACGATTTTAGTCACAACCCATGTCATGGATGAAGCTGAAAAATGCGACCATCTGGCCATGGTCCGTGACGGAGAAATCCTTACCAGCGGCTCCCCAAAAGAATTGAAGGAACAATACGGGATTACCAGTTTAGAAGAGGTATTTTTAAAGGCAGGGGGTAAAAAATCATGAGAGTAACAGCCCTCGTAAAAAGAATTTTCCGGCAGATGCTCCGTGACAAACGGGCACTGGCATTAATGATGGTGGCGCCTTTATTAATCATGACCCTCCTCCATTATTTATTTAACGGAAACACGGTAAAGCCCTTGGTCGGTATAACAGGCGCAGACGCTTCTTTAGTAAAACAATTAAAAAGTAAGGACCTTATCATCAAACAATATAATCACGTGAATAATCCAAAGGACACGGTCATCAAGGATGATTTAGACGCCCTGCTGCAGCTGAAGGATGAAGAGTTCAATCTCACGCTTAAAAACGATGACCCTTCTGCAGCAAAACCGCTGCAAATAAAAATTCAGCAATCCATCGCTGCTGAAAATGCAAAAAAACAGACCGAAAAACTGAAAACATTTATCCTAACGGTCCAAAGTAAGCTTCCGGGTGTGCCAATCAAACTAGATTCGGCGAAGGCCCCGACCATCCAGACTGATTATGTATATGGCAGTAAGGATGCTACCTTTTTTGATAAACTCGGAGCGATTTTTATCGGCTTCTTCGTCTTCTTTTTCGTCTTTCTAATTTCCGGAATTGCCCTGTTAAAGGAAAGAACCACCGGGACATTGGACCGGCTAATGGCCACTCCGATTCAAAGAAGGGATATCGTATTTGGCTATTTACTCGGATACGGAATTTTTGCCGTCATTCAAACGGTCATTGTTGTCTTTTTTGCCGTTAAAGTTTTAGATATCATGTTGGTTGGCTCCATTTGGAATGTGATTCTCATTAATTTAACATTGGCGCTGGTCGCCTTGTCGCTTGGGATTTTATTATCCGCCTTTGCCAATTCTGAATTCCAGATGATGCAATTTATCCCGATTGTCATCGTTCCGCAAATCTTTTTTGCCGGTATTTTTCCGGTTGAGGGCATGGCAGACTGGCTGCAGGTCATTGCCAAATGCATGCCCATGTACTATGGCGGCGATGCCTTGCAGGGCGTAATGTATCGAGGGGAAGGACTTAGTAACATTAGCAGCGACCTCTTCGTATTACTCGGATTCGCTTTTGTCTTTATTGTCTTGAATGTATTTGCTTTAAAAAAATATCGGAAAATATAACAGTCTTTAAAACCGAAGGGAGTCCCCTATGTCAGAGGAAGAAGAGTTAGTCCAGCAGCTGTTTGCTGAAAAAGATGAACTAACCGATAAGCAGAAGAAGATTCTCATCGCTGCAATTGAATCATTTTCGGAAAAAGGCTATGCCGGTACTTCGACAAATGAAATTGCTAAAAAGGCGGGTGTTGCCGAGGGCACCATCTTCCGCCATTATAAAACAAAAAAGGAACTGCTCATGTCCATCGTCGCCCCGATGATGGCTAAATTGATTGGTCCTTTCATCATCAATGATTTAAATAAGGTTTTAGACCGTGAGTTTGACCAGGTAGAGGATTTTATCAGAGCCATGATGGAGAACCGCCGTGAATTTTTAAAAAAGCATATCTCTATTTTAAAAATCATGCTCCAGGAAATTCCCTTTCAGCCGGAATTAAGGGAGCAATTTTTCGAGCATGTGGCGAAACAAACCTTTGATCGGTTTGTTAATGTTATTCAACACTACCAAGGTAAGGGGCAGATGATTGAAATGCCGCCGGAAAGTGCTGCAAGACTTGCGATTACTACCGTTTTCGGTTCATTAATGGCTCAATATTTACTTTTCCCTAATGCTGAATGGGATGATGAAGTAGAGACGGAGAGAATCATCCAGTTCATCATGCACGGCCTTGGAACAACGAAGGCACGCTGACTTATATGCAGCGTGCCTTTCTTTTTATTCTTCAGGTGCATTCAAGATTTTGATTGTTTTAAAACCGAGATTGATTTTGTAATTTAAATTCCAGCTCCCGCCCAGAATTTCAATCTCACTTTCCTGGAGGGAGAAGCGAAGAACTACGTCATGGTCTTCATCGATGATCACGTAAGCATTTTTATTCGAAAAAATTTGATACGATGGATGTGAAATAATGGTCCAGCCATGTAATAATTTATTGCTTTTTGTACTCATCCTTACCCTGCCTTTTTGGTAAATTATATAACAAAGCTTGAGCCTTGTTAACTGTTTCCGCCTGATATTTTAAACTGTTAGCCGTACACGATAAAATGGATCGTCATTTTGGCCAGGATTGCCTCTGCCGTCGGTGTTATTGCTGACATCCCTTTATATATACTTACTACCTTCCCGGAAACTTAATGGTGCCAGCTTGTGGCCTTCGATAAACTTTCTTACCGATTCCGGATTGGTTTTCGAATATTCGCGTAAGGCCCAGCCAATTGCCTTTTGGATAAAAAACTCCTTGCTGTCGGCATTTTTCCTTATGTATTCAAAGAGAATTTCTTCCCTTGTTTCTTGTTTGTATTTCAATTGAAAAAGAATCGAAGCCCGCCGCAGCCACATATTCTCATGTACAGCCCAGCCCACAATCGTTTCACCAATGACTTCCGGAAACTTTTGGGCAATCGTTCCAACCGGCTTTGGTGCCAAGACATCAACTGAATCCCACCATGATTTGGTCGTAATCAATCCTTCCAAAAAAGCTACATCCTCTTTTCCCAGTTTCTTTTGTAATTTTTCCAGATACCCTAATGCCGTATATTGATACTCTCTCTCTGGTTTGTTCCATAGCTCAAGGACAAACTCAGGATTTAACGGTTCTTTTAAAATTCCTGTTTCATGGAAAAATTGCCTTTCTAGCTCTCTCCTTTGGGGTGTTTTAATCCCGAGGAAGGGAAAATGATTTTTCATGTATTTCGCCATCGGCCCAGCATTTGCTTCATTACGGTTGTGTTCAAATAGATTGGTTAATAACGCGACAGCATCGTTCAAATTTCTCATCCCCTGGCATTGGTCTTTCTCTCATTCTAAAATAGTTAGTCTAGTTATTGCCACTATTAGGAAGAAACAATCGTGTGTATAAACAATTGAACACATGCCAAACTATAGATTAGTGAATAGGAAAGGAGCTTGACCATGACGAAGAAGTATAATAAAGGCAGCGGCAATCAGAATTCGCCGCAGGCTGGACACGCTGAGGCGGAATTCGCCAGTGAATTTGTCAGCGGGGATAACAGCAAGGGAAATAAAAAGAACGTAAAAAGTCAGCAAAGCAAAACCAATCCTCATCAATAAAAAGCCAGGCGGACATCGCCTGGCTTACTGTTTTGAGGAATTATATAGATGGTTTTTTCTGATTTACTACCCTTGCTGCCCATTTTCCTATGCATTAACCTCTGCCAAGTCCCCCAGCTCATTGATCTTTTCGCGAATTTCACTTTGGATTTTTTCTACTACTGTAAAATCCATAGCGGATACATAGATTTCCTCAAGCTCATCATGCAAATCCTTTGCCTTTGCAAGATAGGAAGTAGCCTCTGTCATTTTCGTTTTATACTTCCCGGAAATTTCAGTGATAAAATCTGCGTAAATTTCATCTGTTCCAGGTTCAATCAAAAGTTCGTACATATCAATAATTTCATCGCCATCGCGGCTTGGGAAATATTCATGCGGGGCGGTGCTGTCAAAGATGGCAATCCCAAGCTCCCTTAGAATGACCATATCCAGGCTATTCGGATCAAAACCACAGTGATAAACTTCGGCATCGACCCCTCTTTCTTCTGCCGCTGCCGCAAGCTTTTTCAGCGTTGTTGATTTTCCGGAACCCGGCCGGCCTTTGATAAAATAACGTTTCGTAATCTCTTCGGTTAAATTCGGTACAAAATCAACAGCACCCATTGGTGTGGCCGCTCCTAAAAAGCGGTGGCGAATATCGGATTTCTTATTCAATTTCATTTTCCCAAAGAAATTTTCAATGAGTTTATTGGTTAATTGATCGGCCTTTTTAAAATCCATACTGCCGATGTAAATTTTCTCCCAATCATCATGAATGTCCAATGCTTGCTTAAACGTTGCATAGGCTGTTTGGAAGGATTCACTGATTTGATTTGTCAGGCGTTGAATTTTATTTTTATGAAAGCGGAGTTTTTGTGAATTCCAAGCTTCTCCAAGATTAATATACTCTTCTACTGCCCCCGGTGCCTGCGGTTCGATGACATGCGGAGCCGTTCCATCGACAATTCCCACTTTTAATGTTGGAATGATCACACCGTCGATCGAGTTGTTATCAGAGGAGCAATGGAGGAATTCAATATTGTAGCCTTTTTCCAGCCATTCATTGCCGATTTTTTTCATTAAGGAGGATTTTCCTGTTCCCGGCCCACCTTTTAGAATAAATAAACGATCAAGCCCCTGGAGGTTGGAATCATAAAGACTGTGAAATCCCCTGGCTGTATTTCCACCGGCGAAATAATTTTTAACTTTTCCTACCACTTAACAACACTCCCTTTATCAGCCGATAGGAAATGTAACCTCCTATCTGGCATTAAGTGCAACTTCGCCCATGAACCACACTTATGGATTCGCAGTCGGCGAGGTTTCTTTCTGACATTTTCACCTTATCATATGCGTGTGTCTTTTATAGGTGAATGCCTATTGGAAGTGAGGAGATTAAAATTTGATTAAAATCTTTGTTTGGTTTATTTTACGAGATCAGCAAATTCGGCTTTGGCCGTTTCTTGTAAATGCTCCGGCTTTAATACAATTTGGACGCCAATTTTCCCAGCGCTGACGACCATTACTTCAAGCTGTTTTGCGGCCTCTGCAATAAAGGTTTTATATTCCTTTTTCATTCCAATCGGTGAGCAGCCGCCGCGGATGTAACCTGTCCATTTTTGGATGTCCTTCACCGGAATCATTTCAATCCTTTTTTCACCGGAAACTTTTGCAGCCTTTTTTAAATCCAATTCTGCCTCAACGGGAATGACAAAGACATAGATGTTTTTCGATGCCCCTTGGGCCACAAGAGTTTTATATACTACTTCTGGATCTCTGCCGATTTTATGGGCGACGGATACTCCATCGATTTTTCCGTCCTTGTTTTCGTATGTATGCATATCATACGGAATTTTCTTTGCGTCAAGAATCCGCATTGCGTTTGTTTTACCTTGTGCCATGATTATCATCCTTAAAAAAATTTTTTATTGCCATTATACCAAATACGGATGGATCCGCTCACAAAATAATCCAAAAACTGTCACCTGTTTGTCACTCTCTAAAACAATGGATGTAGTAAACTGAAGTAAATTAGAAAACTTCCAAGATTCCTGCAGACAATTTAGATTGAGGGTGGTTGGTTTGAAATACGATTTGGTTCTTTTACATGCACCTAGTGTCTATGATTTTCGGGAAAATGCTTTGCTTGCTGGACCGATTAGTGATGTTGTTCCGTCATCGCCGGTTTTCGAAATGTATCCAATTGGGTTAACAAGTATCGCCGATTATTTAGAACGATACGGATTTAAAGTCCGAATCATTAATATTGCCAATCGGATGCTGATGAATCCGAGCTTTAATGTTAAAAAAAAATTGCGCAGCCTGAACACAAGAGCGTTTGGGATTGACCTGCATTGGCTGCCCCATGCCCATGGAAGTATTGAACTCGCCAAAGTGGTGAAACAACTCCATCCAGACACCCCCATCATTTTCGGTGGATTATCTGCCACCTACTACCACAAAGAATTAATTGAATACCCATTTATTGATTTCGTGATGCGCGGTGATTCAACTGAAAAGCTGATGCTCCTCCTAATGAATAAACTCGAGGCAGGGAACACCCATTACGCAGACATCCCGAACCTTACTTGGAAAAGAGACAACCAAAAGGGCTTTAATCCGATTACGTATGTACCAAAGGATTTAGATGAGTTTGATGTCCCTGGCTATCGCTATACGATTCGTTCCGTTTTTAAATACCGTAACTTTATGGACCCGCTTCCCTATAATGGCTGGCTGCAATACCCCAATACGGCCTTGCTTACAGCGCGGGGCTGCACGCAAAATTGTCTGATTTGCGGGGGATCGCGGGATGCCTACAATGAAAATTGTAAGCGCAGCCAACTTGCGCTTAGGTCACCTGGCAAGCTCGTAAGTGACATTCAATTTATTCAACGTTTCAGCCGGGCGCCCATTTTTATTCTGCACGATATCCGCCAGGGAGGGGATGACTATGTTAATGAATTCTTTCGTTTGCTGAAAAGCATCCACCTGAAAAATGAGATCGTCTTTGAATTATTCCAATATGCCGATGAGTATTTTTTTGAAAAGTTGCAGGCAAGTGTTCCAAAATACAGTATTGAAATTACTCTTGAAACCTATGATGAAAATCTAAGACGGAACAATGGAAAGTTTAGCTGTACAAATCAGAAGGTTATCGACACATTGAATTTTGCCTTAAAACATGGCTGTAAGAAAATTGATTTGTTTTTCATGGTAGGTATACCGGGGCAGACGTATGAAAGTGCCTTAAAAAACATCTCGTTTTGCAAGCAAATTCATCTTGCCGGCGGGCGAGACCCAAGGCTGTTTTATTTTGTAGCACCGCTGGCTCCCTTTTTAGACCCGGCAAGCCCTGCTTTTGAGCATCCGGAAAGGTACGGTTACAAAAAGCTCTGTCATACGCTTGAGGACCACCGCAAGGCGATCACTCAGCCATCATGGAAGCATATGCTGAGCTACGAGACCAATGAGATGACGAGAGATGACATTGTCTCCGCAACATACGCTGCGGCTCATCAACTCAATGAGTTTAAATTGAAATATGCCCTTATTGACGGAGCAGCCTATTGCGATATTAAGCGAAAAATTGTCCAATCTTTAAACTATATTGAAAAAATTGATCAAATCCTTAAACTGCCGGATGAGCTGCAAGCAGCAGAGTTTGCAAAACTAAAAAAAGAAATAGAGGAATTAAACCATTATAGTATTTGCGGGAAGAATGAATTGAAATGGGAAGTCCAAAAGAATTATGCTAATATTTTTTCACTTGTCTCTGTCGGGATCGAGCAGCTGTGTGAGGATTATGCGATTAAAATCAGACATCAATTGAGCCCGAAACTAAGGGAGCAAGTGAATCTGGATTTAGAATAAAGAAAA
Source organism: Neobacillus sp. GCM10027624 (assembly GCF_042675345.1). NCBI lineage: Bacteria > Bacillati > Bacillota > Bacilli > Caryophanales > Bacillaceae > Neobacillus > Neobacillus sp. GCM10027624. The sequence goes on from NZ_JBHTHD010000008.1 coordinate 467,299, forward strand.
CTCGCCGATTGGCGAGCCCTAAGGGCGGTTCATGAGGCGTAGTTGCACTTATGCGCAGGAAGAAATTATAAACTTGGAAAAAGTTTATACTTTCTTACCAGCTAAAGAAAAGGTAATGGGGTTTCCCCAATACCTTTTCTAATGCCCCCCAAGATAGGCTGATTTAATTTGGTCACTTGCCGTGAGTTCTTCTGCAGAACCTGATGCAACAATTTTCCCTGTTTCAATGACATAGGCACGGTCGGCGATTGATAAGGCCATATTGGCGTTTTGTTCAATCAAGAGAATCGTTGTGCCTGTTTTATTTATTTCCTCGATAATATTAAAAATTGTTTTGACTAAAAGTGGTGCAAGTCCCATTGATGGTTCATCCAATAACAACAGCTTTGGACGAGCCATTAATGCACGCCCCATTGCGAGCATTTGCTGCTCGCCGCCGGATAATGTTCCGGATAATTGCTTGCGGCGCTCATGAAGGCGCGGGAACAACTGATACACCTTATCGAAGTCCTCACGAATTCCTTGCTTATCATTTCGAAGATAGGCACCTAATTCAAGATTTTCCTCAACCGACATATTTGCAAACACACGGCGTCCTTCCGGAACATGGGATAATCCCATTTTTACGATGGACTGGGCCACTTTACCGCCAATCGGCTTTCCTTCAAAAAGGATTTCACCATTCTTCGGTTTTAGTAAGCCCGAAATCGTTTTTAATAGTGTACTCTTCCCCGCACCATTCGCCCCAATCAAAGTAACAATTTCCCCCTGGTTGATTTCAAGCGAAACACCTTTTAAGGCATGAATATTACCATAGTATACATTGATATCATTAATATTTAACATTATGAAATGACCTCCTCGCCGAGGTATGCTTTGATGACTTTAGGATTATTTCTGATTTCCTCAGGAGTTCCTTGTGCAATAAGTTGGCCGGAATCAAGTACATAGATTCGTTCACATACGCCCATGACAAGTCCCATATCGTGTTCAATCAGCAAAATCGTTAAGGAGAAACGCTCACGGATTAACGCGATTAGATTCATCAATTCCTCTGTTTCCTGTGGATTCATCCCGGCTGCCGGCTCATCTAAAAGCAACAATTTAGGGTTGGCCGCAAGGGCACGGGCAATCTCAAGACGGCGCTGCTGACCATAAGGAAGATTCTTCGCCTTTTCATGCATAAATCCATCCAGGTTAAAAATCTTTAAGAATTCAATCGCCTTTTCCTCCATTTCTTTCTCACCGGAAAAATGAGGAGGAAGACGGAAGATTGAGCTTAAAATCGAATGCTTGGCAAGCGAATGATAGGCTACCTTAACATTATCAAGCACAGATAATTCACTAAATAAACGAATATTTTGGAAGGTACGACTAATTCCCTTTTTAGTAATTCTATAGGGCGCCAAACCATTTAATTTTTCCCCATCTAAAGAAATGCTTCCTTCTGTTGGTACATAAACCCCTGTAAGGAGGTTAAAAAATGTAGTTTTACCGGCGCCGTTTGGTCCAATTAATCCGACAAGCTCGCCTTGGTTTAATTCAAGGTTAACATCAGAAACGGCCTTTAAGCCGCCAAAGCGGATTCCGGCATTGTCTACTTTAAGCAACGGTGTGTTTGCATTCATCCTTTTACTCCTCCTTTAACGGATTTACCACCTTTAAAGAATGAGGTTATTTCTTTTGTTCCTAACAATCCTTGTGGACGGTAAAGCATCATGATTACTAGAACTAAGCTGTATACAATCATCCGAACTTCAGGGAAGCCCTGCAAATATGTTGAGATAATTGTGAGTAAGATCGCGGCAATGACTGCCCCAGACATACTTCCTAATCCACCAAGTACAACGAAAATCAAGATATCAAAGGACTTCAAGAAGCCAAAGTTCGTTGGCTGGATAATATAAAAGTTATGAGCATACAATGCACCGGCAACCCCTGCAAAAAAAGCACCGATGGCAAATGCGGCAACCTTATAGTACGTCGTATTGATTCCCATCGCATCGGCAGCTATTTCATTTTCACGAATGGAAATGCAAGCACGCCCGTGTGTTGAATTCGTAAAGTTTACAATTACTACAATGGTTAAAATTACACAGCCTATAAGCCATGGCCATGTAGTGAAATGAGATACGGTCATCCCGCTTGCTCCGCCGACATAGTCGATATTTAATAAAACAATCCTGACAATTTCCCCAAAGCCAAGCGTCGCAATCGCTAAATAGTCTCCCTTAAGTCTAAGGGTCGGAATACCAATGATTAGTCCTGTAATCGCTGCAGCTACTCCTGCCACTAAAATGGCTACCGGGAAGGGAAGACCTAATTTCATCGTCACAATCGCTGATGCATATGCACCAACTGCAAGGAACCCGGCATGTCCAATCGAAAACTGGCCGGTAATTCCGATAATTAAATGTAAACTTGCTGCTAATATAATATTAATTCCAATAAAAAACAATGTGTTTACATAAAACTGATTCAGTGTTCCACCATTAATTAAAAATTGGATTACAACTGAAAAAACAACGGCTAAAACGATTGAACTCCAGAAGCCTTTTGTATGTTTAATTGTATTCATCGCTTAGCCACCCCCTATACCTTTTCCCTGACATTTTTACCAAATAACCCTGCCGGACGGAAAATTAAGATTAAAATAAGAACAACAAAGGCAACGCCATCGCGCCATAAGGAGAAACCTAACGCACTGACAAGCGATTCGATTACACCCAAGACAAGACCACCGGCCATTGCACCCGGGATGATTCCAATTCCACCTAATACAGCGGCTACGAAGGCTTTCAAACCAGGGATAATTCCCATCAACGGTTCAATTTTTGTATAGTACATACCAAAGATTACACCTGCTGCACCTGCAAGGGCTGATCCGATTGCAAAAGTTGCTGAAATTGTGTTGTTTACATTTATACCCATTAACCGCGCTGCATCCATATCGTGTGAAACAGCACGCATTGCTTTCCCAATTTTAGTTTTCTTAACGATAAATTGCAGTAAGATCATTAAGAAAATAGATGTAGCTAAGATCAGTAAGGACTGGCCGCTAATTTCCACGCCAAATACTTCTAAACTTTTAAATGGAACAAGATTGTCAGGATATGCAGCTGGCTGCGCACCTCTAATATAAATCATTCCATACTCAATAAATAATGATACACCGATTGCCGTAATAAGAGCGGCAATTCTTGTTGCATTTCTTAAAGGTTTATAAGCAATTCTTTCAATTAGAACTCCAAAGATCGCACAAACTACCATTGATATAATTAAAGCAAGGAAAAAATTCATATGAAGAAATGTGATTGAATAAAAGCCGATAAAGGCTCCTACCATGAAGACATCTCCATGGGCAAAGTTGATTAATTTTACAATACCGTAAACCATTGTATACCCTAAGGCAATTAAAGCATAGATACTGCCCAAAGAAATACCGTTGACTAGCTGCTGTATTATTTCCATGTATTACACTCCTTTTAAAAGGACTTTCCACTTCAAAAACGCATTTAAGTGCTGAATCTATCAAATTCAAGTCTATTAAATTGGAATAGGGAGACATGAATCTCCCTATTCATTTTCGTTTCATCTTATTGAGGATTTACCTTTGATTTAAATGTTTGCTTACCATCTTTGTACTCAAGAATGACAGCTGATTTGATTGGATCGTGGTTCTTGTCAAGCTTCATTGATCCTGTTACAAGTGATAAATCGTTTGTTTCAGCAAGAGCCTTTTGGATTTTTTGCGGGTCACCAGAGCCTGCACGCTTAATTGCATCCGCGATAAAGTAAGCTGAGTCATAACCTAAAGCGTTAAAAGCATCTGGAGTTTTGCCATTGTACTTCGCTTCGAATGCTTTTACGAACTCTTGTACTTTTGTATCTGAATCACCAGAAGAGTAGTGGTTTGTAATGTAAGTGTTATTTAATGCTTTCGCACCAGCGATTTCTACTAGTTTAGGAGAATCCCAGCCGTCAGCACCCATCATTGGTACATTTAGACCAATTTCACGCGCTTGCTTCACGATTAAGCCTACTTCTTCATAGTATCCAGGGATAAACACAAAGTCAGGTTTTTTCGCTTTGATACGAGTTAATGTAGCATGGAAATCAGTATCTTTTGCAACATATGCTTCTTCAGATACAACATTGCCGCCATTTTTCTTAAAGAAATCTTTGAAAGAAGCCGCTAAACCTTTTGCATAGTCACTTGAGCTATCAATAAGGACTGCTGCATTCTTCACTTTTAATTCATTGGAAGCGAAGTTAGCCGCTACAGTACCTTGGAATGGGTCAATGAAACAAGTACGGAATACATAATCATTTAATTTTCCATCTTTAACAGTAACCGTAGGGTTGGTTCCTGTTGGAGTCAAAATAGGTACTTTATTATCATTAGCAATTTGTACTTGTGCAAGGGTGTCTGTACTTGTTGCTGCACCAATAACCGCTGATACTTTATCTTGTGTAATTAATTTGATTGCGCCGTTTGTTGCTTCAGCAGCATCTGATTTGTTATCAACACTTACTAGCTGTAATTTCTTGCCGTCAATTCCTTTTTTGTTGATTTCGTTGATGGCAAGATCAATACCTTCTTTAATCGATTGGCCGTAAGAAGCAACGCCGCCGGATAACTCAAGGTTGGCTCCGATTTTAATCGTCTTACTGTCACTGCTTGAAGCATTGCCGCTGGTTGATGAACTGCTGCTGCAGCCTGCCATTACGCTAGCCGCAACTAAAAAGGATGCAACTACACCTGCTACTTTCCTCTTTCTCATGGTATACCCCCTGCTAGATATTTTTTCCATTAGTTTTCTTACTGTTTCTAAAACAATTAATATTCTGAAAACATTGTACAAAATTATTTTCCTTTCGTCTAGTACTATTGTCCGTTATTTTAAAATAATTTTTAAAATAATAAATATTTCAGGCTAACCTTTGTCCAATTGCGATTTTCGCACTGTGAAGCGTTAAAATTTATATGGAATGTAAAAGTAAGTCATTTCAAAAATATTTTTCAAAAAAAGAGTGAAAAAAAAGAGAACTCCTGAAATGGAATTCTCCTTTTGTAAAAAAATTATTCTAATACTTTACTTTTCGTTTCTTTTCCTAGAAACACTACAGCAGCTGCCCCTACTAGTATGGTAATACAAAAAATAGTGAAAATCATGGAAACGGACGTCTTTCCTGCCACTAGATAGCCGACCAACAGCGGTCCAAGCACCCCGCCGATTCGACCAAAGGATGCTGCCATCCCAGTACCGGTACCGCGGATAATGGTAGGATACTGTTCTGGTGTGTAAGCGTAAAGTCCGCCCCATGCACCTAAATTAAAGAAGGATAACAGAATTCCTGAAATCATTAATAAAGCTGTTGTATCAGCATTTCCAAAGAAATAAGCGCTGATCGCCGTTCCTGTTAAATAGACGGCCAATACAAATTTCCGGCCAAATTTTTCAATAAACCATGCTGCGGTAAAATAACCTGGCAGCTGAGCAAGAGTCATAATCAGTACATATTCGAAGCTTTTAATTAGACTAAAGCCTTTCATGACCATAACACTTGGAAGCCAAAGGAACATTCCGTAATAGGAAAATACGACACAGAACCAGACAACCCAGAGCATTGTGGTTTGGCGGCCATATTCCTTGGAAAATAATTTTGCCATGCTTTGAAATACTGAAATTTTCTCTTTCTTTTTCACTTCGGTGAAACGTGGAGAATCCGGTAAGCCCATGCGTAAATAGAGAGTATAAATGGCAGGAATTGCACTAATCAGTAATGCTACCTGCCATCCAAACTTCGGAATGACAAAATAGGAAATAACTGCGGCAACCAGCCAGCCGACTGCCCAGAAGCTTTCAAGCAGTACAACAATTCTTCCGCGCTTTTCAACCGGGACACTTTCCGAAACAAGGGTGGAGGCCACCGGAAGCTCACCGCCAAGACCCATCCCAATGAAAAACCTCAATACTAAAAACATGGTGATCGTTGTGGTAAAGGCGGAAGCACCACTGCCAATTGAAAATAATAATAGCGTGATTATAAAAACACTTTTCCGGCCCACCCGATCCGCCATTAATCCAAAAATAAGGGCGCCGACTGCCATACCGATGGAGTTAATGCTGCCAATCCAGCCCATTTGCTCCGCGGATAAATTCCACTCTACTTTTAGGGCCGCGATAATGAAGGAAAGCATCCCCACATCCATGGCATCAAACATCCAGCCCGTACCGGCAATGGTCAGCAATTTCCGGCTGGAGACATCCTTGTTTTTCATCGCAGCGCCTCTGTTAAAAACATCCTGCTCGTTAATCATTTGGACCCTCCTGATCTAAATATTATTTTTACTATTTCCAATACCTCATTCTTTTAATAAGTCCAACTGTATTCTAACAGGTGTCTTTACAGCAGTCACTACATTTTTTTTAAAAATATGATTGATGCTTCATTGGAAACGTACGCTGTGTGTGCTTTTTAAGATACAGGCTCCAATCAACGTTGTTTCAAGAATCAACATTGACCTTTAACTAAGCCAAGATAAAAAAGAGCACTGTTAGTCCAGTGCTCCTTCGATATTTTTAAATTGATTGAAAAACATATGATAGTATTTTCCGTTTTGCTTCATTAATTCATCGTGGCTGCCTTTTTCAATAATCTGCCCTTGATCGATCACCATAATGGTATCAGCATCTCGAATCGTATTTAAGCGGTGGGCGATGATGAAGCTTGTGCGGTTCTCCATTAACGTTAACAGTGCTTCCTGAATATGAAGCTCAGTACGAGTATCGATACTCGAGGTTGCTTCATCCAATATCAACAGGGAAGGTTTTGCTAATATCACCCTAGCAATTGCAAGCAACTGGCGTTGGCCTTGACTTAAATTACCGCCATTCTCCGCAAGCACCGTATCATATTGCTTAGGCAGGCGTCTGATAAAGCCATCCGCATTGGCCATCCCTGCGGCTGCCGCCACCTCATCATCCGTCGCATCCGGTTTTCCATATTTGATATTTTCCTTAATCGTCCCTGAGAATAAATAGGTATCCTGAAGTACAAAACCAAAGCATCGCCGCAGACTATCCCTCGTATATTCGCGGATATCTCGGCCATCCAGTAAAATCCGGCCGCTCGTCACATCATAAAATCGCGTTAACAGGTTCACCACCGTCGTTTTTCCTGCACCGGTCGGTCCGACAAGTGCCGTACTGCTGCCCTCAGATGATACAAAATGAACATTTTTTAAAATCGGGACATCCTCCCGATAGCCGAAGCTTACATTTTCAAAAACAACATGGCCCTTCGGATGAATTAAATCCACTGCATCAGGCATATCCTCAGGCTCTTCCTGTTCATCGAGAACTTCAAAAACCCGCTCTGCACCTGCAACACCAGACTGCAGGATATTAAAAATATTGGCAAGATCATTCAGCGGACGAACAAATTGCCGGGAATACGTGATAAAGCTGGCAATTGCACCAATGGTAATCAAGCTTTTAACGGCAAGAATTCCCCCGACAACCGCTACAAGTGTAAAACCTAAATTGTTAATTACGTTCATAATCGGCATCAGGAATCCCGACCAAATTTGCGCCTTAAGGCCGACCTCACGGAGCTTGGTGTTGACTTCATCAAATTCCTCGATGACCTTATCCTCATGGTTAAAAGCTTTTACAACATGCAGACCAGATATAGTCTCCTCAATATGACCGTTTAATTTTCCTAATTGGATCTGCTGTTCCTTAAATAACACACTTGTCTTTTTGGCAATCGTTTTGGTGAGCAAAAAAACTAACGGAACCGTTATTAAACTTACCAAGGTCAAAATCGGGCTCAAAACCAGCATCATAATTAAGGACCCAATAATGACAATTGCCCCGGACATAAGCTGAGTCGTTGATTGAGAAATTGTGTTGCTGACATTATCAACATCATTGGACAATCTGCTCATTAATTCTCCGTGTGTTCTGGTGTCAAAAAACGCAACAGGGAGCTTTTGCAGCTTTCTGAAAAGAGCATCCCTTAGGCTTTTGACTATCCGCTGTGATACCCCCGCCATCAACCAGCCCTGTAAAAAGGTTAAAACAGCATCGGCGACATATGCAGAAGTTAGAATAATGACTGTCTTTTCTAACAATCCAAAATCAACCCTGCTATGGAGGCTCATCGCATCAATTGCTCTTCCGATTAGGTAAGGGGCAATTAATGTAAGGACAGAATCAATCACAATAAATAAAAAAATGAATGAAAGCATTTTCCTTTCTTTGCCTACATAGTGCCATAACCGCTTCAGTGTTCCCTTAAAATTCTTTGGCTTCACAACAGGCCCTCTTCTATGGGCACCGCCAAAGCCGCCGGGCCGTCCTCCTGGACCGGGAAGCGGCGGGGTGGGACGCGATTGTTCTGTTTCCTTCGTCATCTACTCCACCTCCTTGCCAATCTGCGATTGGAAGATTTCCTGATAGACTTTGCATTCGTGAATCAGTTCTTCATGTGTTCCGATTCCAACTACCTTACCTTGTTCCATCACAACAATTTTATCGGCATCGATAATAGAGGTAATCCGCTGGGCAATTAACAAACAAGTGAGGCCATTTGCGTATTTTTTCAAGGATTCCTTTATTTTTGCCTCTGTTGCCACATCAACGGCGCTCGTACTATCATCCAAAATAAGAATTTCTGGTTTTTTAATTAATGCCCTGGCAATGGATATCCGCTGTTTTTGTCCACCGGAGAAATTCACGCCGCCCTGGCCAATGATGGTTTGGTAACCTTCTGGAGAAGCCGATATAAAATCGTGGGAACCGGCAATCACAGCTGCCGCTTCAATTTCCTCGTCACTGGCATCCTCTTTACCCCATTTAATATTTTCAGCAACACTGCCGGTAAAAAGAATCGTCTTTTGCGGTACAATCGCGATTTTTTCTCTCAATCTTTTTGGATCAACCTCGTTAACATTTTCACCATCTACCTTGATGGTCCCGGAGCTGACATCATAAAAGCGTGGGATGAGGCCGACAAGCGTACTTTTTCCCGATCCGGTCGAACCAATAATCCCAACGGTCTCCCCAGGCAGGAAGGTAAGATTAATATCTTTTAAAACAGGTTCATTTGCTCCCTCATATGAAAATGAGACGTTTTCAAAGTCAATTCTGCCCTTTTCTATTGGATTTTCGTTCACTTCGTCCTTCCAGGTCTGGAAGTCTTCCTGTTGAAATACCTCGCCAATCCTACCGGCTGAGGCCTTGGCACGAACGAACATATTAAATACCATGGAGATCATCATCAATGAAAATAAAATTTGTGTCATATAGTTGGTAAATGCAATAATATGACCGACTTGAATATGGCCAGATTCGACTCCTAATCCTCCCAGCCAGAGAACCGCGACAATCCCCAGATTTACCGTCAGCATGATAGAGGGGCCGAAAATAGACATTAGTCTTGTCGCTGAAATCGATTGGTCCTGAAATTGATGATTAGCCTTCGTGAATTTAGCAATTTCTACATCCATTCGATTGAAGGCTTTTACCACGCGGACTCCTGATAAATATTCCCTCATTACACTGTTCACCCGGTCTAATGCCTTTTGCACCTTGGTGAATAGAGGGAATCCGAGCCTCATATTCATCACAATCAACACTCCAACGATTGGTACCACGACCGCAAGGACCACCGTGAGGCGAAGGTTTAACCGTGAGGCCATAATTAACCCGCCAATGGCAAGGAGGGGGGCCTTTACGAACATCCGCATTAGCCCGTTTACAAAGATTTGGACTTGGTTTACGTCATTGGTTAGTCTGGTGATTAACGACGCGCGGTCAAAGCGGTCGATATTTTTAAAAGAAAGTGATTGTACTTTCTTAAATAAATCCGATCGGAGTTCGGCGCCAAAATTTTGTGAAACCGTACTGGCCACGATACTTCTCGTAGAGGCAGACACCGCACCAAAGGCCGTAACCAATAGCATAATGCCGCCCATTTTTAATACATAATGAATATCCCGTTTGGCGACACCAACGTCAATGATCTTGGACATAATGGTCGGCTGCAGCAGGTCACATATGGCTTCGAAGGTTAGAAATAATACGGCGGTTAAAAAGAGTTTCCAATACTTCCTTATATATTTGCCTAAAAATTTCACGACATTGTTCACCTCTAATTGCTGGAAATGTAGGAAGTATCAAATTTAGATACGTATATTATAATGAGGCCACGGGTTGTTAAACAAATTTTAGGACTTACTATTATTCAAATTAAAAAACAACACTCCGCGTATACGGAATGTTGCTTGTCTCTTTTAGTATGTACTTATTCTGCAGGGCGGAATTCATGAACCCAGACGCGCATTTGTGGAAGCCATGGCATTCCCGGATGCATCGAAAGAATCGATTGCTTATAATCTTCTAGGGAATTGAAGCCCTCGCGGCGTGCATCGTCATCAGTTAATTCACCCAGAGATTGCGAGTAGACCTTTTCGACGACAAATTCACGGCCCTCTAGTGTCATGATTTCCCCTGGATCGGCATAACGTCCGTTACGGCGCGTTGCTGTTTTTTCTCCTGAAAGTACTTTTTGTACGTCTTCCGCTACCGTTATCATGCGGTCAATTGTACATGTCTTTGGTGGTAATGCATTGTTTTCTGTCATCATCATTTCCTCCTTGCATAGATTATTTTTCCATTTTAGCATTATTGAAACCATAAGAAAAGTTCACTCTCAAAATCTCAATAAAAAGGCGGAACCAGTTGGTTCCTGCCTTCTATTTTATAATTTTATTTCTTTTTTACCGTCGTCTTTGCTGCGGAGCTCTTATTTCCTGCTGTATCTGTTGCTGTTACATAAACGGTCGTCCCCACTTTTAAGGCATTTTTCAGTTTAATCGAATACTTCCCTTTACTGTTAACATAGCCAGTTACAGTGGTCTTTCCTGCTTTAATCGTGATTTTCGTACCTTTTTCTGCATGACCGGTAACCAATTTATTTTTACTAATGATTTTATCAACTTGTGGTTTGGCCGGTGCTGTGTTATCTAAAGCAAATGATTTGGAATTAAAGGTTAACGTGTTACCTGCTTTGTCTTTTGCATAAATATGCAAATAATATTTTCCAGTCACCTTTGAAAGGGTTAGCTTTGAACCATTTTTAAATGATTTATATCCTGATTTCGGTGCAGCTGCACTCTTCGTCCAGGCATATCCATAGCTGCTGAGGTTCGAGTCTTTAACCGTTACCTTAGGCGATACCGATTTTGCCGGTTTCGTGCTGCCGTTTGGCGAAATCGTTAAGGTTGGCTTTGCACTATCCAGGTTGAAGGAATTTGATTTCCAGGTTGTTGAATTCCCTACTTTATCTTTGGCCTGGACATATAGGTACCATTTTCCGTTTTTACCTGGCTGTTTTAGAACGGACCCGTTCGTAAATGATTTATAACCTGAAGATGGAGCCTTTGTACTCTGTGACCAAACATATCCCAATGTGCCAAGATTGGCATCTGAAACCGTAACCTTTGTCTGAGCCTCTTTTACAGGTGTCGTGCTGCCGTTTGGTGATGCCGTTACTTTTGGTGCATCGTTGTCAACTTTAAAGGACACTTGCTTAGAAGCTGAACCTGCCGTTACCTTCACTGCATAGTTTCCAGTTGGGGTATTTGCAGGCAATGTCAGTGTTTCATTAAAGGATTGATCCATCGCTGTTAATGTATCAGTAAAGGAAGTGATTACTTTACCGGAGCTGTTAAGAACCTCATACTTCAAACTGCTTCCAACTAAGCCTTTTATTTTACCGGAAATGGTTACTTTGTTATATCCGGCTTTATTGGAATAAACAGATTTGCTCAATTGATTTAATGCCACAGATTCTGAAATATTTGCTGACAGCTTAACGGTGCCAACAGACTTATCTTCTGCTTGGTCCGTAACTTGGATTTTTAATCCCAATTTCGGTACATTGCGACCGGCGTAAATGAGGCCTGGATTGCTGTAATCCTTTGCATCATCAAAGAGATTGACAGCCGGCTGTGCATTTAAGGCAACATAATAAGGAGCCCCATATTGTGAAAGATCAATATAGGTAGGATCCGTATTACTTAAGGAAAAGGCTGCATCTTGAATTTGGAATAATGAGTAAGGGACTACTCCAAGATCTGCATTTGTAGCACTATCGTAAAAATCAGCTGTACTCTGATGGGCATCCACTACCCCAAGGAATCCTTCCCCAGGATGATCGCCTACCCAGTTATCAGTATATTTGTTATCTACATACCAAAGCAGTGCACCTGGATCATACGTTATACCATATGCATTCGTTAAATGTCTCAGCGCTTCATCTGCAGCCGCATAGTTACGCCACTCTAATAAATAATAGTTATCTGTTAATGTGATACCCTTATTTTTCGTAAAACCATAAAGCTCAAACAGCGATTGTGCTCCGTCTGCGTTATCGCTTAAAATCGTCTTGCCATTTGCAATTACCTGGATATCATCTGCATAAAGACCAGGCATCGCAACGTATGGGTCAGCAACATAAGCAAAAACTAAATAAAACTTTTGCCCTTTTAGTGCAGAAAGATCAAACACAGCATCTTTCCAGCCCTTTGAATCGCCTGTAATCCCATTTCCAAAATTACCACCGTATGGATTGCTAGTGGTTGTGATGTTCCCACTTAGCGGAGTAAAATTAACCCCATCTAATGATACTCCCACATAGGCATAGTCAAAGTCTTGTTCAATGTTATACCAGGTTTTAAATTTTAACTGTGCAGAAGTTTTTCCTGTTAAATCCACAGCGGTTATCATACCATTGAAAAGATTATTTCCACTTCCACTAAAGTACTCATACTTACCGCTTGCAGGTGTATTGACTTTTGTCGGCTTATCTGGTAATTGAATTTTGATTCCGTCCTGGTTTGTTCCCTTGACACTTGCCTCATCTAAAAGAACGTTCTTTTCACTCTTAAGATCGGTTAATTTATACTCGGTATTTTTAAACCAGTTTGACCCAGGCATGACTCCTTGCAAATATTCCTTATCATAGGGACTAAAGCCTGTCGGTTCTGTCCCTGGAATGGTTCCGGCCCAACTTCCGGAGGACATAATCGTCCAATATTCGGTTGGAGCACCAACACCATCCTTGGTATACGCCGTATCATATTCATCAGGCAAGCCCAAGTCATGACCGAACTCGTGCGCAAAGACACCAGAGGCTCCGTCTTCCGGTTCAATGGTATATGTGTATCCATAAAAATCTGAATTTGGAATCTTAACCGGTTGGCCTAAATCCCAGCTGTGGGACCAAATCGCATCATTACCAAGCGCCCCTCCGCCGGCTTCTTCACCAATACCGGAGTGAATGACCATTAAATGATCAATAATCCCATCCGGCTCCCGATAGTTTCCATCCCCATCCAGATCGTATTGATCTTCCTTATCATAATCAGCTAAATTAATAGCCGGGTCTTGAGCCGCTGCTGTTAAGGCTTCGAACACCAAAGCTTGCGGGTTTTTATCGTTGTCATATTGTGCTGGATCATTTCCCCCATAATAGGCTGCCGGATTCTTTGCGGTATACCATTTAGAAACCTGGCCATCAATCGTATAACTGCCGCCTGATTGCTGCTCATAATATTGTTTTACAGAGAGTAAGTTTTGACCATCAGGACCGCTATATCCATTATCACCAAAAATCATATCTTGATAGTGTTGCTGAGTATAGTCCTTATAGTATAAAAAGGAGCCGTCTTCCGGTTTAATGCTATTATGCGGATAGTCTGGATAGTCAATTAAGAGCACCAATACCTTATCTTTTCTTTCCGTCCCCGTCCATTTTTCTTCCTGAATTGGTCCTACCTTTTTGCCGGAAGACACTTTTGGATTTACTTTTTTGTCGACTATCAGCGCTCCTGCAGGTTTAAGTTTTAACTTTTTCTTTTCCTGTAGCTTTGCCCGGACTCTTTTGATTTCTTGCTGATTGGTTCCTTTAATTTCTGCCTTTTCAGCCCTTTTAGAAATATAATCATACATTTGTTTGTGCTGTTCCTCTAAGGAAGCTTTCTTGTCTACAATTCCCTGCTTAATTAATAGCTTAAGTACTTTGTCTTCATTTATGAGCCCCTCGTCAAATGGGCCTCCTGTATGTTGGTCAAGAAAAGGTAATTTGCCTGAATTACCGGTTGGCTGGCTAAATTCCATATTATGAGGATTCTGCAGCTGAACGTTTTTCCCCTTTACTTCCTTTGCAAATGTTGCCGGTGCAAAAGAACTAAACGCAAGCCCGGCTGAAAGTAAGGAAGAACCGAGCACCTTTTTCCACTTTACCATTTACCTATCCCCCCATTTTTTAAAATGAATAAAAATGCCTCTCCTTTTCTTATTCTTTTAAAATCTACAAATATAGGTCTTTAGCAGTAGATTTTAATTTAATCAAATAGAATTTTATCATCACAGCTCTGCGAATTTACGGATAATTTGTAAATTTTGGATATTATTTTTAGCTATAATACTTCCTTTTCCGCTATTTCTCCCACTAAAATGCTAAAAAAACACCCGGATGAAATTCTTCCGAGTGTTAAAGAAATGATTAATTTAGTAGTTTTTTAGATTCAGTTGTTGGATAAGCACTTTATTCATTCTTAATTTAATGACTCCATAAAAATAACCTCGGGATTTAGTCTTTAAACATTCAAATCCCTTTTTTGATAGAAAACATAGGTAACTGCCGTTAACAAGACTATTGCTGCGATAGACACACTCATATATATAGGGTCAAGTGATGCATCCGCCATTACCTTTTTAGCCTCAAAATATTTAAAGGGGGTCAAGTACTTTAATCCATCCAGCTTATGGTTTAGATCGATAAAAATCGATAAAAGATACAAGATTAAAAGAATAGCCGTTCCGATAGATGCAGCCCGTTTTGGTTTTTTGAGAACAGCGGCCATTGTCGAACCTAATAATAGAAAAATAAACTGCAGCATAAACATTCCTGCCATTAAGGTATAGATTACATCCAGCGGATCACCCGCTTTATTAAATTTGGATACCATCCCCACAGAAAGAACTAACGTGACAAAATTGAAAATAACTACATTCACAAGGGCAGCCAATAGCTTAAATGTGATAATCCTTCGACGCGAGATTGGTTTTACCATTAAAAATTCCGTTGTTTTGTCACGCTCCTCTTTTGCAATGATAGTGGCGCCAATCATTAACGCATGAATCGCAGCCATTAAAAGAAGGTACGCAAATAGCATCCCGTAAAACCCGATTGGGGTTGAAAAGTCTAACTCTCCGACGCCCATCATCGCCTGTAAGGATTTCGGCATACTCGCCATTAGTTCATTAATCGATTGACCTGATGATGAAGAATACCCCTCATATTTGCCCATCCCGGCTACAACCATGAATAGTATCCCAAAACACCAAATAATCAATGACTTCCGATTTGCCTTCATTTCTCGAAAAAATAAATTCATGACCACACCCCCTTATACCGCATGAATGTCTTTTTTAGAATAAATCACATAACTAGCGGCAACCGCTGCAAAAATAAAGACCATTTCAATGAAAATAAAGGAAACTTCATAGCTTGAATGTTTGATAATATAAGTTGTTTCATAATACTTAAATGGGGTGAGGTAGCGAATCGCATTTTCTCCAATCACTGAACCTAACATATTTAAGATATAAAAGCCAAATACGGTACCAAGTGAAATCGGCAAAACAGATTTAATTTTTGGGATTACAGCAGAAATAAGGATTCCCAGTGCGACAAACATCAATTCTATTAAAAATGCGGTTAGTGAAATCAGCAAAAAGGTCGTGATATCAAATGAATCCTCACTAACGGCTGATGCCGTAATGACTGCTATGGCAATGTAAATAACATTCGTAATGATCAAGGAGGCTACTACTGCCAATAGTTTAGCTGTGACAATTTGCTTCCTTGTAACAGGCTTTGTGAGCAGGAAATCAGCTGTTTTTTCCCGAACCTCTTTTGACAATATCGAGGTTCCTAGATTCATAGCCTGAATGGAACTACACAAAAGCACATAGGTAAAACCGTAGGAATAGAAGCCTAATAAGGATGTGATGCTATCAAGAGAAACACCTAGTGCCCTCCGCACAGCCTCGGGATAGTTCTCCAGCAGCTTTTTAAACTGATCCGCATCCTGTGTTAAGCCAGGGAACATTGATAGGAAGAAAACAATCAACGCTGCTAAAGAAAGTGTCCAGATTACCGTCGATTTCCGATATGCCTTTAGTTCATGGAGAAAGATATTCATCGTTTTAACTCTCCTTTTCATAATAGTGCATAAAGATTTCCTCAAGATCTGGTTCGTCAATCCAAAGGTTCTCAAGCTCAAACTCCGAAAGCTTTTTCAAAATTAAGTTGATATTGCCGCTGTATAGGAAGCTAGTGATATTGTCTTTCACCTCAAAATTCGTGACCCCATCGATTGTTAGATTCGTAAGTGGGGCCTTGGTTTCTAACTTGAACTTCTTATGATTGTTTTCACGTAAGGTGCTGATTTTTTCCACCTTTACAAGCCGGCCCTCTTTAATAATCGCAACGCGGTCGCACATTTTTTGCACTTCACTCAAGATATGGGAGGAAAACAAAATCGTCTTGCCCTTTTTATTTTCCTCTTTTAATAAATCAAAGAATTTTTGCTGCATTAACGGGTCAAGCCCGCTTGTCGGCTCGTCGAGGATGATAAGCTTTGGATCATGAAGGAGCCCTTGGACAATCCCGACTTTCTTTTTGTTCCCAAATGAGAGGTCATCGATTTTTTTATTAAGGTCAAGGTCCATGATTTCAGCTAATTCTTTCATCCGTTTACTGCAATCCTTTTTATAAAAACTTGCCGAATACTTCAGGAGGTCTTTGACTTTCATGTTGTCGTAATAAAAGACCTCTGATGGCAAATAACCGATTTCTTTTTTGATTTCCGGAGCACACTTCACGCTGTCCTTGCCAAAGATCGTGGCATTGCCGCTTGTTGGGTAGATAAGTGAAAGAAGTGTGCGGATGGTTGTTGACTTTCCGGCTCCATTCGGCCCAATAAAACCGAATACTTCTCCTTCCTCGACATGAAAGCTGATATCTGTAATGCCTCGCGAATTGCCATAGGTCTTTGTTAGGTTATTCAGTTCAATCACATTCATCGCGTGAACCTCCTTATTTGTAAAAAGCTTTCATTAAGATCTCAAAATACTCTTCGATTTCCACCTGAATTCTTTCGAAATCAATTTGGTGAGAGGGGGACAGCTTTACCTTATTCATTTCCTCTTCACCCAGTTTTTCAAAAGTAGAAGTAATAATTTTTAAGACCTTTTGGATGTCCATATCTGATCGGAATTTTGAAAAATCAATACCCTCATAGATTTTGCCAAAATTGATGTTATTTAGTTCCTTTACCTTTTTTTCAATCTCAATTTTGATTTCAGATGATTCATCCAGATAAGCCTCTTCAATAAATTTAAATAGGTTTGGATATTGGTTTAATAATTCCGTCTTAATTAAGATTGCTCCGCGAATTCTGCTAAAAAAGTCCGTTTCCTGTAAATTGATTTTTTTGTAAAATTCATCAGCAATGATTTTGTAGCAGTGATCAAATAAAAATAAAAACATTTGCTTCTTATTTCCAAAATAATGAAACAGCAAGCCCTTTGATATCCCCGCATCTTTTACGATTTCATTTGTTGAGGCGTTATCATATCCCTTCTGGGCGAATTCCTTTATGGCTGCATTGATTATTCGGTCTTGTTTTTCTTGATCTAGGTTGAGAAATTTAGAAAACATTGTGGCTGCCCTCTTTCTTATTGCGTTGACCATATCAGTCAATGACATTGTAACCCCGTTGACCAACTTGGTCAATAGTGGTCAACGGATATTTTTTACAAATTTTAGAACTTTTCTTTGTAAGCTTAGTATGGGTTTGAGGGTTATGCTAAGATACTTACGAGGCTGAATATATGGAGGTGAAAAGATATATTTATATTAAAAGAAAGAGACCCATCTCTTACTCTTGCAGGTGTCATTTCTGCTCAAAATCGGTTAGCTGCGAACCATCCATTTCTGCCTGTTTTATCTAGTAAGCAGGCATCAGTGGAGGCAGGAATTGGCGGAGAAGAAAAGGTAGCTGAAATTTTTAGAAAACACTCGTTTCCATTTGACCACCACATTTTCCACGATTTATCCCCCAGCTCAGATGAGAAATTCCAAATGGATACCTATTTTATGACTCCTTCTTACGGGTTAGTCTTTGAAACGAAGAATATTGGCGGAAGTTTGGAGTTTAGGGAAAATCCGCCACAATTAATCCGCACAAGAGAGAATGGCCAAAAGGATGGGTTTGAAAGCCCTGTCGTTCAGCTGGAACGAAATCGTGAATTATTGACTGCCTGGTTTAGGTCGCGTGGTTTTTCTATTCCGATTTACGGTGCAGTGGTCCTTGCTTATCCTAAACAAATTGTGTTGGTTCCGCCATCGAAGGCTAAGATCTTATTCCCCAGTTCGATTCCCGCCTTTATTAACAGCATCCCGCAACAAGCGAAGGAATTGGATCATGGTACGTTTGATTGGCTCTCTTCTCAACTTTTAGAAAGTCATTGCCGCTATATTCCTAAACCAATCTGTGAGACATATCAAATTCCATTTAGCGATATTCGTCCAGGAGTAATTTGTAAGGTGTGCGATAGAATTGGAATGGTGAAACACCGACGGACCTGGTGGTGTCCGTATTGTCAGGCCACTGATCATTTGGCCCATGTGAGGAACTTACAGGAATGGTTTCTACTTTTTAAAAGAACCATTACGAATCGAGAATGCAGGGAGTTCTTGCAGATTGACAATATCCATACTGCTACCCGAATTTTGCAAAGCTCCAATATGGATATTGAAGGAACATTTAAAAATAGGTCATATATTATGGATTTGAGCAAAGTCAGGTAAGGGTATCCTCCACTTTTGAGAGTATTCTTAGCTTATCCGAGAGTATTTTACACTCATCCACGAGTATTCACTGTCCATCCGAGAGTAGCTTCCACTTTTGAGAGTATATTTGGCTTATCCGAGAGTATCACACGTTTATCCACGAGTATTCTTAGCCCATCCTAGAGTATCTCACGCTCATCCACGAGTATTACCAGTCCATCCGAGAGTAGCACATCGACTAATTTAAAAAAGTGTATCCTCCTCACGAAAGTGCTATTATAAACATGTACTAAAACAGTAAGGGAGTGCAAACAAACATGAAAAATGAAATCATTGAAAGATTTACTTCCTATGTAAAAATTGATACCCAGTCTGATGAGAGCAGCAGCACTTGTCCATCAACACCAGGGCAGTGGACCTTGCTCCACATGCTTGAAGAAGAATTAAAGTCAATTGGCATGCAAGAAGTCAGCATCGATGAAAACGGCTATCTAATGGCAACGCTTCCATCCAACACCGAAAAAGACGTACCAACGATCGGGTTCCTTGCCCACGTCGACACTGCGACAGACTTCACAGGCAAAAACGTCAACCCGCAAATCCATGAAAACTATGATGGCGGCGACATCACATTAAATGAGGCCCTAAAAGTTGTCCTATCACCAAAAGACTTTCCAAGCCTTCCAGAATACAAAGGCCATACATTAATCTCCACCGACGGTACAACCCTGCTTGGCGCCGACAACAAAGCCGGCGTGGCAGAAATCATGACCGCAATGGCATACTTAATCAAACATCCGGAAATCAAACACGGTAAGGTCCGCGTTGCGTTCACCCCGGATGAAGAAATCGGCAGAGGGCCGCATAAATTTGACGTTGCCCTATTTGACGCTACATATGCTTACACCGTCGACGGCGGTCCGCTAGGGGAGTTAGAATACGAAAGCTTTAACGCAGCCGCAGCGAAGATTACCATTAAAGGAACCAATATTCACCCGGGCTCGGCAAAAGGCAAAATGGTCAATTCCGCCAAAATCGCGATGGAGTTACATAGCAAACTTCCTGAAAAAGAGGCACCTGAGTACACAGAAGGGTACGAAGGCTTCTATCATCTCATTTCAATCAATGGGGATGTTGAACAAACAAAGCTATACTACATCATTCGCGACCATGACCGAGAAAAATTCAACAATCGGAAAGCAACCATTACAAACCTAATCAATGAGTTTAAAGCAAAATACGGCGAGGACAATGTTCTTCTTGAACTGAATGACCAATACTACAACATGGGAGAAAAAATTGAGCCGGTTAAGCAAATCGTTGATATTGCCCAGGAAGTAATGGAATCACTGGACATCAAACCGCTCATTAAACCAATCCGCGGCGGCACCGATGGCTCGCAGTTGTCCTATATGGGGCTGCCAACACCAAATATCTTTACCGGCGGTGAAAACTTCCACGGGAAATATGAATTTATTTCCGTCGATAACATGGAAAAATCGGTAAATGTAATCGTTGGAATTGCGCAAAGCTTTGAGAAAAAGGCTTAATAAATAGAAAAAAAGCTAACCAACAGGGTTAGCTTTTTTCATTTCAACAGTGCCCCGATACAATCCCTTAAAGTAGCCAACGTCTCCTCGAACTGCTCCTCCAACTGCTCTCTCGGCCATTTTTTCTGCCCCGAATCCAAGTCACTTCGAATTAATAACAACATCCAAATCGAGAACGCAGCGGAGAATAGGTAGTATTCCCTTATAAAAGCATCGTCCGCTATTCCCGCATGCTCACAATAGGTTTTCAAAGCCAACTCCCGAAACGGATGAGGTACCTGCTTCGGAAAAATAGGATGAGCTAGATCAAGCAGATGATACAAATCCCAATAGGGTGCATTCAGGTGGGTATGCTCCCAATCCAGCACCACCACTTTCTCACCCGCCCTTGCAATATTGCCAATATGGAGATCTCCGTGTGATAACACGAGCCTTTTTGAAAAATTAACCCTATCAAGCAGAGGAAAAATCTCACCCATCCCCAAGCCCTGAACCAAAACCTTTTTCTCAGTAAGTTCTAAAACAATGTCCTCCATTTTCGGTTTAAGCCCCATCACAGGAAGTCCCACCATTCCTTCAACAGATAGGGAGTGCCATCCCCCCATCAGCCTAACCACTTCTAAAACTGTTTCCTCCCGAAAATCATGACGAAGTGATCCAAGATCCTCAAAAATCATCCAATTCTCATCGAGCTCCGGAGCAACCGAATGAGCCAGCAGTTTAGGATAGATCTCCGGAAAAGAGGGGAGGACATACTTATACACCCAAACCTCTTTCCCTAACTGCTCGTTATTGGTTAATGGCTTAAAAATGAAACTTTCAGTCGGAGACAGATAAAAGCGCTCAACAAATTTGCCATTCATTCCTTGGTAAAGCTTCTCACTCTTATAGATTTTTTCACTGTTTAACGTCCCATTCGAAAGGACTAGTCTTTTAAGGCGATCCATAGTTCCTCCAACTCACTTTTAGTACATTTTATTCAGGCAAATGCAATTCATTAAAAAAAGCCCAACAAATTTGTTGGACTTTCCATTTTAAAAAAGAGCCACTGATTTTCTCAAAGCTTCAAGCTCTTGGCGCAGTTTTCGGTTTTCCCTTTGAACAGCTTCAATCTCTGTTTCGTCCTTTGAAACGACAGGGAATAAAAGATTGATTTCATACCAGGTCTTGCCATCTACAGATTCCATTGGCTGACACTGCTTAACATTCGCTTTGGGATATCTTTTTTTTACTAATGAAACTTCATCCTGTGAAAGCCTTAATTCACGGAAATTGACTCCATCCGCAAAAGACCTCGATAAAAACTCTTCAAACTTCTCCATTTCTTTAAAAATCATCCTTTTCTCACCCTCCATTTTGACTATTCAAATGGCTAATCACGACATCACTTTCGGCATCGTATTAACGTAGAAAAGGAAGGATCAGTGCTATTTTTCTGATTTTTGACATTACTTTTTTTTATTTAACCTCATATTATATTTATTACGTTCTTTTTTAGATATGCAAATTAAAAAAATTGCCCCCAATAGGGGCAATCTCATTATAATATCTTGTTTAAAAATCGCTGGGTCCGCTCATGCTTTGGATTTGAAAAAATTTCATTTGGAGACCCTTCTTCAATGATATTCCCATCTGCCAACATGATAATCCGGCTTGCCACTTCGCGTGCAAATCCCATTTCATGGGTGACAATCACCATCGTCATGCCTTCTTCAGCTAATTCCTTCATTACCTGAAGGACTTCACCAACCAGCTCCGGGTCAAGTGCAGAGGTTGGTTCATCAAAAAGCATCACCTTTGGTTCCATCGCCAATGCCCTGGCAATTGCAACACGCTGCTT
Source organism: Neobacillus sp. GCM10027624 (assembly GCF_042675345.1). Taxonomy (NCBI): domain Bacteria; kingdom Bacillati; phylum Bacillota; class Bacilli; order Caryophanales; family Bacillaceae; genus Neobacillus; species Neobacillus sp. GCM10027624. Next base: position 489,631 of record NZ_JBHTHD010000008.1, read on the forward strand.
TTGCCCGCCTGACAGCTGATCCGGATAAAAATTAGCCTTATCGGATAATCCAACCTTTTTCAAAAGATTCAATGCCTTAGAAGTTGCCTGGGCCTTCGTTTCTTTTTTCACATAGATTGGCGCCTCGATGATATTTTCAAGCACGGTTTTATGAGGAAACAGGTTAAAATGTTGAAAAACCATTCCGACTTTTTCCCTTATTTTATTGAGATTGGATTTCCCATGGTCAACCTTTTCCGAATCAATGATAATCTCGCCATTATTCGCGGTCTCCAAGAAATTCATACAACGAAGCAGTGTACTTTTTCCAGAACCACTAGCACCAATCAGCACGACAACCTCTTTTTCTTGAACCTGCAAATTAATATTTTTTAAGACTTCTAGTTCACCGAAGGACTTGGATAAATGTTTAATTTCAATCACGCTACTGCTGCCTCCTTCGGTTTACTGACATCTAGCTTCCTCTCAACCCGGTTTGCTAACCATGTAAAGATTAGCACAATGATTAAATAATAAAAACCGACAACGAAATAAGTTTCAAACGGCATATAGTTTTCACCTTGTACCGTCAGTGCCGTATTGAATAGGTCTGTAACAGAAATATAGGCGACCAATGATGAATCCTTTAAGCTGATAATAAACTGATTGGCGAGTGGAGGAATCGAACGCTTGAAGGCTTGTGGGAAAATAATTCTCCTCATTGCAAGCGGCAACGGCATCCCTAACGACCTCGCCGCTTCCATTTGACCGCGGTCAATGGACTGCACCGCTCCCCTGAAAATTTCAGCAATATAAGCACCGGTATGAATACTCAATGCCAACGCGCCTGCGGTAAAGCTGTCCAGCGTGACCATATTGGCAATTCCATAGTATAAAAACATGATTTGAACAATTAACGGTGTACCACGGATAAGGCCAATATAGATGTCTGCCACGCGGTTTAACAGTTTTATAGAGGAAATTTTAAATCCGGCAAAAATCACTCCAATAATCATGGCAAACACTAAAGAAATAACCGTAATCGAGATGGTCATCCAGGTGGCCTTCAAGAAGGCCATACCATTTTCACTTAAGATCCCCGTCACATTGTGTAAAAATGTCAATGTTACAGCCTCCCTAAAAAGCTTTTTTATTTTTCTAAAAGATTTTCATTGAACCATTTCTTACTGATCTTTTCATAGGTGCCATCCTTTTGCATGTCAGCAATGGCTTTGTTGATTTTATCTGTGAGCGCCTTGTTTCCTTCCGTTACCGCTACACTAACACGGTCCTCATTTAACAGGTCACCAACCGCTTTAATTTTTAAATGCTTTTCATTTTTGGCATTCAAACCAACAATTTTATCCGTGATCACTGCATCAATACGGCCTAACGCTAAGTCTTGAAGGGCGTAAACATCACTTGGATAGCCCTTTACCTTATCGGATAATTTAACCGCCATATCCTTCCATGTGCTGGATTGGATCACTCCGATGGTTTTCCCTTTTAAATCGTCTTTTGATTGAATAGCATTATTGCTGTCTGCAACAAAAACTTGCGCGCCTGATAAATAGTATGGGTTTGTAAAATCAACCTGCTTGTCCCGCTCAGGTGTTGCGGTCATGCTTCCGATAATGGCGTCATACTTGTTTGCTTTTAATCCTTGAATAATTGTTTCCCATGGGTTCGTTACAGGGTTTGCCTTTAAACCGATTCTTTTTGCAATTTCGTTCCCAATTTCCACATCAAATCCAGACAATTTCCCATCCTTTTTAAAGTTTAATGGCGGATATAAACCGCTCATCGCAAAGGTTAACGAGCCATCCTTTACTAGTTTTAAGTCAGAACCTTTTGCTGTAGCCGTTTCGTTATTTTGCTTCGTTCCGCATGCTGATAAAACAAATACAAGCGCAACTGTTAGCAGAATCATTATTCTTTTCACAATATTCCCTCCTTTAAATTAAAAAAGGCACCGCCATATTCTTATGACGGTGCCTGGCACACCCTCATCTTTAAGCTTTGAAAAAGATAGTTCTCCACAATTCACTAAATTGTGACAGTTCTGCCCCTGTTTGAGTGCAGACCCAGCCTCCTGAAACTAGTGATTTCAGTGACTTCGGCGATTATTCCTTTTTCCTATTTTCATAGATTTCACTAAATCTCCAATAGGATACTCTTAAAAATCGCGACCTCTACCCCATCTCAAAACTTGAAAAGATGAGGATTTATTATTTTATTTTTCAAATAACAGTTTTTAGTATAGCGAAATAATATGATAAAATCAATAATAAATATTCAAAAAATATTATATTAATAAACTACTTGACGCCAAAAATCTTTAGGTATACATTTTTGTAAAAACATTTTATTCAAAAAGGGGAATGTACCATGCTTGAAAGCCGGGAAGCGGTTCTTGCTTTAACCACTCAGCTCGTGAATGTAGAAAGTATCGTTAATACAGCTGGCGAGAAGGCAATTGCCAATTCATTATATAAAATTATCGCAGATCTTCCTTATTTCTCCAAAAACACATCCTACTTGACATTAGAGAAGACAATTAATGATATTCATGAACGCTACAATGTGCTGGCCTTTGTGAAGGGAACAAAAGGTACAAGCAATCGAACGGTTATTTTAATGGGTCATATTGATACGGTAGGAATCGATGATTTTAATCAATTAAAGGAGCGCGCGTGTTTTCCTGATGAGTTAATGGAAGCACTAAGGCAGGAAGAGCTCCCTGTTTCTGCAAAAGAACATTTGGAATCCGGGGACTGGCTGTTTGGACGTGGCGTCCTTGATATGAAGAGCGGTGTCGCCAGCCATCTTTATCTTTTACAATACTATTCAGAGCATCCTGAGGAATTGGACGGAAATCTTGTCTTTTTAGCAGAATGTGATGAGGAGGACAGCTCCCACGGTATTTTATCTGCCTTAAAAGTATTAAAAAATTGGAAGGAGGAACATGACTTTGATTATGTTGCGGCCATTAATTCCGATTTCGTATCGCCCCGCTATGCTGGTGATATAAACCGCTATATTTATAAAGGCACGGTTGGGAAGCTCCTGCCATCGTTTTTTATCACAGGCGCTGAAACCCATGTCGGCTCCTGCTTTGAGGGCTTAGACCCGAACTTTATTGCGGCAGAACTAACCAAACAGATTAATTATAACCCTGAGCTTTGTAACGAGGCATTTGGGGAGACGACGGTACCGCCTGTTTCCTTAAAGCAAACCGACCTTAAACCATCCTATACCGTACAGACCGCCCTATCTGCATATGTTTACTACAACTTTTTTATCCACTCATGGTCTCCAAAGGATGTGCTGGAAAAGTTAAAGGAGCAGGCACTAATTGCCTTTGAAAGGGCACTTGCATCTTTTGATGAACGCTATAAACGTTACAGTGCGGCGAGTGGCGAGCCTTATGTAGAACTGCCATGGGCACCTCGAGTGTTTACATACGAGGAAATGGAACAAATGCTTATAGCGGAACATGGGGATGCGTTCGTTCGTCATATGAATGAATTTAAAGAGACATTGTTGCAAAATCAAGAACTTGATACGCGGATGTTTGCGGCAAGAGTAGTGGAGGAAGCCTGGAAATGGATGAAGGATAAAAATCCTGCCATCATTCTGTTTTACTCTTCACTGTATTCCCCGAGAATCGAATTAACAGGGAAAACAAGCCGTGAGCAGGCCTTGATTGACGCCTTGGATGAAGCAGTGCAGGCGGTACAGCCTATCTATCAGCACCCAATTGTGACAAGGAACTTCTTCCCGTATATTTCAGATATGAGTTTTGTTGCTTTAAGTGATGATCAAGAGGGAATTAATGCCGTTTCGAAAAATAATCCCGGTTGGGGAACCAAGCACTATGTAGAATATCAGGATATCCGTGAGTTAAATGTTCCTGTTATCAATATTGGTCCTTATGGGGTGGATGCCCATAAAAAACTGGAACGAATGGAAATGACCTACTCCCTAGAAGTCGTACCAAACTTAACCAACCTCGTTATCAGCAGGCTCTTGGCATAAATAAGAAAACACCTAGCCCATCATCCTGTGGCTAGGTGTTTTTATATCGATTATCCCTGTGTAACCAATGCCTTTTTCAATGCTTCCACTTCTTGCTTTAACCGTTCATTTTCCTTTTGAATGTCTTCAAACTTCGATTCAGCATCGTAAGTGGGCAATATATTGACTTCATACCAGGCTTTATTATCCTCGGATTCCAAAGCAGTGCTCTTCAAAACACTGGCGTTTGGATACCTTCTTAGTAAGTAATCTACTTCCTCGTCAGATAATCGCAGCTCGCGAAAACTTACCCCGTCCGAGAACGACTCTGCTAAAAACGTTTCTAATTTTTCCATTTCAGTTGGTGCCATGAAAATCCCACCTTCCGCTCCGTAGCATGCAAATCTATTAAGAATACACAGCTGCACTATTTTGTTTTTTCGAGGTACCGCCTGAAAGGGTAATGGACTGTTCAACGAGAACCTCCAATGCATCTACACAGTACTGCGCTGCCTCATCACCAATCCTTACACAAGATAGCTCCGTACAGGCAAGAACGACACAGTTACATCCTTCATCAAAAATAAGCTGATGGATCATCTCTTCGAGCTCCAGCGGGTCAATCATTTTGTCCGCCTTTATGCTGTAAATAATGTCCATCGTCTGTTTTTGGACGGCTTCACTCGGAACATACATCTGCATCTTGTATTTGCTGGATTCTTTTTCGTAAATACCGCTGCTGATCGTTCCTTTTGTTGCTAACAGACCCACCTTAGCGTTTTCACCGTATTTTTGATAAATCGCCTTTAGCGTTTCATCAACCATATGAATAATCGGAATCTCTGTCATGGCCTGCATTTGATCGTAAAAATAATGGGAAGTATTACAAGGAATCGCGATATGAGAAACACCGGCAAACTCCAATAGTTTGAAGTCCTTTTTCACTGCATCTAAAAATAAATCATCCCGGCCATTTAAAATGGCTTCGGTACGGTCCGGTAAGGTGGCGTGATTCAGGATCATGATATCGATATGGTCTTGATCCCGATCAGCGACTGTATTTTCAACCACCTTATCGAAAAATACAGAGGTAGCCTTGGGACCCATTCCACCGATTACACCTAAACTTTTCATTCAACCACCTTCCATTTCTTGAAAATTATCGATCCGTTAAAAAAGATTAAACCGTAACCAACTCGTCGGCTTGTTTTGCGCTCTGTGAAGGGGCTTCCGACTCTAATTCTACGAAAAACTTTTTATACCAAACTAGGAAAACATATGCTGTCCAGATATAACGTGCATAGTTGTGTCTGTTATGGTAATGGTCGTCCAAAAATTTCACCAATTCATCAGTGTTAAAGAATTCTTTGGCAATATCGGACTGAAAACTTTCTTTGACCAAATTATAATACTTTTCTTCACGCAGCCAATAGCGGATTGGCACAGGGAAGCCGACCTTTGGACGATTAGCCCATTCTTCCGGCAATACTTCCTTCGCTGCAGTACGCAGTGCATATTTCGTATTTTCCTGATTCACACGAAGCGGTGTAGGAATGTGTGAAGCCATTCCCATCACTACCTTATCCAAGAACGGAACACGGAGCTCAATCGAGTGCGCACAGCTCATTTTATCTGCCTTTAACAGAATATCGCCAGGAAGCCATAGCTTCAAATCAAGATATTGCTTTTTCGTTACATCATCTTTATTTTTCACTTTATTATAGACTTTTTGTGTAATGCTTCGAACGGAAGGACCCTTCTTAAAGTCATCCTTTAATACTTTTAAAGCATCATTTTCATCCCAAACCTTTGCTTCGCCAATGAAGGTTTCCTCAACCGTTTGGCCGCCTTTGACAAGGAAGCCCGTAATGCGGTTCTGCGGTAATGCCTTTGCCACATTTGAAGCCGCGCGGCGGAGGGCAAATGGAATTTTTTCATATTTCGCCATTGCTGGTGTAGGGCGGTACCACTCATAACCACCGAAAATTTCATCGGCACCTTCACCAGACAACACGACAGTAACATGCTTACTTGCAAGCTCTGCCAAGAAATATAACGGTACAGAGGACGGGTTGGATTGCGGTTCATCCATATGGTATTGGATCGTTGGCAGCTTCTCAAAGCATTCATCTGCATTAATAACAGATTTATGATTTTCAATTCCAAGAATATCTGATAAATCCTTGGCAAGATTGGTTTCGTTGAAGATTCCCTCATGGTCCTGGAAGCCAACAGAGAAAGTTTTATTTGGCTTTAACAGGGAAGTGATGTAGCTAGAATCAATCCCGCCGGATAAAAATGAGCCGACTTTCACATCACTAATCTTATGGTACTTCACGGATTCTTCGACTGTGGTTTTTATTTTTTCCACATAATGCTCTAAACTGTCTTGATTTTCATCAAAGTTAACATCCCAATAAGACTTGATGTCGGCCTTACCATTTTTATAGATCATGTAATGGCCAGGCTTTAACTTGAATACACCTTTAAAGAAGGTTTCATCAAGTACAGAATATTGGAACGTAAGGTATGGTTTAAGGGCATCCTTGTTTAATTCCTTTTTAAAGGATGGATGCTTTAAAAATGCTTTAATTTCCGAACCAAAGATAAACGAGCTATCTGTTGTGTTCTGTGTATAGTAAAGTGGCTTGATACCAAAGAAGTCACGTGCTAAGAACATCTCTTGTTTTTTCTGATCCCAGATCGAGAAGGCAAACATTCCTCTCACTTTTTGCAGTAAATCAACGCCATACTCTTCGTAGCCGTGTAGGATAACCTCACTGTCGGTATGGCTTCTAAATTGGTGTCCTTTTGCCACGAGGTCCTTGCGAATTTCTTCAAAGTTATAAATTTCCCCGTTAAAAATTAGCACCACGCTGTTATCTTCATTGTACATTGGCTGACTTGCTTCCTCAGATAAGTCGATAATCGAAAGTCGTCTAAAGCCAAAGGCTACACGCTCATCGGTAAACACACCGCCGCTGTCCGGTCCGCGGTGGATGATCGTGTCCATCATATTATTCACTGTCGTTACTTTATCTACAGTCGTGCTTGTATCGGCAAAGCCTACAAAACCACACATAGTTAATTATCACCTTTCGTTCTGCTTTGAATAATTATGGATTATAGTAAAAGTTTTTTATCCATCTCTATTAAAACACTAATAGTTTACGATTCTTTAACGTTTCCTTTACAATTTCCGCTTCATTAAAAGGAATTTCCTTTTTACCGACGATTTGGGCTGTTTCATGGCCTTTTCCGGCAATCAGGATCGTATCTTCTTCCGTGCTTACATGAATCGCATATTGAATAGCTTCTAAGCGGTCAACAAAAACTTTATAGTTTCCATTCTCTTCCTCAACTGCTTCAACAATTTCGTCAATAATGAAATTCGGATCTAAATCCTTTGGATTGTCGGAAGTGACAATGGCTAAATCAGCAAATTTGGCCGCTGTTTTACCCATCGCCCGACGCTTCAATCTACCGATTTCACTATCTGGCGCATAGACACCAAAGACCACAATTAATTTGCCTTTTGTGTAAGGTCTAAGCGATGTGAGAGCCTTTTCCAGTCCATCTTCTGTATGAGCAAAATCAATCACGATCTTATAATCCTTGTCCTTAAAGACCACTTCCATCCGGCCCTTAATCCCTTCAAGGTTGCGGATTCCTTTTTGAATAGTTTGCAGATCAATCTTGTGACAGTACGCACAAGCAATCGCAGCTAAACTGTTATACACATAAATATCCCCGGGAATGTTCACTCTTACTTCGATGTTTCCTCTTGGGGTATTGGCTGTAAAAAGAGTATAATCAGCAAAATAGCGAATATCAGATGCATAGATATCGGCATCGGAATCCATGCCATACGTAATCAGGGTAGTATCGTAATCCTTTATTTGATCAATGAGCCGCTTTCCATAAGGGTCATCGTTATTGATGATATTATAATCCTGCGTCATATCAAATAAAAGAGCCTTCGCTTGAAAATAGTCTTCCATATTGTGGTGAAGCTCTAAATGATCCGGGGTAAGATTGGTGAAAATCCCTGTATTAAAGTTGCTATAAGCAACCCTGTTTAGGCTGAGCGCATGGGAGGAGACCTCCATAATGCAATCATCCGTACCTGCTTCAACCATATCGGTAAAGATTTTTTGCAGGTTTAACGACTCCGGTGTTGTGTTTTGATTCTTCATGAGTTTATTGTCAATGACTGTTCCGATTGTACCGATCAGCCCCACTGATTTTTTAGCTTCTTCAAAAATTGATTTCAGAAAATAGGTGATTGAGGTTTTTCCATTCGTTCCCGTAATCCCAATTAAATTTAATTTTTCTGTTGGATTATTGTAAAAGTTAGCTGAAACTCTGGCTAATGCCTTTCGGGAGTCTGCCACCTTTAGAATGGTTACATAGTCTTCAACCCAAATATCCTTTTCAACAATAATAGTTGTCGCACCCATTTCAATTGCTTTTTCAATAAATTGGTGCCCGTCGACTTTAAAACCTGAAATTGCGACAAAGAGACCATTTTCCACTACTTCCCTAGAATCATAGGCAATGGAGTTTACTTCCCTGTCTAACTCTCCCTTAATTGGTTCAAATTCAAGGTCTTTAACAACGTCCGTTAATAACATGTAATCAACTCCATTTTTATTCTAGTAAGTTTTAAGAAAAACAATAAAAAGATGAACTGGACCACACATGGTCCAGTTTTATTTTAAAAATTTCTTCGCAACTTTTCCCGCAATGATTCCAGCATAAGATAACCCTGGTTTTGGATCCTTCCAATCCCAAATTGCGTAGGCGTGTTTTTTAAACAGCGATTTCACAACCTGCGGGACGGTCAGCTGTCCTGTTTTAATATAATCCTTCACAGCAAGCATATCTTCATAGCCATACCAGAAAACCTGACCGGTATTTTCTTTAATTGCCTTAGGAGGCAGTGGATTGCCGGTTAGCTCGCGGTAGGCGATGTATGGCATATTCAAGCCAATTTTATTAATTAACGTATTAAAGTTTGTCGTACGTGCATTGATTTCAATTAAATAAAACTTACCTGTATTGGCATCCTTTTTAAATTCAATTTCGGCAAACCCCTTCCAGCCGATTTCCTCTAAAAATTTCGCGCCAATTTCATACAGCTCCGGAATATATTTTTGGCCGGTATAAACAGATGCGCCAAAATTGATTGGGTACTGGCGGAACTTTTGGAAGGTTGCCCAGTGGGACACCTTCGAATCCTGGTTTAAATACGCATCAAAGGTGTGCATATGATCATCGAAGCCGGGAATAATCCTTTGTATAATGACTTCTAGGCCCGCTTCTTCAGCTTTGGCCAATGCTTCCTGTAATTCTTGACGATTATGGACCTTAAAAAGTTTCCTTCTAAATTTGGCCACGAAGGTAGGGGAATCGGTTGGTTTTACAATACATGGGTATTTCAAGATGCTTTCTACTTTTTCAAAAAGGTTTTCTTCGTTTACCCGAACCGTTTCCGGTACATTCACACCTTTTTCCATCGCAATACGGTGCAATACTTCTTTATTCATGGCCTTCGTATATAAACCTTGTTCCGTCTGCGGAATCAAGTAGTATTTTCTGATTTCATCTAAGTATTCATCGATGACTTCCAAATAAGAATCATGACATGGAAATAACACCGGTTTCGCATTTTGTTTTTTTGCGTAATCAATTAAAAACTGAATGAATTGTTCCGATTCATTTTTATAATGAGGTGCGATCAGCCGCTCTGATGTATATTTTGATTTGGCTCCGTACGTATTTTCCTCTGAATAATCAACCGCAACTGTTTGAATCCCGTGCACACCCAAGCAGCGGATGACACTTAACCCGATATAATAGTTACACCCCAAAATGACTGCCTTATTACTCACTTTTTCCATCTCCTCATTCCTTCGTTCCCTAGTCCGTTCTCACATTCTATAATATTCGATTTATATCAACACTATCTGGAGGTAGATTACAAGATTTATAATTCTTTTTGCAAAAACGCTCGAAAAATTTAGCATCTATATTATATGACGATACTCCATTATTATAAAGTAATTTAACCAAAATAGAATTGTAATTATTTAGGTAAAATCCTTAAAATAAAGATTAGCACCCATCATAGCACAATAATCTTGCCTCAAACCATTATTCGCATTAATATTCCGACTATATATTGGCGGCACGCACCGTCAATATATATGAAGGGCTTTTGGATATATTCCATAATTTGCAAGTTTGATTTATCTGAAAATACTTATGCACCATTAGGTGATTTACGGTAAAATGGGAGATATAGCCTGGGGAGGGGGAAGCAAATTACGATGTTAAAGGCCAATATCTTAACGTTTTTACTATTTTTTGCTTCATTGGCTGCCGCAATAGGCTCCAGACCTATTAGCATCGAAAATAACCTCTACATGAAGGCTTTTCTTTTGTATTTGTTATTTTCCTGCCTCTATCATCACCTGAGGATTACAAGCAAAAATGGAAGTACCTCCGTTGATTATGGAATTTCCTATAGCTTATCGATTGGATTATTTACCGGCCCACTAGGCTTGTTTATTTTTGAAACCTTTTACCGCTTTATTGTCTTTTTTTATAAGAAAGTAACTAAAACAGCCGATCCCCATGAATTTACCGATACATTTTATAATATCGGTGCTTTTGTATTGAATAATTCAATTGCTTTTTATTTATTCCATACTTACTATCCAAAATTTCAGGGAGTCCCATTCGGCTTTTGGATTTTAATGTTTTTACTCGTAACAGTTACCTCAGTCCTGTCTGATCTTTATCTCGTTTTAATCTTCTATTTCCTAGGGGATATTAAGACGGGTAAGGAAGCGATCGATTTTTTCAAAAGCAGAAGCGTGCTTGATATGGGGAAATTATCGTTCACAAACGGTCTATTATTTTTATTCCTCCAGGAACAAAAATGGGAGATGCTGATCAGTCTGTTTATTCTTAATTATCTAGTCAGCCGTTCCTTCGTTTCAAAATCACAGCATATTCAAAATAAGATTGAAAGGGATCGGTTTGAGCAGATGGCCTATACCGACTTTTTGACTGGGGTGTTTAACCGGGCCTTTATGGACAAAAAGATGGAGGAATTGAATCAAACTGGTGAATATCTCGGAATTGTTGTCGCTGATATTGATAAGTTTAAGCAAATTAATGATAACTATAACCATGCTGTCGGTGATCAGGTCATTCAGCATTTTGCAGCCACATTAAAAAGCTATATTTTGATGGACGATTATTTGTTTCGGAGCGGCGGAGAAGAATTTACGTTGTTTCTTCGGCATCGGCATTTTGAACAATGTGCCGCATTAATTGAAACCATCCTGCAGAGCCTTGAAAGTAGTAAAGTTAATGTTGAGTATAAGGGCGAAACAGCCACCATACACTATACCTCTTCATTTGGACTGTATTTCTTTAAAGTAAATGAAATAGTCTCAATGGAAAAAGGATATGTGTATGCCGATCAATTGCTGCTGCAGTCGAAACAGTTAGGCAGAAACCGTTTATCGTCGACGAATGGAGCAAAAGTAAGCGAAACAAACCACCAGCTAGTGTAAGAAGGAAGACCCTGGCCAATTAATCGGGCACAAGCACAGGGTCTTTTTTAGTTTTGATATCCTTCCAACATTGAGAAAAATTCCTTTAAAAACTCATAAAACAGCTTCTCTGTTGGAAGTAATTCACGGTCACGGGGGATGATGACCCCAACGGAACGAGTCACAGACGGTTCCATTACAGGAATTTTAACTGTTCCGCGCGGCAGGCTGTCCACCAATGTAATTTCAGGAATCAACGTCACTCCCAACCCGGCAGAAACTAAGCCTTTAATTGCATCAATATCTTCTCCTTCGAATGACACCTTTGGCTCAAACCCTAGTTGTCTGCACGCATTTACAATGATTTCATTTAAGATAAATTTCGGAGGGAACAAAACAAATGATTCCTCCCGCAGTTGATTTAGCTCCAAAGTACGCTGCCCTGCAAGACGATGATCCACCGGCAAAAGTGCGACAATACTATCCGTGAATAAGGTGCTTCCTTTTACTTTCGCCTCATGTTTTGGCACCGGGCCAATTAAGGCCATATCAATATCTCCTTTGATCACTCCATCAATTAAAGAATGGTAGGAGCTTTGCCGCAGGTGGAATTTCACTAGTGGATAACGTTCACGAAATGCCGAAATGGCAGTTGGCAGTGTATGGGCAGCAAGGCTGCTGGGAAAGCCAATTCGAATGACCCCATTTTCCGGATCAAGATACTCCTCAACCTCTCTCAACCCATTTTCAATCACCGTTAATGCTTGTTCCATATGTTCAAGAAATATTTTCCCTATTGGCGTTAATCGTACATTCCTGCCTTCACGGAAAAACAAGTCAACCCCAAGCTCTGATTCTAAATTAACAATTTGCCGGCTTATTGCGGACTGTGCTACATTTAACTTCTGCGCAGCCTCTGTCATATGTTCACGCTTTGCAACTTCGATAAAATACTGTATTTGCCTTAATTCCACAGCACTAACCACCATTCATCTCAATTCAGCATGATTCTAATCTATTATTTATATTGATTCGATTATTTCTCCATTATAAAATATTTCATAATAATAATTCCAATAATTTAAAAAATAAATAGAAAAATTGTGGTAGGGGGAGAAAAGGAATGGCGGCAATTGAAGAGGTCAATCAGGTAGAACTCCTATTGGCAAAAGAATATGTTAAAGAAGTATTTGAAATGGTAAAAAAGCGAAATCCAAATGAAGATGAGTTTCATCAGGCGGTAAAGGAAATCACAGAATCACTTATTCCTGTTTTCGCAAAATATCCAAAATACATGCAGCATGGCATTCTTGAAAGACTGGTTGAACCTGACCGCACGATTAGTTTTCGGGTTCCATGGGTTGACGATAAAGGAAAAGTCCAAGTAAACCGAGGTTTCCGAGTTCAGTTTAACAATACCATCGGCCCTTATAAGGGCGGATTGCGTTTTCATCCTTCCGTAAATGCCAGTATTATTAAATTCTTAGGCTTTGAGCAAATTTTAAAAAATTCCTTAACCGGTTTGCCTATTGGCGGAGGGAAAGGCGGCTCAGATTTTGACCCTAAGGGTAAATCTGATGGAGAAATTATGCGTTTTACCCAAAGCTTTATGACCGAACTTTATCGGCATATCGGGCCGGATGTAGATGTTCCAGCTGGTGATATCGGTGTTGGTGCAAGGGAAATTGGCTACCTTTTTGGCCAATATAAAAGAATACGCGGTGGCTTTGAAGCAGGTGTCTTAACCGGTAAAGGTCTTGGATATGGCGGAAGTTTAGCGCGTACAGAAGCAACAGGCTACGGGTTGGTTTATTTTGTAGAAGAGATGCTGAAAGACCGTGGTCTTAGCCTACAAGGAAGTACAGTTGCTGTTTCAGGCTCCGGAAATGTTGCAATATATGCAATGGAAAAAGCCTCACAATTAGGTGCAAAAATTGTTGCCTGCAGCGACTCGAGCGGCTATGTTTATGATGAAAGCGGAATTAACCTTGAAACCGTAAAACGGTTAAAGGAAGTCGAAAGAAAAAGAATTAGTGAATATGTAAATGTCCATCCTCATGCCCACTATTATGAGGGCTGCAATGGAATCTGGACAATTCCATGTGATATCGCCTTACCATGTGCGACACAAAATGAAATCGATGAAGTTTCCGCAAATATTCTTGTTTCCAATGGTGTTAAAGCAGTCGGTGAAGGAGCCAATATGCCATCGACTCTTGCAGCGATTGACATATTCCTTCAAAATGATGTTCTTTTCGCTCCGGCAAAGGCTGCAAATGCCGGCGGTGTAGCTGTTTCTGCATTAGAAATGTCACAAAACAGCGCACGTCTAGCATGGACGTTTGAAGAAGTCGATCAAAAGCTGCACAAGATTATGGTCAATATTTACCATACCAGTGTAAAGGCATCAGAGGAATATGGCTATCCAGGAAATTTGGTTGTCGGTGCAAATATTGCAGGTTTTATAAAAGTAGCAGACGCCATGATTGCACATGGTATTTAAAACGAACTCAAGATATACACAAAGACAGTCACCAGCTTTTAAAACTGGTGACTGTCTTTATTTTTATCGGTTATCTACTTTTTCTGGATATAGATCATGATTCATTAAGCGGAATTGAGCCATTTCTTCATATTTCGTTCCTGGTTTTCCGTAATTGCACCAAGGGTCAATCGAAATGCCGCCGCGCGGTGTGAATTTACCCCACACCTCGATATAGCGTGGATCAAGCAACTTAATTAAGTCGTTCATAATTATATTGACGCAGTCCTCATGGAAATCACCGTGATTTCGGAAGCTGAAAAGGTATAATTTCAATGATTTGCTTTCGACGATTTTTTTATCTGGAATATAAGAAATATACATGGTTGCAAAATCGGGCTGCTTTGTTAGTGGACAAAGACTTGTGAACTCTGGACAGTTAAATTTTACAAAGTAATCCCGATTTACATGGAGATTATCGACTGCCTCTAATACTTCAGGTGCATATTCAAATGAATACTGTGTATTCTGATTTCCTAATAAAGTCAAATCCTTTAAACCTTCTTCATGGTTTCTGCCAGACATAAAAAGACCTCCTGTAAAAATATCAAACAAAAAAGCCATGTCCTATATGGACATGGCATAATCGTCATGTATCCATAGTTTTTTATAGAGGGTTTCCGCTATGAACCTCTCCCGTTAAACACGAGTATATAATTCTCTCATAATCATAAAGAACATGTGGAAAAACGTCAACTGGAAAATGATATTCGACAAAATTCGGGTGGTGCCAGGCACCACCCGAATTTTGTCGAATTATTTATTCATACTCGCAAGGAAATCACCGAGCAGGTCGTCTAGGTTACTTTCCACTTCTTGTTCTGTTTCTTCTTCGGCGCCGTGCGGTTGACCTTGCGATACGTTTTCCCAATCAAAGGTGTTTAAGTCATCCTCGAGGTCTAGCACTATGGCAGTTGCTGTTTCTTCCATTGTTGGAAAAGTTGATCGGACAGGTGATTTGACCTCTTTCGGTTCTTCCTGAAGGTACAAGGCCTCGTCAATATCTAATGAGCTGCTATTTAACGAAGCAAGCAGTGCTGTTGACCTTACAGGGTCGGCCAATAGATGATAAACAATGCTTCCCATTAGGGCAAGGGAATGTTCATGTTTCAGCCAATCTCGCTGTGACTTACTTAGTTTATGGGGGAGGGGAATCGTGATGGTTTCCTTCTCCCTTGCATAAGAACTCGCCACACCCTGCATAACAAAGTCAGCAATTTTACTTGAAAAGTTCCTTCTCTCGGTCTCCTTTAAACTTTGCAGTTGCTTTACTAAATGATCAGGTGTATCCGAAGGGATACGAAAGGAGATGGCCTGCCCCCGCTTAATTTCACTTAAAGTGGACTTTTTCATAGGATCACCCTATTTTAGGCTTTTTTAACTGGTTCTTGTACCACTTTTGGCTTTTCACTTTTTTTGACAAAATCAGTGATGAGCTTGTAATAAGCATTTGCCATCATCCAAATACTTTCTTTCTCATCTTCAAAAAATTCAATGTTATAGCCATCTAAATGATTGTTTAAGGTTTTAATATACTCCTTTAGAACAATTGAACCCCCGCCAACAAAATAGCAAATTTCAGTTTGTGAGTTCCTTTGCCAAACGTTGCGCAATAAGCGATATTGCTTTTTGGCTAATTCGACAAGAATGCGGTCGGTGATATCATGAACACTTGTCCGGCTACCTTTTACCATAATATGATTACGGTCATTTTTTCTTGTAATAATTTCAACCACATCGCGGCGGCTGTCTAGTTCAACGCCATGTTTTGTCCGAATTTCCTCACGAATGGCCTCCAATGATTCGGACACACCGAGGTTAAAGCCCTGTGCCTTATCATCATCGACATTACGGTTCTTGATGACAGCGATATCTGTCGACAATCCTCCGATATCTTGAATTAATATTCTTTTATCAATTAAATCTTTATTGATAATTTTTAAGTTGTTATCCATAACAAGGTTAATAAAGGCAGCAAAGCCTTCTGGATAAACCTTTACTTCATTAAATTTAATATTTACCTTTAAACCTTGGTATTTTGGTGTTACGAGGAATTCTACTTGATGGACGGAACCAATCAATTTAGAACGGTAGCCCACATCCTTGCCCTCTTTCACCTCACGAAGGGGGAGACCAGTTCCAAGATTGTAATTTGCATCAATCACATTTTTCATACGCGGAAAAATCTTTTCATTTTCTGCTCTTACAGCATCTAAAGCAAGTGTTGCAAACAGCATGACTAATGTTTGGTCTTCCTCTGATTTGCTGCTGCCTGGATCTAATTCTGCAGCATTATTACTTTTAGTTGCTAAATTACCGATACGATAAATTGCGTTGTTTTCCTTCAGGGCAGGGGAGTGTACCTTAATATGAATTCCATCAAGAGGGTTTTTATTATCCAATTCTTCAATCCCGATTACTGGGCGGTCTTCTGTATCCCTTGCAATAATGTTGGGAACCGTTAATTGGAAGTCTAATTCCCCAAAAATAGCCTTAATTGAATCATTTCCTACATCCACAGCAGCAATTCTAGCATTCGACATCTTTTTATCTCTCTCCTTATAGGTTAATAGATTAGTATTATGAAAAGGTATGTATTTCAAGTTTGCCTATTTAAAGGATAAAGGGGAACCATAGATTCTTCAATAGTATCTTGCGAAAAGATACAAAACTGTAAACCTGTAAACAACCTGTAAACCAAAGCTTGCTTGTACACATTTTTGTAAACATCGGTGACAACTTTGTACACATATTGTTATAGAGCGATGTATACGAAATCGTGGACATGTAAACAAATATGTGTACAATCGTTTACAAATAGTACACAAGTAAACATTTTTGTAAACATCTAAAATTCTAGTGAGTTCGACAGCTTAGCACGGCACTCTTTAAACGAATAATGTTAGTTTCCTTATACCAGATTGGATATAGATTAAAAAGGTATTGCCAACACCTTTTACACAATCTGGTAGCAAACCATTCCCCTCATGCCTAGTACGTATATAAAAGAGTAGAATGCTCTTCCTAGCCTTTTGGTCTTAGGTCACATCTCCATTTTCTTAACCATCCCCACGCAGTTTCTTTATCGATTATTTTTTACGCAGTAAGGGGTAATACAGACCGCTCCTAATGAGCATATTATCTTTTTTTGAAAGGTTCTGTTAAACTTGCCAATCAATTTCCGCTCCAATCAGTGTAGTGGCTATATCAACAATGAGGTTGAAATGTGACCTATAGAGAATAGTAATATCTTATAAACAATGTTAATAAATCCGTACAAATAACCGTTAAATAGCCGTGCAAACACATTTGAATACACGTAAACAAAGTCGTATACAATTGTTTACAAATAGTACACTAGCAAACAATTTTGTAAACATTCGAACTTTCCTATAAAGATGACATCCTGATATGATTCCACTAAAATTACATCCCCTCTAACCAGAGTGTGTTGTAGCCTTTATAGATGTATTAACAACTTTTCCCGACTTATATCAATCGTGCAATTCATTCTTTCATAAACTGATAGAGGTCACCCATGTTCTTAATACTTAAAGGAACAGAAGGGTGCTCCTTTTATTTCTAAATTACCTTTTCCAATACAATACTCAAATCCATACCATAATTTAATTATTTTTCCGTTCAGTTACGATCAATACTTACTAGTCCCAATAGTCCTTTTGATAAAATTAATATTTTGTAAACAAGGAATACAAATACGTACACTTACTTTCACACAGCTATGTAAACGCATTTGTAAACATGTGTGCAAATTTGTCTACAAATGTTTACAATAAGTACACAAGTAAACGCTTCTGTAAACATACAAAAAGTCAAAAAAAAACAGCCAGTAACGGCTGCCAATTCTTACTTCGTTATTTTAGCATCCTCCATTTTCCTCTTCCCAAAGCGGAATGCAGACTTTAAAGGTGGTACCTACACCTTTTTCACTTTCTACATCAATTCTGCCTTTCATCCGTTCAACAATCTGATAACAAACCATTAACCCCATTCCTGTTCCTTTTTCTTTTAAGGAGTAGAAGGCTGTTCCTAATCTTTCAATTTCTTCAGCTGACATTCCAATACCCGTATCCGTTACAACAATTTCTCCGTATCTATCATTTTTCCGTACGGTTAGGGTCAAAACCCCGCCATTTCTCATTGCTTCAATACCATTTTTCACAATATTAATAATGACTTGTTTTAATTCACTTTTATTCCCCTTCACTAAAACCTCTTTTTCTAAAATCGTATTCAAAGAAATATTTTTAGACATGAAGGCAAATGTGTTCATTAAATCTGCGACTTTTTTTGATAGATCACTTATATCAACCTTTTCAACATGTTCAAGGTCTGGTTTCGCCAGCGAAAGGTAATCATTAATAATTTTCTCCGCCCGGTTTAATTCATCAATCATTAATTGAATATAGCTTAATTCGGTTTCGTCCAAATGATCCTTTGTTAAAAAAATCTGCAAGAATCCACGCACTACAGTCATTGGATTGCGTATTTCATGGGCAACCGATGCAGCCAGCTGACCAATTGCATTCATTTTCTCTGCTCGCTGCAATTCCTTCTGGATTTTCGTCTTTTCAATAATCTTTTCCATTTCACCAATGGCTTCTTCCACCCGATGGACGCTGCCAATACTTTTTGGAATAGATCCAAATTCTTTATAGGTATCTGCAAGACGTTCAAATAATACGGTTAATTGGGAGGTCATATAGTTAAACTTTTCGCCAAGTTTCACCATGTCAGATTGATTCGAGATATTCAGCTTTACATTAAAATCACCTGAACTCACCGCATTGATTCCAGAGATAATTTCATTTACAGGAGCAAGAGCCCTTCGAATCCCCCATCTTAAGGTAAAGTAAACTAACATTGTAATGAAAATCAAAGAGAAAAGAACGTATAAACCAATTTTCTCTTTGAATCGGCTTATTGCAGAGGCATCAACATCCACTGCAAGCACAGCAATTACCTTGCCATTATCGTCAGTGATCGGATGGAAGGCGGTAATCCATTCCCCGTATTGATCATGATAAAGACGGCTGCTGGTTACCTTCCTTTCCTTAATAGCAACATTAAAGGCATGAAGAAATTCTCCTCCTGCTTGATAGGAACTAAAATTATTGATACCATCCAAACGGTCAGTTTCCGTCACCGCTAAAAAGTGCAATTCATTTCGATTCTCAATTTTTGCATCCATTAAATATCCTTGTAAATATTCGGAATTTTCCCTCTGTACTAGCCCTACCAAATGATTTAGCTTTTTTAAGGAAGGGCTTTTTGGGTCATGAGAGTGGATTGCTTGAAGCACATCTTTATAGGGTATCGTATAACTCCAAAGACTAGCAACTCCCTTTGCCCGCTCAGTAAATTGATTTGCTAAGTTCTTGGTTACATAATAAAATGTGAATCCTGCTGTTGAAACTACTACCACAAATGTTATTAAAAAAGAAAAAAATAATATTTTGCGATACAGAGGTAATTGGTTCGCATATCGTTTCCACATAGATATTGGTCCTTTCGGATTTATAATTACAATTATATCGTGAAAATTCGACATTTAATAAGCTAAATCCTTTGTCAACTTTTACCTCCCCATTCTTTTTAAATTAAATATACCTATTCAGTATACAAATTTTTACCACATCGCCGGAAAATTGCAACAATTCGACTTCCGTGATAATCTTGTGTTTATGTATGTGTTTGGGGGAGAGAGAATATGAACACCAGGGCTTTCGTATTAGCCTTAATTACAGTCACTATTTGGGGATCTACATTTCCTGCAATCCGTGCAGGTTTGAATGGCGGCTATTCTGCGGGTCATCTAGTTCTCATTCGTTACTTAATTGCCTCCGGTTTGTTTGCGATTTATGCGCTGCTTCCCGGTGTTAGATTTCGATTGCCGCGAAAAGAGGATCTTTTAAGAATTTTATTACTCGGATGGGTTGGAATCAGTATCTATCATATTGGGGTTACCTTTGGTCAACAAACGGTTTCGGCTGGTACCGCGGGGATGCTTGTTGCCTCTGCACCCATTTTTACGGCACTCATTGCCGTGTTTGTATTAAAAGAGCGCTTGGGTTTTGCCGGCTGGCTGGGATTAGCTATTGGTTTTATTGGGATTGCTGTAATTACTATCGGAACAGCAGGGCCTTCTTTAACGATTTCAAAGGGGGCCTTTTTAGTGGTAATTGCAGCGGCGGCAACCTCTGTATTATTTGCTTTTCAAAAGCCGCTTTTACGCCGGTATAGCTCAATAGAGTTAACCGCTTATTTTTCATGGGCTGGAACAATCCCTTTTCTTTTGTTTATGCCCGGACTTTTCCAAGACCTTCAGCATGCATCATTGGAGGGAAATCTATCGGCCATATATATCGGAATTTTCCCAACAGCCATCGGTTACGTCACATGGGCGCTCGCACTCTCAGCAGGAAAAGCCGGCTCCGTAACCAGCATGCTCTACATTGAACCAGTCGTCGTCCTCATCGTCGCCTGGATTTGGCTAAAAGAGTGGCCCAGCAACCTCACCATCCTCGGCGGCATCATCGTCATCTCCGGCGTCATCGTCGTGAATGTACTCGGGAAAAAACAGAAAGCAACAGCGTAAATTCGACAAAAATCGGGTGGTGCCTGTCACCACCCGATTTTTCTTGTTTCACAAATAATGTTTCACACTATTTTATTTAAAGTGTGGACTACATTTGTTATGATGAATAGGGCTAATTTTTAAAACAAATATTAATTCTATTCATTATTTTTTTTGATTGGACGTGGTTTTTTTAGTGAAAGAAACTGTTATTTATAAACAAAATGATGAATTTATGATAAAGGCTGATTTTTATGCATCTGGGCATGATGATGCTCCAGTGATTGTTTATATCCATGGGGGAGGGCTGCTTTGGGGAACACGAGAGGAAATTACAGAAGATATGGTCCGGCTTTATACCAACAATGGCTTTTCAGTGTTTTCCATCGATTATCGGCTTGCTCCCGAAACAAAACTACCAGAAATCCTAGAGGACGTCCAAGATGCACTGATGTGGATTCAATCTGAAGGACCAAAAAAATTCTCAATTAATCCAAATCGAATTGCTGTGATAGGGAGTTCCGCCGGCGGATTTCTTGCACTATGTACCGGAACTTTTACATATAAACCACTTGCCATCGTTTCTTTTTATGGGTATGGAGATATTAGTGCCAAATGGGCAACCACACCCAATAAATTCTATAGTCAAAAATTACCCGTTTCTAGGGAAAATGCTATGAATCTTCTATCCAGTCAAATGATTGCAGAAGGCACAGTTGAGGAACGTTTTCTCCTTTATTTATACGCTAGACAGACCGGTGAATGGATTCAAATGATCTCAGGTTTTAGTCCTTTAACAGATAGAGAGAAACTGCTAACGTTTTGTCCCTTCCATACTGTTACAGACGCCTATCCGCCAACATTATTATTACATGGAACGAAAGATGTCGATGTTCCGTATGAACAATCGGTATTTATGAGAGGTGCTTTAGTTAAAAGAGGAATCGAAACAAAGCTCATTACCATTCCAAACGGAGAGCATGTCTTTGAGAAAGATTTTCATAATCCTGTCGTCCAAAAAGCACTTCATCAGGTAATTGAATTCCTTCAAAGTCATTTATGAAAAAAAGCTTTTAAGGAGTGAACAAAATGCTGACTGTAGAAGACCTCCTCCAGATTAAATCCATAGAAGGGATTAAAATTGTTGCTGGAGAAAAGGGACTTAAAAATCCAATATCAATTGTTAACATAATGGAAAACCCAGATACCTTCGACTGGTTGACATCCAATGAACTGCTTCTATCCACGGGATATATTTTCAAAGATGATGTGGAGCTCCAAAATCGAATTATTAAAGAGCTGGCAGAAATAAATTGTTCGGGTTTATGTATTAAAATGAAACGGTACTTTGATAAAATTCCGCAAAACATGATAGATCTTGCGAATGAGTATGGCTTCCCTCTTTTAGAGCTGCCTTTTAAGTACACTCTATCACAAGTCATTTCAATCTTTAACGAAAAAGCATCTGGAAGATATGATTTAATGAACCGGCAATCTCTAGACATACATAACAAATTGTTTAGAATAGAACTCGAAGGGGGTGGCATGGAAAAGCTTGCTTCTGAATTAGTCCATACTCTCAATAATCCAATCCTCTTTCTTGATCGTGATTGGAATTTACTCCATTTCGTAGACCTTGAAGAGAATATTTTGCCACTAAAGGCTAATCTTCGCCTTGAAAAAAATTGGCCTGTCTTCTCTAAGGATTTTACAGACACTATTCCAGAAAAAATTAAAGAATTTAAGAAGGCAATAAAACGGATTTACTATACAAATGATTCAGAAGTCAAATGCCAAGTCGTCCCGGTAGCTGTTTCCAATTATATTTATGGGTATATTGTGGTTTGGCAGACTGTACGTGAATTGAGTCCGTTTGATTATGTCGTTTTAGAAAGTGCCTCCACCATTTTGGCACTTGAAAGGATTAAGGCAAAGGAAATAGAGGAAGTTAAATTAAAAATAAGGCAGGACTTCTTTGATGATTTATTAACAGGGAAAATTTCATCCATTGACTCCATTCAAACTCTTTGTGATTTACATGGATTAAAGTCAGATTATAAGTATTACTGTATTGTGATTGATGCTGAACCAATTAAATCAATAGAAGATGACGATATGATAACGAAAAAATACAGACTAGAAAATATCGCAAAGAAATCTGTCCATTTGATTTATGATGCTTCCAATAAAGTAAATGGAAAAATAAGTTGCTTTTACCGAAATAATCGGATTATTACCCTCGTTGGGAAAAAGGAATACAAACCTTCCTCCACGATTGATGAGGCCAAAAAGTTTTCAAACCACATTTATGAAATCCTAAATAAAGAAGTCTCCAATGCTTCTTTTTCAATCGGAATTGGAAGCCAATACAAAACGATTACTACTCTTTACAAGAGCTTTTCAGAGGCCAATGAAGCCATTAGGATGATGAAGCAATTTGGAGGCAGCTTAAGAGTTTCTCATTTTGATGACTACTCCATCTACCATTTTTTAAGTTCAAATATCAAGACTTCCGAGTTAGAAGGTTTTTTTATGAAAAGCATTGGAAAAATCTATGACCATGATAAAGAACACGGCACAAGTTACCTTACTACTTTAGAGAGTTATTTTAATAATAATCAAAATTTGAGTGAAACGGCAAAAGCAATGTTTATTCATAGAAACACTCTTATCTATAGAATTGAAAAAATTAAAGAAATCCTAAGTACTGATTTAAAAAACCCAGAAGAGATTTTGCAATTCCAATTATCTTTAAAAATCTATCGATTATTAAATCATCTCCACCCTCAATAAAATTCCCCCATACTCAACCAGTATGGGGGAACTTTAACCTTTATAATTTTTAAAAAGTTGCATGTATACAATCAGTTCGCCCCAGTGCAGCATTTCCTGGGAAGTCAGACTTTACAATATGCGTCCCTGCCTGTTCATGAATTGCTTCCTTTAGACTTTCTGGATTTGTAATAATTACCCGCTTACCATTACCTTCTAAAAAGCTTAAGCTGGCCTCAATCTTAGGCAACATACTTCCTTTTGCAAAATGGTTTTCATTAACATACTTTTTGGTTTCTTCCACTGATATCTTTTCTAGAGCTTTTTGATTTGGTTTCCCAAAATTGATACAAACTCGTGGCACACCAGTTGTGATGATTAACGTCGACGCATCGATTTGCTCTGCTAATAGACTCGTTGCAAAGTCCTTATCAATGACTGCATCAACTCCAACGTAGGAACTAGGACCGTTTTTAATGACTGGCACCCCGCCTCCGCCAACAGCGATAACAACAAAGCCTGCATCAATCAAAGATTTAATTGCATCCTTTTCGACAATATCAATTGGTTTTGGTGATGGAACCACTCTTCGATACCCTCGTCCCGAATCTTCAATGAAAATCCAATCTGAATGTTCTTTTTTCATTTCTTCAGCCTGCTCAAGCGTAAAGAATGAACCTACAGGCTTTGTTGGATTTTTAAAGTTAGGGTCATTTTTACTTACTTCAACTTGTGTTATTACAGTAGCAACCTTCTTCTTAACTCCCCTGACAGCAAATTCATTGGTTAATGCCTGTTGAATTTGGTACCCAATTCCCCCTTGAGTATCTGCCACACAATTGGCAAGCGGAACAGCTGGCATTCCTGCCATTTCATTCGCAATTTCGGATCTTCTTAGCCCAAATCCTACCTGTGGGCCGTTCCCATGTGTCACGACAATGTCGTAGCCATCTTGAACCATATCTGCAATATGCTTCGCTGTTTCACATACAGCTTCATATTGGTCTTTAACGGTATCACGGCCATTTTCTTTTACCAAAGAGTTGCCTCCGATTGCAACAATCGCAAGTTCTTTCAATCTACTCTCCCCCTGATTGACAAGACCCCAATGAATGGGGCCTTGTTATGTCATATAATTTACACTAATTGTGGTTGTGTTTCAGTTATTCTATCCGTTATAGCAAGCAGGGCTTTTTCAAATGCAACAGCTGGCGGGTACGTAATACCGGCACCAATCATGCCAATCCCTGCTTCTTTATGGGCAATCGCTGTATTGATAACTGGAAGAATACCCGTTTGGACAACCTTACGAATATCAATACCTGTTGCAATTCCACGGAAATCTAATAATGGGATTGTGATATTTGGATTTTCAGCCGTAGTAATTTCAGTCATTTTTTTCGAATATCCAATCGCTTCATCCACTGTACCACCGACCAGTGGAACAATCGCTGGAGCAGCAGCCATCGCAAATCCGCCAATACCATAGGTTTCTGTGATGGCACTGTCTCCAATATCTAACCCTGCATCTTCAGGCTTGTATCCAGCAAATAATGGACCGATTACCTTTTGAGCAGGCCCCGTAAACCATGTGAACCCAGGCATACCGCTTACACGAATACCAAAATCTGTACCATTACGGCACATCGTTGTCACAATAGTACTGTTTTCGATTCCATGTGCAGCATCAAGTGCACATTTAGCCACAGCCATCCAAGTTGGACCTGAGAAATAATCACTGCTGGCAATGAAGTCAAAGACTTCCTTCTTCTGTTCGGTTGTGAAGTCTGTTTGTAAAAGATGCGGAGCTAACGCTTGAAGTAATACTAAAGTTCCAGCGCCATTTCGGTTATGACATTCATCACCCATGTGAAGGGCTTGTGCAAGTAATAAGCGTAAATCAATTTCACCGGCGATTTTCATGGCATCTCTTAGCATTGGACCAAATACATCACGCATCCAGATAAGACGATTGACAACACTTTCATCATTGGCACCCATTCTTAAAATTTTCGCCAATTGTTCTGATAGATTTGTATAAGCAATATTGCCATACGTTTTATTTTTAACCACGTGCATAAACATAGAGGCAGAGGTCACACCCGCCATTGAGCCAACACAGTTATGCTCATGACATGGTGAGAAGGTAATTTTACCAGATGCAGCCAGTTCTGCTGCTTCCGCTACATCTTTAGCCAGGCCTTCAAAGACAAGTGCTCCTGTTACCGCACCTTTCATAGGACCATTCATTCGATCCCATGTAATGGGAGGACCCGCATGGAGAATGGTTGTCTTCGTCATGCCAGGAACCACGTTAATCGCTTGGTCATAGCCGATTAGAACAGGGTGTGAATTGATGATTCGCTCCACAGCCAATTTATTTGCAGCTTCAATTTTTTCCAATATCTCGGGATTTTCAAGCTTATCAAGTGCAGCGATAAGGTCAGGATTTCCACCACCGGGAGGCGTCCATTCTAAATGTGTGACCGTCGCACTTTGCTTTTTCATATCCTCTTTAAATAGGTCAATCCCTACATTAATGACATTTAGTTTGCTTTTGAAAAGATCGTTTATTTTACTCATGGTTAAGCTCCTTTCACAACAAATTCTCTTGCTAATAATCCTGCATTTGCATTGCTGCTTGCCAACGTAACTCCTGCAGCCAATAATTTATCCTTTTGTTCCTCAATATTTTGACTATCTAATTCGGTTCCAAGGACATAGCCGATGATTTCCAAGTGTCGTCCTTCTTCTTCAGCTAATTGCTTCGCTTCAATGATGGAAGGAAGAAAAGCACCAGCTGGGTCTTCGTGTGCACCGAAGCCTAAAACAAAGTCCATGACAATGACACCAACCGATGGGTCCTTTGCTTCTTGCATAAATCTTTCTAAACGAGTAGACGGGTCAATCATTGGATGGGGCTTACCTTGTGTAAATTGGTCGTCTCCAAAATCAATAAACGTATGTCCCTCACTTACCTTTACGTCTTTTAAACGAAATTCAGGGTCTCTTTGAATATTACTGTATACATCATCGAATTTTTCCATTGCTGCATGCATAGCTTCATCACAAAGTGTACCGCCGCTGAATAAGCCACGGACATACTTTTGTTCTGGTAATAACTTTGAACGTACCTCTTCAATCAATGAATGGTCTAGTTCACTTTTGCTATTATTCGTTCCGTTTATGCCTGCAAGAGCGATTGCTTTATATGCAGCTTCTTCTGTTGTTTTAACAAAATGCCCACCAGCCTGAACAGCTGCAGCTTCTTCTCCACCCATAAAGCAAACAACGACTGGTTTAGAGCAATTTTTAATTTGGGCAAGTACTTTTTTCTCTACACTTGGTGCAGGCGGCTTGGACACAAGGACAATCACCTTTGTAGCTTCATCTTCCTCAAGTGCCTTAATTCCATCAAGCATCATGATACCGCCGACTTCTTCACTTAAGTCTCTTCCTCCAGTCCCAATTAACTGCGTGATTCCGCCGCCTAAGTTATGAATAAGGACGGTCACCTCTTGGCTGCCTGTTCCAGAAGCCGCAACAATTCCGATCGTGCCTTTTCTAACAGCGTTAGCAAAGCATAGTGCAACATCTCCAATGATTGCCGTACCGCAGTCAGGTCCCATTAACAACAAGCCTTTTTCATGTGCCAACGTTTTAAGCTTAATCTCATCGTCAAGGCTGATGTTATCACTGAACAGCATGACATGAAGATCATTGTCAAGTGCCTTTTTTGCTTCTCTGGCCGCATATGCGCCACTTACAGAGATTACTGCAAGGTTAGCATCAGGATTGCCTTTTGCAGCAGAAGGAATGGTCGAGTATTTAATCTCACTTGTATCTTTTGTTTTATTCTTCTTCGTAAATAATTCTTCGATTTGAATGAATGCGCTCTCACAAAGCTCATTCGTAGCTGCCTTAACCACGATCATCAAATCGCCGCTATTTGCACCCTCGATCTCTGGTGTGTTCAAACCAATATTTTTGATTACCTCTTTATTCATATCTGTACCCATTGCAATCATGGCCTGTTCTACACCATCAATATCATTAGCTCTGTTTGATAAAGTCATTAAGGATACGGAATCAATATATGTGTTTTTCTTAAATAATACTTTTATAGACATATTCTAGCCTCCAATTTTTATCGTTGAAGAAGTGATTGAAAATTAAACCCAATATAGTAAAAGTGTGTTCAAGACCCCTTCCTTCTTGCAGGAGCGAGATAAACATATTCGCCTTGCATTTTCAAAATCTTTTGTTTTGAAAAATGCTTACACGATTATTCTAGAAGGGAGCCTGGAAAACGTCATTGTATAACCAAACCAAAAAATAGAGTGAACGGTTAGGCATACTATACAATGATGAAAATATCTAATTTTCAAATAAATCAAAAAAGATCGAACACCTTGTTTCGATCCCAAAAAAATATGTAAAGAAATATTAGTTTTGCTCTATAGAGCCATGTGGCAATACAGCATGGACTCCTTTTGTTTTATTGACAATCTGGGTAATCCTTAAATCCACAACTACACTTGCTAAAGCAGTTGCCTCTAGTTTATCCACATGATAGAGCTCCTGGATTAATTGCAGCATTTCATTAAGCGCCATTATGGTGGCTTCATTTAAATCCTCATGAAAGCCAAATGTAACCCAGCCAGAGGGAGTATAGGCCCTTGGCAATTGAAGAGAGAGGTCTTTTCTTAAAATAAAGGTAAGGTCAACTAGCTCCATTGGACATTCGATTGCCGTCCCCGATACTTCTCCGTCCCCCTGTGCAGCATGACCATCTCCTACTGAGAATAATCCCCCTTCAACTGCAATTGGCAAATATAAAATACTTCCCTTCGTTAATTCCTTACAATCTATATTTCCTCCACAATATCTTGGAGGTATAGTGGAATGAATGCCCGGTTCACTTGGTGCAGTTCCCATTACCCCCATAAAGGGATTAAGTTTAACAGAAAAGGATTTATTTTTGTTAGTGCAAATTCCCTTATTTTTTTGCCATTCCAAAACCCAATCCACGTTTAGTGCATCTAGTTCGGATAAGCCTAGCTTATCATTGTGCCAGTCATTATTACCCCCGGCACTATTCCAGCCATACCAGCTTGGAACAATATCATTTATTCGTATTTCCAATGTCATTCCCGGCTTAGCATTTTTAATAGCAATTGGACCTATGATTGGATGGCCCCAAATTGTTTCCTTTTCCCTTGATTCAAAAAGAGTTCTATCCCCCTCTTTTGTTGTATAACCCCAGTCAATATCCGGCGTTTTATACTGCACAGAATCACCGGAAGTAATGATTAAAATAGGTTTGTAGTCTCTGCTGAAAGTGGCATGAAGGTGATCATTTTTAATTTCAATCCTATGTTTTGTGTTCATATCTTTATCTCCTTCATTTATTGACCTTTTTCATAAATAAAAAGTGAGCCAATATTATTTGCATTTTTCTATTAATTTATTACATCCCCCTTTCCTATTGATTTGGCTAATCATTGTACATTATAACTAATGAACTACTGAAATTTTTAGTCTTATTATACAATGACGACCAAAGGAAACCCCACTACAATAAGCGTGTAAGGTCATAATGAAAGCGATTTACTTGGAAATAATGAGTAATATTAAAGGGGGCGGCCTTTCATACTTGCTCTTATTAGATTCAATGCATTCCAGATCAAGAGGTGACAAAAAATGATACAAGCTATATCTGGCGATGTTGAATTTATTCAGGCAATTGGAAATTCAAAGTTTACTGGTTTTATTCATAGTATTTTTGAGCGAACAGTAAATATTAAGTGCTCTCATACTGGTGATATATTTACCCTCTCCTGCAGCAAGCTGGATAATGGGCCAAATTCACTTGTTATTGATGTCTCTGATTTTCGAAACTTTAATCTTAAAGTGAATGACCGCTTTTTTGTGGAAAAAGGAGTTCTCTTCATTGAAGATCGTCTTGCCATTAAGATAGAACAAACCAAACAATGGAAAGGTTTGTTACCTCCATTTCCTGAGGATAATAAAATTTTAAAAATGAATTTGACCATTATGAGAGATCACATTGACCAATATGGTAAATGTGGCGGGATGAAAAGCAATGTTCAATCTATGGGTATTTTTGAAGCAGAAATGTCAAAAATGCTTAATGAGAGATCACGTCTCCTTGTTTGTGAAATAGTTAACAAGCGAATCTTATATGCACTGGAGTATGCAGTTGGCCTAATTGGACTAGGACCTGGTTTAACTCCTTCGGGAGACGATTTTTTGACTGGATTTTTCACCATATTTAACATGCTGAATTCACCATGTTACTCGTTAAAGGTATTTTGCGGGCAGGTAGTGAATCAGGCAAAAACAAGAACGAATGATATAAGCTATATGACCTTAAAAAAAGCATCAATTGGGAAAGTAAGAGAGTCCATCATTCATTTAATCCAATCTGCTATAAGCGGGAATAAACAAGAGTTGATTTCATCTTTAAATAATGTGTTATCCATTGGATCTTCTTCCGGAACAGACATAGCACTTGGTATTGTTGCTGGATTCGAAGCAGCTTTAAAAATTAGAGATAATGAACAACCAAATTAATAAATAATCAATGGGGTGGAAGGTATGTCAACCAATAATGTAGATAAAAAACTATTGGACCCAGAGTTTGAACACTCACCTGTGCCAAATGAATACCGGAAAAAACTTTCTTCAGTAGCAGCAGTTTGGTTTGGTTTCCCTATGGTACTAACAAGCGCGGTAATTGGCGGACTCATCACAGCTCAGCTTGGCTTTAAAACTGGTGCAGCCGCAATGCTGGTTGGTAACTTGCTATTGTTTATTATGGTGGGCTTACTTAGCTACGATGCAGGTCGTACAGGAATGAACTTCTCCTTGACTGCACAAAAAACATTTGGACGTTCTGGGTACTATATCGTTTCAGGCTTACTCTCAACGGTTGTAATCGGATGGTTTGCTCTTCAAGTAGGACTTACGGGTGCGACGATGCATGGATCCTTTGGCGCCAGCCTATTATTGATGACTATCATCGGAGGAATCCTCTATGTCGCTATTACCTATGTAGGGATTAAAGCCCTGTCATTATTAGGTTGGATTGCAGCACCATTTTATATTCTAATAGCGATTATTGCCATTGCTATGGCTGTTAAGAATGGAAATTCAGATATTTTTCATTACAACCCACATGTCTCCGGTGCCATGTCATTTGGAGCTGCGGTTACTCTAGTGTTTGCTGGATTTGCAGATTCAGGTACAATGACAGCAGACTTTACTCGTTGGGCAAAGAATGGGCGTCAAGGTCTATTATCCACCATTTTCGCTTTTCCTATTGGAAACTTTATTGCAGAGCTTGTAGGCGGAATTGTTGTTGCAACTGGTGTTATTCCGAATCCTGCCTCAACTGGCGGGGATTTCATGTCAGTATTAGCCGGACATGGTCCATTACTAACTATTTTATCTATCCTGTTTGTCTTTATTAACTTAGGATCTGTTGGTACACACTGTTTATATAATGGCGCTGTTGGCTGGTCACATATGACTGGTAAAAAAATGAGACCTATCACGCTTGTTATCGGTGTCGTTGGTCTTATCGTAGCTGTTTCCGGAATATATAATCACTTTTTCAATTGGCTTGTTCTTCTTGGAGTTATCATTCCGCCTATTGGTGCAATTATTATTATGGACCGCTTAGTTTTACGTAAGAATGAATCCGCTAATTTAGTTAGCTGGAGACCAATGGCATTCTTTGTTTGGATATTGTCTGCAGCTATATCATTATACTGTAACTTCTATGCACCTCATATTTCAGTTGCTGTAGTTGGTCTTGTAACTGCAGCTGTTTTCTACGGGGTTGGCAGTTTATTTGTGAAAAATGGACCTGCGAGTTCTAATAGGGAAAAAGTGAGTTAAGACCACTATTACGGACTGCAATAAATTCAACTCTACTTAAAAGCCGGTTTTCCTTTGAATGGAAGGGAAAGCGGCTTTTATTTTAATAGGATGACAAGGAGGAAATAACGAAAAATGCAAAGTCCTTTCCGAATAAAAACAGCTCTCGCCATTTCCTTTGTTGTGATCATCTGGGGAATGAATTGGCCCGTTAGCAAATATGCATTACCCTACACGCCACCACTTTTATATGCAGGGATGCGCACACTATTAGGAGGTATTCTATTAGCGCTAGTCCTATTACCACAGTGGAAAAAACTCCAATGGCGGAAAAATTGGATCATCTATTTCATTGTCGCCCTTTTAAATACCGTTATCTTCAATGGAGTACAGACGATTGGACTACAATATTTACCCTCAGGCTTATTTTCTGTCATTGTTTATTTACAGCCTGTTCTTGTTACTTTATTTTCCTGGATGTGGCTGAAAGAGCCGTTATCAAGTATGAAAGTAGTTGGATTAATTTTAGGTTTCCTGGGAGTTGCTGTAATATCCCTGGGAGGGATCCGAGGAGACATCTCCATTCTGGGGATTTCTTTGGCCTTAATAACGGGGGTTGGCTGGGCACTTAGTGTCGTGTTTGTGAAGAAAACCAACAATCAAGTAGATGGTTTATGGCTTGTGGCCATCCAAGGAATAATTGGGGGGAGCATCTTAACAGGAACCGGATTGGGGATTGAGAACCCCTCTATGATTGTCTTGAATATCCCTTACCTTTCTTGCCTGCTATTCAGTGCCATTTTTGGAATGGCCGCAGCAACCGCCGTCTACTTCAAACTGATGAACACAGGTGAATCCAGTAAGATTGCATCCTTCACCTTCCTAGTTCCCGTCATCTCAGTAGCCATTGGAACCCTATTCTTACATGAACCATTTACCTACTCACTACTAAAAGGGTTAGCACTAATTCTATTAAGCATCTATTTAATTAATCGTCCCGTCAAAAGTCAAACAATAGAAAACCAACAAGTAGCCCAGTAGGGTTAAAGTTTTCGACAAAAATCGGGTGGTACCTGTCACCACCCGATTTTTCTTGTTTCACAAAGATCGTTCCACGCCGCTCTCTATAATTTTTTTTTATTAATTGTATAAGAGAATGATAGTTTGGAAAGAATGAGGATAGGACAGTATATTGGGGGATTGGTGATGGAGGGAAATAGGTTGTTGCTAACGGATTTTACTAGTGATGAAGGGTTTGAGCTTACAAGATACATAGCACATTTATTTGAATACGTTTCTAGCCTGCAGAAAAATAATAATACACAATTGAAGCCAGCCCAAGAATAAGGGCTGGCTTCAATTGTATAATGATTTTTTAGTTGATTCCATTATTACAAAACTTTTTCTAGAAAGTCCCTTGCTCTACTTGTCTTTGGATTACTGAAAAACTCCTGCGGGGAACCTTCTTCAAGCAGTTGCCCCTCATCTAAGAAGATAACCCGGTCGGCCACTTCTCTTGCAAATCCCATCTCATGGGTAACAATGGCCATTGTCATACCGGACTGAGCAAGATCTTTCATGACATTCAGAACTTCCTTGACCATTTCAGGGTCAAGCGCCGATGTTGGCTCATCAAATAGCATTAACTCTGGTTCCATTGCCAGTGCACGAGCAATCGCCACACGCTGTTTCTGACCACCGGAGAGATTACTCGGAAAGGCCGATTCTTTTTCTGTTAACCCTACGCTGGCTAACAAATTCCGTGCCTTTTTTTCAGCAATCTCACGGGATTCCCCTTTTACTTTCATTGGGGCATACGTTAGATTATTCAAAACTGTTTTATGCGGGAACAAATAAAAGTGTTGAAAAACCATCCCAATCTGTTCTCGTACCTTCATAATATTTGTCTTTGGATCAGTAATATCTTGATTATTTACCAACACCTTCCCCTTTGTTGGTGTTTCTAACAAGTTTAAGCAACGAAGGAAGGTCGACTTCCCAGACCCCGAAGGTCCAATAATCGAAACCACCTCACCACGTTCAATCGTAGTCGAAATATTTTTTAAAACTTCCGTATTACCAAATTGTTTATAAAGGTTTTCTACCTTAATCACTGTATTTCAACCTTCTTTCAACCCGTTTGCCAAGCGTTGTCAGCACCATTACCATTACCCAATAAATAACGCCAACAAATATAAGCGGTTCAAAATTCCGATAAATATCTGCGCCAACCACTTGGGCACGGCGCATAAGGTCTAAATAACCGATCGTCGAAACAAGGGCTGATTCCTTTGTAAGGGAAACAAATTCATTCATAAGTGCCGGTAAAATATTTTTCATCGCCTGAGGCAGAATAATATCCTTCATCATTAGACGATAGGGAACACCAAGTGCCTGCGCAGCCTCTGTCTGCCCTTTATCCACTGCTTGTATTCCTGCCCGAATAATTTCCGAAACATAAGCTGCTGAATTTAAACCGAAAGCTAAAATCGATGATAAAAACGGAGTGATATCATAGCCTGTTAATTGTGGAACGGCAAAATATATAATCATTAATTGTAAAATTAATGGCGTGCCGCGAAAAATGGAGGTATAAATACCACCAATCCAATTTAATGCTTTTATATGTGAAATTTTAAACAGTGCAAAAACTGTACCAAGTGCAAAACCAAAAATAATCGCTACAATGACGAATTTAAGCGTCTCCCATATTCCTTTTAACATAAAAGGAATATAAGGCACAATTTGGCTAAAATCCAAATTCATGCCTTACACCTCACTTCAATATTTATTCTAAGCTTGTCTGACACTGATGGAAAACTATTGTTGATCCTTCAGCCATTTATCCTTCAATTCTTTAAGCTTTCCATTGTCTTCTAATTTCTTAAGAACACCATTCACATCACCAACAAGCTTGCTGCCTTTTGGAAAAGCAACTGCCATTCCTGGTGAACTGCTTGTTGGGTCATCAAATCCTGCTAAATTTTGTTTTTTAATATAACCGGTAGCTACTGATTTATCCATATAGGCTACTTGAATGCGTTTTGATAAAAGCTCCTGGATTAATGTAGTCGCATTATCCAGTGGCTTTACGTCAAATTTAACCTTTTGTTGAAGTGCTTTTGCCCCTTCTTCTTGAATGGTCCCAAGCTGAACTCCAACCGTGTTCCCTTTTAAATCATCTACTGTTTTAATATTAGAACCCTTTAAAGTAATAAACATTTCACCTGAGCGGTTATATTCAGTTGAGAAATCAACATTTTTCTTACGTTTTTCGGTAGCAGACATACCAGCAAGAACCATGTCTGCGCGGTTAGCCTGCAGGGCTCCGATTAAACCGTCAAACTTCATATCCTTAATTTCAAGCTTATATCCTAATTCTTTTGCAATCATATTCGCTAAATCAATATCAAAACCTTGGGGATTTCCCGCTGTATCTCTTGATTCAAATGGGGCAAAGTCAGCTGATGTTGCCATTGTTAATACTTTGTTTTCTTTTCCACTTTCTTTATTTGCACCTTCATTATTGCTCTTACCGCAAGCTGCCATAACTACTAATGTAAAAATAATCGTGGCAAATAATAAAGTCTTTTTCATGATGTCTCCTCCTACGAAGATGGATTATTTTATTTTGACTTAATTTGAATTTTTATTCAACTAGATGAATATTAACACAGATTATTTTATTTGAAAAGATGTTTTTCCAATATAGAAATATTCAGAAAACACTTTTATTAAACCGTTATAATATACACTAAAGTTTCTATACTAATATCATCCCCAAAAAAAGCACCTCTATTAAATAGAGGTGCCTCAAAATTTATTTACAATTGGATAAAAATTCATTTTTCGTGTTTTCTAACGCTTCTTTATCGGTAATTAAGTCAAATCCTGTAAAAGCTAAAGCCAGAACGCCGCTGGCAAGAATACGATGGGAGTTGTCAGAAATGGTTGTATCTGCAAATTCCGTTGTATGCGCAACAAGACCTGGAGCATCTAAACCAATATAAGGGTGGATAGCCGGAACGACATGGCTAACATTCCCCATATCAATTGAGCCGTACGACTCCTTCGCCTTCTTGACTTCCTTAATGCCTGCCGATAACAGATTTTCCGTAAACAGCTGTGATAATGTTTGATTGGTGACCATATTATCATAGCTTAATTCGTAATTATCGATATGGACCTCCGCACCTGTCATAAGCGCAGCGCCTTTTGCGATATTTTTTACCTTTTCAACGACTTCATTTAAATAGCTGCGGTTGCCTGCGCGAACATAGAATTGTGCTACGGCCTTATCGGGTACAATATTGGCCGCAACGCCGCCTTCTTTAATAATTCCATGGATTCGGACATCAGACGTCACATGCTGACGAAGAGCATTGATTCCATTGAATAATTGAAGCACTGCATCAAGGGCGTTAATCCCCTTTTCAGGAGATGCCGCAGCATGGCTTGATTTTCCCCGGAAATCAAATTGAATCGCGTCCATTGCCAATGAAACCCCGCTCTCATATGATTCATCAGCAGGATGGAGGATCATGGCCGCATCAATATCCGCAAAAACTCCTTGTTCTGCCATTGGAACCTTTGCACCATTCGTTTCTTCCGCCGGAGTTCCCAGTACCACGATTCGACCGCCAATTTCATTGACCACTTTACTCAAGAGGACCCCGGCCCCTGCACTCATCGTTCCAATCATATTGTGGCCGCATCCATGTCCGACACCGGGTAATGCATCATATTCTGATAAATAAGCAATCGAGGGCCCAGCCTTTTTACTGTCATACACCGCTTTAAAAGCTGTTGAGCGGCCAACAATCCCTTTTTCAACAGTAAATCCATGCTCTTTAAGAAAACCAACTAAGAGTTCCATCGACTCAAATTCCTGATCTCCTAGTTCGGGGTGATGATACAAGTGATCACTAATCTCCCATAACCTTTGCCGCAAGAGTTCTAATTCTTTTTTTAACTGATCCTTCATCGTAAAAAACCCCCTTTGTTGTGTACATATATTTTGAAACCTTCTGATGCGAATTTCAATCTCTAAGGGGGTGCCTTTTATCTAAAACTAAATTTATTAGCCGTCTTTAGGGCGAATCGGACAGACTTTCGATTTAATGTCCCTTGCAATTTCTTAATGGTCCGATCTTTTTCACTAAGCTTTGTTTGAAGTTCTTTCAACTTTTCATCTTTATTGGCAGATTCCAGCAGATAAAGGTTTTCCCACCGTTCTGTTATTTCTTGCAATTCGCAACTGCTGATTGGCGAAATAGGAGGGAGGGGCTGAATATCCGCTAATTTCTCATCCAAAGGAACTCTAACTGATGTCTGATTATCTTTATAAATATGTTCCAGTTTATTTTTATTTAGAAAGCTGATGAATTTATCAAAATTTCCTGCTTGTGTTTTAACAGGTGCCCTAAAATCACTTTTTTCAATTATATCGCTCAGTCTTGTTTTACTTGTAATTTCGTTGGCATTCACATGTGTTAAATTATGGTACTCAGCTAATTCTCTCATTCTAGCATCCTTTGGAATTAAAATGCTAGGCGTTCCGGCAATGGTTGCGGCAATATTCCCGTGAAGCCTGGCCCCGAAACTTAAATCGGCCTGCCTTAAAAAATCTAACCAAGTAGATACATTTAAAAAGAAACGTACCCTATTGTTCATATAAGTTGGATGCGACATCGCAACTGGGTAATTTTTGCTGGATCCGGCTATAGCAGGCGCCCCGGCAAAAGTAAGCCTCATTTCCTTCAGCCATTGTGGAATAAAATAATGGTTAGGAAAATCATCCATACCTCTTGTAATAAAATCAAGTACATTTTTTGGAGAAAGGCGTGATGAATTAACACAAACCATTGAATCGGTTGTGATATTCGTTTCACGTATCTGTAATTCTCTGCCAAAGGCATACATGGAAGGGCAACCAATAACCGTATGGTCTATATCTTCGC
Source organism: Neobacillus sp. GCM10027624 (assembly GCF_042675345.1). Taxonomy (NCBI): domain Bacteria; kingdom Bacillati; phylum Bacillota; class Bacilli; order Caryophanales; family Bacillaceae; genus Neobacillus; species Neobacillus sp. GCM10027624. The sequence goes on from NZ_JBHTHD010000008.1 coordinate 526,972, forward strand.
GAAAACCTAATTTTGACAGATATTGAGAGGTAATTTCGCCTCTGACACCAATCATTCCTGACTTTTCTAGTACAGCACTAACAAACGCTTTGACATCACCATCAAAAGGGAAGCCCTCATTTAGCTTTGGTTCAAATGGAGCACGCAAACCTACACCAATCACCACAACTGGGATTGTCAGTTTTTTGATTAATTTCGTATATTTACGTAAGGATGAAACAAAGTCATTTCGGAAGGCATCAGCCAATGGAATAATGTAACAACTATACTTTTCATTGATTTCATCGGCCTTATCTGGGTCAATATCATAATAATCCGGTGTAATCGTTGTTTCTTCTGTCATTAATGTACGGAACACACTAAAGGCATAAACAAGATTCCCTACGTTTCCGCCGATGGAATTATTCACAATCATATGTGGTGCATCAAATGTATCAAGTGGCGATATGCCCGATCTGATTAGAATATCTTTCATTATAAAAAACTTACCCCTTATATTAAAATTTAATTAAAATACTATTAAATGCTACCATAGGATAAGTTAAGAAACCATTAAGAACCACTATTTGGCATTAAAAAAGGAAAAAAGCCCTAACTCACTTACAGAGTTAAGGCTTTCCCGATTATATAATACGTGCTGTTACAATTCCTTCGATTTGATTAATTTTCTCTTCTATCGCAGGAAGAATATCACCGTTTACTTCGTTATCAATATCAATCATTGTATAAGCATAGTCACCGCGGCTTCTGTTTACCATGTCAGCGATGTTCAACTCATAGCTTGAAATAGCAGAAGTTATTTGTCCAACCATGTTCGGAACATTTCGGTGGAAAGCTGTTACTCGTGTCTTTCCAGTGTATGGTAAAGATGCATTTGGAAAGTTCACAGAGTTCTTAATGTTTCCAGTCTCCAAAAATTCTTTCACCTGGCGTGATGCCATAATCGCACAGTTTTCTTCTGATTCCTGTGTTGATGCACCTAAATGCGGGATGGCAATGGTATTTTTCATTTGCAATACATTTTCATTCGGAAAGTCTGTGATGTACTCACCAACGATTCCATCTTCAAGCGCAACCGCCATATCCACTTCATTTACCAGCTCACCGCGGGAGAAGTTCAAAATATGCACACCCGGCTTCATGATGCTAAATGTTTCTTTATTAAACATTCCTTTTGTATCAGGAGTAAATGGCACATGTACTGTAATATAATCAGATTCCGCGTACAACTGTTCAATTGTCATAGCACGTTGTACATTGCGGGACAGGTTCCAAGCCGTATCTACAGAAATGAACGGATCAAAGCCGATGACATCCATGTCTAAATCAAGTGCATCATTTGCTACAAGCGCACCGATAGCACCTAATCCAATGACACCTAAAGTTTTCCCTTTAATTTCTTTTCCAACAAATTGCTTCTTTCCTGCTTCCACTAGCTTCGGAATTTGGTCACCTTCAACTTCTAACCCCTTTGTCCAAGCAATACCAGCAAAAAGATTACGGGATGAAGCAATTAAAGAGGTTAGGACCATTTCTTTTACTGCGTTTGCATTGGCACCAGGAGTATTAAAAACAACAATTCCTTGCTCCGTACATTTATCAACCGGAATATTATTTACCCCTGCACCGGCACGAGCAATCGCCTTTAATTGATCGCCGAATTCTAATGAATGCATATTGAAGCTTCGAACAACAAATGCATCTGGATTTTCATTTTCATTGTCGATTATAAAAGAATCCTTATTGAAAACTTTTAGCCCGCTTTCTGCAATAGCATTTAAAGTTTTAATCGTTTTGATTTTTTCTACTGTTACTGTGCTCATTTACGTTTCGCCTCTTTTGTTTTATTAGATTTAAAATCTTATAGACTATTATAAATAATCAAAAATATTCACGCTAGTCAACAGTTATTTCCTTTTTATCTCCTCCTAATAAACAGAAAGAGGCAAGGGGTATATTCCCTTACCTCTGCCCAGGCGAACGGCTGCGATACTATGTGCTCCCTCACGGTTCTCCGCGCTTCGCCAGTTACACATAGCCTTTTCATTTCCTCCATTTTAACAAGTTCCTTTTAAACCATCAACTAAATTAATTACTTAATTTAAAAAATTTTGATTTTACCAGTTATAGTTCCTTTTCCCAGTTTGAAATTTTCTCTCGAACACGAGGTGCCACTTTTGTCCCCAACAGCTCGATTGCTTTCATGACATCTTCATGGGGCATGGTTCCAACCGGTGTATGGAGCATAAAACGTGTGATTCCTACATGTTTGCGGAGATGAATAATCTTTTCGGCAACCGTTTCCGGATCGCCAACGTACAATGCCCCTTCAAAGCTTCTTGCAGCATCAAAGCTTGCCCGGCTGTAATGCCCCCAGCCGCGCTCCCGCCCAAGCACATTCATCGCCTGCTGGGTGGATGGGAAAGACTTGTCTGCAGCCGTCTCTGTATCTTCTGCAATAAAGCCATGTGAATGTGATGCGACAGGAAGCTTAGATACATCATGACCAGCCTTTTCTGCAGCTCTTTTATAAAGCTTTACAAGCGGTGCAAATTGCAGCGGGCTTCCGCCAATAATGGCGAGAACAAGCGGCAGTCCAAGCATTCCGGCTCGGATAGCCGATTGTGTATTCCCGCCGCTGCCAATCCAAACCGGCAATGGATTTTGCACCGGCCGTGGATAGATTCCTAAATTTGGAATGGCCGGACGATGCCCGCCGCCCCATGTTACTTTTTCAGATTCACGTATTCTCAATAATAACTCGAGCTTTTCTTCAAAAAGTTCATCATAGTCTTTTAAATCATAGCCGAACAGCGGGAAAGATTCGATAAAAGATCCCCGGCCTGCCATAATCTCAGCCCGCCCGTTCGAAATAGCATCGAGCGTGGCAAAGTCCTGGAACACACGTACCGGGTCCGCTGAAGATAACACCGTAACGGCGCTTGTCAGCCGTATCCGTTTTGTCTGTGAGGCTGCAGCAGCCAGCACGACGGCAGGGGAAGAAGCCGCATAATCTTTCCGGTGATGTTCACCAACTCCAAAAACATCCAGTCCAACCTGATCGGCTAGGACAATTTCCTCAACTACTTCACGAATACGTTGGGCATGGCTGATGACCTCACCTGTTTGAACGTCCGGAGTTGTTTCCACAAACGTGCTCAAACCTATCTCCACAAAAATTCCTCCTATTTCATCGGTTCTTTCCTCCTACTATACCGTAAATGAAGTGCCTGTCACCACTCGAGCAACCTTTGATAAGAACAAAGAAAGAATAATTTAAATAGCACGTTTTTTCAATTTTATGGTAAAATTTATGTAATTAATGATTAAAAATGGAGGATATTAACAGTTCTACTTTTAGCAAAAAACAGTATGTTGCCTTCAGAAAATGCATGTTGTTTTTGCTTGCTAGAATAATAGAATTTAAAACGACGGCTTGTATTTTGGAGGTAAGTGGATAGATGAATCTTTTTTTACGCTTATTCGGCAGTCTTTTACTATGGGGATGTATGGCCATTATCATCATTTTAGTGGTTTTATTGCCTCGGGAAACGGAATCCCATCGAGTAGGTGTTAAGGATGTCATGTCCTACCATTTTACTTGGGATGGTTATAAACAAAATATTTATGATTATGTTAAAGAAGTGAAAACAAAGAAAAGCCTCGGAACAACGGTGTTTAATCAACCAGTCGAAACAGAACTTCTCCTTTATTTTAAAAGAAGCATTGCCATTCTCCTTCCCGCAATGTTGCTTAGTATCATGATCGGAATCTATAAAGGTGTCTTCGATTATCAGTTTCAAAATAATAAAATAGGGCGATTCTTCGGGAGAGGATCTACTTGGCTAGGGCAGGCTGTTCCTGACTTTTTCCTCATTTTCCTTTTTCAGACCCTCCTATCTCTCGCCATAAGCCACAGCCTTCTTCCAAGAGTAGACCTATATGGAAATGACAAATGGTACAGTATCTTTCTTCCCATCCTATTTTTAAGCATGTATCCAGCATTTATTATCGCAAAGTACACCTATCAAGCATTAGATGAGGAAGATGAAAAGGATTATATAAAGACAGCAAAAGCAAAAGGGGTTCCTGATCGGGTGATTCTTTGGAGGCATATTCTAAAAAATTGCTATCCAAAATTGCTTCAGCATTTTATGCCTGTTATTTTAACATTATTTTCCGGTATGTTCATCGTCGAATTTTTAACCTCATATCATGGGATTGGGTATCGCCTAATCGCGGCCATCCATATTAAAAGTAAATTTTTTGCAGGGGAGGCTTTCCCGATTGATGTCCCCGCCGTTATCGGCTTTAGTTTATTAATTATGGCTCTTTTACTTTTCGCACAATGGACTCAACAGCTCCTTGAGTTTTTCCTGAATCCAAAAAAGGGGGAAAGATAATCATGCAAAAAATACCTTCTTTGTGGATTGGCCTTATAGGCTGCGGTCTATTCGCCATCATTTTTATGCTTGGCCCCTATTTGCCGAATGTTGATAAAAATGTTACCCCTCATACATATGTGGTCGGTCCCGAAAGCAATCTGGATTTTATCCTCCCGCCCTTTGCCCCAAATAAGGAATTCTTGTTAGGCTCTGATAAATCTGGCAAGGATATCTATAGTGCTCTCATTATGGGGACGCGAGGGACTTTAAGTATTGTTTTTACGATTTCCTTGATCACCTTTTTACTTGCCATTCCATTCGGTGTAGCTTCTGCCCATTTGACCTTTTTCAGGGTGCTTTTACAGGCGTGGAATTATTTGTTTTCAAGAATACCTGTCTTTTTTTACTTTATTATCGTGTCAACGATCCCATTTTTTATCCTTTCTCCTCACCGCACTATTTGGATGATTAGCTTTCTTATTCTATTTGAGTTAGGAAAAGTAGGAGAGGTCGTCTACAAAGGGGTCTTATTGATTCAAAAAGAAACCTATTATGAGGCTGGAATTGTGGTCGGTTCGAAACCATTCGGACTATGGAAACAATATTATTGGCCCGGCTGCTATCCTCAGTGGGTTGCCTACTTTGTGCAGCATTTAGGGAGTATGTTATTTTTGCTAGGCCAGCTTGGAATCTTTGGAATTTTTATCTCCCAGGCCCTTGTCCAACAAATAAGCGGTGCTTACTTAATCGATAACACAGCCATGATCTGGCCGATGTTTTTATTTGATGTCCTAATCGATTTTGATGCCTTTCCATGGGTCCCTCTATTTAGCTCGTTATTTATTACCCTATCCATGTTATCCTTTGTTTCATTAGGTGAGGGAATACTAGAATATCATTCGAGAAAACACAAGGGATTAATTGTCCAGAGGAAGCCTTTCTTGCCGCGGTTCAGGAGGGAAACGGTGGATATAAAAGGATAGAATGGGGTATGGCCCCCGCCGCCTTACAGTATTATGTTGTTTATCTAGTATCAACATGAATGCTTACGATTACTTTTATAAACAAAAGAAAAAGCATCTATAAAGATGCTTTTTCTAACAGTTTTAAACTGATACCGTTTCTTTTTCTAAATCTCGTAACTCTTTCTGGAAATCTCTCTCATTGTCAATAGGTGAGCGACCATTGCTTAGACCAAGCATCCACGCTGTAAAACTATTAACTTCGTGGAAAAGCTCTGGGTTATCCACTAGTGACTTTCCATAAGAAGGAATCATTTCTTTTATTTTCGGTTCCCACGCTTTTAGATGTTGCGGGAAACATTTTTTTATTACCTCAAGCATGACGTGAACGGCAGTCGAAGCACCCGGAGAAGCACCGAGGAGTGCAGCGACAGAACCATCAGCGGCACTAACCACTTCCGTACCAAATTGAAGTGTCCCTTTACCGCCAGCTTCTGTATCTTTTATAACTTGTACACGTTGGCCCGCTACAACGATATCCCAATCTTCACTTTTCGCATTGGGAATAAATTCCCGTAACTCTTCGATCCGTTGTTCTTTCGATAACATCAGTTGCTGGACCAGATATTTTGTCAATGGAATGTTTTTTGCACCTGCGGCTAACATCGTGAAAACATTATTCGGTTTTACCGTACTTAATAAATCCATATTTGAACCAGTTTTTAAGAATTTTGGTGAGAAGCCAGCAAACGGTCCAAATAGTAACGATTTTTTGTTTTCGATAAATCGTGTATCAAGATGCGGCACAGACATTGGAGGAGCACCAACCTTAGCCTTACCGTATACTTTTGCATGATGCTGATTCACAACCTCCGGATTGTTACAAACCAGGAATAGCCCGCTTACAGGGAATCCTCCAATATGTTTACTTTCCGGAATACCCGTTTTTTGCAGTAACGGCAAAGATCCGCCACCGCCGCCGACAAAGATGAATTTTGCCGTATGGCGTTCAACTTCGCCACTAGCATTACGCACTTTCAATTCCCATGAGCCGTCGCTAGTACGTTTAATATCATTTACCTGATGGTTGTATTTAATATCAACGTTTTGATTCTTTAAGTGATCAAACAATATGCGGGTTAAAGCACCAAAGTTGACATCCGTTCCAGAGTCGATTTTGGTGGCCGCGATTGCTTCCTGCGATGTACGGCCTTCCATAATAAGTGGAATCCATTCCATTAATTTCTCTGGATCCTCAGAAAATTCCATCCCTTCGAACAGTGGAATGTTTGAAAGCGCTTGAAAACGTTTTTTCAAGAACTCTACATTTTCTTCCCCTTGTACTAAACTCATATGTGGCAATGGCATGATAAAATCATGCGGATTGTCTATAAGATTTTTATTTACAAGATAGGACCAAAACTGTCTTGAAAGTTGAAACTGTTCATTTATTCTAATGGCTTTGCTAATATCTATTGATCCGTCCGGTTTTTCAACAGTGTAGTTAAGCTCGCATAGGGCGGCGTGCCCTGTTCCTGCATTATTCCACTCGTTAGAGCTTTCCTCTCCCGCTTTGTCGAGCTTCTCAAACACTGTAATCTTCCAGTCCGGTACTAATTCTTTCAAAAGTGTCCCCAAAGTAGCGCTCATAATTCCGGCACCAATTAAGATAACGTCTGTATTAGTTTGTCTGTTACTCATTATTACCGTCCCTTATCCCCTAAGAATTGCAGAAAGGATGTAGGTGGTTCCGCTTAGGCATTACAGCAAGCCTGCGCACCTAGTCGCACATCTTTTCTGTATCATTTCATTTATAACCTATATATAGTGTATCACTAATAGTTAAAGATTAAAATATTTTGATAGGTTTTAAGGTATTTAAAAGCTTGTAAAAAGAGGAAAGTCCATCCACATGACTTATAAACATAGTAAAACCAAGGCCTAGACCCAGCTTCTTGCCAGGTTTAAGTCCTTGGTTTTTCATCTGTATTTATTCGGCTTATTTACTAAACTTTTTAAAAATTAATGTGGCATTATGTCCGCCGAATCCTAATGAGTTTGAGAGAACGATCTGAATATCCTTCTTTTTAGCCACATTTGGGACATAATCTAAATCAAGTTGTTCATCAGGTGTTTCATAATTAATCGTTGGAGGGAGGATCCCTTCCTTGATGGCTAATAGAGAAAAGATCGCCTCAATGGCACCGGTTGCCCCAAGCAAATGTCCTGTCATCGATTTGGTCGAACTTACCGAAAGAGAATAAGCATGTTCCTTGAAAACTTCCTTGATCGCTAATGTTTCATACAAATCATTATAATAGGTGGATGTGCCATGAGCATTGATATAGTCCACCTGCTCCGGAGAAATTCCAGCATCCGCTAAGGCTAGTTTCATGGCCCGTTGTGCACCCTCTCCCTCTGGTGCAGGTGTTGTAATATGATGTGCATCTCCTGTAGCACCATATCCAATCAGTTCTCCATATATGTGAGCACCACGAGCTAGTGCATGCTCTAATTCTTCTATTACCAAAATTCCAGCGCCTTCCCCGATAACAAATCCATCACGATTCTTATCAAAAGGCCGGCTTGCAGATGTTGGATCAGGATTTTTCGAAAGAGCAGTCATATTCGAAAATCCGGCCACGGTCATATCTGTAATAGTTGCTTCTGTCCCTCCGGCAATCATCATTTCTACATCGCCTTTTTGGATCACGCGGAAGGCATCACCGATTGAATTCGCGCCCGATGCACATGCTGTGACGGAACAATTGTTAATTCCTTTTGCCCCAAGTTCGATGGAAACTTGTCCAGCGGCCATGTCTGGGATAAACATCGGAATCGTAAACGGATTCACCCTTCTTTGCCCTTTTTCGAGAAATTTCCGATGTTGTTCCTCGAACTCACCCAAACCGCCAATTCCTGACCCAATCCAAACTCCTACCCGTTCGGGCTGAATGTCCACGCCGATGTGAATCCCTGCATCCTTAACAGCCATTTTACTTGCAGCAACAGCGAACTGACTATAACGGCCCATTCTTCTTGCTTCTTTTTTATCCATAAATTCTTCTGGTGCAAAGTTTTTTACTTCTGCCGCAATTTTAATATCAACTTTTTCTGCATCCAATATCGTTGCCGGGCCAATTCCAGATACACCATTTTTAATATTATTCCATGTTGTTTTCGCATCATTCCCCAAGGGAGTGACAGCCCCAATACCAGTAACCACTATTCTTCGATTCATCTATTGCTCTCCCTTAATTCATTATTCACAGGATTATTCAATGTCTCAATAAAGTTCACAAAAGCCTTCACAACATTCCATTCTAAGGATTCCTTATGGTAATACATCCATGTTCTGCGTAAAATAGGATTTCCTTTTTGGTTGGTTAAAACTATTTTATATAAATCATCTATTTCATTAAGTATACGACTGGACAAGAAGCCATAGCCTAAACCATTTATAACCATTTCCTTACATGTATCAACCTGGTCCACTTCAATACTGATAAAAGGCGGCTGTGAAAAATTTTCGGCCCACCAATTATCAATTAATGATTTTAATAAGAAATCTCCGTTATAGTCAATTCTGGGGAGATTCGGCAAATCCGCAATATCAATCGCTTCCCTCGACGTAACAGAAACGGTTTCTTCAAATAATAAATGCTTCTTCAGTCCTCTGCAGCTATAGTCACCGCGAACAAATCCGATATGAACATCCTTATTGTGTATAAGTTTTGTTACATCTTTACTCCAGCCTGTAATCACTTTAAATTCCACATGAGGATACTGCCTTTTAAATAATTTCAAAATATAGGGCAGTTCATAATTGGCAAAGAAGTTGGATACCCCCAATTTCATTGTTCCTACCACTTCATTGCCAGACGTTTGACTCATATTCCGGACATGCTCTACTATTTTGTTATATTGAGCAAGGATATTATCGGCACACTGAACAAGATATTCTCCCTCTGGGGTGAAATGGATCCCTCTGCTTTCACGGGTTACAATTTTGACACCTAATTCCTCCTGCATGTGCTTTAAACGATTGGTTAATGCAGGCTGTGTAATAAACAAAAGCCTTGCTGCTTTCGTTAGGTTCTTCTGACTATAGAGGACCTTCAGTATCTCCCAATCACGGTAATCCACGATTCCCTCCTATTTTTTGCCATATAAAAGTTTTTTATATCTTATTATAAATTTTTAGCATTTTATTTATTTCCATTATTGCATTATCATTGACCCGTAGCAATTAATAATCGTCTTTTTACCCTAGATTGAGATTCATTATAACCCAATCACCTTTATGGTTTAACATAGCATATTTTCTCTTTAACCATATTTATAGATGTCCTGTCTGGGGGACAGAAATAATTTCAAAAATAGGAGGAATTTTTATGTGGATTATAACTCGTTATTTAGATTCAAATATTTCCATGTTTGAATTTGAAACTGAAGAAGAAGCAAGAGAGGCTCTTAAAAACATGAAGGGCAGTAAAATTATCTCTGAGGTTGTATATTTTAATGACCCTTGTTTTCAGCAGGAAATTGCTTAAAAATAATATAGTAAAATATTAGTATAGATTTATTAATTTTTTTGCCTCTCTGCATTCCAGAGAGGCTTTTTGCTTAAATAACTTTAAAGATACCAATGTTTAATCATTTTGTTTTTTTATTATGTTGGAAAAATTAATATGCGATTCTTTATGAATTTGCGTAATGCAAAACAACTTCTTCAAGCAGATCAATACCTTTTAAAATATCATCCATCTCTGTATATTCATTTGGATGATGACTAAGTCCATCTATTGATGGAACAAAGATAAGACCTACAGGACATAATCTTGTTATGTTCATCGCATCATGTCCTGCTCCACTTTGCATAAATTGATAAGACAGATTTTTTTCTTCGCATTTCATTTTTACTACATCATTAATTTCAGGAGACAACAAAACTGGTTCCTCAGCAATAATTTTCGTACATACAATCTCCAATTGTCTTTGCAATTTAGCTGCTGAAATTGATTCGTTTAATTGATCTACCACTCGCTGTCTTGAATCCACCGAAGTGGACCTAATATCAATTTTCATTTCCACTTCACCTGGAACCACATTCATAGCACCGTTTTGGATGTTCATTACTCCTACAGTAGCAACAGTTTCATAATCTTGTTCATTCTTAGCTGCCTTTTCAAGCTCCAATGCGATCTCAGAAGCCCCCAGTAAAGCGTCTTGTCTCATAATCATTGGAGTTGTACCGGAATGTGAAGCTTTCCCGATAATTTTTATAAGAAATCTCACTGGTGCAGCTATTCCCGTAACAATGCCAATCTTTTTATCATTGTTGATTAAGACAGGCCCCTGTTCGATATGTAATTCAAAATACGCCTTAAAGTCTTCGTTCACCCTGCTTGCCTGATCAACGCTATCATAATCAAGTGCGACTAAAGAAAAAGCCTTTTCCATTGATATTCCATCACGATCTTTTAAATGCCGATATTTATCTTTTTCAAACATACCAGCCATCGCTTTGCTCCCTACTGTTGATACACCAAAACGTGCGGATTCTTCACAAGCAAATGAAATAACCTCAATCGGATGATCCGTTTCAATACCTTTTTCATTTAACCGCTTAATTACTTCCAATGCGGCTGTAACTCCTACCACACCATCATATTTTCCGCCCTGATAGACTGTATCCAAATGGGATCCCATTACAACTGGTGGCAGTCCCTTTATTTTCCCTTTTCTTTTGGCAATCACATTTCCGCAATTATCCATTCGAATATCCATGTTTTCAGCCTTACACATACGCATAAATGCATGGGTGCAGGTTTGCTCTTCATTTGTATAGGCCACTCTTGTTATGCCCACTTCACCTGAATTATACTGATTAATATTATTGAATAGTGCCTCATATCTTTCCTTGCAATCCATAGAAATATCTCCTGTTCCGGCATTCATTTCACTATTGGGGTGGAAGCGAATTAATAAAATCTATAAAATTATATAGTAATCTAATCTCTAGGTCATTGGGATTCCATGATTCAGAATGAAAAATATAATGTATTCTTTTCATTTTAAAAAAAGACCACTGTCATAATAATAAAGGCAAAGGTCTTTATTATTATTCTTAAAAATTGCATCTATTTATGATACGGTTCCCCCCGATTTATTCGATACGCTCGATAAATCTGCTCCACCAAAATCAACCTCATCAGTTGATGGGGGAAAGTCATCTTTGAAAAAGACAACTGTTCATTCGACCTCCGCACTACTTCGTCACTCAACCCTAACGAACCACCAATCACAAAGGCAATTTTACTTTTTCCGTATGTAGCTAACTTATCTAATGTATCTGCCAGTTCCTCCGAAGATTGCATTTTTCCGTTAATCGCTAAGGCAATCACATGGGCATCCTGACTGATTTTGGCCAAAATCCGTTCGCCTTCTTTTTGTTTGACCTGTAACATTTCTGATTCACTTAATTCCTCCGGTGCCTTTTCATCCGCTACCTCAATCACTTCCACCTTTGCATAGGCGGACAATCGCTTTAAATACTCATCAATTCCTTGCCTTAAATATTTCTCTTTTAATTTGCCAACCGTCACAATCGAGATATTCACAATTCACAGCCCTTTTCAAATTGATTACAAACAGCTTACAAACAAGATATCCACAGGAGTTATCCACATATACACAATTTTTATCCACATCTTGTATGGAATCACTTGTTCGCCACTATATATACAGCGCTATTTCGACAATATTCACAGCTTGTTGATAAATTATCCACATCTAGTTTTGTTAATAACGGAAATGTTTCATGTTCGTTCACAACCGTATCCAATGCAATATCCACATGTTCCTCGCAGCAATAAATCATCCTTAACTTCACCCTTCGAAAAATATTTTCACTTACCTTATTTTTTACTTTAAATCAATCAGTCATACTGAACCTCATCCATGTTACCATAAAATAAAGCAGGAGGGTGGTCGTTCACCTCCTGCCTTACAACTTACTGTGTTTTATCACTGATCAGTTTTAACGTTGTTTCGTTTAATTTCCCACCTCGGTAAAACTTTATTTTCATTTGCTCACCAATCTTCTTACTTTGATACAAATGTTTCCTTAAGTCTAAGACATCATTTATCCTCTTTCCATCCATTTCTACAATGACATCTAGTTCCTTTAGGCCTGCCTGATCGGCTGGTGAATTCGGTACGACCTCACGAAGGGCTACACCATAGTTTACATCCCTCGGCAATTTGAGGGCCTCCTCTTGATAGTAAGCGGGAATTTCAGAAACGGATTTTAAATCGACACCCATATATGGCCGTTTTACATTTCCATACTGCTCTAAATCATTGATAATCGGTTTTGCGGAGTTAATTGGAATCGATAAGCCAATTCCTTCAACCGCCTCTTGAGATATTTTCATCGAATTGATTCCAACCACCTGGCCGGCAATATTGACTAAGGCACCGCCGCTATTACCAGGGTTGATGGCGGCATCTGTTTGTAAAACCTCTGCTTGCCAATCAATAATCCCATCCTGATTGATATCTACCGGAATTGTCCGTTTTAATCCTGAAACAATTCCCTGTGTTACCGAACCGGAGAAGGTAGGACCAAGTGGGTTCCCAATCGCAATAACCGGTTCGCCCATTTTTAGTTCATCGGAATTTCCAAATTGGGCAATTTTTTTAACATGGCTGGCGTCAATTTCAAGAACGGCTAAATCCGTCCAAATATCACTGCCCAGAAGGTCTGCAGGGATTTTTGTCCCGTCGGTTAGACTCACCTCAAGTTTTGTAGCCCCTTCCACCACGTGGTGGTTCGTGACGATAAAAGCCTTATTTCCAGCTTTTTTATAAATAACACCGGATCCGGTCCCAGCTGCTTCTTCTGACTTTTTCCCGTTGTCAGACCAAAATTGAGTCGATTGGATATTGGTAATTCCTACAACTGCCGGACCTGCTTGATCAACGGCTTTTGTAGTATTGGTTGTTACATTATAGGACACATTTTGCTGTACAAAACCTTGTTGGTTATTCGTGCCTGTTTCGGTTGAAACTTGATTTTTAGGTTGAATATCGTAGGGGAGAACGCCTGAATTTGCTAAGTTCGGAATAAACATAACTACCAAAACGGCTCCAATAACTGCTCCAACCAAACTGGAGAAGAAAAAGCCGCCTCTGCCTCTTTTTTCTCGATAACGTCCATTTGAATGATCATCATAATAACCCATTTATCGATTCCCTCTCTTTCGAAAAGCTGCTATCGTTTATTTTGGCTTATATGTACAATTATACTCTTCTAAACAGCGATTTATAAAAAAATGCAATTTCTTACAGTTTTCTTCCATTATTAGACACAATTTAGACTTCACTTTTACACAAAAAGAGCGAGGATGAACTGCACCCCGCTCTTTTGTTAATCAGCTATTCTATACGGCAGTCAAATTAGTAGGAGTTTTTGGGTCAGTATCATAGAGGTCAAACTGCTCTCCAACAATTAAACCGCGGCTTTGTAATGTTTGCGACACGGACATCCGCGCTAAGTCCTTCATATTATTATCAAGGCTTAAATGGGCAAGATAGACCCTGCGCGTTTTGTCACCAATCACTTCGCTCATTGCCACTGCAGCATCTTCATTGGAGACATGGCCGACATCACTTAAAATTCTCCGCTTAATATTCCAAGGATATCTGCCCATCCGCAGCATTTGCACATCATGGTTCGATTCAAAAATATACGCATCCGCATTCGTGATTATTCCCTTCATCCGGTCGCTGACATATCCTGTATCTGTAATCAACACAAGCTTTTGATCGGAATGGTGAAAAACATAAAACATTGGTTCTGCCGCATCATGTGAAACACCAAAGGATTCAATGTCTACAGCCCCAAAACTTTTTACCGTTTCCATGTTAAAAACAAATTTTTGCTCAGTCGGAATCTCTCCTACTAAACCGTCCATTGCCCGCCAGGTTTTTTCATTTGCGTAAACAGGAAGCTTATATTTACGTGCAAGCACACCGACACCCTTAATATGGTCACTGTGCTCATGAGTAACAAAAATCCCCGAGAGCTTACTTATGTCCCGGTCAATTTGCCCAAATAGTCCTTCCATCTGTTTTCCGCTAAACCCGGCATCTACCAAAAAGGAATGTTCATCGGACTCAACATATAGTGCATTCCCCGTACTTCCACTCGCTAATATGCTATAACGCAATGACATTCTATTTCACTCCACTACATTTTTTTCGTCGCTGTTAAATTGAATAATCTGTCCTTCAAATGCATTTACAAACAGGCTCTCTTTATCATCGACAACAAAACGCCATGTCGGTGCCAGCACTTGAGAGGCTGCAAGCTGTATTAAGGTGGAATATCCCAGTTCAACCTTTGTAATCGTACTCTTTGGTTTAAGAATCCCTTTTTGATGCAGGGTTTCAATTGCCTTTAAAGGAGGGAGGATTTCCTCTTTAGCCGTAAGTTTTTCAATTCCCTCCAAATAAGTCTGCTCGTAGGAAACAATTTGATTGTCTTTATTCAAATGAAACGTAATCATACCATTGATATTATGATATAAAGGGTAACTATCATATTGTTGAAAATAGGTAATCGTTTTTTGTTTATAATTTTCTTCCCAAAATTGATACTGGTCCCCGTAAAGAACATCGCTTTTTAAAAAAGCAGAAAGATCAGCTGGTTCAAATTTTGAGCTCAGCTGTAATGGGTTTTCGAGTTTCGCCTGGATCGTTGTCTCATCCTTTAGAACAGCGGCTTCCCCATCTAAACGGTTTAAATCACTCTTCTTGAATTTCTTTGGCTTTGCACTGTAATATTGCGCCTTAATGGGTGCTTTCGGTAAATCCCCATATTTAATTTCATCAGCCTTCAGTTTTTCCTCAAAGGATGCTTCCGTAATTAATTCATATTTGTTCGCATCGCGGATTTTCAAGAATTGAAAGAGCAGATAAACATCCAAAATTAAGAAGGTTATAATAAAAATGGTTTTTATTTTACTCCAATCCATGCTTGAATCCTCCCTGGTCTTCCATCGTGATCTGCACCCAAGTATCATCATACTGATAAAACCAAGCAGGTTCTAAGAGGATTATTTTGTTTTCCTTTGAATCCCGTTCCATCCTGTATCCCAGCTCAATCTTCTTCAATAGATCAGGATTGAAATTCTTTCGGTCTTCTAAAAATTTTAATGCTTCTCGTCCGGAAGGGAGAATCATTTTCTTCGTTTCAGAACGAAGCGGCAAATCTAGGGAAATATTCGGTCTTATATATTTCATAATTTCATTTTTTCCCCAAACTTCCTTAATTTCTGATGCGCCCTGATCATTATGGACAGGATAACCGTCCATACTGTATAACCTAAAGACGACGGATTGTTCATAATCATCCTTTGAAACATAACGATAAGGATCCGTCCAGCCGCCATGTTCATTCACAAAATCAATACTCTTTTTTACTAAGTCATAAGAATTGGACGTATATTCGCTATCTACTGTCGGATTTACATAAACTAGCATATTGCTGTCATAATAGACGTTCATTTTACTTGAATCATTCGTATATTCTTCACCGTGCGGAAGCATGCTTTTCTGCACAAAGCTTGGGTCGCTAAACAATGCCTCTTTAAATTCATTAGAATCTAGAGTGATCGGTAAATAGCGATACTCCATCATTTCCGTTTCACTTTCAGGTAAAAAAATCGTCCGTTTCGCTGTGGGCTTATAGGCAAAATACCTTGGTAAATTCACTGCCTTTTTATAAAAATCCTTCTGAAATCCCTTCAATAATGCAGATGAAATATGACTGATAAACACCTGTTGATGTTCAGAAGATACAAAGTAAACCGTTCCGAAGTCCTTGCTGGAATTTTCAACATTAATCACAATTCGGTCAAAGTTAAAGGATGGGATTTTACGCTCTTCAAAATTAAGAACACTCCGATATAAAGAGATTGGAATCTCACCAGGAAATATAATTTCCGCCTTACCATTTCCATGAACGAGATTATTTATATTTCCTGCCTTATCCGTGTAATTTTCAACATTTAAAAAGGTCCACTGACCTAACTGCTTTATGATTTCCTCAAGTGCATCTGTATTAGAGGTTCCATAATGATGGCCGCCGATATGATATAAAATTTGATCGGGCCTTAGGATTTTTTGAACTTCCTGCTTCTCACTTAACGATACTTCGGCAACTGTATTAGTGTTTTTCATCGTTTCATAATTGGGCTGATATGTCCACAAATTCCAAGTTAACACGATGCTAATTAAGACCAAAAGCGATAATATTACAGACTTTATATTCTCGTATCTCATGACCACTCATCCTCTTCGGACCCCTCGTACGGTAGTGAAAAAGAGATAACCGTTCCTTTTCCTTCTTGGCTGGTCGCCCAAATTCCCCCGCCATGTGCACTAATAATTTCCTTTGCAATGGCAAGGCCCAAACCGGTACCGCCCAATTTTCGGGTTCTTGCTTTATCAACACGATAAAAACGGTCAAATATCCTCCCGATATTTTCTTTCGGAATCCCCATCCCTTGGTCGGATATGCTGACAATAATTCTACCTTCCTCCTCCTGAATGGAAAACGTGACTTGTCCGCCTTCAGGGGAATACTTTAGGGCATTGGAAATAATGTTATAGAGTACTTGTGTTAATTTATCCTCGTCGATTTCCACGAAAATTGGATTAGATGGAAGCATCCTTTTAAAGGTAACATTTTGTTCCTTCGACATTTCAAAACGATCGATGATGCTGTGGAAGAAGCTAACAAAATTTACCCATTCAGGAGAAAGCATATAATCCGTGCTATCCATTTTCGATAATGTGAGAAGATCGTTCACAAGCCGAATCATTCTTTCAGTTTCTGTTCGTGTGACCTCTAAGAAGTTTGGGGCAATCTCCTCATCCTTCCAAGCTCCATCTGCCAATGCCTCGAGGTAGCTTCGCATCGTTGTAAGCGGAGTTCTTAACTCATGCGACACATTCGCCACAAATTCCCTTCGCTCTGTATTAATTTTTTCTTGTTCTGTGATATCATGCAGTACAGCAATTAACCCGTTAACAAAGCCTGTCTCCTTTTGAATCACTGAAAAGTTTGCCCGAAGGATATAGGGCTTTGTTTTTGTACTATAATCCAAAATTAACGAATCCTTTTCCTCAAGCAGATCTTCAAAGGTATTCGTGTCACTTAACCCTAAAAGTGATATAATCGGCTGCGAAAGAACTGTTTCACGTGAAACATCCAGCATCTCAGCTGCGGGTTCATTGATTAAAATAACCCGGCCTTTCCGGTCTGTCGCGATTACTCCATCTGTCATATACGATAAAACGGTGGAAAGCTTTCTGCGTTCCCCTTCGGTCATCGCCTGAGCTTCCTGAAGTTTCTTCGTTAAATTATTAAAGGTCATCGCTAAAGTACCAATTTCATCATTTCCGTACACTTTAACCTTTCGTGAGAAATTCCCTTTAGTCATGGCTATGGCCTGCTTTTTCAAATCTGAAATTGGCCTTGTGATGGTCTGAGCCAGTAAAATGCCTAAAACAGCGGTAATCGCTAAGGCAATACCAGTACCCGTTGCAAAAATACCATTGATGGTCTTCATTTGTTCAAAGACATTTTCAATTTTCGCAACAAGATAAATGGCTCCAATGACTTTTTTTCCCGATTTAATCGGCTTTGAGAGGACCCAAATCCTGTGCCCTGATTGCGGATCAATTAAAATACTGCTCTGTTCCTCTTCTAATGTGAGTGTTTGTTTCACCCGAAGCTCTGTCGAACGCTGACCAACGACCCCTTGATTATTGGGGTCAGAGGTCCCAAGGATTTTCATCGAACGCCCATCAATGACACGCACCTCTGATATATCCACTGCTGAGAAGTCCCTGAGGATCTTTTTTATATCTTCTTCAAGTGTTGGATCCTCAGGTGTCCGTTCCTTTTCCATTTCTTCAACAATATTATAAGCAAGCAAATTGACACGCTCTGTTAAAGAGGTTTGGAAGTTGGTCCTTAGTGTTTCTTCTAATTGCTTTACAAAATAAACCCCGATAATTTGCATCGCAACTAAAATCAACAGGACATAGATGATAACAAATTTAACATTTATAGATCGAAAGAAACCAACCTTTCTCATGAAGGCCATTACTCCTGTTCAGGATTGCGCAAATAATATCCAACTCCTCTTCGCGTAACAATCCAAGTTGGATGGCTTGGGCTATCCTCAATTTTTTCCCGCAAACGCCGGACAGTAACGTCCACAGTACGGACATCACCATAATAATCGTAACCCCAAACGGTTTGTAATAAATGTTCTCTTGTCATTACCTGGCCAATATGCTGAGCCAAATAATAAAGCAGTTCAAATTCACGATGTGTCAGCTCTATGGTTTCGCCGCGTTTCGAAACAACATAGGCATCAGGATGAATTACCAGCGAGCCAATTTCAATTTCATTTGTTTCCGATTCTTCCTCCGGCGGGGTGTTAAACTGCTGATGCCGGCGTAAATTAGCCTTTACACGGGCAATTAATTCCCTTGTACTAAAAGGTTTTGTCACATAATCATCTGCACCAAGCTCAAGCCCAAGTACTTTATCAATTTCCGAGTCCTTAGCTGTCAGCATGATGATTGGCATTTCGTATTTCTTGCGGACTTCCCGGCAGACTTCCATTCCATCTTTTTGAGGAATCATAATATCAAGAAGAATTAAATCCGGCTGGATTTCCTCGACCATTTTAATTGCTTCATTACCATCATAGGCACAATAGACATTGTAGCCTTCCTTTTTTAAGTTGAATTGTAGGATATCCGCAATCGGCTTTTCATCATCCACGACAAGAATTTTTTTCTCCATACCCATTGCTCCTTTATCTAAATAAAGTCATATATACTCTATTTTACTTTATCATGTAATCCGTTTTAAATCATCTATTAGTAGTATTTGCTACAAATGCCATCAATAATGGCCAAAATGGAAAAAGCCTCTAGACCACTAGAGACCATTTCACGATTTATCTTCTTAAATAAGATAGCGGATTTTCTAATGCACCATTTTTATATACTTCAAAATGTAGATGGACACCAGTTGCATCCCCTGTTGCTCCCATAATGCCAATTGCTTGGCCCTTTTCAACCGTTTGACCTGCGCTTACCTTAAGGGAGGACATATGCGCGTAAATGGTATGGAAGCCATTACGATGATCAATTTCAATTTTATTCCCGAAGCTTCCATCCATGCCTGCGAAAATAACTACGCCATTATCTGCCGCTTTAATGGTTCGATTGCTAGGACGGGCAATGTCAATCCCTTTATGCATACGTCCCCATCTATATCCCACCTTGCTGGAAATATAGCCCCCAACGGTTGGCCAGGCAAACCTGCCTTCACCGCGGGAAGGGATTACCTTTGTCCCTTTTACAACAATATGCTTTACTGGCTTTTGGAGAACCTTTTGTTTGGTAACCGCTTTTTTGAGGATCTTTCCATTTTCTAATAAAACTTGATACGTTACTGCTTGTGAACCTTTTTTACCTTTTTGTCTTTCCTTCTTTTCCCCTTTAGGCAGGGAGGAGGAGGTAACAACTTCATTCTTATATGGAATGGTTTCCTTCTTGCTTACTTCTTTTTCAACCACCACATTTACATAAGGCTTAGGTACAGTGATGTTCACCCTTTGACCTATTTTTAACACGGGATTGTCTTTCAGCTTTGGATTTAAGGCTAAAAGATCTTCAAGTTTTAGCTTATGATCATTGGCAATTGAACCGAGGACATCGCCTTTTTTAACTTCATACTTTTTTTCTTCAACGGTCCCCTTTTGCAATAAGGTAACTGCCCTTTTCGCAGTTAATATTTTTTCCGGTGTTGCCTTTTCTGAATGAATGGAGACATTCTCGGCAAAGTGTACATCGAGTAACCTAGTTTCATTTTGCTTCAATGGCGAAAGAGAGGCCTCCCTTGAAGCTTTACTTTTCTCTAACCTTTTCAATTGATCCTTTGGTACATATTGAAGTTTAAGTTCTTGGATGACATCTTCAGCTGCTTTGGTGCTGTCTAAATAGACCACAGGTGTTCCTTCTACTAAAATAGCAGCGGAATCAGCCTGTAATAGATTGCTATTTTCAAGATTGCTAATAGTCTCCTGATCGTTTGCCGTTGAATGGAAAACTTCTTCAGATATGTACTCAATTTGCGGATTGAATTTTAAATCAAGGTCCTTGTAGGTTTTCTTCAAGTCCTTTATTTTTTCTGAAATGAATTTTTCAATGATTGATTTGTCTGAAACTGTACCAATATATGTATTGTTTAGGTATACGTAGTGTATGGTCGTTAAATTTGAGGAATCGGCAAAAGTATTGGCCCCATTTGCAAGCAGCAAAGAGGATGTAACAATAGCTGATATCGCAGCCATTTTGAGTATTCGGAATTTTTTATTGAGATGAAACATGTAATACCCCCTAAATCACAGAAACAATCACTATTTAAATTTATTTTTCAATAAAAATTTTCTTACAAATTTCGACTTCTTTACCTTACCATAATATAGGTAATAAAGGAGATTCTTCTTGGTAATGTAACAAAATTGTATAATTACTGACATTTTCCTACATTGGGGGTGTATTTATTAGGCAATTTTTTACTTTTTAGGGAATAAAAAAGAAGCTTGCTTAAGCAAACTTCTTTGGGATGGCTCAGGACGGAATCGAACCGCCGACACAAGGATTTTCAGTCCTTTGCTCTACCGACTGAGCTACTGAGCCATATTAATATTTTCCCCTACAACAAAATAGCTGTAAGTCCTTCGCCCCCATCTCAGAAAGCTTATTCAAGCAACAGCTCGATGGGTGCGCTGATGCTGATTCAAAGTAGCTTATTCGATCGTGCTCTACCGACTGAGCTACTGAGGAAATTATATGGCGGTCCGGACGGGACTCGAACCCGCGACCTCCTGCGTGACAGGCAGGCATTCTAACCAACTGAACTACCGGACCAAATATATATTAATAGCAGTCAGCAAGGAAACTGTCCTTGCCAGTCACTCACTGACCACTAAATGCCGATGACCCCTACGGGATTCGAACCCGTGTTACCGCCGTGAAAGGGCGGTGTCTTAACCGCTTGACCAAGGGGCCATATTATGGAAATCCATTTTACTTTCGTAAAAAAACTGGTTATTTTATTGTCGTAAAAAACCTTGGTGAGCCATGAAGGACTCGAACCTTCGACCCTCTGATTAAAAGTCAGATGCTCTACCAACTGAGCTAATGGCTCAAACTAATTTATCATATCGTTTGTTATCTTTCGTGACGACGCTTTTTATAATATCATGTACTCTATATAATAGGCAATACTTTTTTATAAAATATTTTATAAAATTGAAAAGTCCCCCTAAAGAGGAGGACTTTTCACAATCAATTTAGATTTGTCTCCAAGGACTGCGAACAATATTTGTTTGATTACGATCTGGGCCCACAGAGAAAGTTGATAAAGGAATTCCTGTTAACTGCGTTACACGCTCAACATAGTGGCGGGCATTGGCAGGAAGTTCATCTAATGATTTGCAGCCTGTAATGTCCTCTGTCCAGCCTGGTAATTCTTCATATACAGGCTCACATTGTGCCAATACCTTTAAGCTTGCAGGATATTCTGTAATTAATTCATCCTTATATCGATAAGCAGTACAAATTTTTAATGTTTCAATGCCTGTTAACACATCGATGGAGTTTAGCGACAAATCAGTTAAACCGCTAACACGGCGAGCGTGACGAACAACAACACTGTCAAACCAGCCTACACGGCGTGGGCGGCCTGTTGTCGTACCGTATTCACGGCCGACTTCACGGATTTGGTTACCGATTTCATCAAATAATTCTGTTGGGAATGGACCATCACCAACACGAGAAGTATATGCTTTACATACCCCTACTACGTGAGTAATTTTAGACGGGCCAACACCGGAGCCAATCGTTACTCCACCTGCAACAGGGTTTGAAGAGGTAACAAACGGGTATGTTCCTTGGTCAATATCAAGCATAACGCCTTGAGCACCTTCAAAAAGAACACGGCGGCCTTCATCCAATGCATCATTTAACACAACAGAAGTATCGCAGACGTACTGTTTAAACTGTTGTCCATATTCAAAATATTCATCAAGAATTTCTTCTTTTGTGAATCCTTCTGTTTCATAAATCTTTTCAAATAAGCGATTCTTTTCTGCAAGGTTTCTCTCAAGCTTTTCTTCAAAAACTTCACGGTCGAGAAGATCAGCTATCCGAATACCTACACGTGCAGCCTTATCCATGTAAGCAGGGCCAATTCCTTTTTTTGTTGTTCCAATTTTATTATCGCCTTTGCTGGCCTCTTCCACTTCATCCAATTTAATATGATAAGGAAGAATGACATGCGCACGGTTACTGATGCGAAGATTATCGGTTGCAATCCCTCTTTCATGTAAGTAAGCAAGTTCAGTCACAAGGGCTTTTGGGTCAACAACCATCCCATTACCAATCACGCTAATTTTTTCTTTTGAAAATATTCCGGATGGAATTAAGTGCAATTTGTAGGTTTCGCCATTAAATTGGATTGTATGCCCGGCATTATTGCCTCCTTGATAACGAGCAATTACTTCTGCATTTTCAGAAAGGAAATCGGTAATTTTACCTTTTCCTTCGTCTCCCCATTGTGTACCAACAACTACTACTGATGACATGTAAGGCACCTCCGAATATTTACTACCATTAATTATTTTATTTATCCCATCACACAGTTTAACAATTTACCGAGGAAAAATCAAACGAAACACGAACAATTTATATATATTTAATAAAATATGTTCGTAATAAAATAGTAATCTAGTAACAAATAAAAAGGCTAGCCCCATATAAAGAGGCTAACCATATATTACGCACCTGGCGGATCATTATAGCGTGTCTCCAGGTTTACGAACTTATTGTATTCTTTTACAAAGGCTAATTGAACGGTTCCAGTTGGGCCGTTACGCTGCTTGGCAATAATGATTTCAATGATATTCTTATTCTCTGATTCTTTATCATAATAATCATCACGATACAAGAAGGCAACAATATCCGCATCCTGCTCAATACTACCTGATTCACGAATATCGGACATCATTGGGCGTTTATCCTGGCGCTGTTCGACACCACGGGATAACTGAGAAAGGGCAATGACCGGAACTTGAAGCTCACGGGCAAGCTGCTTCAAGGAACGTGAGATTTCCGATACTTCCTGCTGACGGTTCTCGCCTGAGCGGCCGCTTCCTAAAATAAGCTGCAAGTAATCAATCAAGATCATTCCCAAGCCATGTTCCTGCTTTAAACGGCGGCACTTCGAACGGATATCACCAACCCGGACACCTGGGGTGTCATCAATAAAAATACCAGCGCTTGATAAGCTACCCATTGCCATTGTCAGCTTACCCCAGTCATCCTCTGTCAGGGAGCCGGTACGAAGCCGTTGCGCATCAATATTCCCTTCCGCACAAAGCAGACGCATTACCAGCTGTTCTGCACCCATCTCAAGACTAAAAATCGCAATATTTTCACCCGTTTTATGGGCAACGTTTTGAGCTATATTTAGTGCGAACGCCGTTTTACCTACCGACGGACGGGCACCGACAATGATTAAGTCATTTCGCTGGAAACCTGCCGTCATTTGATCAAGGTCAACGAACCCTGTCTCCAGCCCGGTAATTTCACCAGCACGTTGATGCATGATTTCAATATTGTCATACGTCCGTACAAGGACATCCTTAATATTATGAAAAGCACCTGCATTTTTTCTCTGGGCTACTTCAAGAATACTTTTCTCCGCTTCACTTAATAGTGTTTCCACTTCATCCTCACGTGAATACCCATCAGAGGCAATCGTCGTAGCTGTGCGAATTAACCGGCGCAGCAATGATTTTTCTTCTACGATCCTCGCATAATATTCGATATTAGCTGCCGTTGGAACCGAACCAGCTAATTCACTTAAATAAATTACCCCGCCAATATCCTCTAAAAGTTTAGAAGCAGCAAGGTCCTCTGAAACCGTGACTAAGTCAACAGCTTTTCCAAGGTCATTAAGTTTTAACATGACATTAAAGATTTTTTGGTGGGAGGCACGGTAGAAGTCTTCTGGAATTAAAATTTCTGATGCTAAGGTTAAAGCAGCAGGCTCTAGAAATATTGCCCCAAGAACAGCCTGTTCAGCTTCAATATTTTGTGGTGGAAGACGATCTGCAAATAAATCACTCATCTATTAAACCTCCTATTTAGAGAAGGATATTTTTACAATATTTTATCTTACAAAGAAAAAAGTGACCAGTAAAAAACCGATCACATCATTTCATCACGTTTTCTATTCTATCATGTTTATGGATGAGTTCGCACTGTCAAAAATTAGTGTATTTCTTTTACATGAACATCCAATGTAGCCAAAACTTCATGATGCAGCTTCACAGGTACCTTTGTATGGCCTAGTGTACGAATTGCATCACCCAATTCCATTTTGCGTTTATCAATTTTAATTCCATGCCTTTTCTGTAATTCCTCAGCAATTTGCTTGGAGGTAATTGAGCCAAACAGTCTGCCGCCCTCGCCAGCCTTTGCGGTTAATTCAACCGTTACCTTTTCCAATTGTTCTTTTAATCTTTTTGCTTCTGCCAGCTCTTCAGCAGCAACCTTAGCTTCTTTTTTCTTTTGACCTTCTAATGTACTAACATTCGCTTGTGTTGCTTCAATCGCTAACCCCTGCTTAATTAAAAAGTTTTGTGCATAGCCATCAGCTACATTCTTGACGTCCCCTTTATTACCTTTTCCTTTTACATCTTTCAAAAAGATTACTCTCATTCCTTCTTACTCCCTTCAAGATATTCATCAATTGCTAGTTTCAATTGTTTTTCTGCTTCCTCTATTGTAACACCGTTCAACTGTGTTGCTGCATTTGTTAAATGTCCGCCGCCCTGCATGATTTCCATAATAATTTGGACATTTATATTTCCCAAGGATCTGGCACTAATCCCAATCGTTCCTTCACCCCGTTTGGAAATCACAAAGGAGGCTATGACGCCTTCCATGGCTAATAATGTGTCAGCAGCTTGGGCGATAAGAACCTGATCATTGATCTCATTTTCTTCCCCGGCAGCAATGGCGATTCCATCCCTGTAAAAGGATACCGATTCAATTAGCTTGGACCTTTTAACATACGTTTCCACGCTTTCTCGTAAAAACTTCTGTACCAGCACAGTATCTGCTCCGTGTGCCCGCAGGTAAGAGGCTGCATCAAAGGTTCGGGATCCTGTTCTCAAGGTAAAACTCTTCGTATCCACGATGATTCCCGCAAGTAATGCTGTAGCCTCAAGCATTTCGATTTTGACCTGCTTGGGCTGGTATTCAAGAAACTCCGTCACAAGCTCGGAGGTAGAGGAGGCATATGGCTCCATATAGACCAGAATTGGATTATGGACAAAATCTTCCCCGCGGCGATGGTGATCAATAACCACCACATTATCGATTTTATTTAACAGCCGTTCTTCCATCACAAGAGAAGGCTTATGGGTGTCAACCACCACAAGAAGCGTTTTATCTGTTGCAATCTCTAATGACTCTTCCGGTCCGATAAAACGGGACGAAAGCCGTTCATGGTTACGAATTTCCTCCATCAGTCGGCTGACACCTGTTTCTAACGCCTGAGTGTTCACGACAATATAGGCATCTTTCTGATTCATCTGTGCGACTTTATAAACACCAATCGAGGCACCAATCGAGTCCATATCAGGATTTTTATGCCCCATAATGATGACTTTATCACTGGCCAGAATCAAATCCTTTAATGCATGAGAAATCACCCGAGCTCTAACCCTCGTTCGTTTTTCAATCGGATTCGTCTTTCCGCCAAAGAATTTCACCTTCCCATTTGGCTGCTTGATGGCCGCTTGGTCACCTCCTCTTCCAAGTGCCAGGTCAAGGCTGGATTGTGCTAGCGACCCCAGTTCAGGAAGGGAGGAGACCCCAGCACCTACGCCAATACTTAAGGTAAAGGATACATTATGCTTGGAGGTCATTTCTCTTACTTCATCAAGTATTGAAAACTTTCCCTTTTCAAGGATATGTAAAATACTTTCATTAAAGACAGCCATAAACCGTTCCGAAGAAATCCTTTTTAGGAATATCCCATTATCATGAGCCCATTTATTTAAGATAGAGGTAACCAAATTATTGATGCTGCCGCGCATCTGGTCATCCATTCCTTGAGTAAGATCATCATAATTGTCTAAAAAGATAACGGCAATCACAGTTCGCTCATCATGATATTTCTTCTCAATTTCTGTTTGTTCTGTTACATCAAAGAAATAAAGAAGACGTTCTTCATGCCGGTGGATAACCCTGAACTTCCGATCATGAAGGGTAATGATTTCAGTTTCTACTTCCTGCTTTACTAACGGAACTAGTGCATCGGCAATATCATATAGGGAGCGCCCATTTAGTGTATCTTCATCAAAACAAGATGATAGGAAGGGATTTGCCCACTCAATGTAGTAGTCTTCATTAATGAGCATAATTCCAATCGGCATTTCCATCAAAGCCTCTTCGCCGACTTTTTTCACTCGATACGATAGGGTAGAGATATACTCTTCTATTTCTTTTCTTTGTCGAATGTCAATGACAAACATATAGTATAACGGAAAAAGCATCAATAACAGCCCGGCCAAACTTAGAATCCAATTATATAAAAACAGGATTATGAGCAGCACCACTGTAACGGCTATTAACCCGTAAAAGGGATAACGAATGGAACGCTTTTCCAAAAATGCAGGCATTTTTTCAGCTCCTAACAGTAGTCATCACTCTTTTTTCTCAAATCGCTTTCTTAAATCCAAACCTAAATCAATTATACCTAAAATTCTTATAATAGAAAGAAAAATTGGAATGAACGCCAGGATAGTTACGACCACACGGACACCTTTTGAAATATTCCTTTGATGAAAAAGAAAATATAAAAAGGCAAATCCCTGTAACACCATGAACAATTCTAATATGTACGTTAAATTGATTAAGGCAGCATAATAATAAGTACCCTTTTGAGGATGAGATAATAAATTTGCCGCCAGCACGATTAAATAGTACCAAAGCAGGCTTCTTGGTAAAGAAAGCTCTCTGAATTTTCCCCATGTCGGCGTCGGTATGCCAAACCTTTTAGCAATCGGAAAGCAAAGGAGTTGAATGACAAACACAGAAAAAATTGAACTCATGATTAACACACTTGGGGCTAAGACCTGAAGCATGTCCAGCATGTTCTCATTTTGGGTTACGATTTTTTTATATTGCTCTTTGTTCATCCCTGATTTCAGTAATTCCTGTGATTGGATGGTTGACTGTTTAAAAGCCTTCAGCATCTCATGAAACAGATCGAACTGGAAAAAGGCAACGCTGATTACATAAAGGATGACCGCCCCAATCATAAAGGTAAGTGTCCCTGAAATTAAGATACTTGTCCGCCCTTTATTTTTTTGAATAAAATATCCCATAACAGCGCCAGTTGTTCCATATATCAGCGTTATTGACAGGCCCATTAAAGAACCGGCAATAAAGGAAATAAAAAGGGCTGCAACAAAGAATGCTGCCGTAAACTTAATCTGATTCTTCGCTGTAAACATGATAAAAGGCAGCGGTAAAACAAAGTTGATGATGACGGCTAGCAATGGTACATAAATTGTTAATAACAATAGAACAGTAAAGGCTGCTAAAAGGATTGCGCCCTCTGTTAAAATACGAGCATTTTTCACTTCTTCACCCCTAATATTTCTCAAACCTGTACCTTTTATTTTAGCTAGTAAAACAAATCAATTCAATAAATCAAGATAAATTAAAAAAGGCTGGATTTCTCCGACCTTTTCAAAGAAATTATTTAATTGTTAGTAAATCCTGATACTTTAGTTCTTTCTTTAAGTAATTTAGAAATTCTTCCCGAAGGTCATCTCTTCGTAAGGCAAATTCAACCGTAGCCTGGAGGAATCCCTGCTTGTCACCCACATCATATCTTTTCCCCTCAAAGACATAAGCATACATCGCTTCTTTTTGCGCGAGCTCTTTTAGGGCATCGGTTAACTGAATTTCGCCGCCTTTCCCTGGTTTCGTCTTCTCTAAAAGTTCAAATATTGCCGGATTAATAATATATCTTCCTAAAATGGCAATATTTGAAGGAGCAGAATCTGAAGCAGGTTTTTCTACTAAACCCTTAACCTTGTATATACGCTCTTCAATTTCTTTGCCTTCAATGATGCCGTATTTGTCGGTATCTTCCGCGGCCACTTCTTGGACGCCTAGAATGGTCGTTTTATACTCTTCATATTTTTCAATCATTTGCTTTAAACACGGTTTTTCAGAGTAGACAATATCATCTCCAAGGAGGACAGCAAAAGGTTCATTGCCAATGAAGCTTTTTGCGCAATAAATCGCATGCCCAAGCCCTTTTGGCTCTTTTTGACGGATATAATGAATATTGACCATTTCAGAAATTCGCCGAACCTCGGCTAACAAATCAAATTTACCTCTTGCTTCTAATTCAAGCTCCAGTTCCACCGATTTATCAAAATGGTCCTCAATCGATTTTTTATTTCTTCCGGTAATAATTAAAATCTCCTCAATTCCGGACGCTACTGCTTCTTCAATTATATATTGAAGTGTTGGCTTATCTACTATTGGCAGCATTTCCTTCGGCTGCGCTTTTGTTGCCGGCAAGAACCTTGTCCCTAAGCCAGCAGCCGGAATAATGGCTTTTCTTACTTTCAACTTTTTCTCCTCCTTCGCAGCGCTTTATCTGATTATATTCTATCATAGCATTGTTTCATTAATATTTTCTTAAGGAAAATTAGACATAAAAAAAGCAGCAGGGAGGAACCCCTGCTGCCTTCATATTTATTATTCTCCAGCCACGAATGGTAGTAATGCCATTTGACGTGCACGTTTGATAGCAACTGTTAGTTTACGTTGATATTTAGCGCTAGTACCAGTTACACGACGTGGTAAAATTTTTCCACGCTCAGAGATGAATTTTTTAAGTAAATCTACATCTTTATAATCAATGCGAGTGATGCCGTTTGCTGTGAAATAACAAACTTTACGGCGCTTCGCACGACCGCCTTTGCGTCCTCCTGCCATGAAAATTCCCTCCTTCATGTTTTATAGTATCGTTCGTTAAGGTTTACTCTAGAATGGAAGATCATCATCAGAAATGTCAATTTGACCATTACCTGCGAACGGATCATCATCCACACGTGTAAAGCCTTGGTTATTGTTTGGACGTTGATTCTGATTGCCGCCGCCATAAGGATTTCCTTGCGGTTCCCTTGGAGGAGCTCCATACATATCGTTATCGTTTCTGTTACCGCCGCCTGATGCATTTCTAGGCTCAAGGAATTGAACACTTTCTGCTACAACTTCAGTAACGTAAACACGTTTTCCGTCTTGTCCTTCATAGTTGCGAGTTTGAATACGGCCATCAACACCTGCGAGGCTGCCCTTTTTCAAGAAGTTGGCCACATTTTCAGCAGGTTTACGCCAAACAACACAATTAATAAAGTCCGCATCACGTTCACCTGACTGATTTGAAAATTGACGATTCACAGCTAAGGTAAAAGTAGCAACAGCAACTCCACTTGGCGTATAACGCAAATCAGGATCCTTTGTTAAACGGCCCACAAGAACGACACGATTCATCATCAGTATCAACTCCTTTTCTCCCGGTTATGTTTCATGTGAAACATTTGTACCAGAAATATATATAAATCAATCTTACGCTTCTTCTTTAATTACGATATGACGAATGATATCTTCGCTGATCTTTGCAAGACGAGAAAATTCTTGAACTGCAGCAGCTGAAGATGTTGTTTTAACGATTTGGTAGTATCCATCGCGGAAATCATTGATTTCGTACGCAAGACGGCGTTTACCCCAATCTTTTGATTCAGCAGTTTCCGCGCCATTGTCAAGAAGAATTGTGTTAAAACGCTCAACAAGAGCTTTTTTAGCCTCATCTTCGATATTTGGGCGGATGATGTACATAACTTCGTACTTATTCATCACAGTCACCTCCTTTTGGTCTAAACGGCCCCTAATAGGGCAAGGAGCAATTATTCATTACTCACAAGTTAAGATTATAGCATAGCTGTCCATTAAAAGCAACGGCATTCACAGTTTGTCCAAATTTGGAATTAGAAAACCCCGCCAAAAGGTGCGGGGTCAAATTTTCTAGCTTCAATTATACATTAAAACGGAAGTGAATAACATCTCCGTCTTTTACTACGTAATCTTTACCTTCTAGGCGGACTTTTCCTGCTTCTTTAGCTGCGTTATGACTGCCAGCTGCTAACAGGTCTTCATACGCAACTATTTCCGCGCGAATAAAACCGCGTTCAAAATCTGAATGGATGATTCCGGCACATTGCGGTGCCTTCATGCCATTTCTAAATGTCCAGGCCCGAACCTCCTGAACACCTGCTGTAAAATAAGTAGCTAGACCGAGCAGACTGTAAGCTGCACGAATTAACTGGTCTAATCCGGACTCTTCAATACCAAGCTCTTCAAGGAACATTTGCTTTTCTTCCCCTTCAAGCTCCGCAATTTCTTCTTCAATTTTGGCGCAAATCACAATCACTTCTGCATTGTCAGCAGCGGCAAATTCGCGAACCTTTTGAACATATTCATTTCCAGATGGATCAGCAACATCGTCTTCCCCGACGTTCGCCACATAAAGAACAGGCTTAATGGTAAGGAGATGTAATTGCTTAACAAATTTCATTTGTTCTTCCGTAAATTCAACGGTGCGGGCTGGTTTTTCTGCTTCAAAAGCTTCGCGAAGCATGGAAAGAACCTCAAATTCAGCTGCCGCATCCTTATCTTTTTGCTTGGCCAATTTTTCAACCCGGCTGATTCGCTTTTCAACGCTTTCCATATCAGCAAGGATTAACTCTAAATTGATCGTTTCAATATCGGAAATTGGATCGACTTTACCGGATACATGGGTAATATTTTCATCCGCAAAGCAGCGAACTACCTGACAGATGGCATCTACTTCACGAATGTGAGAAAGGAATTTGTTACCTAAGCCTTCGCCTTTGCTCGCACCCTTTACAATTCCAGCAATATCGGTAAATTCAAATGCCGTTGGAACCGTCTTTTTAGGTTGTACTAACTCTGTTAATTTTGTTAAGCGGTGGTCTGGAACCTCAACAATTCCGACATTTGGATCAATTGTGCAGAAAGGATAGTTTGCCGATTCCGCTCCTGCCTGTGTAATCGCGTTAAATAAAGTGGATTTACCAACGTTCGGCAATCCAACAATACCAGCTGTTAAAGCCATTCATGTCACTCCTCAAAAAATGTTATCTATAATAAAAAATCAGTTCAAAATTAATTAAAAAGCCTCTAACAATTATAGGCAACTACCGGCAAAAAAACAAGGACAAGAAAAACTGCCGCAGGCATAGCGGCAGTTAGTTAATTTTTTCAATATTGACAAGACAATCATAGAGCGTACTTCCTAGTCCGTTATCCGATGGTCTGCTGGAGGTCATATTATTAACGGACCCGCCAAATTCTTTCCAAATCCCTTCATCGATATTGATTACATTCGGATGGGATCTTTGTAAAATCGAAACATACCCTTTCACTTCACCACGGTCATTCCAAATCCGGACATAATCTCCTTCCTCAAGCTGCAAGTGTGCTGCAATATTTTGAGCCACTTCTACTTTCACCTTTGGTGTTTGCTTCCACACCTGATAGTTTTGCGAATGATTGGAACGCAATGGGTGGATAGTCAATAAATGATATGGATATCGATTAGCTAAATCTGGATTGCTCCATTTTGACTCATCTGGTACGGACAACTTTAATAAGCCACTATCACCTTTTAACCTCTCTAAGGTTGAGGTGAATTCAAACTTACCTGAAGGCGTTTTAAATTTACGATCCTGCCATGGTATCATTTTGACCGGCAGTTCTACCGTGTGGTCTTCCTTTAGTTTTTCGATGGTAATCTCTTTTTCTTCTAAAGGTTTAAGGGCCATTGCAAAATATTGATCCCTTGTTAAATTAAACTCTTCACCGAAGCCTAGTCTTTCAGCTAATTGGGTCCAAATCCAAAGATCTGACTTGGCTTCCCCGGGAGCGTCAACAAGCTTCGGACCGTAATTCACATAATGATGGTACATAGAGGAATAATAAAGATCTTCCTCCTCAAAAACGGTTGTTGTCGGTAACACATAATCCGCCAGTTTAGCTGTGTCAGTCATAAATTGTTCAATCACAACAAGTGTTGGAACAGAGGCAAAAGCTTTAGCAACTGTATTGGAATCCGGAACCTGTGTCAACGGATTCCCGCAGGTAACGACAATCATTTGAACAGCGGGGTTTTTTGCCGTTAGAATTTCCTCCGCCTGCTTCATAATTGGGAACTGTCGGTGTTGTTGTTTTCGGTCAGCAAGAGTCAATTCATCAAAGGCAAAGCTTTGACCGACTTGACGATTCGCATAGTTGGCGCCTCCCCCGGCAATTCCAATATTTCCGCTAATGGCGACAAGTGCATCTATTAACCGAATCGAATTACCGCCATTTTCATACCTTTGCATCCCAAGCCCCATAAACACGGCTGTTGGTGTATCCGCAAATACCTTTGCTAACCTGGTCATCACCTCGATTGGTACCTCGGTCATTTTGCTTAGTTTTTCTAAGGTGATGCCATTTAGAAGCACGAGTAAATCATCAAATCCATATGTGAAATTTTCGATGAATTCGCGGTCCTCTAAGCTTAATCTAAGGATTTCCTTCATAATACCGACAGCGAGGAGGCCATCCATTCCTGGTTTTATCGAAATATATTCATTTGCCATTTTAGCCGTTGCGTTATAAATTGGGTCAATCACAAATACCTTCGCACCCTGCTTTTTTGCTTCCTGCAATTTTTCAAAAAAATGCATATTGGTGCGTGTGACATTTCTGCCCCAAATGACAATGTTTTTACTGTTTAATACATCATTAGGTTCATGGCTCCAGGCTTCACCAAAATCCCAGCCCTGGGCTTCAATTCCTGCCCCCCAGCAGAGAGAGCCTACAATTTCCGTAACTCCTCCAAAGCAGTTAAAAAATCGTTGATCAAGGTTTTTTAGAATCCCGTTATTGGCGTAATCATGGCTGTGAAATACAGCTTTAGCTCCATAGGTTTCTTTAATATCCTTTAATTTATTTGAAATTTCATCAAGAGCCTGTTTCCAAGAAATCTGTTGGAATTCACCATTTATTTTTTTCAAGGGATATAATAAGCGCTGCGGTGAGTTTGTCCTTGTTTCCAGCATCCTTCCGCGCCCGCAAATTTTCCCTTTTGTAATGGGGTGGGCTGGATCTCCGTCCACCTTGATGACTTTATTTTCTTCAATTGTCACATGGAAGCCGCAGCTATCCCAGCAATTTAACGGACAAGCCGATTGATAAACTTTTGCCAAACTATCCACCCCCAATATATATCTTTATCTTATAGTTTAATATAACAAAAAAAAGAAGCATGAACTATTCCTCATGCTTCACCAAAATTTTCTTCATTTTACGGGAAAACTCTTTTCTTGGGATTAATACGCTGTGCCCGCAGCCTTCACATTTAATCCTCACATCCATACCCATTCGGATAATTTTCCAACGATTGGTTCCGCATGGATGCTGCTTTTTCATTTCGACCACATCATTGAGGGCAAATTCCTTTTGCTCCATGTTCTTATACTCCTTTCCTTATTTCTTAGGCTCTGTACTATTTGAATAGGCAACAAGCTTGGGAAGAGGAATTTCAATTCCATGCTGATCCAATAGGAGCTTGATTTCCTTGCGAATCATTCTTGAGATATAGACTTGCTTCGTTGGCAGGGTTTCTGCCACTATTCTTAAAATTATCTCTGTTGAACTCATATTTTGAATTCCCAACAGCTCTGGCGTTTTAATTAAATCTTCATAATGGTCCGGTAATGTCTCTAACAGCTCCCCAATAACCTTCTCCGCCTTTTCAACATCTTCCCCATATGCAATGGCCACGTCTACTACAGCCACACTATTATTAATTGAAAAATTGGTTACCTGGGTAATACTTCCGTTTGGGAGGATATGAATTTCACCTGTCCAGCTTTTAAGTTTTGTCGTTCTTAATCCTATCGTTTCGACATTCCCTTCAAATTCTCCTACCCGGATATGATCCCCAACGGCAAATTGGTCTTCGAAAATAATAAAAAATCCTGAAAGAATATCTTTAACAAGACTTTGCGCTCCAAAACCCACGGCTAAGCCGACAATCCCTGCTCCGGCAAGCAACGCCTTCACATCGATTGTTAAAACGGAAAGGATCATCAAAAAGGAAATAAAGTAAACCACATAGGATAGAACGCTATCTAGAAGCCTTGAAAGTGTTTCTTCCCTGCGCTCAACCGTTCTGAATGGAGAACGATTGCGAATTTTAAAGATGTTATGAATCATGACTTTACCAATTCGAATTAAAATATTAGAAATGATTAAAATGGCAATGATTTTAATTAGGCCTTCACCCATTGTAAGCCATGTATCTTCATTTTGAAATTTATCAATAATCTTTTGCATGCCTTTTTCAGTAAAACTCATCTATACACCTACCTAACTTCCATCATCCATCTATTTTAACAAGTTTTCATTTTTTATTATAGTCCTGAGTTTCAAAAGGGTTTTGCATTCTTCCATGTATAGAATTCCCAAAAAATCCGTATACTAATAAAAATATATTGTCAAGATTTTGGAGGGGACTTAATGAATCTCAAAGCAGGTTTTTTTGATCGAAAAGCGAAAACTCGTATATGCTATGATGATTTCCATGCAGCGGAAAACCTTGCTGAGGAATTACGTTTAAAAATTCCTGATTCGTCTGAACGTCCTATTGTTTTTGTATGTATCGGCACGGATCGTTCGACAGGAGATTCCTTAGGTCCTCTTGTAGGAAGCCTGTTAGAGGAGAAGAACCTTCAATCCTTTTACGTTTACGGAACATTAGATGAACCGATTCATGCGGTAAATCTTAAAGAAAAATTAACTGAAATTCAAAATAAGCATGACAACCCATTTATTATTGGAATTGATGCCTGCCTTGGCCGTGTTAAAAATGTTGGTGTAATCCAGCTTGGAGACGGACCTGTGAAGCCCGGCGCAGGCGTGAACAAAGAGCTTCCGGCAGTAGGAGAGCTACATATTACCGGAATTGTCAATGTAAGCGGGTTTATGGAGTTTTTCGTTTTGCAAAATACACGATTAAACCTTGTTATGAAAATGGCAAAGACGATTGCAGGTGGAATCTATCAAGCGAGTCTTCCTAATCCAAAGGAAAGCTGGAATGAGGTCAATTGGGAGTGGGAAGAAGAACAAACAAAAGCAATCGGTGATTAACAGCCGATTGCTTTTTAAAATGGATTAAAAGAAATGATGATAATTATATAGTACTGTAACGATCACTCCTGTTACGAGAATACCAGGGAGGAGGTTAGCGACTTTAATTTTTATCATACCGGTAAGATTTAAACCAATGGCAAAAATCATCACCCCGCCAGTAGCTGTCATTTCAACAATAAATTGATCCATTAAGGCATGCGGCACAAAACGGTCAATTTGGGTGGCAAACAAGGCAATTACCCCTTCATAAAGCAGGACCGGAACTGCCGAAAATAAAACACCAATTCCAAGTGTTGTCGTTAAAATCAAAGCCGTAAATCCATCAATAATCGATTTGGTGTACAGGACATCGTGATCCCCACGGATTCCGCTGTCAAGTGCCCCGATAATCGCCATTGCCCCAATTACAAAGATTAAGGTTGCTGTAACAAACCCTTCAGAGATACTTCCTTTTCCATTAGAGCCCACCTTACTCTCCAGCCAGTGCCCTAAATCATTCAGCTTTTCTTCTAATTTAAAAAGCTCCCCAATTACAGCACCCATAACTAGACTTAAGATCACGATTAGGAAATTTTCACTTTTTAAGCCCATCTGAAGCCCCAGAACCATGACAGACAATCCAATCGCATACATAACGGTAGTTTTCATACTCTCTGGAATCCGGTTTAATAGCTTTCCAAGAAGACTTCCAATAATAATTAATGCACCATTTACAAGCGTTCCTAATAAAAACATTTACTGATTCCCCTATTATTCGTCTCTCGAAGTATTTAATAGTATTAAATTATCATATTTTATTTTGAAATGAAAGATTTTTAAAATTATTACCAAATACAATATATTGAAGATAACAACAACTAACATACAATATATTGTGTTGGTAAAAAAATAAACCATCTATTGATGGTTTAGACAGAGGATTCTTGGTCAAGAATTTCAAGGATACGTTCCAAATCCTCTTGTGAGAAGAATTCAATTTCAATTTTCCCTTTATTTTTCGAATGCTTAATATTAA
This sequence comes from Neobacillus sp. GCM10027624, assembly GCF_042675345.1. Classification (NCBI taxonomy): domain Bacteria; kingdom Bacillati; phylum Bacillota; class Bacilli; order Caryophanales; family Bacillaceae; genus Neobacillus; species Neobacillus sp. GCM10027624. Next base: position 563,823 of record NZ_JBHTHD010000008.1, read on the forward strand.
CTGTCGTGCCAAACCGCTCACGGAGAAAATGCTCACGTTCCTGTAAAAAGACATCCTTTTTCTTTTCAGGCTTTTTTGTTTCACGTGAAACATTATCATTTAATTGTTGAATAAGTTTTTCAAGCTGGCGGACGTTTAAGCCTTCGTTCATGACCTTTTCAACTAAAATTGGGAGCTTCTCCTTTTGACGTAGACCAAGTAAGGCACGGCCATGTCCCATGGAGATTTTCCCATTTGAAATTAACTCTTGAATTTTAGCCGGAAGAGAGAGGAGACGGACATGGTTCGCTACATGCGGACGACTTTTTCCTAATCGCTTTGCTACCTCTTCCTGTGTCAGTTTTAACTTTTCCATTAAGGTTTGATAAGCGATTGCCTCTTCAATCGGGCTTAAATCTTCCCGTTGAAGATTTTCAATTACAGCCAATTCCATCATTTGCTGCTCTGACAATTCGCGGACAACGGCAGGGACCGCTTGAAGCTTTGCTTCCTTTGCCGCCCTGAAACGTCTCTCGCCCACGACAATTTCATAGCCTTTAATGCTTTTCCTGACGACAAGAGGCTGGAGGATGCCATGCTCTAAAATGGATGCCTTTAATTCATCTATGGCCTCTTGTTGGAAGGTTTTCCTAGGTTGATACGGATTAGGACGCAATTCCTTCAATTTTATCTCTTGGACCGCTTCACCTTTATTAACCTCCATATTAGGAAAAAATGCATCAAGTCCTTTTCCTAATCCTTTAGCCATGCGAGACCACTTCCTTTGCCAAATCTAAATATACTTCGGCACCACGGGATCTAGCATCATAGGTGATAATTGGTTCTCCGTGGCTTGGCGCTTCACTTAAACGTACATTTCTCGGAATAATCGTTTTATATACCTTGTCCTGAAAATACTTCTTCACTTCTTCAATTACTTGAATCCCCAAATTTGTGCGGGCATCCAGCATCGTTAATAAAACACCTTCAATTTTTAAATCCTGATTTAAGTGCTTTTGAACAAGCCTAACGGTATTTAAAAGTTGGCTTAGCCCTTCTAATGCATAATACTCACACTGCACGGGAATTAACACTGCATCAGATGCTGTTAAGGCATTAATGGTCAGTAATCCGAGGGATGGCGGACAATCAATAATAATATAGTCAAATTGATCCTTTACCTCACCAAGAGCTCGTTTTAGTCTGACTTCGCGTGAAATGGTTGGTACTAACTCAATTTCCGCACCTGCGAGTTGAATGGTTGCTGGTACAGCATATAAATTTTCAACAGACGATGGCTTTATGACATTCTTCACTTCAACGTCGTCGACTAAAACATCATATATACACTGTTCTACTTCTGCCTTTTCAATTCCAATACCGCTTGTTGCATTTCCTTGCGGGTCAATGTCTACTAAAAGTACTCTTTTCCCTATGTATGCTAAGCAGGCGCCTAGGTTGACAGAGGTAGTCGTTTTGCCGACTCCGCCTTTTTGATTCGCGATTGCAATAACTTTGCCCACAATGTCACCTACCTTTTATCCTAATTCTTACTTATATTCTATCAAATATTCATCTATTAAACTGTTAATTTGCCATTACAAAGAAAATGACTATTTGCTATTTTCAAAAACAAAATGGCCATGGTAACTATTTTATCACGAAATAGATTTGTTTTTGTTTTTTTTCGAAAAATATTCATGCAAAGGATTATTTCAATAAATACCATTATCATCCAATCGATCATAAAAAAGGACCAAACAATTAATGTTTGATCCATCTGTCCATTATTCTATTTTTTCTTCGGAATTCGAATGGTGAATTGGTAGAATTCATCAAACTCTTCTTCCTCTGCATTAAGATCTATTCCACTATCTGAAACCATCGATAAGGATTGCCTAATTGTATTTACGGCAATTCGCATATCCTTACTGAATGCTTTTCTTTTTGGTTTTGGCTTTTGATTTTTTTGTTCAAGCAGTTTTACAACGCGGTCCTCAGTTTGCTTTACATTTAAGTTTCTCTCCATTATTTCCTGTAAAAGCAGGACCTGTTTCTCAGGATTCTTCAAAGGAATCAACGCACGGGCATGACGCTCCGTTATAATTTTATTTAATAATGCTTCCTGAATCTCCTGTGGCAACTTGAGCAGCCGAAGCTTGTTCGCTACGGTCGATTGCCCTTTTCCAAGACGCTGTGCTAAAGCCTCTTGGGTTAAATTATGAAGCTCCAGCAGTTTGCCATATGCAATTGCTTCTTCAATCGGTGAAAGTTCTTCCCGCTGCAGATTCTCAATTAAGGCAACAGAAGCTGTTTCAGTATCCGACATATTCTTAACAATCGCAGGAACCTCATCCCACCCCAGCTTTTTCATGGCACGCCAGCGCCGCTCACCGGCAATAATTTCGTACCGATCTTTGTCAAATTGTCTTACAACAATCGGCTGGATAATTCCATGAATATGAATGGTTCGTGACAATTCCTCAATTTTTTCATCATCAAAAACCGTCCGGGGCTGGAAACGATTTGGAAAGATATTGTCAATTGGTATCTTCTTAATTTCTTCATTTCTTTCACTTTCACTTTCAATTTCAAGTTCTTTCTCAAGTTCTAGGTCTTGTTCTCCCTTTTCGCCAAGACCAAAAAAGCGTGTAAACGAATGCCTCATCCCCAACACCACCTTTACGAAACTCCCTATTATTTATTCTCTATTCAAATAATATCTTCCTGCCATTCAAGGGTATTTTTCAAAAATTGATTCTGTTCCATTTTTTATTACTCAATCGGCATTTTACCAGGGGTACCTGGCTTACGCGGGTATTTCTTTGGAGTTTGTTTCTCTTTCTTAATGATCAAAATATTCCGTTCACTTTCTTCAATTGGTAATGTAAATGTAAACACCTTTTCCAATTTTCCGCCGAGGGTTGAAATGGCCTTTTGACCTGCTTCTAATTCATCTTTGGCATGCGCAGCTTTCATTGCGATAAAATGACCATCTATTTTCACAAGCGGCAAACATAGCTCACTTAAAACAGACATTCTGGCAACTGCTCTTGCCGTAACAACATCAAACGATTCTCGATATTTTGGATTCACTCCAAATGTTTCGGCGCGGTCATGGATAAATTGGACATTTTCCAACTTTAGGACACTTGCTAAATGGTTTAAAAATGAGATTCGCTTGTTGAGTGAATCAACAATTGTGATCTCTATTTGCGGAAAAGCAATTTTTAAAGGAATGCTCGGAAATCCGGCACCCGCCCCGACATCACATAGATGAAAGGTTTTTGTAAAGTCATAATAAAAGCCCGCGGTTATGGAGTCGTAAAAATGTTTTAAATACACATCGGCTTTATCCGTGATGGCTGTCAAATTCATTTTTTCGTTCCACTCAACAAGAGTTTCGTAATATATTTCAAATTGCTCCAACTGCCTTGAGGAAAGGGTAATTCCCTTTTCCCCCAGCATGGATTCAAATTGTTCAACATTCATCGATGAAATTCCTCGCTTATTTATTCATTTGCTACCCTGGCAATCCTGCCCTGTTCTAAATAAACAAGCAGAATGGAAATATCAGCAGGGTTTACCCCGGAAATTCTTGATGCTTGGGCAATCGATAACGGTTTAATTTTTTTCAACTTTTGTCTCGCCTCTGTTGCTAATCCGTTAATCGCATCATAATCAATATTTTCAGGAATTTTCTTATTCTCCATTTTCTTTAAGCGGTCAACCTGCTGAAGTGATTTTTCAATATATCCCTCATATTTAATTTGGATTTCAACTTGTTCTTTAATTTCAGTATCCAAAGTAACATCACTAGGGGTAAGACCCTCAATATGTTCATAGGACATTTCGGGACGTTTTAACAGGTCAGATGCACGAATGCCATCTTTTAGTTCACTGCCGCCCTGGCTTTTAATTAAATCCTGAACTTCCTTTGAAGGTTTGATGATTGATGACCATAATCGTTTCTTTTCAAGTTCAATCGCTTCTTTTTTAGCTAAAAATTGCTGATATCGTTCCTCACGGATTAATCCAATTTCATGGCCAATTTCCGTTAACCTTAAGTCAGCATTATCATGTCGTAAAAGAAGACGATATTCTGCACGTGATGTAAGCAGGCGATAGGGTTCATTTGTCCCCTTGGTAATCAGGTCATCAATTAAAACACCAATATACGCATCTGAGCGGCTTAGCACTAATTGCTCCAGGCCTAAAGCATTGAGTCCGGCATTAATTCCTGCCATGAGTCCTTGACCAGCTGCTTCCTCATATCCAGAGGTCCCATTAATTTGGCCAGCGGTGTAAAGATTTTTGACAATCTTTGTTTCGAGTGTCGGCCATAGCTGTGTTGGTACAATGGCATCATATTCGATAGCATAACCTGAGCGCATCATTTGAACATTTTCGAGACCAGGTATGGTTTTTAGGATTTGCTGTTGGACATCTTCCGGCAGACTTGTTGATAATCCCTGAACATATACTTCTTGTGTATTTCTTCCTTCCGGCTCAAGAAAAATTTGATGGCGCGGTTTGTCATTAAAGCGTACGACCTTGTCCTCAATGGATGGGCAATAACGCGGCCCTGTCCCCTTAATCATTCCAGAATACATCGGTGAACGATGGAGGTTCTGGTCGATTAATAGGTGGGTTTGTTCATTCGTATATGTTAACCAGCATGGGAGCTGGTCAGTAATGTATTGGGTTGTTTCATATGAAAAAGCTCGTGGGTGTTCATCCCCAGGTTGAATCTCTGTTTTGCTGTAATCAATCGTGTGGCTGTTAACTCTGGGTGGTGTCCCTGTTTTAAAACGAACAAGTTCAAAGCCAAGCTCTTCTAGATGCTCTGATAACTTAACAGCAGGCTGCTGGTTATTTGGACCACTTGAATATTTTAATTCACCAAGGATGATTTCCCCGCGAAGGTAGGTACCGGTCGTAATTACCACTGTTTTCGCACGGTAAGTTGCACCTGTTTTGGTAACGGCACCAACAACAACTCCGTCTTCGACAACCAGACGTTCAACCATTCCCTGTAAAAGAGTTAAATTCGATTCATTTTCAAGCGTATTTTTCATTTCATGTTGATAGGCAAATTTATCAGCTTGTGCCCTGAGTGCCCTTACTGCAGGACCTTTCCCTGTATTCAACATCCTCATTTGAATATAGGTTTTATCAATATTTTTACCCATTTCCCCGCCAAGTGCATCGATTTCACGCACCACAATCCCTTTTGCTGGTCCGCCAACAGAAGGATTACATGGCATGAAGGCCACCATATCGAGATTAATGGTAATCATTAATGTTTTTGCGCCAAGCCGTGCAGCCGCAAGACCGGCCTCACAGCCCGCATGACCTGCACCGACGACAATGACGTCGTAACTTCCTGCTTCGTATTGCATTAAAGGTTCCTCCAATTTCCGAATGTCTCGGAATGTAAAAAATTTATTTCTAATTTTATTTCCCTAAACAGAATTGTGAAAATAGCTGATCAATTAGGCTTTCATGGACACTATCGCCAATAACTTCCCCAAGCAGTTCCCAGACCCTTGTTAAATCGATTTGAACAATATCAATCGGAGTCCCCATCTCGACTCCGTCAATAGCTTCCTCAATCGAATGTATTGCTTGATTCAATAAAGCGATATGGCGGCTGTTTGAAACATAAGTCATATCCCCTGCATCAATTGAGCCGGCAAAAAATAATGAGGAGATAGCCTCTTCCAATTCGTCAACCCCACGGTCTTCGAGAAGAGAAGTTGTCACGAGCCTATGCCTTGCAGCTAGGTCCTTAACCCGATCTAAATCAATTTTCTGCGAAAGGTCAGTTTTGTTAACAATGACAATCACATCCATATCTTCAACAGCCTTAAATAGATTTTCATCCTCCATTGTTAACTCATCAGAATAATTTAAAACGAGCAAGATTAAATCGGCCTCTCGTAAAACCTGTCGGGAACGTTCAACCCCAATCCGTTCAACAATATCTTCAGTCTCCCTGATTCCCGCAGTATCTAAAAGTCTTAACGGTACACCTCTTACGTTGACATATTCTTCAATGACATCACGGGTTGTCCCTGGGATATCCGTGACAATTGCCTTATTTTCGTGAACCAAACTATTTAATAACGAAGATTTCCCTACGTTTGGGCGGCCAACAATAACCGTTGATAGGCCTTCACGTAAAATTTTCCCCTGCTGAGAGGTTTGCAAAAGCTTCTTAATTTCTTCCCGTACATAAGCCGCTTTTTCCTTCAGCATTTTATGAGTCATTTCCTCGACATCATCGTATTCAGGATAATCAATATTCACTTCCACATGGGCAAGGATTTCTAAAATTTCCTGGCGCAAACCGCGAATCAATCGCGATAATCTTCCTTCCATCTGCCCCAATGCGACGTTCATTGCCCGGTCTGTTTTTGCCCGGATTAAATCCATAACTGCTTCTGCCTGCGATAAATCGATGCGCCCATTTAAAAAAGCGCGCTTTGTAAATTCACCCGGTTCAGCAAGCCGTGCTCCATTATTTAATATAAGCTGCAACACCCGGTTAACAGAAACGATTCCACCGTGGCAATTAATTTCAACTACATCCTCTTTTGTAAAGGTTTTTGGCCCCTTCATAAGCGAAACCATTACTTCCTCCACCACTTGTCCATCTTTTGGATCAATTAGATGGCCATAATGAATCGTATGGGAAGCCATATCAACCAGCCTTTTCCCACTGATACTTTTAAAAACCTTATTAGCAATGTTAAAGGCATCATCACCACTTAATCGTACAATGGCGATTGCACCCTCACCCATCGGTGTCGAAATCGCCGCAATCGTATCAAACTCCATTGTTTTCACCTCTCTTACTTGCAAAAAATAATCTATAGAAGAAATGATATTTTGCTCCAAATTACTAGAATATCACATCAGTTTCAGTTAAAAAAGCAATCAGAATTATCCACAACGACAAGTATTTATCTTATATTTTAACTTATCCACATGTGAATAACAATAAAACAAACATTTTCTCAAAAAAAGTTACGCACAGGCTTTTAAAAACAAGAAATAGGAATAAGCGAAAAACAAAAAGGCACTTTATCGATTTGATAAAGTGCCTTTTTGTTTTTTTATTTAGATGGAGTTATCACAATGTACCGATGTGGTTCAGTTCCATCTGAAAAAGTCTTAACCCGTTTATTTTCAGATAACGCAGAATGAATAACTTTGCGTTCATAGGATGGCATCGGCTCCAGTGCCACATCTTTCCCAGTCTTAACAGCCTTTTGGGCAAGACGATGAGCTAATTGAATTAAAGTCTCATTCCTGCGGTTTCGGTAGTCTTCAGCATCCAAAATAACGGTCAAATATCGATTGGACGAGCGATTGATGACAAGCTGAGTTAAATACTGCAAGGAATTTAAGGTTTGTCCTCTTTTTCCGATTAATAGAGCAATCTTTTCCCCTGTTAAAACAAAATTAACTTGTTTTCCTTCGCGTTTTACTTCAATTTCAACCGGTGCTCCCATTTGTTCGCTGATGCTTTTCAGGAAATTTTGGGCTTCCTCAATTGGATCAATGACTACGGTAACCTTTACCACTGCCGGACGTGAACCAAAAATGCCAAAAATCCCCTTTTTTCCTTCATCGATAATGTCGATTTCTGCGCGGTCCTTCGTTGTTTGTAATTGAGCTAAAGCTGATTCTACTGCTTCTTCGACATTTTGTCCTGTAGCAGTTACCTGTTTCACTTCTTTGCTCCCCCCGCATTGCCCGTGGCTTGCGACTTAAGTTCCGGGCCTTTAATAAAATAGGTTTGAACAATCATAAAAATATTTCCGACTACCCAGTACAACGAAAGTGCAGCTGGAAAGTTAAACGCAAAAATGACAATCATAATCGGCATCATCCAAACCATCATCGCCATTTGTGGATTTTGGTTTTCCGTACCGGCCATCATCATTTTTTGCTGGATAAACGTCGTAACCCCTGCAATGATCGGTAAAATATAATAAGGATCCTTTTCACCTAAGTCAAACCATAAAAAACTGTCCTGGGCGATTTCCCTTGTTCTCGAGATTGCATGGTAAAAACCAATTAAAATCGGCATTTGAATGATTAATGGAAAACATCCTGCCATTGGGTTTACACCGTTTTTTTGGAAAAGTGCCATTGTTTCCTGCTGTAATTTTTGTTGAGTTTTTTGATCTTTAGAGCTGTATTTTTTTCTAAGTTCCGTTAACTGCGGCTGAAGCGCCTGCATCGCCTTCGAGCTTCTTGTCTGCTTAATCATAAGCGGCAAAATAACCAGGCGGATGAGGATTGTAACAACAATAATCGATAATCCAAAGCTTCCGCCAAGCAAATGAGCCACTTCTTTAATAAACCAAGATAATGGATAAACAATGTATTGATTCCAAAATCCCGTACTTTCTGATGTGATCGGCTGCTTAATCTGACTGCATCCCGTTAGGAACAGGAATAAAGAAAGCATCCCCGACAAAAGTAATATTCTTTTTTTCAACCAAATTTTCCTCCTTGTCCAAAAAATAAATATTTAATGTAAAAAATGTTATTTATGTATGTTTAACTTATAAATTATTTTACCATTTTCTTGTATAAAAAGTCTTATTACAAAGTAAATAAGGGAAATACTCAAATTATTGTCCTTTTAACGTTTCTTTAAAACCTTTCCTACCTTTAAAACATGCGTTAAGCTCTTTTTTACTTCAAAGAAGTCCATTTCCGCTGCAGGCTTTCTCGCGATAATGATGTAATCATTTTCTGCATGCAGCTGATCCTTTAATTCAAAAATTGCCTGCCGAATATATCGTTTTATTTGGTTTCTGGTAACGGCATTCCCAATTTTTTTGCTGACCGACAAGCCAATTCGAAAATTTTCCTGACCCTCTTTTTTTAATGAGTAGACAACAAATTGTCGATTTGCAAAGGAAAACCCCTTTTGAAAGGCTTCTTGAAACTCTTTATTTTTTTTGACCCTTAATTCTTTCCTCATCAAAACACCCTCAGTCTGAATAGTCTCAGTAATATTTTTCCCCTTAAATTAGAAAAAAGACCACTGAGACGTTTCAGTGGTCTAAGCTGATAATACTTTTCTTCCTTTTTGACGACGGCGAGCAAGAACTTTACGTCCGTTTGCTGAGCTCATACGACTGCGGAAACCGTGAACTTTACTGTGCTTACGTTTATTTGGTTGATATGTTCTTTTCATTATATGACACCTCCCTGAGGAATAGCTATCAAGTTTAATGCCTTTGACAGTCTTATTTATTATAAAGACGTCTACATAAGATTGTCAACTACTCTCGAGCTATTGTTCCTTATTTCCAATTTTTTTAACGTACATGATTTTGCTTTTTTTTTTAAAACTAAAGTCAAGGATCAGATTATCCTCTCATTTTTTGCTTGTGGATAAGTAATCGACATTTTTTTTGCACATTTCACAAGTTATCGACAGTTTTTTCACAAAGCCAATACTTGTGGACAATTTTTACCCACAGGATGCCCCTCTTGTGGATAAACTGCGAAAAAGCATTGCACCTCTTGCTATTATTTGATATTATATTTGTGTTTTCACTCTGAATAACTTTGCCCTAATTTATCTTTATCCACAGTTTGTGGATATCTTGTGGATAGGTTGTTCAAGTGTACTGCAGAAACTTGTCCACAGGAAGTGGATATTGTCGAAACTCCACTTTATTTCCTTATTATATATTTTTCCACAACCACTGTTTCGTATATTTATAAATTAATAGATTGTACAGCTTGTATAACTTGGTTTTTCACGGAACTTTCGGGGCTAGACTTTATTATCTAAAGTGAAGTTACACGATTTATCATTTTGAAAAGGAGGGGAAACTCGTTGGAAAATATTGCGGATCTTTGGAATGCAGCGCTGGCTAATATAGAGAAAAAAATTAGCAAGCCTAGCTTTGATACCTGGCTCAAGTCGACAAAAGCTCATTCCCTACAAGGAAATCTCCTTGTAATCACTGCACCGAATGAATTTGCACGTGATTGGCTCGAGGAGCGCTATTCCCAGTTAATCGCAGGTATTCTCTATGAAATTACCGGAGAAGAACTATCTGTGAAATTTATTATTCCGCATAATCAAAATGAGGAAGAAATGGATGTACCGGCGCCTCCAAAAAAGGCAAAAAAGGAAGAAGATCAAAATGACTTTCCGCAAAACATCTTAAATCCTAAGTACCTTTTTGATACGTTCGTAATCGGTTCAGGGAACCGTTTTGCTCATGCAGCATCGCTAGCTGTAGCTGAAGCACCGGCAAAGGCCTATAATCCTTTATTTATATACGGTGGAGTAGGATTGGGTAAAACCCACTTAATGCATGCGATTGGCCATTATGTATTGGATCATAATCCAGCGGCAAAAGTCGTTTATTTATCATCAGAAAAATTTACAAATGAATTTATTAACTCGATTCGTGACAATAAAGCTGAAAGCTTTAGAAATAAATATCGAAATGTTGATGTCCTGCTAATAGATGATATTCAATTTTTGGCCGGAAAAGAATCGACCCAAGAGGAATTCTTCCATACTTTTAATGCTCTTCACGAGGAAAGCAAACAAATTATTATTTCAAGTGACCGTCCACCAAGAGAAATTCCAACCTTGGAAGACCGTCTGCGTTCACGTTTTGAATGGGGGCTCATTACCGATATTACACCACCTGATCTCGAAACAAGGATTGCCATCCTCCGCAAGAAAGCAAAAGCAGAAGGATTGGATATTCCGAATGAGGTCATGTTGTACATCGCCAATCAAATTGATTCAAACATCCGTGAACTCGAAGGTGCGCTTATTCGGGTTGTCGCTTATTCATCATTAATTAATAAGGATATAAATGCAGACTTAGCAGCAGAAGCATTGAAGGACATCATTCCAAGCTCTAAACCAAAGGTGGTTACCATTCTTGATATTCAAAGAGTTGTTGGTGAGCAGTTTGGCGTTAAGCTGGAGGATTTTAAAGCAAAAAAACGGACAAAGTCAGTTGCTTTCCCGAGGCAAATTGCGATGTATTTATCACGGGAATTAACGGACCACTCCCTCCCAAAAATAGGAGAAGAGTTTGGCGGCAGAGATCATACTACCGTCATCCATGCCCATGAAAAAATTTCAAAAATGCTGCAAAGCGATTCACAGCTGCAAAAGCAAATGAAAGAATTAAATGAACTGTTAAAGGTTTAAATTACAAGGTTAATTATGTGAATAACTTTTACCCATTCATGCACAGTCTGTCCACATGTGGATAGGCTGTGTTTCCTTTGATAAAATAGGGTTATCCACATATCAACAGGCCCTACTAGTACTTCTACTATTTTTTTAAAAAATATTATTATATGTTATCGTCATTAAAAATATGCTTAATCGGAGGAATTTCTAAAATGAGATTTATCATTCAACGGGACCGCCTCGTTCAAAGTGTTCAAGATGTGATGAAGGCAGTCACTTCCAGAACAACTATTCCAATTTTAACGGGAATTAAAATTACTGCTGCAGAGGAAGGGGTTACCCTAACAGGAAGTGACTCGGATATATCGATTGAATCTTTTATTCCAAAAGAAGAGGCTGGGGATGAAATCGTTGAGATCATACAAACCGGGGCCATTGTTTTGCAAGCAAAGTTTTTTAGTGAAATTGTAAAGAAACTCCCGACAGATACAGTTGAAATTGAAGTACTTGGTTCGCTGCAAACGGTTATACGCTCAGGAAAATCTGAATTTAACTTAAATGGCCTTGATGCAGAGGAATATCCACACCTCCCGCAAATTGAGGAAAATAATAAATTCCATATTGCAACAGATCTATTAAAAGCAATGATCAGGCAAACGGTGTTCGCTGTGTCCACCTCAGAAACACGCCCCATCTTGACAGGTGTAAACTGGAAGATCGAAAACGGGGAGTTAATCTGTATTGCAACAGATAGCCATCGCTTGGCATTAAGGAAAGTAAGAATTGAAGCAGAAAATAGTGAGACCTATAATGTGGTAATCCCAGGAAAGAGTTTGAATGAATTAAGTAAGATTATTGATGATTCCAATGAATTAATTGACATAGTGATAACAGAAAATCAAATTTTATTTAAAGCGAAACATTTATTGTTCTTCTCAAGACTGTTAGAAGGCAACTATCCGGATACTTCCCGATTGATTCCAAATGAAAGCAAAACGGATGTAACTGTAAATACAAAGGCATTCTTACAGGCTATTGATCGTGCGTCTTTGCTTGCTCGTGAAGGTAGAAATAATGTTGTTAAATTCACAACAAATGAGGGAGGAATCATCGAGGTTTCTTCTAATACACCTGAGGTTGGTAAGGTTGTCGAAGAGATTCAAAGCCAATCGATTGAAGGCGAGGAATTAAAAATTTCCTTTAGTGCAAAATATATGATGGATGCGTTAAAAGCATTGGAGGGCACTGATATTTGTATCAGTTTTACCGGAGCGATGCGGCCCTTCCTTATTCGCCCGCTTCATGATGAAACAACCCTGCAACTAATTTTACCGGTAAGAACGTACTAAAAAGACCTAAGTGCTGGACTGGGTCATTCTCAAAGTCCAGGATGAATTTTTATAAAAAAATATAGAGCTGCCACAATAAATGGCAGCTTTTTTTAGATTTCTTTGTATCTAACTGATTTTTTTAGTAAAATAAAGTATTGAGATCATTTTTTGAAATGAGTGATTAATTATGTCTGCCAAAATAGAAATAGACACAGAATTTATTACATTAGGGCAATTTCTTAAACTAGCGGATGTGATTCAAACCGGTGGAATGGCAAAATGGTTTTTAAGTGAGCATCAAATTATTATTAATGGTGAACAAGATCAAAGAAGAGGAAGAAAACTTCGTCGAGGGGACAAGGTGAAAATACCTGGATTCGGAGAATTCCTTATTACGGAAAAATAGAGGATGTTACGTTCATGTATATTGAACAATTAGCCTTAAAAGATTATCGGAACTATGAAACATTATCCGTTGAATTCGAAAATAAAGTGAATGTGATCTTGGGTGAAAATGCCCAAGGGAAAACCAATGTAATGGAGTCCATCTATGTTTTAGCCATGGCTAAATCCCATCGGACCTCAAATGACAAAGATCTTATTCGTTGGGATCAAGAGTATGCTAAAATAGAAGGTAGAATCCAAAAACAGTATAGTTCTTTGCCACTGCAACTGGTGATTTCCAAAAAGGGGAAAAAGGCAAAGTGCAATCACATTGAACAACAGAAATTGAGTCAATATGTCGGAAACCTTAATGTCGTTATGTTTGCGCCGGAGGATCTAAACTTGGTAAAGGGCAGTCCACAGGTGAGAAGGCGCTTTATTGATATGGAAATTGGTCAGGTATCACCAGTCTATTTACATGATATGAGTCAATATCAAAAAATACTTCAACAGAGAAATCATTTTTTGAAAATGATGCAAATAAAAAAACAGTCTGACCAAACAATGCTCGAAATATTAACGGACCAGTTTATTGAAACAGCGGTGAAAATCATTAATAAGCGATTTGAGTTCCTGCAGCTGCTTCAAAAATGGGCAGAGCCTATCCATAGCGGCATCTCCAGAGGGGTAGAATCGCTTAAAATTGAGTACAAACCATCGGTGGATGTATTAGAAGGCCAAGATTTGTCGAAAATGGTAGCATCCTTTGAAGAAAAATTCAACAAGGTTAAAACAAGAGAGATAGAACGCGGGACAACTCTGTTTGGTCCCCATCGTGACGATCTATTGTTTTTCGTCAATAATCGGGATGTGCAAACCTTCGGATCACAGGGGCAGCAGCGGACAACCGCTCTTTCTGTTAAACTTGCCGAAATTGAATTAATTCATTCACAGATAGGCGAGTTTCCAATCTTACTCCTTGATGATGTGTTATCAGAATTAGATGACTATCGTCAGTCACATCTGCTTAATACCATTCAAGGAAGGGTTCAGACATTTGTAACAACAACAAGTGTTGATGGAATTCACCATCAAACATTAAAAGATGCTTCAACATTTGAAGTAGAATCCGGTGTGATCAAGAAAGTGGATTGAGGTGGGAGTGTGTATATTCATATTGGGGAGGATTTAAATATCAGGGCAAGGGACATTATTTCGATTCTAGATAAAGAGAGTGCAAAATCTTCTGTGATGGTAGAGGAGTTTTTACTTCAGCATGAAGATAAAGTCATTAACCTTTCAAAAAACCCCTATAAGTCGGTCGTGATAACCTCCGACAAAATTTTTTTATCCCCAATTGCTTCCGGGACCTTAAAGAAACGTTCAAGTCAAAAAAATCAATCAGATTTATAAAGACGTATAAATAATCTTCTACTTTTGAAATATAGTTTGACTTTGTAAGAAAGTGCAGGTGAAAAGCTTTGACAATGGAACAAAACACAGTTCAAGAACAAGCATATGAAGCCGACCAGATACAAGTGTTAGAAGGACTTGAGGCTGTTCGAAAAAGACCGGGGATGTATATTGGGTCGACAAGCGGTAAAGGTCTTCACCACCTTGTTTGGGAAATCGTTGATAATAGTATTGATGAGGCTTTGGCAGGATATTGTACTGAAATTAATGTCATCATTGAAAAAGATAACAGTATTACCGTAAAGGATAATGGCCGGGGAATCCCTGTTGGAATCCAGGAAAAAATGGGAAGGCCTGCTGTTGAAGTTATCATGACGGTACTTCACGCCGGAGGGAAATTTGGCGGCGGCGGATACAAAGTATCCGGAGGGCTACATGGTGTAGGTGCCTCCGTTGTAAATGCACTGTCAACAGAACTTGAGGTTTTTGTTCATCGTGACGGTCATATTCACTATCAAAAATATGAACGCGGAGTTCCGGTTGCCGATTTAAAAATCATTGGGGAAACCGATATAACCGGTACAATCACACGTTTTAGACCGGACGGAGAAATTTTTACCGAAACATTGGAATACGATTACGATACCCTTGCAACACGGATTCGTGAGCTTGCTTTCCTTAACAGGGGCTTAAGAATAACCATTGAAGATAAACGTGTTGAAAATAAAAAGAGTGAGTACCATTATGAAGGCGGTATTAAATCGTATGTTGAACATTTAAACCGTACAAAGGAAGTCATTTTTGAAGACCCAATTTATATCGAGGGTGAACGTGACGGAATTAGTATCGAAGTGGCTCTTCAATATAATGAGGGATATACAGAGAGTATCTACTCCTTTGCAAACAATATTCATACTTACGAAGGCGGAACACATGAGTCGGGCTTTAAAACCGCTTTGACGAGGGTTATAAATGATTATGCTCGGAAAAATGGTTTAATTAAAGAGGCAGATGCCAATCTTTCAGGTGAAGATGTTCGGGAAGGTCTAACTGCTATCGTTTCGATTAAGCACCCTGACCCGCAATTTGAAGGACAAACCAAAACCAAGCTTGGCAACTCTGAAGTAAGAGCTATTACAGATGCGTTATTTGCAAGCCATTTTGATAAGTTCCTTTTGGAAAACCCAATAGTAGCAAAGAAGATTGTAGAAAAGGGTTTAATGGCGGCTAGAGCAAGACTAGCGGCAAAAAAGGCGAGGGAATTAACGAGACGTAAAAGTGCTTTAGAAGTATCCAGTTTACCTGGGAAATTAGCGGATTGTTCTTCAAAGGATCCTTCTGAGAGTGAAATATATATCGTTGAGGGTGACTCAGCGGGCGGTTCAGCGAAGCAAGGCCGAGATCGTCATTTCCAAGCGATTCTTCCGCTAAGAGGAAAGATTCTCAATGTAGAAAAGGCACGTCTAGACAAAATTCTATCTAACAACGAAGTCAGAGCGATGATTACGGCAATTGGAACAGGCATTGGAGAAGATTTTGATATTTCAAAAGCCAGGTACCATAAAGTAGTCATTATGACAGATGCCGATGTTGACGGAGCACATATTCGTACACTCATCTTAACCTTCTTCTACCGTTATATGAGACAGATTTTAGAAGCTGGTTATATCTATATAGCTCAGCCTCCTTTGTATAAAGTCCAACAAGGAAAACGAGTTGAGTATGCCTATAATGACAAAGAACTTGATAAGATCTTTGCAGAGCTCCCAAGTGCGCCAAAGCCTAATATTCAGCGTTATAAAGGTTTAGGTGAGATGAATCCTGAACAATTGTGGGAAACAACCATGGATCCTTCTTCAAGAACTATGCTTCAGGTTAGTCTAGAAGATGCGATAGAAGCGGATGAAACCTTTGAAATGCTAATGGGTGAGAAGGTAGAACCACGCCGTAACTTTATCGAAGAAAACGCAAAATACGTTAAGAATTTAGATATCTAAAACAAGCTCCAGCGCCTCGAGGGGCTGTAACTAATACAATAAGAAAAGAAAGCAACATGCTAGATTGATTAAAAGGGTAGAGGGGTGACCACTATCCTCCTTTTTTCGTTTACCTGCCTATCAGTGTGAACGTTTCAAGGCTATTTTCACCCCGAATAGGAGGTTTTCAAAAATGTCTGAAACATCAAATCCTCAAATTAAAGAAATAAATATTAGTCAGGAGATGAAATCATCTTTCCTTGACTATGCAATGAGTGTCATTGTTTCCCGTGCACTTCCAGATGTACGTGATGGGCTGAAACCTGTCCATCGCCGTATTCTTTATGCAATGCATGATCTAGGAATCCATTCAGACAAACCATATAAAAAATCGGCTCGTATCGTTGGTGATGTTATTGGTAAATATCATCCCCACGGCGACTCAGCTGTTTATGAAACAATGGTTCGGATGGCCCAGGATTTTAACTACCGCTATATGCTTGTTGATGGTCATGGAAACTTTGGTTCGGTAGACGGCGACGCGGCGGCAGCGATGCGTTATACAGAATCAAGAATGTCGAAGATCTCAATGGAATTATTACGAGATATCAACAAGGATACCATTGATTATCAGCCAAACTATGATGGTGAAGAAAGAGAACCAGTTGTTCTGCCAGCCAGATTTCCTAATCTATTAGTCAATGGAACAACAGGGATCGCCGTTGGTATGGCAACAAATATCCCGCCTCACCAGCTTGGCGAAGTCATTGATGGAGTATTAGCTGTCAGTCATGACCCGGAAATAACGACCCAAGAATTGATGGAAATTATTCCTGGTCCAGATTTTCCAACCGGTGGTATTATTCTTGGACGAAGTGGAATCCGCAAAGCATACGAAACCGGCAGAGGCTCTATCACTGTTCGTGCAAAAGTAGAAATAGAACAAAAATCAAATGGTAAAGAAGTTATCATTGTCAATGAGTTACCATACCAAGTAAATAAAGCAAAGTTAATTGAAAAAATTGCTGAATTAGCCCGTGATAAAAAAATTGAAGGGATAACAGATCTAAGGGATGAATCCGACCGCAGAGGGATGCGTATTGTTATTGAGGTTCGTAAGGATGCAAATGCTAACGTTCTTTTAAATAACTTATATAAACAAACTGCGCTGCAAACTAGCTTTGGTATCAATACATTGGCCCTGGTTGACGGACATCCGAGGGTATTGAATCTTAAACAATGTTTAGTTTATTACTTAGATCACCAAAAGGTAGTTATTCGCCGCAGAACTGAATTTGAATTGCGAAAGGCAGAAGCGCGAGCCCATATTTTAGAGGGATTGCGTATTGCCTTAGATAACTTGGATGCGGTAATTAACTTAATTCGCAGCTCGCAAACAACCGATATTGCCCGAGAAGGCTTAATGACCCAATTTAACCTTTCTGAAAAGCAAGCCCAAGCTATTTTAGATATGCGTTTGCAGCGTTTAACAGGTTTAGAAAGAGAAAAGATTGAGGATGAATATCAAAGCCTAGTTAAGCTAATTGCTGAATTAAAAGCGATCTTAGCAGATGAAGAAAAGGTTCTGGAAATTATTCGTGAGGAACTACTAGAAATTAAAGAACGGTTTAATGATAAACGCCGTACTGAAATTGCAGTTGGCGGCATTGAAAATATTGAGGATGAGGATTTAATCCCGCGTGAAAATATTGTCATTACCTTAACACATAATGGTTATATCAAACGCCTTCCTGTCTCTACTTATCGTGCCCAAAAACGGGGCGGCCGGGGTATTCAGGGAATGGGAACAAATGAAGATGATTTTGTTGAACATCTCATTACTACATCCACACATGATACGATTCTCTTCTTTACGAACAAAGGGAAAGTATATCGATCAAAAGGATATGAGATTCCTGAATACAGCCGGACGGCTAAAGGAATTCCAATTATTAACCTGCTCGGTGTAGAAAAAGGAGAATGGGTGAATGCAATCATCCCTGTCGAGGAATTTGTAGATGATTGGTTCTTGTTCTTTACAACTAAAGAAGGAATCTCAAAACGATCACCATTAACGTCATTCGCTCATATCCGTAATAATGGCTTGATTGCCTTAAATTTACGGGAGGGCGATGAGCTCATTTCAGCTCGCCTAACGGATGGCAATAAGCACATTATCATTGGAACTCAAAAAGGGATGCTCATCCGCTTCCCAGAGACTGATGTAAGGTCAATGGGCAGAACAGCCACAGGTGTAAAAGGAATTACGTTAGAAAGTGATGATGAAGTCGTTGGCATGGAAGTGTTAGAAGAGAATAACGACGTCCTGATTGTAACCAAAAATGGTTATGGAAAACGTACTCCGGCAGCTGAATACCGTATCCAAGGCAGAGGCGGGAAAGGTATTAAGACTTGCCATATTACCGAGAAAAATGGTGATCTTGTCTCGATGAGGGCCGTAACCGGTGAAGAAGATCTAATGCTCATTACCACTGGCGGTGTGCTAATCCGTATAGATGTTGGCGGAATTTCTACAATGGGAAGAAATACGATTGGTGTAAAACTAATCAGTATGAGAGAAAATGAACATGAATTTGTTGCAACCGTAGCGAAGGTGGAAAAGGAAGAAGAAGAAGAAGAAACAAATGAAGATGCAAATGATACAAATGAAAGTGCAGTTGAAGGGAACCTTGAAGTGAATGAGAATACATCTGAAGAGGTTCAACCGATTAAAGAAGAAGATGAATAATAATAGAGGCGAAGAGGAACACTTAAGTTGTTCCTCTCTTTTTATTTTATCCTTGATTCCCCGAGGAGAACCTGATATAATCATTTAGGTCGGCATAAGAACTTTGTCTTATGAAAAGAAAAAGATAAAAAAAGATGTTGACGAAGTACTGAATGAATGGTATATTAATAAAGTCGCTTTTGGGTGACCAAGAGAAAATGATCTTTGAAAACTAAACAAACAAAAACGTCAACAAACAATAATATTCATTTCTTTTGAAATGAAGCCAACGTAACAAATGA
>NZ_JBHTHD010000009.1:0-74418 GCF_042675345.1 Neobacillus sp. GCM10027624
TATTAGGCACGCCGCCAGCGTTCGTCCTGAGCCAGGATCAAACTCTCCAAGAAAGTTGATTTAGCTCATTTGTTACGTTGGCTTCATTTCAAAAAGAAATGAATATTATTGTTTGTTGACGTTTTTGTTTGTTTAGTTTTCAAAGAACAATCATAAAGGTAATTTGGAGCGGGTGATGGGAATCGAACCCACAACAACAGCTTGGAAGGCTGTGGTTTTACCACTAAACTACACCCGCATATTATATTTTACTGGTCGGGAAGACAGGATTCGAACCTGCGACCCCTTGGTCCCAAACCAAGTGCTCTACCAAGCTGAGCTACTTCCCGCAATAATGGCGCGCCCGAAAGGAGTCGAACCCATAACCTTTTGATCCGTAGTCAAACGCTCTATCCAATTGAGCTACGGGCGCAATATTTTACAAGCAACTTTTATATCTTAACAAATCTATTTCGTCTTGTCAAGATTTTTTTGGTGCGGCCGAGAGGACTTGAACCTCCACGGGGTTGCCCCCACTAGGCCCTCAACCTAGCGCGTCTGCCATTCCGCCACGACCGCGAATAAATTAGCGGCAAAACTAATCATACTAAACTTACACGCTTATTTCAAGTGGTAATTAATGGTGCGGGTGAAGGGAGTCGAACCCCCACGCCTTGCGGCGCCAGATCCTAAGTCTGGTGCGTCTGCCAATTCCGCCACACCCGCATATTTAAGATGGCTGGGCTAGCTGGATTCGAACCAACGAATGACGGAGTCAAAGTCCGTTGCCTTACCGCTTGGCTATAGCCCATCAAAAACAATTGTAAAAATAAATAATGGCGGTCTGGACGGGACTCGAACCCGCGACCTCCTGCGTGACAGGCAGGCATTCTAACCAACTGAACTACCAGACCATTATCTTTTGAGAAACAGGAAATGAGCTATTGTTCATTTCCCATCCCTGATGACCCCTACGGGATTCGAACCCGTGTTACCGCCGTGAAAGGGCGGTGTCTTAACCGCTTGACCAAGGGGCCTTTAACTACGGAGAAGGAGGGATTTGAACCCTCGCGCCGGTTACCCGACCTACACCCTTAGCAGGGGCGCCTCTTCAGCCTCTTGAGTACTTCCCCATATGGCTCCGCAGGTAGGACTCGAACCTACGACCGATCGGTTAACAGCCGATAGCTCTACCACTGAGCTACTGCGGAATAATAAGATTTAATAAGGCAATTACCTTATCGACTCTTCATATTATAATGACGTTAGGATTCAAAGTCAACATCATTTTTCAAGAAAATCATTTTCCATTTTCTTACGTTATTCTTTGATTACCTCTTTAATTTTCTTTAGCCTCCCTCGGCATTTCCCGCAAACATACCGGCTTGTATCGATACTTCTCTTTCTTTGATAACGGAGGCGGCAGTTTGTGCACTCGTATAGGAGTATTTTTTTAAAGGTTCTCTTTGGAGCTTTCTCCTTTAGCGGTGTACAAAATCGGGGTGCCCCAACTTTCTTTAGTAACCATTTAAAATCAAGATCACGATGCTGATACCCTTTTCCTTCAAGATGGAGATGATAATGACAAAGCTCATGCTTAATAATCCCTATTAATTCATTCTCTCCAAATTGCTCTAAATACTTTTTATTAATTTCAATATTATGTGTACCTAACAGGTATCTTCCGCCTGTAGACCGTAATCTAGAATTAAACTTGGCTTGGTGTAGAAAGGGTTTTCCAAACGCTTCAATGGATATCCTTTCAACCAGCCTTTGAAGCTCTGGTGCCTCCATTTTTCTCCCCACACTTTCCACTTCACTGTTTTCTTCTTCAAAATACTTTCAATACGGTACAAAATAACAAATACCTTTATATTTCTAGTGAACATGACAACCCATTATAGCATATATTGTATTTACCTTTAATGATTTACTTTCAGGAGGTTTTACTATGCCGACTTGGTTTCAAAACCAAATGAAAAGAGCCTTTTTTGAAAAGAACCGTTATCAAATCAAGCTTTTAAACCAATGCTGGTTTTTTTACAGAAAAAAACACTGCCCTTAAAAGCAGTGTTTTCCTTTACAGCTTGTTTATTGCTTTGCGGGAGGCAGCATCGTTAATGCTACACGTCCCTTGTTCATATCAACTGAATCTACCCAAACCGTCACAACATCCCCGACAGATACAATATCTAACGGGTGCTTAACAAATCGATTGCTAAGCTTTGATATATGGACTAATCCATCCTGTTTTACGCCGATGTCAACAAAGGCACCAAAATCAACCACGTTACGAACTGTACCTTGAAGTTCCATCCCTGGTTTCAGATCCTCTAATTTTAAAACATCCTTTTTTAATAGGGGACGGGGTAAGTCGTCACGCGGGTCTCTTTCCGGTCTTACTAAAGCGTCAATGATATCCTTTAAGGTTAATTCTCCTATCGCTAACTCTTCTGAAACAGCTTTTAGGCCCAATCCGTTAAGAGCTTCCTTTAACTCGTCTGTACCTAAATCCTTTGTTGAAAATCCAAGGGTGGATAATAACTTTTTCACTTCATCATAGTTTTCCGGATGAATTCCCGTACGATCCAGAGGCTCTTTTCCGTCAATTACCCGTAGGAACCCTATTGCTTGTTCATATGTTTTTGCTCCAAGCCGTGGTACCTTCTTTAATTGAACTCTGCTTGTAAATTTCCCTTCCTCTTCCCGCTTTTTCACGATATTGTTAGCCGCCGTTTTGGTTAAACCCGCGACATTTTGCAAAAGGGACGATGATGCAGTATTCACATTGACCCCTACACGGTTAACTGCAGTCTCCACCACGAAATTTAGCGATTCTGATAATCGTTTTTGGGAAACATCATGCTGGTATTGACCCACTCCTACGGATTTAGGGTCAATCTTCACCAACTCAGCAAGCGGGTCCTGTAAGCGGCGGGCAATCGATACAGCACTTCTCTCTTCTACTTGGAAATTTGGAAACTCTTCTCTTGCTAAATCAGATGCGGAGTAAACACTAGCTCCCGCTTCATTGACAATTAAATAAAAAATTTCTTCATCCATCTCTTTTAAGATATCCGCCACGAACTGCTCTGTTTCTCTTGATGCCGTTCCGTTTCCGATGGCAGCCATTTCTACCTTATACTCCCGTAGAATTTGAATGAACTTTTCTTTTGCTTCTTTTGTTTTTGAAACCGGTGGATGCGGATAGATGACATCAATCTTTAGAACCTTTCCCGTTTCATCTACAACAGCAAGTTTACAGCCTGTTCGATATGCCGGATCGACTCCGATTACGACTTTTCCTTTAAGCGGCGGCTGCAAAAGCAAATTCCGAAGATTTTCAGAAAAAATATGTATCGCCTGCTCCTCTGCTTTTTCAGTTAGTTCACTTCGAATTTCCCTTTCAATAGAGGGCTGGATTAATCTTTTATAACTATCTTCGATCGCCTCAACTACACTTGGCGCCGCAGGTGAATGCTGATTACGAATCCACTTTTTTGAAAGATAATTCAAGATTAGATCCGTATTCATTTTGATTGAAACTCGTAAAATATCTTCCTTTTCGCCGCGATTAAGAGCTAGAATCCGGTGGGGTACAATTTTGCTTACAGGCTCTTCATATTCATAATACATTTCATAAACTTTCTTTTCGTCCTTTTCCTCTTCCTTAACGGCAGATGAGACTGTACCAGATTTAAAGGTTTCGTTCCGAATCCATTTTCGCCCTTCAGCATCATCACTTACCCATTCCGCAATGATATCTTTAGCTCCTGCAATGGCATCCTCAACAGAAAGGACTTCTTTTTCTTCAGATAAGAACTCCTGTGCCTTACCTTCCACATTTTCTTTTGTGAAGGTCATGAGCCACTCCGCAAAAGGTTCCAATCCTTTTTCTTTTGCAACGGTTGCTTTTGTTCGGCGTTTTTGTTTATAAGGCCGATATAAATCTTCGACCTCCTGAAGCTTTTCAGCACGGGTGATGCTCTTGTTCAATTCTTCAGTTAGTTTTCCTTGTTCAGCAATGATCCTCAGAACCTCTTCTTTACGTTGTTCGAGGTTTTGAATATACTGCCAGCGTTCTAAAATATTGCGAATCTGCACTTCATCAAGCGCTCCAGTCATTTCCTTACGGTAACGGGCAATAAATGGTACGGTATTGCCTTCGTTTAGTAACGAAATCACACTTTTAACTTGCTTGGCGGAAATTGCTTGCTCGGATGCAATCTTACCAAACAACAACTGCTCATCTTTTACGACTGTATCATTCACTTAAACAATCCTCCACTTCATCATTTCCATTTTATTGTATCAAATAAAACTGAGCGATTCACCAACCATGGTTTTGCTTTTTTAGCAACAAAAAAGCAAGCCGGCGGGCTTGCTTTCAGCAGAAAAACACAGTAGAAGAGTAGAATATGTATAAAAAAACGCCCTTTCAAAAAGAGCGTGCTTAGCTAAAATTCGATGAGACCGATGCTTACACGCAAGGCATCATCCACTTTTTCCATCATTTCGTCATCGAGATGGGTAATTTTATCGGTTAACCGCTGCTTATCTATTGTACGAATTTGTTCTAAAAGAATGACTGAGTCTCGTTCAAAACCGTAGCGCTTCGCGTCTATTTCAACATGAGTCGGAAGCTTCGCTTTTTGAATTTGAGCTGTAATCGCTGCAACAATAACGGTGGGACTAAACCGATTCCCGATGTCGTTTTGGATGACAAGTACAGGACGGACGCCGCCTTGTTCAGAACCAACAACTGGGGATAGGTCCGCGAAATATACGTCACCACGCTTGACAATCAAGGGATTATCCTCCGCTTACAAGACGTTCTACTGTGTGTTCTGCCTCGTATTCTGCTTGAAATGCTTCAGATGCAATCCTTAAATTAATCTTAGCCATTTCCATATATCCACGTCTCATGGATTCGCGAATTTGTCTTTTTTTACGTTCGCGTAAATACATTTTTGTTGCTTGATAAATAAATTCGCTGCGATTCACATTTTCTAGCTTTACAAAACCATCTAACTCGGTTAAAAGATGTTGCGGTAATTTCACTAAGATCTCCGTAGTTGCGCCGGATTCAGACACAAACATACACCTCCACCATCACTACACACCAATTTTTCTCTGTACCATATTTTATAATAACACTAATCAACCTAAATGCATAGACTAATTATAATACTATTGTATTATAAGCCAATAAAAGATGCTTTTATGCACAAAAAGTCCGCAATAATATAAATATGTTTAAATTTAATAAATACGCCTTCATTTTTCTAAAGAAGATAGTTTTTTATTTCGGTTGCTTTTCCGCCTTTTTTATAAAGACGAGGGACTCGATTCGTTATAATACAGGGAACCTCGTAATTGATGGTCTCCAATTTTTTTGCAATTTCATTGATGGATATAAACTGATTGTTATCTTTCCCAATTAAGGTTACATTCGTACCAACAGGTACCTCATGCGGAAGCCGCACCATGAATTGGTCCATACAGATTCTGCCGACAATTGGCACACGTATTCCATTGATTAATACTTCCTGACCCTGCAATTTTCGAATCCACCCATCTGCATAGCCAACTGGGACGGTCCCAATCCATTCATCCCCGCTTGCCTCATACGTAGCACCGTAACTTATTTTATCACCTTTATACAGTTGTTTTACATGGACAAGCTTTGAGTGCAGCGAAAAGGCTTCATTCAAAGAAAATGGAATTTCAGATTCCATCTCAAGGGATGGTGTCAATCCGTACATAGCAATCCCCAGGCGGACGGCATTATAAATGCCGCTTTGAAATCTCAGCGTTGCGGCGCTATTACTGCAATGAACATACTTTGGACGTACCTTCAGCACACTTATTAACTCTTGGAATAACTCGAATTGCTGATTGAAATAATTTTGATTCAGTTCATCTGCTGTAGCGAAATGAGTATAGATTCCTTCAAGGTGAAAACGCTGATCAAGGGATACCAGTTGCTCAAAATCTTCAAGTTCTTCTTTACCGCGAATACCAAGTCTGCCCATTCCAGTATCCAACTTTATATGAACAGACACCCTGCTATCTATTTTTAAATGTTTTTGAGCCTCCAGCAGCCAATCCTTTTGAAAAACGGTAAGGGTTATTTGATTATCTGCAGCCATTTGTACGTCTTCGGCACGACTGGCACCTAATACAAGAATGGGTGCTGTAATTCCTTTTTTTCTCAAAGCAAGGGCTTCGTCCATAAAGGCTACAGCCAAATGCGTTGCACCCGCATCAAGCGCTTCTCTTGCCACTTGTACATCCCCGTGGCCATAGGCATTTGCTTTTACAACTGCAATGATTTCCACTTCATTGGGCAGAAGCTTTTTAACGGACGATACATTCGCATGAATACAATCCAAGTCTACTTCCGCCCATGTGTCTCGATAGAAAAAGCTGCGCTCTTCCATTTTTTCACTTCCTAAGAACGTTAATTAAACTCCAATAATATTTTATCATAAAACAATTTAATTGCTCCAAATCAAAAAGAAAACAGGCTTTAAAAAGCCTGCTTAAAATATCCTATTTAACAGCATCACCCTGTACGGATTGTGCTACTTCAATCATTTCATCTCTTGAAAGATTTTTCGAAGCAATCATGTAATCTACCCCGTCTTGCGTCCAAGAAATAGAGTGATCCGATACAGCACCAATGGTTGTTCCCAAATCTACCAAATCCCCTTCCACATACGTCGGTGAAGTGGAGGCATCTTTCACTGTTACTTTTTCCTGTACAAGTGTATAGGATTTTTTGCCGTCATAGGTTAAAACAACTCGTTTGCCGTCTTCAATGCTTACTTCATCTTCCTTAATTAACTTCGTACCAGAAATTTTGGCTGTTGGATATTTAACCGTAAAGGCAGCATCTTTTGGTTCCGCCATTGCAGGCATTCCGATTTGTGCCCTTGTCATATTCTTTTTCAATTTAAAATCGTCTTTATCAAAGCTTGCATTAAACTTCACTTTTTCAAATTCAACTGTTACAAGCGGATTTCGGTCAGGATCCATTACTTTAACCACTGCCGGTGATAAATCCTTCTTATTTAGTTTAATTTCTTGGAATGGGAGCATGCTATTATTTTGATAGCGTGTTTTCGTTTCAAATACATAGTAGTCCTTGGTTGAGGAGAATTTTGCCTCTTTATCCATCATAATATCTTTAATTAATGATTCATATAGATAAGCCTGGCTGCTGTTTTGCGGCCAATCGCTCTGGAATTTAAAGCTCTTATTTAAGGCAGGAGTTAGAACGAATACCCCTTCGTCATTCCTTAAAATCATCTGACTTTGGTCTTTTTCGGCATTTTTTAGATTTACTCGATAAAACTTCTTGTCCTTTTGCCAGATTTCAACATTATACACTTGAGAATCCGTGCCCATTTTTAGGGTCATTTTTGCATTTACTTTATAACCCGATAAATCATCAAGTTTACCACTTAACTCTTTTACTACATCACCCTGAGACTTCGACCCACAAGCTGCCAGCAAAAAGATGACCATTAGTCCCGTGATCAGCAGCATCAACTTTTTCCTCATTCCTTCAACCCCTTCTTGTCTCATTTCATATGATTATGGAGAAGAGAAAGGCAGGGGCCAGAATAATCGCTTATCAAAATGACCATAGCTGACCTTGTCTCTCCTAATTCTCTATGAATATATGAGACAACCTTTAGGAATATGCTAATGAGGAAGGTCAAGCAGTTATTTTTTTATCACTTCATTCTCAATAATCACTTGGGCCACAACATATTCTTTGCTATGAGAAATAGATAAATGGCCTTTGATTTCCGGCTTTACAAAATAGGGCTTTCCTAGAGAATCCGAATCAATCTCAATATCCAAAAAGGACAGCTCTTTTCCAATCCCTGTACCGGCAGCTTTCGAAAAGGCCTCTTTTGCTGCAAATCTTCCAGCTAAAAATTCAACCTGCCTCCGCTCTGAAAGCACCTCGAATTTTTGTTTCTCCTGGTCAGTTAAAATTCGGTCAATCAATTTTCGGTGTCTATGTAATAAATCCTGAACCCTTGACAATTCAATAATATCAATCCCAATCCCTTTAATCATGCTTCATCTTCCTTCTATTTGGTTTATAATCAGCATAAATAATAATGTACAAGTCGCAAAAGCTCCAGGAGGTACATATATGTTTACAAGAACGGAAAGCTTTCGTGAATTTATCCGTTTGTATCCAATTGTTTCTACTATTATTACCATTCATGTAGTTTTATTTCTTTTCACCGTACTGCCTATCTTCCCAAACTACTGGTTTTTTGAACATCTTTCAGGTGTAAACCTTTATATTTTGGAGGGAGAATATTGGCGGCTCATTACTCCGACCTTTTTGCATAGCGGTTTTACACATATGCTTTTTAATAGTGTTTCTTTGCTGCTGTTCGGCCCAGCGCTTGAACGAATGCTTGGCGGGGTAAAATTTCTATTGGTCTATCTTGTATCAGGACTGATTGCCAACCTCGCAACGCTTCTCCTTGAGCCGCTCAGCTATACCCACGTCGGCTCAAGTGGAGCGATTTTTGGCCTTTTTGGATATTATGTAGCGATTATTATTTTTCGTAAAAATTGGCTTTCGAGACAAAACTCACATATTATCCTCGTTCTATGCGTCCTCAGCTTAATTATGACATTTTTACAGCCAAATATTAATATTACCGCCCATTTATTCGGATTACTTGGTGGATTTTTCCTCGGAGTGATTCCCTATTACAACAAAAAGGAGCTTTCCAATTCAATTAAAGATGTCACTTATTGGGCAAGCGGAAAAAGACGACTGTTTACTTCTAAATCCCCCCTAAAAATTTTAATTTGGGGAATCGTTATATTAATCGTTATCATTGGCATTTTCTCACAAAAATAAAGAGAACCTCCATCCGTGGAGGTTTTTTCATTTTTCAAAGATATATTTATATGGAACAGGGAATTCTACAAAAAGTTTGTGAAGTGAAAAGTATGTATTTCTTTAAACCTATCTTGATTCTTTATTAAATGAAAACTCTGCGTTTTTAAGACTAGCTGCCCTCCTAATCGATTGTTCTACAACGTACTGAAAGCCATAAATAATAATCGCCAAGAATATACAAATAAAATACCAAGTAGTATGTTTCATCTTTATAAATTTGACAATTCCGACTTTTTTACCTATATAAGGTAATGGAAAAGCATTTATGACATCCAAAACCATATTTGTAAGTAGGTACTTTGGAAAATTTCCGAATGTTAATTTAAAGATCCATAGTGTTGCTACAAAATAAGGACCCAATATAAATGTAAAATCTATCGGACCAGGAGATATAGGGCTTTTAGTAATCCACCATTTTTTCTTATAACAAATTAGGCTGAATACGCTTAAAAATAAATTGGTAAAGCTTGCTACGGGTAAAAACCTAAAAAAACTTCTTATTCCCATAAAAGGAACGGTTAGCCAAGGAAAAATTAATACGGCTAAAGAGAATGCAATTTTCGTTTTATGCTTAACCATTAAGTTCCCCCTCAAATTGATCTTTTACAGTAATAATTCCATAAAAATATAATTTATCCAGACTAACCCAAATATACACGAATTAAATTAATACTTCTCCTCTTAACAAATAATTTTAATAGGTCTGTATTTTCTTAATATTCCATATTAGCGACTCAACCCCTGTAGAGAAATGCGCGATAGGATTCACTTGAGATATGTCAAATTGAAAAGGAGAAAAAAGGGTATTCCTGAATATCTCTATTTCTGCTTTTTGCAACGGCCAAGGCAGATGGTGTATTTCACCACAATAAATATTGCCTCCGTGATTCGAACTATAGAGGCAATAACGCTCAGTGAGCCAATGGTCTAGCGTTCCTTCCTTTGGAAAATAAACTTCCGATACCGGAACGTATTTCCCCTTAAATGATATAGGGGTTTTAAAATTACCGTTCCTACTACTTTCAATATGAAAGGATTGTCCTTCTTTTCGCAAAGAAATTTGTGCTGAATTATACGGTAAATGAAACCATCTTTTTGCAATCTTCAAGGAAGCCCAGTTCTTAACATCAATAGATAAAAAATAAATACCGGGTTTTCCATCGCATGTTACATATGTTCTTACATTCATTTCTGGAAATTTAGGGGTTAGGGAAATAGATGATACTCCACGGGGAAAGATTCCTTCTAAAACAAATACAATGACACCTAACCATGCGGAGCCATTAAAAGTATCAATTTGTAAAGAAGAAGGAATATATGGCCGTAGTATATTAAGTGGAATTGGCCAATGCAAAAACAATAAATTTTTCCAAGTTTGTCGCATAATCCAATATTTCGATGGTAATGGCCAAGATCGATGACCAAGATCATTCATTATTTTCATCAAAAAATCCCCCTGTTTTTATATGTATATAGTTTAGTGTAAATTGAAAATTTAATACGATGTTATATATATATAAAATCTAGACTGTTTTCTAAGTATTATCTTGATATTTATAAGATTTCCCTTTTTTTGGACATAATAAGATTAGTTGACTTTATTATTGAAACTTTGCGGAATTTGGAGAAATAACTATGGCAAACATTTTATATTATTTGACTTTTGGAATGGCAGCATTTATTTGTACTATTTTTATATTCATGCTTTTTGGATGGCGTTGGTTCATGAAACGAATGGTGAAACAAATGGGGAAAATTATTTTAACAGACAGTTATCAAGAAAATGTGATGGAATTGATGCCCGGACTCCGGCATATGGGCATACAAAATATGCTGGAAAATAGCTTGCGCGCTGAAACAGGCGATGTTCTCCACCGCCCGCTTGGCTCTTCAAAAAAATGGCCACATCTAGATGCGATTACCTTTATCCCTGCCCAAACGTCACCTTTTCCGATTGATGGTGAAGAAGATGTCGATGTGGAAGTAACCATTGGGCCACAAGCAAAAAAACCGATGAAAATAAAAATCCCGTTAATGATCAGCGGCATGGCCTATGGGATTGCCCTCAGTGAGGAAGTGAGAATCTCATTAGCACAAGCAGCGAAAATGACTGGAACCGCCATTAATTCTGGTGAAGGCGCAGTCTTACCTGAGGAAATCAATATCGGCGGAAAATATATTTTACAATTTTCCAAAACAGATTGGTCAAAAGAGGAAGAATTAATTAAGCGGGCTGATATGATCGAAGTTAAGTTGGGACAGGGGGCATTACTTGGGACAGGCGGGAAAATTTCTCCTAAAAATTTAACAGGCCGTGCCCGTGAACTGATGGGGTTAAAGGAAAACGAGGATGCCGTGCTTTATGATAACTTTGTAGAAAATCAAACTCTGGATGATTTGAAAGAACTAGTTGATGAGCTTCGGAATATAACAGGTGGTGTTCCCATTGGCTCAAAAATGGGCGCCGGCGGGAAAATTGAAGAAGATATTGATCATTTAATCTACATAGGTGTTGATTATATTGCAGTAGATGGCGGACAAGCAGCAACACTTGGTGCCCCCCCTATTTTATCTGACGACGTTGGAATCCCAACTTTGCATGCAATTGTCAGAGCAGCTAAACATCTAGAAAAGAGAAACATGAAGGGGAAAATTAGTTTGATTGCCTCTGGCGGACTTTTAGTACCCGGACATTTTTTAAAGGTGCTTGCCCTCGGAGCGGATGCTGTGTATTTAGGCTCCGCTATGTTATTTAGTGTCTCACATCCACAATCATTGAATGCCCTTCCGTTTGAACCGCCGACACAAGTTGCATGGAATCAAGGGAAATACAAGGATCAATTTAAGATTGAAGTTGGTGTAAAATCGGCAGAGAAATTCTTAACAGCAAGTACCGAAGAGGTAAAAATGGCTTTGAGAGCAATGGGAAAACGCTCTTTAAAAGAGTTATCAAAAAAGGATCTGGTATCCTATGATGAATTAACCGCCAAAATGGTTGGAATTCCGTTTTCCTTTGAACCGTGGGACGCAAAACAAATGGAGAATTAATTTACATGATACGATCAATTTTTTTATGTATTTGGAGAAGTGACTATGGCGAACCTATTGGTTTATTTAACTTTTGCACTCACATCTTTCTTATTTATCGTGGTTCTCTTCATGCTCGTCGGCTGGCGCTGGGTGATGAAACTAATCACGAAAAGGGCCGGAAAAATCATTTTATCTGACAGTTATCAAGAAAATATTATGGAATTGATCCCAGGCCTTCGGCATATGGGCATTCAAAATATGCTGGAAAATAGCTTGCGGGCAGAAACAGGGACGGTCCTTTCTCGCCCGCTTGGCGGCTCTTCTAAAAAATGGCCGCATTTGGATCCGATTACCTTTATCCCCGCACAAACATCACCCTTTCCAGTTGATGGTGAAGATGATGTAGATGTTACCGTTACCATTGGGCCAAGGGCCAAAAAACCAATGGAAATAAAAATTCCACTTATGATCAGTGGAATGGGCTTTGGGATTTCACTTAGTGAACAAGCCAGGCTTTCTTTGGCAACCGCTGCTAAAAAGACAGGAACAGCGATTAATTCCGGGCAAGGTGGCATCCTGCCCGAAGAATTAGACGCAGCCGGAAAGTATATTTTACAATTTTCTAAAACTGATTGGGCAAAGGAAGATCACTTATTTAGCCGTGCTGATATGATTGAAATTAAATTGGGCCAGGGTGCAATGGCGGGAATGGGCGAAAAAATCCTGCCACAAAGTTTAGCAGGTCGTGCACGTGAAGTAATGGGACTTGAGGAAAATGAGGAAGCAGTCATTCATGAAAACTTTTGGGAAGACCAAACCTTAGTAGATTTAAAACTAATGGTGGAGGAGCTGCGGGTACGATCAGGAGGAGTACCTATTGGTGTCAAAATTGGCGCAGGTGGAAAAATTGAAGAAGATCTAGATCATTTAATCTTTATGGGAGTTGATTTTATTACGATTGACGGCGGACAAGCTGCAATGAAGGGGGCACCGCCGATATTATTTGATGACTTTGGAATCCCAACCTTGCATGCTGTCGTAAGAGCTGTAAATCATCTAGAAAAAAGAAACAAGAAGGGAAAGATTAGTTTAATCATTTCAGGAGGCCTTTTAGTTCCCGGTCATTTTTTAAAAGTGCTTGCTCTCGGTGCCGATGCTGTCTATGTAGGCTCTGCCATGTTGTTTGCTCTCGCCCATGATCAAGTATTAAATGCCCTTCCATTTGAACCGCCAACACAAGCAATGTGGTATGACGGCAAGTTCAAGGATCAATTTAAAACAGAAAAGGGAGAAAAAACGGCGGAAAAATTCTTAACAGCGAGTACAGAAGAAATGAAAATGGCATTAAGAGCAATGGGAAAACGCTCTTTAAAAGAGTTATCAAAGAAGGATTTAGTATCCTATGATGAGTTGACGGCAAAAATGGTTGGAATACCATTTTCCTTTGAACCATGGGAAGACAACCAATTCGAGAAGTAATTCGGGTCCGGAGACATTACATTTACCCCAATTCCAAGTGCATACTCATCATTTGGGTCGTGATTTAAGTCCCGTTAGTGATTTTGTTCTGATCCCAAAAATATTTTTACTAAAAAAGGGGAATTCTAACGAAAAGTTCGTGGAGTGAGGACGTATGTCAATTTTTTCGAAATTCAAAAGTCTGCAGAAACCCCAAAACGAAAATAGCAAGGTTTTTTTAGGGTCTGATTTTGAAGTACGAATGGAATGGTTTAGAGACACCTTCCAACAAAGTATTGATATCACCTTTCACGAATTAACGGCTAATCAAACGCGCTGTGGGATTGTCTTTTTACAGTGTATGGTGGATCAGCAATTATTTGATGACCAAGTGTTAAAATATATTGTCTCTCCTAATTTTGCTTCATCATCTAAAGAATTAATTCATAAATTACTTGATTTACAATCCATCAGTACGATGTGCACTAGTATTCTCACTGAAATGCAAGAAGCAGCAGAAAATATCTTGGACGGAAAAGTTATTGTCTTTTTCGAAGGCGACAGCCGCATGATAGCTTTTCCTCTAACAAGCTTTGAAAAGCGAACCGGAAGTGAAACCACAAATGAGAATGTCATCAGGGGTCCAAGAGAAGCATTTTTGGAGGATATTCATACAAATGTCACCATGATCCGGAGAAGAATAAAATCTCCTGCCTTAAAAATGGAACAACTTGTACTCGGAAAATATACAAAAACGAAAGTCATCCTTAGTTATATCGAAGGACTTTGCCGGGATGACTTAATTGAAGAAGTGAAACAAAGAATAAATCGGATTAAAATAGATGGCGTCTTAGCGAGCAGCTATATTGAAGAGTGTATCGATGATCGGCCATTATCACCATTCCCTCAATCACAAAAAACAGAGCGCCCGGATGTGGCGGCGGCAGCCTTACTGGAAGGAAGAGTAGTTATTTTTGTAGACGGTGACCCGATCCCGCTTATTGCACCTGTTAATTTTTACATGTTCCTCCAAGCCGCTGAAGATTATTACCAACGATATTTTCTTACTAGTTTTATTCGATTGCTCCGCTACGGCTGGTTAATTGTTTCGCTGACTTTCCCATCCTTTTATATAGCGATTACCACCTTCCATCCGGAAATGATTCCTACGAGTCTTTTATTAAGTGTTGCTGCATCACGTGAGAATGTACCATTTCCAAGCATCGTGGAAGCATTTCTGATGGAACTTGCCTTTGAAGGTTTACGTGAGGCAGGAATTCGTACTCCAAAAGCTGTCGGTCAGGCAATTGGAATCTTAGGGGCAATCATCATTGGTCAAGCAGCCGTCCAGGCAGGAATAGTTTCTGCCATTATGGTGATCATCGTTTCGATTACCGGGATTGCCTCCTTCGTGATACCCGGTTATGATTTAGGATTTTCGGTCCGGTTGCTTCGGTTCCCTCTTATGATTTTAGCGGGCACGTTTGGAATTTTTGGATTAATGATTGGCACAATTCTAATCTATATTCATGTGGTAAGCATTCGTTCATTCGGAATGCCCTATCTTTCTCCAACAGCCCCACTTAGAACGAGTGATTTAAAAGACATTTTTATCAGGGCTCCTTGGTGGATAATGCAGCGCCGCCCCTCTTTTTCCGGGTCAAATGATCGAAATCGATCAAATGT
The DNA here is from genome assembly GCF_042675345.1 of Neobacillus sp. GCM10027624. Taxonomy (NCBI): domain Bacteria; kingdom Bacillati; phylum Bacillota; class Bacilli; order Caryophanales; family Bacillaceae; genus Neobacillus; species Neobacillus sp. GCM10027624. The sequence goes on from NZ_JBHTHD010000009.1 coordinate 15,101, forward strand.
CGAGAAATCCATACTCGAGGATGATGAAGATTAATGAAAAGACTAAAATGGCTCATCTTGCTATTTCCATTATTATTAACAGGCTGCTGGTCACAATTAGAACTCAATGAACGTGCTTTCGTCGCCGGCATCTATGTTGATAAGGCAGTGAACGGCAACATGGAGATAAGTCTTTCGTTTACCTTGCCTAATCGTCTTGTACCTGGTGATCTTGGCGGTGCAGGTTCAACTGGAAAACCCTATACCATTCTTTCTGCAACTGGGAAATCGTTTACGGAAGCCTATAAAAAAATACAGGCAACCCTAACTAGAAATATCAGCTGGGGACATACGAGGATCATTATCATTAGTGAAGAAATGGCCAGGGATGGTATTAAAGATGTATTAGAATTTGTTGTCCGGGAACCAAGTTTGAATATTAATCAGGCTTTATTAATTGCACCAGGAAAAGCAAAGGATATCGAAAAATTAACACCGATATTTGAACGATTTCCAAGTAGCATTCCCATATCTTTTACGCAAAGAAAGGTCACTGTTGATACAACAACAAAAGACTTCCTTGAAGCAAATAGCGGTGATATGATTGTCGGCCTTTTATCTAAGAAAACCATGAAAATGCTAAGTGAAGGTGGGAAAGAGGGGCTTTTTGTCAGTCCTGGAGAGATGGCCTTATTTCATCATTATAAAATGGTCGGAAAATTAGACACAAAAGTGGGCCGGGGGGCTTTCTGGATTCGCAACTTGATAAAAGGTGCCGAAGTTACCATAAATTCTCCGACAGATCAACATTTGATTAGTTTATTAGTCATGAACGCCCATTCAAAGATTCGCCCTTCCAAAAACGAACCTTTCACTTTTAATGTCGATATAAATGCGGAAGGGAATATTTCTGAATCTCATTCCAATATCAATTTAACAAATGAAAAAAACATAGCTCAGCTTGAGCAAACAGCCGAAAAACAAATCCGAAATAGGATTAAAGCCGCTTTAAAGGCTTCTCAAGAAGAAAAAGCAGATGTTTTTCAATTCAGTGAATATCTATCCTGGCATAAACCAAAGATATGGAAAAAGGTAAAAAATAACTGGCCTGAGGTTTATCGTGAAAAGGTAAAATTAAATGTTCACGTTGATTTAAAGATTAAACGACCAGGGTCCGAAAATGATCCATTTTGGATAAAGGGAAGAAATTTATGACTTTGATTATCCTTGGCTTTCTCATAATATTTTGTTACGAATGGACGTACTTAAAAAGCAAAAATCGTAAAAAAAGAACCTACTGGATTATCTTCTGTATAATGGGTGCTTCCTTTTTTTACTGTATTTCAACTATCCTATTCAAACAACTACCTAGTCCAAGTGATTTGATTCAATTTCTATTTAAACCAATCCAACAGAAAATTATAGGTTAGGTGAACCTTTTTTGAAAAATGAACAGATTTCCCAAAATCAACTATTACTTTTTTTCATTCTTTATTTTTTCTCCACATTGGTTGGATTTGGTGCTAGTCACCTGATTTACCTATCCCAGTACGACTCATTAATTGTTCTATGTTTAAGCGCCTTAACAGGGATTATACTTGCCTTTTTTGTCATAAAACTGGCGAAGCGAAGACCTAATGAATTTATCGTCCATTATGGAAAGGAGATTTTCCCCAACTGGATTCATATTTCTTTTATGGCCATTTTCTTTGTTTCCCTTTTGAACAGCAGCGCTCTGATTCTAAGAGAATATGAAGATTTTATTGTCCAAATTTATCTTCCCAAAACGCCGAATTGGGCAGTTGGCTGCATGTTTGGAGTGGTAGTAGCCGTTACAGCTCGATTAGGATTTGAAAATTTATTCCGAATTGCTCAAGGGTTATTTTACCTTGTAATTATTGCAAATATCGGAAATATGCTTTTTATTGGCAAGGAATTGCGTTGGGAACGCTGGATTGCCTTTATTACAAACCATAGCGGACAAGGAATCTTTATGGGCAGCTACTCCACTGCTCATTTTTTTGGAGAGGCCTTTATTTTACTTTTTTTGTTTCCCTATTTGACGCAAAAACATAAAACCTTTAAATCCATTATCTGGGCATCCTTTTTCTCTATTCTATTTATTTCATCCAATATCATCTGGCTATTATTGCTGTTTGGACCAAATTTGGCAAGTCACCTGACCTATCCAATGTTAGAAATGATTCGCTATATCCGTATTGCAGATTTCATCCAAAACCTTGACCATTTATTAATTTCTATCTGGGCCACAACGGTTTTTATCAAAGTTACTGTTTTATTTACGATTTCTGTTCAAATCCTTGCCCAGCTATTTCGCTTGAAAGATCATCGTCCTCTAGTGTTTTCGTTAACAGCGGTAATGATTGTCTTATCCATAAACACATCAAGCGGATTTGCAGAAATGACCAGCCTTTTTACTCAATCGTTTGCCACCTTTTCCTACAGTTTGGAGTTCATTCCTTTACTATATTTAATCATGGACACTGTTAAACGATCCTTAAAGAAGAAAGCAGATAAGAAGTTGAATGCAAGCTAAAAAGAGCATGGACAATTAGTCCATGCTCTTTCCTATTTTAATGATTATAACTTCTCGGCTTTGATTTGCCTGACGTTCTTTTTTCACCGCTTCTTGGTTTTACCGGTGATTTCTTTCTGCGGTCAGAATTAAACCCTCTAGAATCGTCTCTTCTTCTGCGGTCCCGATCCTGCGGTCTTCTTTCCCTTTTTTGCGGAAGCGGTTGTTCTTCTGTCAGCTTAACAGGAGTAGTATCCGGTTCCTTCGTCAACATTTTCAAAACAGCTGCAACAACAGTGGAAGCGTCATTTGCTTCAAGTAATTCTTCAGCAGCCGCTTTATAATATTGAAGGTTATTGGCTTCAATTGTCTGAAGAATTTTGTCCACTACTGCACGCTGCTGTCCTTCTAATGCTTCATCAAGGGTTGGCGGCTTCATTCTTTCCATCTTACGTTTTGTAGTTTTTTCAACCACATTCAGGTAAGATTTTTCCCTTGGTGTAATAAAGGTCATCGCAACCCCTGTTTTACCCGCACGGCCTGTACGTCCAATACGGTGAACATAGCTTTCAGGATCTTGAGGAATATCAAAATTATATACATGGGTTACACCAGAGATATCAAGTCCCCTTGCAGCTACATCCGTAGCGACAAGAACATCGATCGAGCCTTCTTTAAATTTACGAAGGACAGAAAGACGCTTCGCCTGACTAAGGTCGCCATGAATTCCTTCAGCCGTATAGCCTCTAAGGTTTAAAGCTTCTGCTAACTCATCGACACGGCGTTTCGTCCGTCCGAAAATAATCGCAAGTTCTGGTGATTGGATATCCAAAAGTCTTGTGAGCACATCAAATTTATTTTTTTCCTGCACTTCCACATAATATTGTTCAATGGAAGGAACAGTCATTTCTTTTGCTTTGACACGGACAATTTGCGGAGCCTTCATAAACTTTTCAGCCATTCGCTGAATCGGTCCCGGCATGGTTGCGGAGAACAGTAAGGTTTGGCGCTCAGTAGGGATTTCCGCTAAAATCGTTTCAATATCTTCAATGAATCCCATGTTTAACATTTCATCTGCTTCATCTAGGATGGCTGTATGAACATGGTCTAAACGAAGTGTTTTTCTATTAATATGGTCAAGCACACGGCCTGGTGTTCCGACAATAATATGTGGAGCCTTTTTTAGAGAACGGATTTGGCGGCCAATATCCTGGCCTCCGTAAATTGGTAAAACGCGCACCCTTTTACCTGCTCCAATTTTGTAAAGTTCTTCTGATACTTGAATCGCAAGTTCACGGGTTGGAGCAATAATAATCCCTTGGATTGCTTCTACACTTGTATCAACTTTTTCTACCAATGGAATACCAAACGCAGCAGTTTTTCCTGTTCCTGTTTGAGCCTGCCCGATCAAGTCTTTATTTTCTAAGCTCAACGGAATTGTTTCTGCCTGAATTGGCGTTGCTTCCTCAAAACCCATTTTGAGGACAGCCTTTAATGTTGCCTGGCTAATACCTAAATCTTGAAACTTCGTCAATGTTTTCAATCTCCTTCATCTATTTAAAAATTGTATTCGTACTGACTGTATCGTTACGCATCAAAATGCCCAAATTTATTTTATCAAAAAAAGACATTCCTCCATAGGAGTATGCCCTTGTTTCCTCGTTCTTAAGACACGTTGATGATAATCATACCACTTTTCCTTGTACATTGCAATCAAAGCTAGTTTTTACCAACCTTAATACTCGACTAAAAAATCATACACCTGGGAAAATAGGGCAGCTTTTTCCTCACAGTGGCAAATATGATGTTGGGAATCCTTAATATAAGTAATACGTTTCTTTTTTGAATTAATGGTCCGATACAAATATTCAGCACTTTTGGGCGGCACCATTCCATCGCATTCCCCTTGAGCAATTAAGGTCGGCACTTCTACTTGATGCAAAAGTGGTTTAATAAAGGAGACGAGTTGACGAAATTGCAAGGTTGCCGCTATTGGGGTTTCTTTTATTTTTCTTAAATAACGCTGAAATAATTCATTCTCCCTCAAGTTTCCTCTTAGAGAGTCAATCAGCATTGTTTTTAATTCCACCGCCATTTGTTTTGGATTAATGTAAAGGGCGGCGGCACTTAACAAAATAAGCTTATTAACAGGATAATTGGCTGCTAAATAGGCTGCAATTAAGCCTCCCATTGAAAAACCAATGACATAAACTTCTTCACAGGTTTGAAGGAGCTTCTTTAATTCAGCTTCGGCACATTCAATCCACTGCTGATACTGGACCCCTTTTAATGAAAGTGTTTCACCATGACCCGGAAGTGTGGGCACAGAAAAGCTCCAATTGGTCCGTTCCGATAAATACTCCACCAGCGGTTCTACTTCATAAGGGGCTCCCGTAAAGCCGTGAATACATAAGCAGCCAATCATTTCATTCACCCGCCAAATTGCCTTTTGCTCGTTTAAAAGCTTATTTTTGTAAAGAATTCACAATCTCCTCTAATTTCATCCCACGGGATGCCTTAACAAGCACTAAAGACTCCCCGTTTACATTGTTTACCAATTTGTGAATTAATTCCTTTTTATCTGTAAAGGCGAAAACCCGATTTTCTCCTAAAACTGCACGTGCACCATTTGCGATATGAGCTCCTAATTGTCCGTAAGTAAACAATAAATCAATTTTATTTGGATTTAGGCCCTGACCAATTTGCAAATGATATTGTTCTTCCTGCGGCCCTAATTCCAGCATATCACCTAACACAAGGATTTTTTTATCATACCCTTGAAGGTTCGATACTAATTCAATCGCTGCAATCATCGAGGTCGGGCTGGCATTATAAGCATCATTAATGATTTTTTCCCCATGCTTACCTTCAACAAGCTCCATTCTCATATTTGTAAGCTTGATCCCTGCTAAACCTTCATTCATTTTTTCAAACGGAACATTAAAATGTCTGGCAATCAACATGGAGGCAAGCGCATTTAAAATATTGTGCGTTCCCAAAACAGGAAGCATAAAGCTTTCTGTTGAAGCATTTGTCTTAAACCGGTTACCATGATTGATTTGAATAATGTCTGTCGGAAATAAATCATTGGTTTCATTCCTTCCAAAGGTCTGTACCTCGACATTTCCTTTATAGCGATGGATTCTTTCCATTAATAACGGTTCGTCACCATGCAATACAGCTAGTCCACCTGCTTTTAAGCCTTGCAAAATTTCAAGCTTCGCTTCAGCAATTCCCTCTCTAGAACCGAGGTCAAGCAAATGGGATTCGCCAATATTTGTGATAACAACGGCATCCGGGCAGGCGAGTTTGGTGAGAAATTCAATTTCACCACGTCCGCTCATCCCCATTTCCAAAACAGCAATTTGGGTATCCTCTTCCAATCCTAATATCGTAAGTGGAAGACCAATTTGATTATTATAATTACCTTCCGTTTTTTGTACTTTATATTGGGTCGAAAGCAGGCCAGCAGTTAAATCCTTTGTGGTTGTTTTTCCGTTACTTCCGGTGATTCCTACCACCTTTATATCCAGTTCCTGACGATAGCTTCTTGCTAATTCCTGTAAAGCTGTTAAACAATCATCAACAATTAAAATCGGCAGATGCTCTGGCGGGTTTGGAACATCACTTTGCCAAAAAGCAGCTACAGCACCTTTTTGGATGGATTCCTCTACAAATTTATGGCCATCTACCCGTTCCCCTTTAAAGGGTACGAACAAGGTTCCCGCTTCAATTTTTCTTGAATCGATAATAACTTCTTGGACGACTACATCTTTAAAAGGAGTGATATCATTTTTTACCGTGATCATGTTAGCGATTTGGCTAAGAGTTCTTTTCATCCTTTTTCCCTCCTCTATTCAATTGATTCTCAAAAGAACGGACACGGCGAAAAGCCGTGCCGTTACTGATTATTTTAAAAAGTATATTTAATCTGTTGTTTTTCGTTATGTCTTTCTTTTGCAAGATTGACAAGGCGCTCAATTAATTGTGGGTATTCAACCCCGGTGTGCTTCCATAACAGCGGGAACATACTAAATGGAGTAAAACCAGGCATTGTATTTACTTCGTTAATTAATGCCCTTCCATCCTTTGTTAAGAAGAAATCAGCACGAACCAACCCTGAACAATCCAACGCTTTAAATGCCTGAATCGCCATAGCTTTAATTTGTTTATATTCATCCTCTGTAATTTCAGCTGGAATAATCAACGCGGTCTCGCCATCTTCATATTTCGCTTTATAATCATAAAAATCCTTTTTTGGAACAATTTCTCCGGCTATGGAACATTCCGGCTCATCATTCCCTAGAATACCCACTTCAATTTCACGGGCAGTTACACCTTCTTCGATAATCACCTTGCGATCAAATTGGAAGGCTTCCGCAAAAGCTGTTTCCAATTCTGCACGATTCCGGCATTTACTAATTCCAACACTAGAACCAAGATTAGCCGGCTTTACAAAACATGGATAACCAAGCGCTTCCTCAACCTTTGCATAAGCAGCTTCTTTTTCCTTTTGCCATTCACTTTTAATAAAGGCAACATAGTTTACTTGGGCAAGCCCGGCTTGTGCAAATACATTTTTCATCATCACTTTATCCATACCAGCTGCGGAAGCAAGTACCCCATTTCCGGCATAAGGGAGATTTAATAGTTCTAATAATCCTTGAACCGTACCATCTTCCCCATTTGGTCCGTGCAATAGCGGGAAGATGACGTCAAGAGGTGCTTGTTCCTGTTTATTTCCTTCAAATAAAGCAGGGGCTAATGAAAGTGGGGATAATTCATTCCCCCCGGTAAACTCAAGTTCCTTTACATTCTCAACAGGAGCTTGCAGCTGCGCACCCTTAATCCACTTACCTTCTTCATTTATGTAAATAGGATGAATTTCAAATTTTTCTAGGTCCAGTGCGCGAATGACTGCCATTGCCGTTTGCATAGATACTTTATGTTCAGCGGATTTTCCTCCGTATAATAAACCAAGTTTCGTTTTCATGATAAACCTCCATTTTAAATACTGTTTTTATTTTAGCACTTTCTCAAAAATTTAAGGAATGATGTGATAATCTTTTTTATATTTTATGAAATCAAGTGCTTGGGTCAAAACAATCAAAAAATAAAATCTCTCCAAATTATCAGGAGAGATTAGCGAACATTCAATTTCCACTCTTTTGTTTTTTTATCAAAAATGATTTTAGCATGATATGGTTCTTTTGAAATAATTTCATATTCCTCATACATATCATCCATATTGGCAAAATCACCAATTACCCAGATTGGGATTTCAATCTTTGTACGCTGCTGATCTGCATCTTTCATGGAAATACAGATTCCCTCTTTCATAAACGGAGTTAAGGAAAGAAGAATCTCCTTATTTACGGATGGATAGGTGCGTTTTTTCCTTAAACCTAAAAGGGATTTCTCCAATTTAAGTTTACTTACCTTTCCGGAAATGGCCTCACTAAGTAAATGAAAAAAGTCCTTAAAGCTGCGATAATAAATTTTGTTAAACCAGCCATCATCATGGGCTAAATACACAAATCGATTTCCCAGCTTATTATAGAAGGGCAATTTTAAATGCTGCTTCAAATGACCCAAATATAATAATTCTGCAATTTCTTGGCCTGTCAGCTCATTTAAAACCTCTTCTTCAATAAAATCAATCCAGCAAAAATCTCCGTACCCGTATACATCTTCCCCAGCTAATTTTTTTACGCGATCCTCCGGACAATATTCAAGCAGCGTATGCATATTAAACTCAGTATCATCAAAGCGGTGCTTTAATAAAAGCAAATGATTTAATGAATCTGAAAAAGCAGCAGCAAATTCATCGAATTCAATTCCGTAGGACATTACATACTGATCCGATTGATTTAAGTGTACATAAATAAGATCCCGTATGTCTTGATGATGCTTTTTCAAGGCCAAACTCCTCCGAAAGTTTAAAATTTATCATAAAAAGACAGCTATCGTAAAAACTGCCTATGTGTTATTCCTTATCATTTTACCAAAGAATAGGTCAAATAGCTTATTTCAATTCTTTTACAATTTTAAAGCTTTGATGATGAAAATTGCAAATGGATTATCATAAAAGCTGCTGTTTTTAAAATATCAATGGATTCTTATTTATTAACATATACTAGTAAAGATTCGAAAAAACTTTTCCGTCTCCCCTGTTATCAAACATGCGGGGTAGAAAGGAGCTTTAAATCCATGATTAAGGATATGACTCAGGATGAGATTAGCCTTTATATTATTAAAGTTTTAAAAGAAAATAAAAAAGCTGAATTTGAAGTGATTCTTGAGGAATTGCAGCCTTATGACATTGCGAAAATTTATGAGGAATTACCGGGGAAACATAAAGCTAAGTTTCTTTTATTTCTTAAAAATGATCTTCTCGCAGACCTAATGGAAGAGCTTGATAAGGATGAACAGCTCGAGGTATTAAATAAGCTTGGCATCGAAAAGTCGAGCAAGGTTCTTGATTTAATGGACAATGACGACCTTGCCTTACTATTACATGAACTATCCCCTGAAAAGATGGATTCGCTTTTGTCCGGGATGAAGGCGGAGGAATCTACCGCTGTAAAAGGCATCCTGAATTATCCGCCGGAAACAGCAGGAAGAATCATGACAAATCGATTTGTCTGGATTCGAAACTATTTTTCTGTCAGGGAGGCCGTCGATAAATTAAAGATTTTCGCAGAATTTGCTGAAACCATTAATTATTTATATGTGATTGATGAAGATCGCAAACTGGTTGGCGTTGTTTCCTACCGTGATTTATTATTGGCTGATATGGATGAAAAAATCAATGACATCATGTATGAACGGGTTATTTCTGTTTTAGTGGCGACTGACCAGGAAGTAGTGGCCAGAACAGCAGAACGTTATGACTTCTTAGCCATTCCCGTTGTAGATGATGAAAATGTCCTCGTTGGGATTGTGACGGTCGATGACATTATCGATGTCGTGATAAAAGAAGCAAACGAAGATATTGAAAAACTATCTGCTTCGGGGAAAGCGATTGACTTTGATACAAAAATTTTTGTTGCTGCTGCGCGAAGGTTACCATGGTTAATTTTACTTTTATTTATCGGTCTCATTTCCGGAAGGATCATCTCAAGCTTTGAAGATACGTTAAAACAGGTGGTTGCTTTAGCCTTTTTTATGCCGATGATTGCCGGCATGACTGGAAACACTGGGACACAATCCCTAGCGGTTGTCGTTCGCGGACTAATCTCCCATGATATAGATAAAGGAGTCGTTACCCGGCTTATTGCACGTGAGTTTGGGGTTGGGATTACGATTGGGGTCACATGTGCTGTGCTAATCTCAATTATTGCCTACATCTGGCAGGGGAATATGATATTAGGGGCAGTGGTGGGCTGTTCCCTCTTTTTCACACTTATAATTGGAACGCTGGCGGGAACCATCATTCCTCTAATTTTATACCGCTTTAATGTTGATCCTGCCGTAGCATCTGGCCCGCTGATCACCACCTTAAATGACATCTTTTCCTTAATGACCTACTTTGGTATCGCATCAATGTTTTTACATTACCTCATCTAGGATTTTTGAAACCATCTATCTGCTTCACCCGTCTTATATTTTGTAATATTTCCCTCAATTTCTATTGTGAGGAAACCCATTCTTTGCTAGCATAAAAGTAACAAATGTAAAAATAACGGGTGTGACATATGGATTATTTTTCAAAAAAAGTTGACCGGTTTGATTGGACATTAACGTTAATTTTATTTCTGTTTTTCCTAATTAGCTGTGCCTCCATCTTCAGTGCTCAAGGTGCGGCACAGTATGATGAAAATTTCTTAATCAAACAAGTCTTTTGGTATGTAGTGGGGGCAGCGATTATTTCTGTTGCCATTCTATTCGATGGCTATCAATATAAACGGCTTGCATGGTATCTCTATGGCTTTGGCCTTTTGTTGCTGATTGCAATCATTGTGGCACCGACAAGCATTGCTCCCTATCGAAACGGTGCGAAAAGTTGGTTTATTATTCATGGCCTCGGCATACAGCCTTCGGAATTTGTAAAAACCTTTTTGATTCTGGCTTTAAGCCGGGTCATTACCCAGCATCAAGAAAAGTTTAAGGGAAAATCTCTTAAATTAGACTTCTTGTTACTTTTAAAATTGGGGATTACCACAGCAGTCCCCCTCGGGCTGATTATGCTTCAGCCTGACTTAGGAACCGGTCTTGTGATTTTATCAATTCTTACAGGCCTTATTTTAGTTTCAGGAATCTCATGGAAAATTATATTGCCGATTTACGGCTCGGGGGCAGGCTTTGGAGCAGCCATTCTTTATCTCGTCGTTCAGAAACCGGAACTGCTTGTAAAATATTTAAACGTGAAAACCTATCAATTCGAAAGGATCTATTCCTGGCTTGACCCGGTTAATCATCAAAGTGATTCAGGCTACCATCTAATGAAATCATTAACGGCGATTGGCTCAGGTCTGATAACGGGAAAAGGTTTTGATAAAGGTGAAGTTTACATTCCCGAGGGCCATACCGATTTCATCTTTAGTATTATTGGCGAAGAATACGGTTTTGTTGGCGGCAGTATTGTGGTAGGACTATTCTTCCTGTTGATTTACCATTTAATCAAAACAGCCTTAGATACAAATGACCCGTTTAATACATATGTCTGCATAGGCGTTATCAGCGTAATTACATTCCACGTCTTTCAAAATATTGGCATGACTATCCAAGTGCTGCCAATTACCGGCATTCCGCTACCCTTCATCAGCTATGGGGGAAGCTCTTTAATGGGGAATATGTTTGCAATGGGCTTGGTCTACAGCATGCGTTACCATCATCGGACCTATATGTTTTCTTCCGGCGCATCAGTTGATTCCTAAAGGCAGCGGCTTTACGCTGTCTTTTTCATTTATTTAGGAATGAATGTTAAATTGGTACCATATTTATTTCTTTATAGGACAAACTGGTTTAAACTATAAACATTACAATAGCGAAGGTGAATTATGAAGGATTTTATTTTCTCAATTTTAATGTTTTTATCACAGTTAGGCTATCTCGGAATTGCTTTAGGTTTAATGATTGAAATTATCCCAAGTGAGATTGTCTTGGGTTATGGCGGATATATGATTGCACAAGGTCACATGAACTTTTTAGGAGCGGTCATTGCAGGGACAATTGGCGGAACAATCGCCCAGCTCTTTTTATATTGGGCGGGTTATTACGGCGGTCGACCCTTTCTTGAAAAGTACGGAAAATATGTGTTAATCAAAAAGAGCCACATCGACGTTGCTGAAAGTTGGTTTCAAAAGTACGGGGCAGGCGTCATTTTTTCTGCACGCTTTATCCCCGTTGTCAGGCATGCCATTTCCATTCCAGCAGGGATAGCGAAAATGTCTGTCAGCAAATTCACCCTTTACACCGTTGCGGCGGTATTGCCATGGACCGTCTTATTTCTGTACTTAGGGAAGGTACTGAAGGAAAATTGGTCTCATATTAAAGAATATGCACAGCCCTATGTGCTTCCAATTATAATCGCAGCAATTGTTTTAGCCGCCATTTACTTTATTATCAAAAAAACAAAGAAAACCACCAAATGATGAATTTGGTGGTTTTTTAGGCTGCCGATAGCCTTTTATTTTTTTGGTTCTCTCTAACAATTCACCGCATTAATTTATTAATTAAGTTTTGTCTTTGTAACAAGTCTGTTGATTTCCGCTTCAGGCACTTCGCTTTCCGCGGGCGTGCCGGGGAGCCTCCTCAGCGCTTTGGCGCTTCCGGGGTCTCCCCTGCCCCGTACTCCCGCAGGAGTCTACGTGCCTTACGCTCCAATCAACAGGTGCATTAATAAAAATTTCCACCTCTTAACTATTTAAAATAATTAGTGAATTTAATGTTTAAGCCAAAAGAGGTTCCTCGAACTGAGTATGAATTTGTTTCTATTGATATTAGTTCCGAAGACCACCTTCCAGGCTGGATTGCAATATTATTGATTTTTTTCTTTTGAAAAAGTTCATACTTATTATTTTATGACCGCCCAATTGATCCTCCTATACTGTTTATTGGGTATCTTTTTGGATTGCGTTCAGGTTTAACAATATGGTTGGTGGACGTGTTTTATTTACGGATTCAAACCCATTTAAAGGCAAGCGCAAAATAAGCATAAGTATACAAAGAAGTAGAGGTGGAGACTGGCCAATATTTTGGGAAATTAAATAATTGATTTCCTCCCTGTTGATTGGAGCAAGGGCACTCGACTCCTGCGGGATAGAGAGGTCACTGGAGACCCCACAGGCGCAAGCGCCGAGGAGGCTCCAGGACCTCCCCGCGGAAAGCGAGTGACCGGAGCGGAAATCAACAGGCCCTTTTACAGGGACTAAAATTCGTATTTAGATTTAACAAAGAAAAAAATTGCCGAGAAAAATACCCTTTCTCGACAACCTAGAAGACCACCAATGATTTAGTGGTTTTTTTCTAATCTATGAACTCTGCCGCTTTGAGAACTTCGCTTGGGCCCAGGCATCGAGTTTTTTGACATGGCCCTTCCCAAGGGTAAATCCATATAGGATAAGCAGCACAATAATTAAGGTAAACAAATCAATTTTCCTTGTTGCAATAAAGTTGATGATTCCCATTAATACTTGCGGGATTACTCCAGTCAACGCAAATAATACCGTTGCAACCTTAAACCAGAAACGGGATTGCAGACCGTACCTGGCATACAACAAGAAAAAGGTCGATGACCACGCAAGTACCTCAAGACTCACCAAGATTACCCACTTATTCTCTAGTAAAAAATCCATATCCTATATCTCCCTCCTAAAAATAAAAAAGCCCGGAAAAATATCGTTTCCGACATTTCTCCCAGGCTTTTATCCCTCCGTGTACACCGAAAAGCAGAAGCGCCTTGGTCAGGCGAAACCTTCTTAAACAGTGCGTTTTCTCTCGGACCAGACTAGCTCAATAAAGCAACGGAACCCTAGAAAACTTTTTTCGATATGATTTGTAATCTATTTTAACACAAAAATCCGAAACCAGATACTTCCAAATTCTACTTTTTGAAATGATATGGCAGGGTCGCCACAATCACTTTCTTTTTATAAAGCAGGTATGCACGTATTAATAAACTAGATTGGTTGTGCAAAATATTGTGCCAGCTTTTTTTGGTGATAAATTGCGGAATTAATACGGTAACACGGTAATTATTTTCACTTGCCTTGTGTTCCACTGTATCAATAAATTTACTTAACGGATGCAGAATGCTTCGATAATGGGATTGTAACGTGACAAGCCGGACATCCGGCTGCCATTTCTGCCATTTTTCCTCAAAGCGTTTTTCATCCTCACGATCAAAAGAAACATACACGGCAAAGATTTGATCTGTTAACGACTTTGCATAATTAATTGAGTTTTCCACAACCCGGGTAACCCCTGCTACCGGGACAATAATAACGTTCCCCTCAATCGGTATCGCAGGCTGCTGGTTATAAACACGTAATTGCTCACCAACAGCTTCATAATGCTTATTAATCCGGTGAAATAGGAGGACAATCAGCGGCAAGAAGATAAATACAAACCAAACTTGCCCGAGCTTTGTAATAAAGAAAATCAGTAAAACAGTTAATGTAATTAAAGCACCAATCAAATTGGCAGTTAGCTTTGCTATCCACCCAGCCGGCTTTTCGCGAACCCATTTAATAATCATCCCTGTCTGCGACAAGGTAAATGGAATAAAAACACCTACCGCATAAAGGGGAATTAAATGTTCGGTTTGCCCATGAAAGGTAATAATCAATAATATCGATGCTATACCTAAGGAAACAATCCCGTTAGAATACCCTAGACGGTCGCCGCGAATCGTAAACATCCTTGGCATATATTTATCTTTTGCCAGGTTATAGGCTAGCTGCGGGAAAGCAGAAAAGCCTGTATTAGCTGCTAAAACGAGGATCAGTGCAGTCGTACCCTGTACAAAAAAATAAAGATAATTTCGCCCAAAGGTTTCTTTCGCAATTTGTGAAACAACTGTTTCCTCCGCTTTAGGGGCAATCCCATAATAAAAAGCTAAAAAAGTAATCCCTGAAAATAAAACGGCGAGCAATGAGCCCATTAAGATAAGCGTTTTTGCCGCATTATTAGGAGCGGGATCCTTGAAATTTGGTATCGCATTCGAAATCGCTTCGACACCTGTTAAGGCAGAACAGCCTGACGCAAAAGCGCGAAGCAATAAAAATAAGGTGATCCCCTGTACCGGTGCCCCTATTGGTGCATGATGAACAGTTGGGGAAACATTTCCGGTAACCATTTTGAAAATCCCGACAGCAATCATAATGACAAGGGCAAAGACAAATAAATAGACCGGATAGGCTAAAATGGAAGCCGATTCCGTCAAGCCGCGAAGATTTAAGATGGTAATCAATACAACCAATACACAGGCAATTGAAACGGTGTGCGGGTGAAGCGCTGGAAATGCAGATGTAATTGCATCCGTTCCAGCAGAAACACTTACAGCTACTGTCAGTATGTAGTCAACCAGCAGAGACCCTCCAGCGATTAGCCCTGCATTCTCCCCTAAGTTTTCTTTCGAAACAACATAGGCTCCTCCACCCTGTGAGTAACTAAAAATAATTTGCCGATAAGAAATGATCAGTGCAGCTAATAAAAATAACACGCCTACTGCAATTGGGATCGAGTACCAAAAGGCTATGACACTGATTGTTGCCAAAACGATAAGAATTTGCTCCGTTCCGTATGCAACAGAGGATAGTGCATCGGAGGAAAGAATGGCTAACGCCTTTAATATATTTAACTTTTGTTCGCCCAATGCCGCTGATTTTAACGGCCGGCCAATTAAAAATCTCTTGATAGAAGAGAGCAAGTGATTCACCCACCAGACTTGAAGTAGAGTTACCGATTGATTTTAACACAAGAGGATAGTGAATATGAAGTATTTTCTTTTCGACAAAGTCACAGAATAGATTGCCAATTAACCTAAAAAAACTTTTATTATAACCTTAGTGTTGTCGAAAAATATTAATTTATTAGGGATTGTAGTTTAAAAGAAAAAAAGCTGCTTGGAAGGGATGTATTTAATCTTCCAAACAACTTTTTCAAACTACATTTTGACTCCCTCAACTTCAAGGAGTTTTCTTTTAATCGGGGTGTTGCTCCCCGCATATCCAACTAGACTTCCATTCTTGCCAATTACTCGATGGCAGGGAATGATAATCGGAATTTGATTTGCCCGATTTGCTTGACCGACAGCCCGGACAGCTTTGGGATTCCCAATCATTTCAGCCACATCCGCATAGCTTCTAATTTCGCCAAACGGAATGGATTGGAGCGCTTCCCAAACCTTTTTACGAAAATCCGTCCCTTCAACTGAAAGGGGCAGCTCGAATTGTTGACGATGGCCGTGAAAATACTCATCTAATTGTTTTATCGCTTCACCGCAAAGCTCCGAATCTTCTTTTAATGTCGGGTTTTCTTTTTGATAGTTCAGCCAGTCCTCTTCAAACATCTCAATTCTTTTAACACCTTTTTCATCTGCAATCACATAAAGCTTCCCTATCGGTGATTCGTAAACTGCATAACCTAGTCTCAATACAATCACTCCAGACAAGATACATCTATTTCTATCCATTATACAAAGGATTTAATTTCCCTATACGATACTTCTGCAGCAGAGGAAATGAAAAAACGTTCCTACATTAAAGTAGAAACGATCTTTCCATTGCCTATTTTTCTTTTATTTCCTTGCTGCTTCAATAACTCGCTTCATAGCTTGGATTTGCCCCATATGATTGGCCTCATGGAAGACCGCAAAGTTAGCAATTTCGCCAAATGTTTCTAGACCAAGGAATGGGGTTGCAAGCCGTTCATTTAAACTCTCCGCCGGAACCTCTTTAATACGATTGATTTGCTCTTTTAACTGGCGTGTTAATTCTGATATGGACGGAACATCGCCTTGCCAATCAGCAGGCTTCGTGCCCGTTGCAAATAACGTCATATAATTCTCTGGCAGGTTAGTTGATTTTTTAGGGAACCCAAACATAAACTGCTCGGCCACCGTTAACACATGGCCAATATGCCAATGAATGGTGTTATTAAAACCTTCCGGCTGTACATCCACAATCGCTTCATCTAAAGCATCAATATTTTTAAGAAGAAAGTTTCTCGTTACCTCAAAATGCTTGAATAATAATTCACTCATATCCTAGCCCCCTCCGATTTTGGTCGCTTCTATTTTAACCCAAAATCATCCAACTTTGAAAATCAAACGCCTTACATTTCATCAGGAGCCTCAACACCTAACAGACGTAAACCTTCTTTCAGAACGACCGTAACCGAATAAACTAGGGCTAAACGTGCTTGCTTCTCATCATTGTCCTCTAGAATTTTCACTTCTCCATAATACTTATTAAAAGCTTGGGCTAGGTCTACTACATATTTAGCGACTTGGGAAGGATCGAACTGGTTAAGTGCTCTTTTGATGGCATTTGGGAACTCCATGAGCATAGTAATAACCTTCCATTCTTTTTCCCAAGAATAATCAATACCGCTTGGCTGCCAATCGGCGGACCAATTTCCTTTTCGTAAAATGGAGCAGGCCCGAGCATGCGTATATTGAACATATGGTCCCGTTTCTCCCTCAAAACGAAGCATTTCTTCTAATGAAAACTCAATATCATTCATTCTGAAATTCTTTAAGTCGTGGAAAATAACCGCTCCTACACCAACTTGCTTCGCAACCATGTCCTTGTTCATTAGATTTGGATTTTTCTCTTCAATATTATGACGGGCCATGGAAATTGACTCATCTAATACCTCTTCTAATAAAACAACCTTCCCTTTTCTTGTCGACATTTTTTTTCCGTCTTTTAACATCATGCCAAATGGAATATGGACCATATTCTTTGCCCAGTCATACCCCAGTTTTCCTAAAACAGCTTTAAGTTGTTTAAAATGGAGACTTTGCTCATTTCCAACAACATATAAAGACTTATCAAAATTATAGGTTTCCTGGCGATAAAGAGCAGCAGCTAAATCACGGGTAGCATACAGTGTGGCCCCGTCTGACTTTTTAATCAGGCATGGCGGCAGCTCTTCTTCTGTTAATTCCACCACTTGAGCATGATCCGATTCTACTAGCAATTGTTTTTCCTCAAGAAGCTTTACAACACGGTCCATTTTATCATTATAAAAAGCCTCGCCGTTAAAGGAGTCAAACGCAACGTTCATTAAATCATAAATTCTAGAGAATTCTTTCAGAGACTCATCGCGGAACCATTGCCATAACTCATGTGCTTCCTCGTCACCATCTTCAAGCTTTTTGAACCAGCTTCTGCCTTGGTCAACAAGGGATGGATCCTTCTCTGCCTCATCATGGAACTTAATATAAAGAGTCAGTAACTCCTTAATTGGGTTTTGCTTTACCTTCTCCGCTTCTCCCCAAAGCTTATAAGCAGTAATTAATTTACCAAACTGTGTACCCCAGTCACCGAGATGGTTAATTTTCACTGGTTTATAACCGCACTTTTCAAGAATTAGAGCAAGCGAATTCCCAATAACTGTAGAGCGCAAGTGGCCCATTGAGAACGGTTTGGCGATATTTGGAGAGGACATATCAATCGGTACCTGTCCGCCATTTCCTATCGCCTGCATACCATAACGGCTTTCTAGTGTGTTGATTTCCTTGATTACTTGTTCTGAAACCTGCAGTTTATTTAAAAATATGTTTAGATAAGCGCCAATTACTTCAATTTTTTCAAAAAGTGGCGATTGAATTGTACTGCTTAGTTCCTGGGCTATTTGATTTGGTGACTTTCGTTTAACTTTTGCCAGTGTAAAGCATGGAAACGCCATATCGCCATGTTCTTGGTTTTTTGGTTTTTCAATAAGTTGTTCGAGATCCTGAACTGAAATCTCTCCTTTTAGCGACTCAAAAAGTATTTCGGCAAGCTCTTTCTTAAAATTCACTTTAAAACCTCCAATAATTTTTATCCCAAATAAAAAACTCCCGCCTCTAAAAAAGAGACGAGAGTTATCCCGCGGTACCACTCTAATTGTTCACAAAGAACCAGCTTACGCTTGGTAACGGAGCATTCTCCGGCATATCCTACTGTTACTTCGGACGGCATCTCAAAAGTGCGCTTCATTATCTTCTCTTGGTTTCAGGCTCCCACCGCCCCTGAATCGCTATGACCTCACAGATAACTACTCTCTTTATCATTGATTTTCGATGTTAATTACCAGATATTATACTGGAACATAAGGGATTTATCCAGTGCTTGTTTAGTAATTTTCCTTATAAGAGGAAATCCTAATGGAAAGGAGGGATTTTTTCATGGCTAGAAGAAATAACAAAATTCTCGTCCCTGGAGCAAGGGCCGGACTGGATGAATTAAAAGCCAGAGTTGTCAATGCCAAGAGCCCGGAGGACGCCAAATTTGAGGCGGCAGAGGAGACGGGTGTACCGTTAAAGAAAGGATATAACGGCCAGCTAACCTCTGAGCAAGCCGGAAAGGTCGGAGGCAGACTTGGCGGCAGCATGGTTCGTGAACTCGTGAAAATGGCGCAGCAGAACCTTGGAAAAAAATAAACACATGCATAAATCACTGTTTTTAAAAGGCATTACTTTCTTCGCAGATAAAACCTAAACTACCGCAGATAAATTTCCATTTTCCGCAGATAAATGCTTTTTTAAACCATAAAAGGGGCGCCCCAAAATAGAGGGCACCCCTTTTATGCTTCTTGATGCTGTACATTTTGCCGTTTAAATTTAACAACAAAGAATGTTAGGGTTGCTGCAAGGAAAGCAACAAAGAAAATGGAAATAAACTCGATATTTTCCCACATAAAGCTAAAATCGCCTGTGGAAATAATCGCCCTGAATCCTGCAATGGAATATGTCATTGGCAGGAAGTGATTAATTTTTTGCAAAATCCTTGGCACTAATTCAATCGGATATGTCCCAGCGCTGCTGGTTAATTGCAAAATCAAAATAATAACGGCCAGGAAGCGCCCTGGATTATCCAATACCGTTACAAGGAATTGAATAATCGCTAAAAACGTCCAGCTTGTAAAGATACTCAGCAGAATAAATAGCAGAACACTTTTAACCTCTAATCCAAGCCCCGCAAGAAGGACAATATCCGCAAGCAGTGCCTGCCCTATTCCAACGATTAACAAAATCCCTAATTTACCTGCAAACCAACTAAAGCCGCTTTTCGGTTTCCTTGCAGGTTCAAACATTGGGAAGATAATCGATAACATTAAAGCCCCGACAAACAAGCTTAATGATAAGAAGTAAGGTGTAAAACCCGTACCATAATCGGGAACATGATTCATTCGGTCTTCTATCAGTTTAACTGGCTTAGCGAACATATTATAAATACTGCTATTCGCTTTCACATCACTTGCATCTTGGGCTCCATCCTGTAGTTTATCATTTAATTCCTTCGACCCATCTGCTAGCTTTTCCATCCCGTTAGTTAAATCAGCAGAACCATTATCAAGTTTGGACATTCCTCCATTTAAGCTTTTTGTTCCATCATACAACTGACCGGTTCCTTTTGCTAATTGCTTTGACCCCTCTGCAAGCTTATTGGTTCCATCTTGAAGCTTGGATGAGCCGGCTGCTAATTCATTTAAACCAGAGGAAAGATTACTGCTTCCGTCTGTTAATTGGCTGAATCCTTTCTTTGCTTCATCCAATTTATCACTAAAGGTGGTCAGACCTGCTGTTAATTGAATCTGTCCATCTTCGAGTTGTTTTGCACCGGAAGCCAATTGATTGACGCCACCTGCAAGTTGGGATTGGCCATTGTTCAATTTATTTGCACCGGCTGCTAACTGATCTGACGCCTGTTTTAAAAGCTCTGCATTGCCTGAAAGAGCATCTACACCAGCCGTAACCTTCTGGCTTCCTTCTGATAATTTTTTCAAATTCCCTTTTAAGCCTTCAAGTTTTGCCTTTTCAACCGGGTCATTTGTTTGCTCTTCCATTTGCGTTACAAACTCAATTGTTCCCTGTAATCCTTCGCTAACCTGAGCTGAACCGGTTTTTGCATCTCCCGCTCCTGCCCTCCATTTATCCATGGAGGAAGAAAGTTTCGTTGCACCATCTGCTAGTTGCTTTGAGCCATTTTGCAAATTTGGCATTTTCGAAGCGGCTGAATCAAGCCCATCAGATAATTGCTTTGCACCTGCTTGAGACTTCTGGGCACCTTCTAATAATTTGGCATTACCATCCTGCATTTGACTGAGCCCAGTATCAAATTTCTTCAGTCCGTTTTGAAGATCCTTAGAACCAGATGAAGCAGACTGTAATCCCTGTGAAAAGGCAATCGATTTTTCCGCAAGAGTTTTTAAATTTTGTTCGATTTTATTTGTACCACTATTTACTGAACTTGCACCATCGGTTAATTTCGCAGCCCCATTTTTAGCTGTACTAATGCCAGTGGTTAACTCTCCGGCACCATCCTTAGCAGAAACAATCCCTTTATGAAGGTCGCCTGCACCATCACTTGCCTTATTTAATCCTTTAGCCACATCTTTGATTTGATCAAACATGGATTCGGCATATGTTTCTGTAACAGCACCTGCCACTTCTTCTTTAATCTTTTCAATTGCGGAATCACCAATCTTAGATGAAAGATAATTCGTTCCCTCATTCGGTGTATAAATAAGATTTAGTTTTTTCGGATGATTGCTTTGTAGTGTCGTAGCATTTTTTGAAAAATCTTTTGGAATTTCGATTTTGATATAATAATCCTGTTTTTCCAAGCCTTTATTTGCTTGTTTTTCACTTACAAATTTCCAGTTAAAGCTTTTCTTATCCTTTAACTTTTCTACTAAGTCATTACCAATTTCAAGCTTATCCCCATTATATACGGCACCTTTGTCATGATTGACAACGGCTACTGGCATTCGATCTACATGGCCGTATGGATTCCAAAACGCCCATAAGAACGTCCCGCTGTAAAGCAATGGAATCGTCATGACGCCAATAATGGCAATTAGCAGTTTACGGTTATGGATAATCCCCAATAGCTCACTTTTCAGAGATGATAAAGCTTTCATGTTTAACCTCCTATTTGGATAAAATCCATAATATTGACCAAAATCCCCATTCAGTCAGATTTATTTAAATAAAGAAGATTATCAAATTGATAATCCTTTTAATAAAAAGACCTTCATTAGCTCTGCAATTCGCTCTGAACTTAATGGTTCATGATTTTTTTCCCAATCAGAAACAAGGGCAATGTACATTTTTAAAAGCAAAAAGCTGGTCATTTCCGGGTCAGCTGCCGGAATAGCTCCTTTAGAAATGGCTATTTCAATTTTTTGCTTTAAGTATGCAATAATTTCATCTTCCACATGCTGCAGCATTTCAGAAACCGCCAATGTTCCCATTTCCTTTTCTTCTTGAATCAATTTAATCATAAGCTGGTGCTGTGAGCGGAATTCTAATAAACGGTAAAGGGCCCGATGGACGTTCTCTGTAAAGGGCAACCCAGGCTCGATTACATCTTCTGCCTCAGCAATCATCTCTTTGACCAATGAAGAAACTATTTCTTCAAACAGCTCTTCTTTATTTTTGAAGAAAGTATAAATGGTACCTTTCCCAACATTCGCAAGTCTCGCCACTTGATCCATTGTCGTTGCTTTATAGCCAAATAAAGAAAAAGACTTCGTCGCCGCCTCTACAATCAACTTTCTACGATCTGTTGCCATACGAACCCCCTTTTTGACCATTTTGGTTTTTTAGTCATTTTTTTAACGAGTTTAACTATATCACAATGAACTATTGGATTCAATATAAAAACAAGGCCTTTTTTAAAAGAGCCTTGTTTTTACCTATTTAAGTTGTCCTTTAGCATCAAAATCATTCTTTCAGAATACTCGTTCTCTTGCAACATTCGGTTTAAACTCCTTCTCCGGAATGGTTAATAAGATAACCGCAACAATAATAAACACTCCGCCCAACAATTGATAAGCTCCGAACGATTCCTTTAACCATGCGATCGAAAGGATGGCAGTCACAAGTGGTTCGATACTAGATAAAAGCCCTGTTTCGATGGCTGTTAAATATTTTAAGCTTCCAATATAGAGTAAAAAGGAAATCGTTCCGCTTAAAAGAATAATAATGAGCATCGAAAATGTACTGATTGTCAATGTCTGAGCCACGTGATGAAAACTAAATTGCCTTTTTAATGACCACAGTATCACTCCGCCAAGCAGCATCCCCCAGCCAACAATTTGTAAGGTTCCCCATTGTTTAATCAAAGACTTAGGATGCAGCGTATAAAAAGCAAAGGTGACCGCTGTTAAAATTCCATAAAGAATTGCCCGTTTCGATAATATAACATTTTCAATTGAGCCATTTGTAATCAAATAAAATGTCCCCAACACGGCGGCAACCACTGCCAATAATTGCATTGGTGCCGGAAGTTTCTTTTTCCGGGCAGCAACATAAATCGTTATGATGATGGGACCCAGAAATTGAAATAATGTAGCCGTAACCGCGTTACTCTTATCAAGCGTTTCAATAAATGTATATTGACCGGCAAGCATCCCTATCACAGCAAAAATACATAGTTGAATCCAATCCTTCGGGTGCTTCCAAATTTCAAAGATATTGTGTTTGGTAAAAAGCAAAAATCCTAAAATCGTAATACCAGCAAACAATAGCCGGACAACTAAATAATCTCCTGATGATAAGTCTGTACGATTAAAAAGCCACTGAATCATAGGTCCGGATAAACCCCAAAAAGTTGCTCCGCTTATGATCATCATCAGCCCTATGTGTCTAGATGGTTTCATGATGAATTAATACCTCCATTGTCAATTCCTAATTTTCAAAATAACATAGTGGTATTATATAAGACATCTGATACTATAAGAAGTATCAGATTCACAAGATGAATGGGGGTCAGTTCTTTGTTGGAATTCACGCCAAATCTCAACACTCAACATAACGAGCCATTATATATGCAGTTATATAACTTTATTAAAAAAGAAATAAAAACAGGGAACTTACCAACAAACACGAAGCTTCCCTCAAAGCGCAAACTTTCAACGTATTTACAAATTAGCCAGAATACAATTGAAGCAGCCTATGGTCAGCTTTTGGCTGAAGGCTACATTGAGGCAATGCCTAGACGGGGATACTATGTTTGTGAACTGGAACAAGCGAATTTCACGATTAAGCGGGATGTTCAATTTGTCGAAGAAAAAAAACATAAGGAGCAGTTTTTTGCTTATGATTTCACCTATGCCGGTGTGGATGCCGGGTCGTTCCCGTTTGGAGTGTATCGGAAAATAACCAATGAAGTTCTACGGGTAGAAAATGAACAAGTACTTTCCCTTGGACATCCTCAGGGCGATTTCGGGTTACGCGAAACGATTGCAAAATATTTATTTGAATCACGCGGGGTTCATTGCTCACCCAGCCAAATTGTCATTGGGTCTGGGACACCTTACTTATTAAGTCTCTTATTCAAACTCTTACATGGAAGTAAATTTGCCGTTGAAGATCCCGGCTATCATGGGCGTCTTTTTCTCAATGGACAAAATAGTGTCGATGTTCAAATGATTCCTCTCGACCAAGGGGGGATCATATTATCTGAATTAGATCAAAGCGGGGCAAATGTTGTCTGTGTCACTCCATCCCATCAATTTCCTTGCGGGATGATCATGCCAATTTCACGAAGAATGCAGCTAATAAACTGGGCGGAAAAGAAAGAGGACCGCTTCATTATTGAGGATGATTATGACAGTGAATTCCGTTATAGCGGAAAACCGATTCCTGCCCTTCAAGGACTCGATAAGTATGAAAGAGTCATTTATATGAGCACTTTTTCCAAAGCCCTGCTCCCATCAATACGGATAAGCTATATGGTTTTACCACGGCCATTAATTAAAAAGTATCAAGCTGAATTATTTTTCTATAACCAAACGGTATCAAGGATTGATCAAGAGTTCTTAAAACGATTTATGCAGCAGGGATATTGGGAAAAGCATATTCAAAAAGTGCGGGTGGTCTATCAAAAAAAGCGAGATTCACTGATTTCAGCAATTTCTAGCTATTTCCCTGATACCGTTGACATTATTGGGCAAGACTCAGGACTTCATATCTTAATAAGGCCTAATAATGGCCTGAACGAGCAAGAACTAATTGATAAAGCTAAAGAATTTAGTATTAAAGTGTATCCCGTCTCCCCTTATGGCAAAAACGACGGCAGAACCGTCTTACTCGGTTTTGCCACTTTGATTGAAAAAGAAATAGTTGAGGCCATTCAGTCACTTGCGAAGGCTTGGTTTTATTGATTCTTTTTGGATTAAAAAAGTCCAAGTTAAAAAGAGAGTTTTTCCGAATGTTGGTTAAAATGAGATAGATCTAGTAATAAACCTATTCGAGCCGCCACTGTTGGATTATCATGGCAGGGTTGGCCCCACAAATTCAAAGGAAAGAAGGTGCTGATTTGATTAGAAAATGGGGATTTTCCTTTTTATTTGTCATCATTATTTTAAGTGCCTGTGCTTCGAATCAGGCTCCAGCTGTAGACAAAAATACTGTAGCAAGGAATCTTCCAAAAATTGATCATATTATTATTGTAATCGAGGAAAATCGCTCACAAAAAGTTATTCAAGGGAACCCATCAGCCCCCTATATCAATTCACTAATGAAGCAGGGCGCAAATTTAACAAATTTTCATGCCACCTTGCACCCAAGCCAGCCAAACTATTTAAACTTATTTTCTGGTTCAGATCAAGGTGTTGCAGATGACGGAGTTCCTAAAACGAAATTTTCCGCAGATAATTTGGCAAGTGAGCTGATTGCAAAAAATTATACATTTGCAGGTTATTCCGAAGACTTGCCCTCGGTTGGCTACAATGGGGCATCGTCTGGTCCCGGGGGGTATGCCCGTAAGCATAATCCATGGGTAAACTTCACCAATGTGCCAAAAGAAGTAAACCAGCCATTGACCAGCTTCCCAAAGGATTTTGCTAAATTGCCGACGGTTTCATTTGTCATACCAAGTCTTCGAAGCGATATGCATGATGGTACAATTAAGCAGGGAGACGATTGGCTGAAAAAACATATTGATTCTTATGTCCAATGGGCGAAGACTCATAACAGTTTAATAATTGTGACCTGGGACGAAGATGATTTTTCACAAGATAACAAAATCCCAACCTTTTTTGTCGGGCCAATGGTCAAAAAAGGAGTGTTTAATGAAAAGCTAAATCACTTTAATCTTTTAAGGACGATAGAGGATCTTTACGGATTAGCACATGCGGGGCAAAGTAAAGCCGTCGAGCCTATTAGGAGTATATGGGTTCGTTGATAGCAGTTTAATTTGGGCGGGTTAACAAAGTATTCATTTTTTACAACCATCTTTGCTTTATTTTTCTATAAAATAAAGTTGTATTTTTACAAAATAAGAAATGTTGTGAAGTATGTTTTATAAACCCCGCCCTGTACCAATTGATTTAATTAAAATGCGGTCGTTACATGCACGGATGAATTTAACCCCAACGGAGAGAAAGTACTATTTAAACCGTGAAAAGGGTTTTGAAGGGGAAGTGATGTTTGACAAATTAACGGAGAAGCTTGAAAGTGATTGTTTAATTTTAAATGATTTATTGTTTGAGTTAAATAACACAGAATTTCAAATTGATACAACCATTATATTTCAAAATACGATTTCCCTTTCGATGTAAAAAACTATGAGGGAGACTATTATATGACTTCGGACCGGTTTTACACCAAATCGGATGAGGAGATTAGTAATCCTCTTTTGCAATTGGAACGAAGCCAATCCTTACTTCGCCAGCTCCTCAAAAGTATTGGATTTCAGATGCCTGTCGAAGCCTCTCTTGTTTTTATCAACCCCAAGTTCACCTTATATCAAGCCCCTTTAGACAAACCCATTATATTCCCGACCCAGGTAAATCGATTAATGAAAAAATTAAATGGTGTACCGTCTAAGCTTAATGGTAAACATACAATGCTCGCGGAAAAATTAGTTTCGCTGCATAAAACGAAATCACGAAATGCCAAATTACCAGCTTATGAGTACGGTCAAATAGAGAAGGGGTTCATTTGTGCCAAATGCCACTCACTTTCAGTTTCTGTGGATGGAAAGATAGGTGTTTGTAAGAATTGTGGTGCCGAAGAAGAGATTGAGTCTGCAGTTATACGCAGTGTTAATGAGCTAAAAATTCTTTTTCCCGATATGAAAATTACCACGAATCTGGTGCAGGACTGGTGTAAGGTAATTAAATCAAAAAAAACATCGAGGAGGATTTTGAAGGGGAATTTTAAAACAATTAAAAGTGGGAAATTTTTGTACTTCGAGTAAATCTGGTTGGGTAAAGCACTCTAAATTGATAGTGCCCGTGATTGCAGTTTTTTCCTCTCTTCGGGCACTATGACCCCGCGATAGTTCCCGCTCTCTGGATCTTTTCTCCTCCACGGGCACTATGACCCCTCGATAGTTCCCGCTCTCTGGATCTTTCCTCCTCCAGGGGCACTATGACCCCTCGATAGTTCCCGCACTTCTTGACTTTTCTCCTCTTCGGGCACTATGACCCCTTGATAGTTCCCGCTCTCTGGATCTTTTCTCCTCCACGGGCACTATGACCCCGCGATAGTTCCCGCTCTCTGGATCTTTTCTCCTCCACGGGCACTATGACCCCGCGATAGTTCCCGCTCTCTGGATCTTTCCTCCTCCAGGGGCACTATGACCCTCGATAGTTCCCGCTCTCTGGATCTTTTCTCCTCCACGGGCACTATGACCCCGCGATAGTTCCCGCTCTTCTTGACTTTTCTTCTCCACGGGCACTATGACCCCTTGATAGTTCCCGCTCTTCTTGACTTTTCTTCTCCACGGGCACTATGACCCCTCGATAGTT
The DNA here is from genome assembly GCF_042675345.1 of Neobacillus sp. GCM10027624. NCBI lineage: Bacteria > Bacillati > Bacillota > Bacilli > Caryophanales > Bacillaceae > Neobacillus > Neobacillus sp. GCM10027624. Next base: position 42,537 of record NZ_JBHTHD010000009.1, read on the forward strand.
CCCGCTCTCTGGATCTTTTCTCCTCCACGGGCACTATGACCCCGCGATAGTTCCCGCTCTCTGGATCTTTTCTCCTCCACGGGCACTATGACCCCGCGATAGTTCCCGCACTTCTTGACTTTTCTCCTCTTCGGGCACTATGACCCCTTGATAGTTCCCGCTCTCTGGATCTTTTCTCCTCCACGGGCACTATGACCCCTCGATAGTTCCCGCTCTCTGGATCTTTTCTCCTCCACGGGCACTATGACCCCTTGATAGTTCCCGCTCTCTGGATCTTTTCTCCTCAACGGCCACTATGACCCCGCGATAGTTCCCGCTCTCTGGATCTTTTCCCCTCAACGGGCACTATGCCCCCGCGATAGTTCCCGCTCTCTGGATCTTTTCTCCTCCACGGGCACTATACCCCCTCGATAGTTCCCGCTCTCTGGATCTTTTCTCCCCCACGGGCACTATGACCCCTCGATGGTTCCTGCTCTTCTTCTTTATTCTCCCTCATAGCCACCAATACATAAAAAAGACCCCTTTCAACAAAGAAAAGAGTCTTCAGCTTTATTCCCGCCGCGTTGGCCATTTTAGATGACCATGCCAATGTTTCTGCTGATGTTGCCAACGTTTAATTTTTCTTAAAAGCCCATACGATACGTGGATTTTTTCCTTTTCCAATGAAATCCCCGGTTTTAAGTACATCCATAAAGATTTCGGATAGGCTACCAATTGATCGGGGTATACACTTCGATGTCCAATCGTAATATATGCCGTGATGCAGGCACCGACTACATATATGCCAGTTAAACTGCCAAATAACTCAAAACCCATAAAAATAGCTGCAATCGGTGTATTGGAAGCAGCAGCCACTACGGCAACCATCCCCACCGCTGCGCCCAAAGCAGGATTCACTCCAAACACATTCGCCAGTACATTTCCGGAAATGGCTCCAATTACGAATTGCGGGGTAACAATCCCCCCATAGAAACCTGACCCTAATGTTATGGCAACAAAGAGAGACTTCCAGAAGAACCCTAAATAGGGAACATGCTCGCCGCTTAAAGCTCGATCCATAAGTGGCAGACTTAGTCCAAGATAATCAGTCGGGAGCACTAAAATTAAAAGAGATAAAATTAGACCACCGAAAAAAGGCATCACAGGCTTCCAAATATGAAACCGCAGCTGGACAAAATTAAAAATAATTCGTGCTTGTTCAAACAACTCAATAAATAACCAGGAAACAAGCCCACATAAAATAGCGATAATAATAATTTTAATAAAAAGACTCTCCGAAAAATGCTGAGAAATTTTTAAAGGGTAATAAGAATAGGTAATACCCCAAAACTTGCTCACTTCGAAGGAAGTGACGCCTGCGACCACAGCCGGGAAAAGAAAATCATGGCGTAGTCTTCCAATCGTCAACACCTCTACCCCGTAAATTGCTCCAGCAATTGGCGTTCCGAAAACACTCGCAAACCCCGCACTCACTCCGCAAGCGACAATCCGTTTTTGGACCTCTGGGCTCAAGTGCAATAGTCGGCCGAATAAAGACGCCAATGATCCGCCAATATGTGAACAAGGCCCTTCCTTTCCCGCTGATCCTCCTGAGCATAAGGTAATTATGGCTGTTAGTGGTTTAATCCACACCGTTTTGTAAGGCATGATGCCACCTTGCTCGTGAACGGCAGCAATCGTTGAGTCCTTGCAGGTTTTCGACGCATTTCGATAACCATAATATAAAATAAGTCCGTTTAATATACCACCAATAGGTAAAAGCAGCATTTGCATCCATAGCGGTATATGTACTGTTTGATTCGTAGAAAAATATAAGCCATGTAAAAAGAAACTGGCTCCAGTTCCAACAATCGCGCCGGTTATCGTTGATAATATAAGCCAGCGGATTAGTGTGGCAATCATGACAATTGGCTCAATATAATAGATTTTCCGCACTGCCTTCACCCCCTTTAAAAAAATATCACTATAGGATTAGGTTGTCTAATCCTTCCGTTTATAAATAAAAAACACTATTCAGATAAACAGGAATAGTGTTTCCACAAAAAGATCAGCTCATTTTCTCTATTTGTAATATATTAGACATATTAATCCCCCTTTTTCGTGACTTACGTCACATAGAAACTAGTAAAAATCACTTAAAATGATGTCAAGTTAAATCAAAGGGGGAGTTAAAATGTTTGCTGCTTGGTTAATTACAATAAGTGTATTTTTAATTTGCATTTATTCAACAAATATCATTATGAACGGATTAAAAGAAAAAGACCAATATGATTTAGCTATTTTACATTCTCAACTTGAAAACCTAACGATAGATCATAAAAGAATCGCAAAAAAAATATCATAATAGTAAAAACAGCTTCAAATCGAAGCTGTTTTTTTATACTCTATTTTTTTAAATCATGATAATGTCTAATCACTTCTTGAGTAAGCTCGCTGTTTTCATCCAAGCCGCTTACTTCCTTAAGTACAACAGCCAACTCACTTTCTTTAATCATCGCTTGCAGTTTTACTGCCTCTTCATCTTCTGGATAATCAAAAAGTAGAGCGGAAGCAATTGCTTTCGCAAGATTTGTATAAGAAAGCCCCGCTTTTGCCGCTTCCGTAGCAGGTCGTACGAGGCGGTCATTTGGCCCTAGTTTACGCAAAGGAGAACGTCCCACCCTTGTTACGGCGTCATTTAAATAAGCATTTTTAAAACGATTAATAATCTTATTAATATATTGCTGGTGCTCGTCCGAATTTAAACCATATTGATTAACTAAGTAAGCCCCGGTTTCGCCAAGAGTAGCTTGAACCTGTTTGACAATGGCTTCATCTGCTAATGCTTGATCAATGGTTGCTTTCTTTTCCAAATAACCGAGATAAGCAATGACCGCATGTCCTGTATTCACTGTAAAAAGTTTTCTCTCAATAAAAGGAGCAAGATCAGAGACAATCTTCATCCCTTCAACCGGAGGGATACTTTCATTTGTTTCCACTACCCATTCATAGTACGGCTCAACAAGAACATCAAGTGATCCTTGATTATTTTGGATCGGAACAATTCGGTCAACGGCGGAATTAAAGAAAGAAACTTTATCTTCTAACTTTGTTTTTGTCTCATCATCTAAGTGTTCAAAAATATAACCCTTTAATAAATCTGTAGCAGATATTTGATTTTCACATGCAATAACATATAACTTTTCATTGTTCACTTTCACTCTTTGAGTTAAGCCCTTGGCAATCAACGGAGCAATCCGCGGCAGAATATTGGGGCCAATGGCTGTTGTAAGGTATGCAGCTTTGCCAATCGCTTCCACTACTTCGACTTCCTGTGTCATATTGTTAAGACCGGAAACATTCGTAATTGTCATACTCTCCTGTTGGTCCTGAGCCAATTTAACTTGATACTGCTTTTCTTCATTTAATTGGTTAATAATTTGATCTGCAATATCAACAAAGGTAACATGATAGCCGGACTGTGAAAACAGAGCACCAATAAATCCTCTGCCAATATTCCCTGCTCCAAAATGGACTGCTAGTTTCATTTTTATCATTCCTTTATAATATTTGTGTGAAGATAATCCAAAAAGATTGCCTCTAATCTAATCCGAATCATCTCTTCATTCGATGATGAAAAAATTAAGATTGCCTCATTATTCTCAATTAAGCTTGTGCTAATCAAGCTTACTATTTCCTGCTCCCTTACGCTTAATTCCTCAGGAGCCAGCATGAGCAGTAAATTCTTCATATACATATCATTTCCATCCATACCTTTAACGGGTATAGGCTGCTTTAAATGGGTGATTTGAAAAATAAGCTCTTTTACGTTTTCATTTCTGCAATGAAAAAGCGCCATCCCCGTTTCGGGTATTCCAAGTCCGCCTTTTCCTTCTCGCTCCTTTAATGAACTGATAACATCATCCGCATTTGTTAAAAGTCCTTTATTCTCCGCCAACTTGACCATTTCTTTTAATATTTGCTCATGACCGCTGAGAATAGGAAGCCGGTAGACACAAAAATTGTTTAAAACCGCCTTAATACTTTGATGGACATCCTGAAGTTCCTGTAAAATTCCCGAAATCGTAATACCCGTTTTATTGGATGAAGGGGCTGATTTTTGTAATGCCTTTAGATAACTCTTTTTTTCAGTGATATTCTTAATATTATTTTTTAAAAAATCCTTGATTGTCTCGATATTCTCTTCACTTAGGAGTGGGGAGACAATCATATAATCCAATTTTGTAAATGGAAGCTTTACTGTAGATATAATCAAATCATAACTACTGAAGTTTTCCTGTTGCTGCATTTCTTTAATCGATTTAATTTCAATCGAATCAATCCCGGAGATTTCCTTCTTAATTCGACTCGCCAGCATTTTAGACGTGCCAATACCTGTTGGACAAACAACCAAGGCTTTAATCGTAATATCCTCTTCCTTCATCACCAAGGCAGAACCAAAATGAAGAACAATAAAGGCAATTTCATCCTCAGGAAAGGCTTCAATCTCTTTAAAGTAGGTTTCCACACTATTTTTTACAGCCATAAACAGAACAGGATACTTCCGTTTGATTTCCTCTTTTAACGGGTTAAACGACCCCATTTTCTGTTGAAGCCGAAATAGCGAAGGCTCCATATGGGCAAGCAATCCTTGATACAAGGAAAAATCCTTCGTTAAATCAACATGAAGTTGAGAAGAAACATGTTGAATCAGATTTTTAATTCTTTTGCTAAGAACCACACTATCATAAGGAACGATGTCTGCAGCCTGGAGTTTAGAGCCTTTTAGGATTCCCGCCAAAAATAAGATATCGTTATTCTTAAATTGAAAGGAAAACAATGATTCAAGTTCCCCGAGAATATCGGAAATCAGGTTATATTCTTTTGTTAATTCGTTAGTGAACTCTGCCTCTTCTTCCAAGAAAAAGAAAGCCTCTGCTCTTTGCAGCGTGATACAAATATGAACAATTAAACCAATATAATCACTATCAGCAAGCCTTTGCTGCAATTTGCTAAAAACAGTATTAACTACTCTATCAATCGCAAGTAAGTAATCGGGGTGAAAATAATATAAAATAAGATCCTGATGTGATTCTCCATTCTCTAACAAAAATAAACTCTCTATTAGTTCCTCGTTAAAATGAACCAGCATAAAACTTGCCAAAGCTTTTCGCTTGTAGGCTTCAGAGCCTATAAGTTCAACTCCTACGCCTCTTTTTCGGGATAGTTGGATATTAAAATTGCCGAGCCAGCCTGTCAGTTCATCCAGGTATGTTGTTAATGTCGCAACACTAACGCCGAGATCAATGGACAAAGTCTGAATTTTATAGGATTCTTCCTGAATTAATGCGATGAGCAAAAGCAACTTTTTTTCCTGAGGAGTTTGATCGATTGGGTCGATTCCCATTAAATATTGAATTAATCGAAAAACTTGTTCGTTCTTCCCCTCAACCACCAAGCCTTTATCCGTATTTCGGACTAACTGAAGGTCAAAGGAATCAAGGACTTTCTCAATAGACTTTAAATTACGCTGGATGGTGCGAACACTGACATTTAAATATGTAGCAAGGGTTAATGCTGTATGCTTCCCAGATGTTTTGATAATCAATTCAATAATTTCTTTTTCCCTTGTAGTTATATACATGCTACCAACTCATTTCTGGTGATGTAACACGAATAGAAAAGCAGGAATTGCTGCTTTTCTATTCGTAAACTACACTATTGATTTTTATCATTTAAGATATCCATGATTTCTTTTGCTGTTTTTGCCTCAACTAGTTTCTCAATATTGGCCATATCCGAGCAAGTAACGGCTATCCCCGATAAGATTTCAAGATGGGTACCATCTTTCCCGGCAATTCCGAAAATCAACCGTACTTTTTGTCCATCGAAATCAACCCCGTTCGGAACCTGTAAAACAGTAAATCCAGAATTCAGGACATCCTTTTTTGCTTCTTCCGTGCCGTGTGGAATCGCAACATCATTCCCCATATAGGTAGAGGTCATTTCATCACGAGCGATCATGGCATCAATATAGCTTTCCTTTACATATCCTGCCTTAACTAGGGCTCTACCTGCAAAGCGAATGGCCTCTTCTTTTGTAGCGAATTCTTGATTTAAAAATATATTTTCTTCACGAAGTAATGAATCTTGAGCATCATTGCCACTGTTTGGTACATTGTCTTCCGCGTCTTCAACTATTTCCTGAAGTCCAGCTGTTTCAGGGTTTTTCAAACGGTTCATTAAATGGTCGTATTCCGGGCTTGATAAGAAATTATCTACCGAAATATGATAGGCATTCGGCACTTGTTTCTGGGCTCTTGGTGTCAACTCTTCCTGAGTAATAACAATTTGTGCATCAGATGGCAGGTTACTAATCGCTGTATTGGTTACAGCAATATTCAACCCTGCTTCTTTCACCTTTTTACGAAGAAGAGAAGCTCCCATTGCACTTGAACCCATACCCGCATCACAGGCAAAAATAATTTTGCTGACGTTTTTCGGAAATGTTCCTGAGTTTGATGCAAAAACGTTCGCAACAGAACTTTTCTTCCCTTTCATTTCTTGCATTTTTCTTGCTGCTTCTTCAATGTCTTCATCTGTTTCCTTACCAGTTTTTACGATAAACGATGAAACTACAAATGAGACAATACCAGCTACGAGCACACCCGCAAAGTTGGCAATATATGCACTTGCATGATGGGGAGTAACAGCAGTGATAGCGATGATACTTCCCGGTGATGCAGGAGCAAATAATCCTCCGCCTAAAAGAACCTCTGTAAATACGCCGCTCATACCGCCAAGAATAACCGCAATAAACAACATTGGGCGCATTAAAACATAAGGGAAGTAAATTTCATGAATACCACCAAAGAATTGAATAATCGCCGCACCTGGAGCTGATCTTCTGGCTGTACCTTTTCCAAAAATAATATAGGCTAACAGGACACCGATACCTGGTCCTGGGTTGGCTTCAAGAAGGAATAAAATCGATTTTCCTGCTGTTTTAGCTTGCTCAACACCAATTGGCGAAAGGACGCCGTGATTAATGGCATTATTTAAGAACAATATCTTTGCTGGTTCGATAATGATACTTGTAAGCGGCAATAACCCCGTGCTCACGAGCCAATCGACACCTTTTACAAGCCAGCCTGTAAATACGTCAACAGCAGGACCGATTGCTAAAAAGGCTAGAATAGCCAGCAACCCTCCGAGTATCCCCGCTGAGAAGTTGTTAACCAACATTTCAAAACCAGCTTTGACTTTTCCTTCAATCCACTGGTCAAATTTCTTAATCACATATCCGCCAAGCGGTCCCATGATCATAGCACCAAGAAACATCGGTATGTCTGCCCCAACAATGACACCCATTGTGGCAATCGCACCAACGACCGCACCACGCTGATCATGAACTAACTTACCACCTGTGTATCCGATTAATAACGGAAGGAGGTACGTAATCATCGGGCCAACCATTTTGGCAAGGCTTTCATTTGGAGTAAACCCAGTAGGAATGAATAGTGCTGTAATTAAACCCCAAGCAATGAAAGCTGAGATATTCGGCATGACCATCGAGCTAAGGAAGTTACCAAACTTCTGTACTGCTACTTTTATATTAGATTGAGCCATATGCTCTCTTCCCTTCATTAGTTTTGTACCTTATCTTAATGGTAAAGGACAGAATATCCTCATTCAATAAACAAGAAAGCTAACTTTGTCGCGTATGGGATGACAAACATAGTTTTTCTCTAAATAGGATCAATATACCATTTGGCAAAGTACAAAAAGGCACAATTCAAGAAACGAATTGTGCCTTTTGTGTGTAATTATGAAATACTAGAAAATAAATGCTATCAGAAAATATTTAAATCCCATTCTCTTGCTATATGTTTTAACAACATGCTCCCTGCTACGCTATTACCATATTCGTCTATAGAGGGCCCATAAAGTCCAATGCCGCATCCATATGGGAATGGAGAATCCTGAGAACTAACTCGTGCTGGAACGGCTGCCATGATCCCTCCAGAAACTCCGCTTTTAGCTGGTAAACCGATATGCGCTGCGAATTTACCAGAAGCGTTATACATTCCACAAGTGACCATCAATGCTTTCGTTAATCTGGCAACTTCTTTAGAGAAGATCTGTTCCCTTCGAATGGGATGAAATCCGTCATAGGCAAGAACTAATCCGATTATGGCTATGTCTTTTGTATTTACTTCAATTGAACACTGTTTTAAATACACCTCTAATGCTTCTTCAACAGTAGATTCCAGAAATCCAGTTTCTTTCAAGTAATATGCTAAGGCTCGATTTCGATGGGCCGTTTGCCATTCCGACTGAAACACTTCCTCATTTATCGACGGGCGTTCTCCTACCATTTTTTCGAATAATGTTAAGAACGATTCTACCTTTTCTAGTGGCGACCTTCCCCCAAGTAAAGAAGCTACGGTAAGGGCACCCGCATTGATCATAGGATTGAAAGGTCTTCCAGGCTTATGCACTTCTAAACGAATAATCGAATTAAAAGCGTCGCCAGTGGGTTCTACATCTACTCGATCTAGGACATATGGAGTACCAAAATCTAAACAGGCGGCTATAAAGCTAATCACTTTTGAAATACTTTGTAAGGTAAAAGAGGCTTCACACTCTCCAGACTTTAAGACCGTTCCATCTGGACCTACCATAACAACACCTAATTGTGATGGATTTGCCTTTTCTAATGCAGGAATATAGGAAGCACATCGACCTTTTGTGGCATGGGAGCGATAGTGTTCCACCCATTGATCTAAATTGAAAATCTCCCTGTGTTTTTCGAATAGGATCATCTCTTTTGCTACAGCCATGTTCCATCTTTCCTTTCTGCAGAAGCAAAAGTAAATGATGAGAATTCAATTAATTCCCACCATTAACCAATTTTTTGAACTTACTTTTATACGTGAACTTCTTTTCGAGGGAACACCACATCTTCAGGAATTAGAGAAATATATGGTTCCCCTTCCAAGCGTTCCTTCCATTCTGATTTCGCCTTTTCAAGGATATCTTGATTTTGTAAAGCTTCAATTGCAGTGCAAGCGATAACTTTTCCCGCTTGAAGCATGCCTTTATGGGCGATAGGTGTCGCACCTTGCGACACTACCTGCCAGGTATGAAGAGGGGTTCCAAGTGCAAAACAGGTTGTCATACATTGCATCGTTGGAACAACCCAACTTACATCACCAACATCAGTGGACCCTGATAATGCTCCCTCATTTCCTAAAGGTGGAATTACGTCTACAATATCTTTATTTTTCAATTTCTTAACCGTTTCTCTATCCAATCCGCTAAGATCCGCATCAAGATCTTCTTGTGAAAGAGTGGTCCGAATTTTTTTAGCGAACTGATGGTCAAATTCATCATAAGATGGAGCACCGACAGCAGTTAAATTTTTGTACATAATCTCTGCTAAAGTTGTATTCGGTATTAGATTTGAAGCAGTACCTTCAAACTCAACTTCCATAGTTGTTCCAGTCATCAAGGCTGCACCTTTAGCAATATTATAGACACGTTCATATAATTCTTTTACTTGCTGCTTTTTCGGCGCGCGGATTAAATAGACAGCTTCTGCATGAGGTTGTACAACATTCGGTGAAGACCCGCCTGCATTCGTGATTGCATAATGCACTCTCGCTTCAGGAATCATATGCTCTCTTAAATAATTGACACCAATATTCATCAATTCCACCGCATCTAGTGCACTGCGGCCTAAGTGAGGGGCAGCAGCGGCATGCGCACTCTTGCCATTAAATTTGAAAGTCGCAGAGTAGTTTGCGAGAGTGTTAACGTTCCAAATAGTAGGGATTGTTGATGGATGCCACGAAAGTGCCAGGTCCACATCATTAAATAATCCGGCCCGAGCCATAAATGCCTTTCCAGACCCCGCTTCTTCAGCTGGACAACCATAAAAACGCACCGTCCCTTGCAAACCTGTTTGCTTCATGTAATCTTTAATGGCAACTGCAGCAGCAAATGCCCCTGATCCCAGCAAGTTGTGGCCGCACCCATGCCCATTTCCGCCTGCAACAACCGGATCATGGTCAGCAAGGCCCTTTTTCTGGCTTAAGCCTGTTAAAGCATCGAATTCTCCTAGAATAGCTACGATTGGTTTACCATTTCCATAGCTTCCAATAAACCCTGTTTGCAGTCCGGCAACCCCTCTATCAACTTGAAACCCTTCATCTTCCAATGCTTTACATAAATATTCCGATGATTGATGTTCTTCGAAGTAGATTTCCGGGCAGGCCCAAATTTTATCACTTAGCTCAATAATCTTGTCTCTCTTTTGCTCAATTAGATCAGAAATAAGTTTTTGTAAATTCATTCAAAAGACCTCCCTCAAAGTTTTCTTGCAATGACAACTTTTTTTCTTATGCATCTAATGCAAGGGCTTCTTGCTCGTTTTTTTTAAGAAGGTCCACTTTTTTATCACTTAAGGTTAAAAGTGCTAAAATACAGATAATTGCGAATCCAATTAACATCCAAAAAGCAGCATTAAATGAACCATTAAATGCATCAACGATAAATCCAATCGCCATTGGTGTGACAAAACCAGCCAATTGACCACCTGTATTTACAATTCCCATAGCCGTTCCAGTGACAGAAGATGGCAACTGTTTAAGAACGATTGCCGGTAATAAAGTAATTACAAAAGCAATAAATAGATTAACAATCGCTTGATACGAAATAAATGATGTTACACTCGAAGCTGTAAACATTAAATACAGCAATATTCCTATACACGCGCATGAAAAGCTTCCTGCCAATCTTTCTCGTCCTTTAGGCAGTTTATCGATTATATACCCACCTAAATAAATCCCTACTAACATGGTCAATCCTGGAATGGTCTGAACCCAGCCAAGTGACATTAAATCAAGACCGCGATTTTTAACTAAATAGGTTGGGATCCATGCTGCAAGTCCCCAGTTAACTGCATAAATACAGAAATAAGCAATAATCAAATTCCAAATCATAGGTATTTTAAACAACGTACGGAACATTCCTTTTTGACTCAAAACAGCGGTATGATTTATTTTATCTTCTGTATTGTCTGGAAGTTTAATAAAGTACCAGTAAAGAGCTGCAATAATAGCCCCTACGGCACCTATTATGATAAACGTGGTGCGCCAGCCAATTGTCGTTAGCAGTGTGGCAGAGGCAATCGGGATAATAAGTGTGATAATCCCGCCAGATGACAGCATGATTGACATCGCTCGTCCACGTTCCGCTTTGGGAAACGTAAGTGATATGATTTTAGAACTGGCAGGCTGAAAGCCGCCTTCTCCGATACCAAATAGAAAACGGATAATCACCATAGAGGCTAGGGACCAAGCAGCACCTGTCAATCCTGTAAAGATTGACCATGAAATAACGGCGGCAAGGAGAACCTTTCTAGGTCCAAATCGGTCTGCTAGCCATCCTCCAGGCATTTGCATAATCGCATATCCGGCAAAAAAACTGCTCAGTAAGATTCCGGTAGTAGATGCACTCAAATGTAAATCTTTCGTAATGGACAACACGGCATAATTCATAATATAACGATCAATATTCCCTAAAGACCAACCCAGAAAAAGTAAGGCTAGAATCCAATTTCTTGTGCGTTTTGATATCATATATCCAACTCCTCCTATTGAAAAAAATTATTAATTGTTTAGCTGTTGAAAAAGAAAAGGATTTTTTAAAACGACCTTAATAACGCTTTCATTTCAATAAAAGACCATTCATTAACTCCATATAGTGTGTGTATACACGATTAACATTTCCATTCTTTAATGAATAAAAGTAATAATGGAACGTGTTAAACTCTATAATTTCCTCCTTTATCAACAGAAGAGAAGTTCATTCTTTTCTATTTACGAATATATAACGAAATTTTCGTTATATTAATTTTACGAAATATTTCGACCTCCTTCAATAGTTTTTTTATTCCAAAACAAAAAAATAAGCATCCTTAATTGGAATGCTTATTTTAACCGGTAAATTTTAATTGGCCTTCCTCGATTGTGATGCAACTCTTCACCAATACACTCGGCTAAGCCTATGTCACATAATTCAGCTACAATTCGCTGGGCATTGCGTTCACCCATTTGAAGATTTGCCGCTAATTCCTTCGTTGTAAAATCACTCCAGCCCATTTTTTTGATCAAAGCGTCTATTTTCTTAAAAGTTTTTACACTGATGTTTCCCTTTTTTAATTTCTCCAAAAAATCTTTATCATCTGTTCGATAGGCATAAGTCAGTTCTTCCTCTTGTCCTGCTGACTCAATAATCGTTCCATCATCTTGGACAATCACAATGCCTTGCTCAGTGTTTTTCTTCGACTGTTGAAGTGCTCGGTGAGCATTTATTTCTGCCGTTAATACAGTTTTTCCGAAACCAATTCCTACGGAAACCGTTGTATTCGCTTCAAGGGCCAAGTATTGGACTTTTCCCTTTAATGTCTGTATCTCCCTTTCAATTGCCCCCCGAGAACTAAAAATTGTATAACGCCCATTTCCTTCCTCGAAAAGAGAGCCATCTAATTGCTCACAAAGCTGGATAAGTGTCTCCTTCATCCTAAGCTCTAAATACTGGATTTGATAAGTTTTCTCCATTTTCTCTTTAATTGAGTCAAAATCTTTTACCTCGATTTTTTCAACCCCAATTTGTGTATCTTTATAGTAAGAAGTCTTTATCTTCTCGAAAAAAATCCTTATGGTTTGAAAAATTTCAATACGTGTAGGTGACATCAAATTCGCGGGAACACCAGCTTTATTTAAGGCTTCATTAACAGTCGGGTAACATGTCAAAGCACCATCAGTCTTTTTTTGTTCCCATAAATCATAATGGAATTTAAACAATTCTTGGGAATCAATCTCCACATCAAACGTTTTCACGTAAATATCTTTCACCGTCTTCTTTAACTGTTGCACGCTTTCCCCTTCCGCTACATTTGTGGCGGGAATCATGTCGATGCTTATTCGGTCCAATAATCTCCCCTCGGAATAAACCAGTTCCATGAAACTTTTATATGTACTTGATTCCGTGGAGAATATATAAACCGATTTTTCATCCGTAGATACTGTCTTTGCAGCCACCCTATAAGGGATATATCCTGAAAAAAGCCAGAAATCAACTTGGTCATCGTGTTCTAATACAATTTTCTCTACTTCCTTTGCCTCTGTATAGAAGTATGGTATAAATTCCATTTCTTGTTCAATTTCATTAGCCACTTTGAGAATTCGCTTTACTGAAGAACTTGGGCCAACTACGCCGATTCTATACATTCTCTCTTCCTACTTTCTAGTCACTTCATCTTAGACTATTTTAACTTCGTCTTCTTAGTAAATCCATTCCTATGTCCGTTGATCTAACTTTATCAAAAAAAACACACGCTCGATTACTTTGATTGTAATCTATAACGTGTGTTTTCCAATCAATTAAATTGTAAATTCGACCCTTCATTTTTGAAAGCAACAATATCCTCCGAAACTCTACTAATGTATTTTCAACTTTAAACTTCTCTATTCAATGCCCAATTTTACAAAATCGTCATCCACGTTTTTATTGCCGTAGCCAAAATCAAAACCCCCATAATCACTTGCAAAACTTTCGTATTCACTCTTTTCCCAACGTTCGCACCTATCGGTGAAGCAATTAAACTAGCAACAACCATGATGAGCGAGGGTAAGATATCCACTTGCCCTGTTGCAACTTTCCCAGAAACTGCTCCAATCGATGAAATCATTGTAATGGCTAAGGAAGAAGCAATAGTCATCCTTGTTGGGACCTTTAAGACCACTAGCATGATTGGTACTAACAAGAATGCGCCACCTGCGCCTACAATCCCAGCACCAATCCCAACGATGAAGGCAAATAGTGCCGCAAGCCATTTATTAAATTTGACTTCTTCTAATGGAATATTATCAATTCCTTTTTTTGGGACAAACATCATAAAAACAGCAATTAATGCTAAAATTCCATAAACAATATTAATTCCACTTTCCGGCATATGAGTGGAACCAAATCCCCCAATAAAGCTTCCCATTAAAATACTAATTCCCATATAGGTGATAAGCGTTTTATTTAAAAATCCACCTTTACGGTAAGCCAATACTCCGCCGATTGTCGCAAAGAAAACTTGGATGGCGGTAATTCCTGAAACCTGGTGTGCTGTAAAATGACCGACACCTAGCATGGCTGGAATATATAACAACATAGGAAAATTTATTATGGCTCCACCTATTCCCAACATCCCTGAAATAAATGACCCTACAAGTCCAATTAGGAAGATCGTAATTATAAAGCTAATATCCATATTGTCCTCCTTTAAGAAAAGGGAACCTAAATGGTTCCCTTTATTTTTTACCCCTTTTTAATCCAAAATTTTAATACATCATTTTCTTCCTCATGTTTTAATAGTTCATGGCCGCCTGATTTTGCCCAAGCTGATAAATCATTTTTTGCACCTTTATCAGTTGTATGGACTTCTAATATTTGACCTGTTTCAAGTTCTCCAATAGCCCTTTTTGTTTTTACAATTGGCATTGGACATGCTAATCCTTTTGCATCTAATAGTTTTGTTGCTTCCATCTTTGCTTTCCCTCCTATTTTTTGAATTATCGAACTGCACAACGGTTTGGTCCGATTTCCATTTCTCGTTGTTGATCAATGTCCGGATTGACCTTTCCCATATTAGTTTCACGAATTTCTTGATACGCATTTGGTTGAGGTGGTAAGTTTTCAGTTACCACTTTTCTAAATTCATTTTCATCTTCGATATTGAGCCCGTGATTTTTAGCAAAAAGTACACCTAATTTTTCTGACACACTTCCATCATCATTTAACTCATCAATAATCATAAAGTGTGCTGGTAGAACGTTCAGTTCTTCTGATAATTCTCTGTAACGTTTATAAAGGGTTTCCCTTAAATCTCCTACCCAGTCTTCTGCCATACCTGCTAAGTCAGGTCTACCGATTGAATCAATAAATAAGATATCACCTGACAGCAGGAACTTTTCATCCACTACGAAGGAAGTAGAGCCAATTGTGTGACCAGGAGAATATAAAGCGTGAATATTAATAATAGTATTTCCGATTGTTACGTCATTACCGTCTTCTAATGGTTGATATTCAAAGGTTAATTCTGTTGCATCCTTTGGTGGAAGCCAGTAGGTTGCTCCAGTTTTCTCAGCAATTGTTCGTCCACCAGAAATATGGTCTGCATGAAGATGTGTATCAAATACATGGGTAATTTTTGCGCCAATGCTTTCAGCAAAGTCAAGATAGATATCTGTCATACGTGTTGCATCAATCAGTGCTGCTTCACCGTTTGACACGACCATGTAAGATAAACAGCCTTTACCAATTCGTACAAACTGATAAATTTCGCCTCCATCATTTAAGTCGCCCACTTTAACCGGTTCTAAATGTTCACTCCAATCTTTCATTCCACCTTTTAGGAAAGTTACAGATAAACCCTCTTCTGAAAGCATTTCTGCCACCATGATTGATGAACCTTCCTTTGCACAAACAACTAAGACTTCTTTATTAGTAGGGACTTTTTCAATGATTTCTTCTACCCCATCAAGCAATTCAAAATAAGGAACATTTAAATACTCAAAGTTTTCACCTTCGATTTTCCAATCATTAAAGTCACTTTCATTACGTACATCAAGAATAAACAACTCTTCTTTATTAAAAATCTTTTTCGTTACCTCTTTTGAAGTCATTACATTTACTGTCATTTAATTTTACCCCCTACGGTATTATTAAGCTTAAAAAAATTTGTTAATTTAAAATCTCTGTTATTTGTTTATACCAGTTACTTTCCAAGTCCATTGACTCATACCAGGCACTACATTGAATACATTAGTAAATCCTTTTTCCGTTAACTTTTGTGCTGCAAGATCGCTGCGGTTGCCTGTACGACAGACCACAAAGATTTCATCTTCTTTGTTTAATTCCGTTACTCTCTCTTCCAATTCACCTAGAGGAATGGAGATTGCATCAGGAATATGGTTGAATGCATATTCTGCCGCTTCTCTTACATCGATAACGACGAGATTTTCATTTGCTTCAAGCTTTTTTTCTAGTTCTTCATTATTGATAACATTTGGGTGCTTTTTCTCGTTGGATTCATCATTAGAAGATTTGCGAAGATAATGCTTCAATACTTCACCTTCTTCGATGGTTCCCAAATATTGATGGCCTGAACTTTCAGCCCATGCTTTCATGTCAGCTTTAGATCCTTTATCTGTTGCTTGAACTTCTAACACTTGACCAGCTTCCAAGTTATTCATTGCCTTTTTTGTTTTTACAATAGGCATTGGACAAGCCAACCCATTTGCATCTAGAACCATATTTGCTTTTATGTTATTCATGAGAGACCTCCTGTTTTATACTTATATGGGTATTGTTTTTATTAAAAAAATTATTCAACTTTACCTTCCCACGCAAGCATTCCACCAGTCATGTTAATCACGTTAAATCCATAACTTTCTAGGAATTGCGTGGCACGACCGCTTCTGCCTCCTGAACGGCATACCATGATATACTCTTTTGATTTATCTAATTCATGCATACGAAATTCAACTAATCCTAATGGCATGTTTACGGCATCCGGAATTTTGCCGGCTACAACTTCATCCACTTCACGTACATCAATGATATTTAATTTCTTTCGTTTAATAAAGTCTCTACTTCTTTTGCTGTCATTTGTTTCATTTTATAATTCCTCCTATTATTTTTTTATTTAAGACCAAGCACTCATGCCGCCTTTGACATTTGTTACTTTTGAAAATCCTAATTTTTTTAGGACCTTGCTAGCCTGCCCACTTCTCATCCCGCTTTGACAAATCACTACTACTTCTTTTTCCTTCGAAAGCTCTTTCTCTGCCTTTTGAGAAAGTTGATGAAGTGGAATATTTTTAAAACCTTTAATATGGTTGCCTTTAAACTCCCCAGGTGTACGGACATCAACATACTGTTTGTCTTTGTCATTTAATTCGGCTTTTAATTCTGTTGTTGAAATATGGTTAACACCTTTTGTAGGTAAGAACCTCTTGAGCATAAAGAATAAAAAAAGCGCAATAACAAGATAATTTACATATTCCATTTGATAACCTCCCTTTTTATGCAGGGGAATACCCCTATCAGGTACTATATAAATAGATTCACATTACCTTCCTGTGCATCCGCTAAATATGCTGCCACACCTGCATATTCAATGTTTTCTAATAGCTCTTCCTGTTTAAGACCTAATAAATCCATCGTCATGGTACATGCTACTAGTTTAACATCCTGTTCCTGCGCCATTTCGATTAATTGTGGCAGTGACATCGCGTTATGCTTTTTCATAATATCCTTAATCATTTTAGGGCCAAATCCGGCAAAGTTCATTTTTGAAAGACCCATTTTATCCGCGCCTCTTGGCATCATTTTTCCAAACATTTTCTCCATAAATCCCTTTTTCAACGGAACATTTTCATTTTTACGAAGGGCATTTAATCCCCAAAACGTATGAAAAATGGTTACTTCATGGTCATAAGCAGCTGCACCGTTTGCTATTATATAAGCAGCCATTGCTTTATCATAATCTCCACTAAATAATACAATTGTTGTCTTTTTCTTTTCTGTCATGTTCTGACCTCCAAAATGTAGTTTTTAACCCATACCTGTATAGGTATTAAAAAGATTAAAAAAATTATCCTTTTTTTATCCAAAACTTCAATACATTATTTTCCTCTTCATATTTCAATAATTCATGACCACCTGATTTAGCCCAGGCTGTAAGATCATTTTTAGCTCCTTTATCTGTTGTTTGAATTTCTAAAAATTGACCGGATTCAAGTTCATTCATCGCCTTCTTTGTTTTAACAATTGGCATTGGACAAGCTAAACCTTTAGCATCAACTACTTTTGATATATTCATTGGTTTATTCCTCCCATCGGTTAACTATAATTTACCCCTATGGGTATTTATATTAGTAAAAATAAAAGAGGGTGTCAACCCTTTTTTATCGACTTTTTACTAGTAATTTAACAGCTTCTTGTACTAATTCTTCCATGCTTTTTTCCCCTTGTTCGTTCGCTTTTTGAACACAATCCACTAAATTGGAACTAACAATAACCCCAATAGTACGGTCAATGGCACTTCTAGTTGCAGATAACTGGGTGATAACTTCTTTACAGTCCTTGTTTTCTTCCATCATTTTTAAAATTCCTCGTAACTGTCCCTCAATACGTTTTACTCTATTTTTCATTTGATCATTATAATCCACTGTTCTTGCCTCCTTTAATAATTAGTTTCTATTTTCAAGGAATTTTCCTTCAATAATAAATGGTGATGTTTAACAATTGTATATCCAAAACCTTTTTTCTTAAGCAGCTGTTGACAAGCTCTATAATATACCCCTACAGGTATAATGTCAATAGGCTATTTTTTAAAAATTACTTATAGAAGAAAAAGACCGCAATGAACATGGCGGTCAAATAAGGCTATAGAATTTAAATCGTAAAATCATATACTTTTATCAATGCAGCTAATTAACCGGTCTTCAATGTCCTTTGCAAATTGCTTCAACCCTTCATCATTTAAAAGACTAATAAGCGCAGATGGTTTGGGCATCCCAATTCTCGTTTGTCCGGAATCTTCATAAACAACTATTTTACACGGCAGGAAGTATCCAGCCATTTCGTTTTCATTTAATACTCGAAACGCTTCTTGTGGGTTACATACTTCCAGGACCTTAAACTCCTTTTGAAAATCGAGACCTTTTTCTTGAAGCTTTTCCTTAATATCAAAATTCCATAAAACACCAAACTTTTCTTCCTTTAATCGTTCCTCTAGTCTTTGGATCGCTTCCTCCACACTTTTATCCGTACCAACGGTATAATCAAACATAATCATTTTCCTCCCTAAAAGGTAAGTGAAACGTCCGCATCTTTTGCAAAAGTTAAAAATGTTACCGCACCACCAACATCAATTCCTTCGACAAAATGTTCTTTTTCCAAGCTCATAACATCCATTGTCATTTGGCAGGCAATCATCTTTACACCCATTTCACTTGCCATTGAAAGCAGCTCTTCGATTGGAGGGACATTTGCTTTTTTAAATCCTTCCTGAAAATGCTCGGTTCCTGGAGGCATTGGCAAATTTTTATGAGCTTCTTTGTGAATTAGGTTTAAACCTTCAAATGTAAAGAAAATACCGACTTCTGCATCTGTTGCAGCAGCTGCAGTTGCAATATTGAAAACTTTATAGGCATCAAACATGCCACCGTTTGCGGCAATAATTGCTACTCTCAATTTTATTCCTCCTTCATCAGTGGGTTTTATCAATTGGTCCTGCCCAGTCCTTCATACCCGGGACCACATTTTTTACGTTTTTAAATCCTTTTTCCGTTAGTTTCTGTGCAGCCAAATCACTGCGGCTTCCAGTTCTACAGATAACGTGAAGATTTTCCGTATTATTTAATTCTTCAAAACGTTGTTCCAATTCTCCAAGAGGTATATTAATGGAACCCAGAATATGTCCAAAAGCATATTCTGCTGGTTCTCTTACATCCAAAACGGAAATTTCCTCATTTCCTTTTATCTTATTTAATAATTCATCCAGACTAACAACATCTGGGTGAGTTGTTTCTGGTTTTTGTTCATCATCACTAGCTTTTCGAAGATAATGTTTTAAAACATTTCCGTCTTCAATTGTTCCTAAATACTGATTTCCCGTGCTTACAGCCCAGGCCTTTATATCAGCTTTTGACCCTTTATCCGTTGCTTGTATTTCCAACACTTGTCCTGGTTCAAGTGTTGTCATTTCTTTTTTAGTTTTTACAATAGGCATTGGACAAGCTAATCCTTTAGCATCCAGTACCTTATTTACAGTAACCTCCATTAGCATTTACCTCCTTTCTGATTTATTATTTTTCTAATTCATTTATCCATGCCAAGCACAACCTACCATATTTTTATGAAAATATAAAAAGCATGACCCCTATAATTGGATCATGCCCTTATGGATAAATTATTTAATTACCAGAAAATATTCGATTCCTTTATTTTTTTTCAATCCAAAATTTAATGACATTTTCAGCTTGTTCTGTTTTTAAGAGGGTGTGACCAGCATTTCTTAACCACGCTGGAAGGTCATTCAAGGCACCCCTGTCTGTCACATGGAGTTCGATTATTTGACCACTTTCCAATGACTCCATACCTTTTTTAAGTTTAAGGATTGGCATCGGACAAGTTAAACCAGTAACATCTACAAATGCATTAGTCTTTATTTCATTTTTAAATGTTTCCCCAGTTTCATTTGTTGTGTTATCAACATTTTTGTTTATATTACTCCCAAACACAGAGGAATACGTTTTCCAACCACCATCTATATTAATAGCCTTTAACCCGCTATTATTCAAGATACGTGTCGCCAAATATCCTCTTAAACCAACCTGACATGATACATAAATTGGTTTATCCTTAGGCAACTGACTCAGTTTACATCTTAAATCCTTTAGAGGAATATTAATTGAGCCTTCAATAAATCCAAATTCACGTTCCATTGGTTCACGAACGTCGATTAACACTCCTCCACCAGCTACAATCTCATCTACTTCATGCCACTGAATCATTTCCAAATTGCCTTCGATGATATTAGAAGCCACATAACCAGCCATATTTACTGGGTCTTTTGCTGAAGAATATGGCGGTGCGTAAGACAATTCTAAATCTGTTAAATCTTCAACCGTTAATCCACCTTTAATAGCAGTAGCGATCACATCAATGCGCTTATCAACCCCATCAGCTCCAACCGCCTGGGCACCAAAGATTTTACCTGTATCTTTATCAAACATTAGTTTTAACGCAATTGGTGCTGCTCCAGGATAATACCCTGCGTGGGAACTTGGATGAATATGCACCACTTCATATGGTACGCCTAAGCGTTTTAATGTTTTCTCATTGTTGCCGGTTGCTGCAACCGTCAAATCAAATACTTTTGCAATGGAAGTACCCAATGTTCCTTGATACTCATCCTTTTGACCCATCATATTATTCGCTGCAATGCGCCCTTGGCGGTTTGCTGGTCCTGCAAGAGGTATCATTGCCTTTGTACCACTAATATAATCTACAACCTCTACAGCATCGCCAACAGCGTAAATATCCTCATTAGAGGTTTGAAGAAATTCATTTACAATGATTCCTCCACGATCTCCTAACTCCAAACCTGCACCCTTTGCTAACTCATTTTCTGGTCTAACACCGATAGAAAGAATGGTCATATCTGTTTCGATTTCTGTTCCATCAGAAAGAATAACCTTCTTTCCTTGGCCGGCAAATGACTCGACACCAATTTCTAATAGCAACTTCACGCCTTTTTCTTTTATATGCGTGTGTAAGATACTAGCCATTTCTATATCGATTGGGGTCATGATTTGATTACCCTTTTCGATGATTGTAACTTCTATTCCTCTATCTACCAAGTTTTCAGCCATTTCAATTCCAATAAATCCTCCACCAATCACAACTGCTTTTTTAGGATTTTGAGAATCAACAAAGTTTTTGATTTTATCCGTATCAGGAATATTTCTTAACGTAAATAATGTACGATTTTCATTTAATCCCGGGATAGGTGGAACAATTGGTCTTGCTCCCGGTGATAATAGTAACTTATCATAGGATTCTTCGTACAATTCTCCAGTTTTTAAATTTCTAATGGTTACTTTTTTGTTTTGATGGTCAACGCTTAATGCTTCGCTTAAATTTCGAATATCAAGATTAAAACGTTCTGACATTCCTTTAACGGTTTGTACTAATAATTTATTTCGATCTTTGATTGTTTCCCCAATATAGTACGGTAATCCACAATTGGCAAATGAAATATGTTCTCCACGTTCAACAAGAACGATTTCTACCTCTTCACTAATTCTTCTTAATCTTGCAGCTGCTGTTGCTCCACCAGCTACTCCACCCACTATGATGACTTTTTTCGTCACGTTTATCCCTCCAATTTTATATGTGATAATTAAATTCTAATAGAATCATTTTTATATATACCCCTATGGGTTATATACCTATATGGGTATTATATTATCCAAAAAGTAAAAGTAAAGTTCTTTAATGAAAGTTTCACATATTGTTCAAAAGTAAAGGATAAAGCCGACAAGAAAAAAGACTCAACCCTTAAATCGGATTGAGCCTTAATTTTTATGCATAATCTGTATTCAACAATAATTATAATTCGCCTGCTTATTCAACAGTAACCGATTTTGCTAAGTTACGTGGCTTATCCACGTCACAATCACGGTGAAGTGCTGCATAGTAGGCAATTAATTGTAATGGTATAACAGAGATAAGTGGTGTTAGTAATTCATGTACTTCCGGAATGACAAAGCTGTCTTCGTCCATATTTAGACCCTTCATCGAAATGATGCATGGGTTTGCTCCACGGGCAACGACTTCCTTCACATTTCCGCGAATGCTTAGGTTGACACTTTTTTGTGTAGCTAGAGCAATGATCGGCGTTCCTTCTTCAATTAAAGCAATCGTGCCATGTTTTAATTCTCCGCCAGCAAAGCCTTCTGCTTGAATATAGGAAATTTCCTTTAGTTTCAAGGATCCTTCTAAGCATACATAATAGTCAACTCCGCGGCCGATAAAGAAGGCATTTCGTGTTACCGATAAAAACTCTCTTGAGATATGCTCAAACAGCTCTTTTGAGTCGCAAAGGACTTCCATTGCATTTGCAATAATTCCAAGTTCATGTACCAAGTCAAAGTCAACTTTGATATTTTGACTCTTTGCCGTTACCTCAGCCAGTATGGAAAGCACGGCTATTTGGGCTGTATAGGCCTTCGTAGATGCAACCGCAATTTCAGGACCAGCATGGAGTAATAATGTATAATCCGCTTCACGAGAAAGAGTCGAACCAGGAACGTTCGTAATTGTTAACGCACGATAACCCATTTCCTTTACTTTAACAAGTACAGCACGGCTGTCTGCTGTTTCTCCACTCTGTGTGATGAAGATAAACAATGGCTTTTTCGATAGCAGCGGCATATTATAAACAAATTCACTAGCAATATGAACTTCTACTGGAATTTTAGCCATGTTTTCAATCAGTTGTTTTCCGACAAGACCTGCATTGTAGGATGTTCCAGCAGCAACAATGTAGACACGGTCACTATCATTCATTGCATCGATAATTTCAGAATCAATGGTTAGTTCCCCTTGCTCATTTTGATACGTTTGAATAATCTTACGCATCACAAGCGGCTGCTCATCGATTTCTTTTATCATGTAATGAGGATATGTGCCCTTCTCAATATCACTAGCATCCAATTCTGCTTTATACGGTTTGCGGTTGATTGTCTCTCCAGCCAAGTTTTGAATCGTAACTTGGTCTTTCGTAACAATGACAACCTCTTTGTCCATAAGCTCTACATATGTGTCTGTAACCTGAAGCATCGCCATCGCATCACTAGCAACAACATTAAAATCGTTTCCTAAACCGACAAGAAGTGGGCTTTTATTTTTAGCAACGTAAATTGTTTCACGGTGTTGTGCATCTAAAAGAGCAAGAGCATAGGAACCATGTAAAAGAGTTAGTGTTTTACGGAATGCTTCTAAAACAGTTAAACCTTCGTTTACAAAGAACTCAATAAGCTGAACAATTACTTCCGTATCCGTTTCACTTTTAAACTCAACATTTGAAAGATATTCGCGCTTTAAGAGATCGTAATTCTCAATCACACCATTGTGTACGAGCGTAAAACGGTCTGAAGCACTTTGGTGAGGATGGGAATTTGTTTTGCTTGGTACACCATGAGTTGCCCAGCGAGTATGCCCGATTCCAATATGAGCTGTTACATTTCCATCCACAATCTTCCGTAAATCTGCAATGCGGCCCTTTTCTTTGAATACATGAATTCCGTTCCCGTTTTGAAGCGCAATACCTGCTGAGTCATAACCACGGTATTCCAGCTTTTCAAGACCTTTTAATAAAATTTCCTTTGAATCCTTATTTCCAATATATCCAACAATTCCACACATAATTTCTTTTCCTCCCTGATTTAGGGGGCAAGAATGCTTTGGAGGCTCACCTTGCCCCCTTATCTCCGTTTTTTAGGTATCTGTCTATACCCTTTAAAGCGTGAAGCCAATATGTGTGCATTTTCTTCTCTTTGTGCATCGAGTTACCTCAGATGTTTTAAAGAAGAACTGACGGTTGTGCATCGCAACCGGGAGGTATCCGCCGAACATTTCGATAAACCTCCTCCTCGTCAACTAATTCAACTCACTATGAATTAGTTCAGGCGCTTTATAAAGTTTTAACTCACTATCCACCTTTCTTTAGTAAGATCTGCTTTTAACAACAAAGCAAATCAATCTTACCTGAATTCAAGATATTCGTCAACTAGGAAGATAAAGGGATTTTGACTTTTCTTTTACAAGTGAAAAATCATACATAATAAAATATGCATAAGGGATATTAAGGTTCCCTTATGCATATAAAATAGACTATTCTTTTAATTCCATTTCCTCTTTAACTACCGTTACAATTCGATTCACGTAGGATTCACATAGCTCTTCCGTTGGTGCTTCGACCATTACACGAACTAGCGGTTCTGTACCGGATGGACGGACAAGCACTCTTCCGTCACCTGCCATTTCGGTTTCCACCTGTTCAATAATTGCTTTTACTTTTTCATTATCCGTTACATGAAGCTTGTCTGTCACTCTTACATTGACAAGCTTCTGCGGAAACTTCTTCATTTCACCGGCTAATTCGGATAATGGCTTATGGGTTGCCTTCATAATATTGACCAATTGTAAGCCTGTTAATAGACCATCACCTGTTGTGTTATAGTCAAGGAAAATAATATGACCTGATTGCTCTCCGCCAAGATTATAGCCGCTTTTCTTCATTTCCTCTACCACATAACGATCGCCCACTGCAGTAGGAACGCTTTTGATTCCATGGCTTTCAAGAGCCTTATAAAAACCAAGATTACTCATAACTGTTGAAACAATCGTACCATGCTTTAAACGTCCATGTTCCTTCATGTACTTTCCACATATGTACATAATTTGGTCGCCATCCACGATATTTCCCTTTTCGTCAATCGCAATCAAGCGATCGCCATCTCCATCAAACGATAAGCCG
Organism: Neobacillus sp. GCM10027624; assembly: GCF_042675345.1. Taxonomy (NCBI): domain Bacteria; kingdom Bacillati; phylum Bacillota; class Bacilli; order Caryophanales; family Bacillaceae; genus Neobacillus; species Neobacillus sp. GCM10027624. Next base: position 67,690 of record NZ_JBHTHD010000009.1, read on the forward strand.
ACATCTGCACCCTTTTCCTTAACTAGTTGAGCCAAAGCCTCGGGATGGGTGGAACCAACTCCGGCGTTAATATTCAGTCCATTCGGAGACGCTCCCATGGTCGAAAGGTCTGCATCAAGATCAGCAAATAGATGCGTTGCCAGTGAGGATGTCGCTCCGTTGGCACAATCTAATGCAATATGGATTCCAGAAAAGTCTTCGTCTACCGTGTGTTTTAAGTATTGAAGATATTTTTGTCCGCCTTCGAAATAGTCCATTACTTGGCCTAAATCAGAACCTACTGGCCTTGGTAATTGATCTTCCGGTAAATCAATTAGTTTTTCAATTTCTAATTCTTGTTCATCCGAAAGTTTGAAACCATCAGGACCAAAAAACTTAATTCCGTTATCCGCTACTGGGTTATGAGAGGCGGAAATCATAACCCCTGCCTGGGCCCCTAACGCTTTGGTTAAATAAGCAACACCAGGAGTAGAAATAACCCCAAGTCTCATTACTTCTGCACCAATGGACAGTAAACCGGCAACAAGAGCACCTTCCAGCATATGGCCTGATATACGAGTGTCACGGCCGATAATGACTTTCGGGCGGTCCTTGTCCTTTGTTAAAACATATCCACCAAAACGCCCTAATTTAAAGGCAAATTCAGGTGTTAATTCACTATTTGCAACTCCGCGTACTCCATCAGTACCGAAATATTTTCCCATTATTAAAATCGCTCCTTCATGAATGTATTGCAGGATTTATGCGTTGTTTTTAGTTATTGTGACGTTTGCTGAGGATTGATCAAGTTCCCAGTCTACCTCCGAAGGTCCTTCCACTTGAATTTTTACATTATGGTCCCCTTCCTTAAGGTTGGACACATCGATAAAAACATTAAAATCCTTTGGTGTTAATTTTTTTATCGTGGAACTTGGACCATTTACCATTAAATCGACATTGTTGGGATTGTTTATTTCCGCAGAATATTGGTCAGATAAACCATCAATTTTTAAAGGAATGGCCGAAATCGTTTTTTCTTCTTGCTTTTTCACCACAATGGTTGCTTTCACCATTTCCGGCGATACCTTTGTGATTCCATTCGAAATGATGACAGGTAAATCCATTGTCATATTATCATCAATTTTACTTACATCCACCTCAACGCGGACATGGGCATTTTTTAAAGCATGCTCACTACCAATGATTACTGCATCCTTTGTATCTAAAGTGATGGAATCAATGGTTACTCCACTAGGCGGTGTTCCGATTTGTTTGATATCAATTGGAACCTTTTTACTTATATCCTTGACAGGAATGGTTACCCTTACCGTACCTGGATCAACCTCAACGTCCAATTTATTTAAGTCGCGGTCGAGAACCTGGATATTCGCTTCCTGTGAAATCGTTTTATTTATCTGGTCTTTAACATTGAGCGTCGCTTTTACATAGCTAATCCGATCAATTAAATTTTTTGCCCCGGTAATCTTCACTTTATTTGGCTCAACAACGGGCTGCCCCGCTGCAAAGCCTTCCTGAAGCAATCCTTGGTTAAATTCAGTATCCACTTTATATTCTTGGGTAATTTTCTCTTGAATGGACACATTTACACGGGACGGCTTTATCGTGGCCTTTAACTTATCTGATAAATCCTTTATTTTCAGTTTTACGGTCTGATGGCCAATCTTGGCCTTTGTTAAATCAACATATACTTCAAAGTTCCGCAAAGCTTTCGCATTTTGAATATGGGTTACCGGTCCTTTTAATGTTAGCTTCACTTTGTTTGGAATCCCCGATACGACTAAATTTTCCGTATCATAGTAAACTTTTACAGGTACATCATTTAGGGTTTCAGTGGTCTGCTCACCTGGTACATTCACACCGGTAAACTTCGTGCTGTTCGTAGTATGGGGAACAGATGAATATAGCAGAACAGCTAGAACCAATGCAAGGATTTTTAAAAACCACCGATTATCCATCAGTTTATCCATTTTTCTTCCCCCTCCAGTTCCATCGAGCTGAAGACGCCTGTTTGACTTTGGTATTCACTAATAATTCACTCGATAATAATTCTTTAAATTCATCGGTGTTTAAATCTCGGTGAAGTTCCCCATTCTTCGTAAGAGAAATTCCACCTGTTTCCTCCGAAACTACCACTGTGATGCTATCTGTTACCTCACTAATCCCGAGTGCCGCCCGGTGTCTCGTCCCCAGCTCCTTGGAGATAAAAGGACTCTCTGATAAAGGAAGATAGCAAGCCGCAGCAGATACATTATTTTTTTGAATAATGACCGCTCCATCATGGAGAGGTGTATTTGGAATAAAAATATTGATGAGTAATTCTGAGGAAATTTTTGAATCTAAAGGAATCCCCGTTTCAATATAATCACTCATTCCTGTTTCTTTTTCAATCGAAATTAAGGCTCCTATCCGGCGTTTTGCCATATAATCTGTTGCTTTTATAATGGCTGCAATGGTTTTCTCCGGATCATCGTCATCTGGACTCCCGCTTCTCGAAAAAAACCGTCCCCTGCCCAACTGTTCAAGAGCTCTTCTAAGTTCAGGCTGAAATATAATAATAATCGCAAGAAATCCCCAGTTAATGGCCTGTTGCATCATCCAGCTTAATGTTTTTAAGCCTAAGTATTCACTGACTACCCTAACAAGCAGAATTACCAAAATTCCCTTGAGTAATTGAACGGCCTTTGTTCCTCTTATAACATTAATCAGCTTATAAATGACATACCACACAAGGAGAATATCAACAATACTAGCTAAATACTTCCATACTGTGAAATCGGCAAACGGCATTGTTCTTCCTCCGTAATTTTGCATAAGAATCCATGAAATCTAAACCCATGTTATTATAACATAAATCCAGCTTGTACCTATTATATGTAGTATCATAAAAAAAACAAATCACTCAAATCGGAGTGATTTGTTTTCTATTGCGTTTCATTTTGGTCAAAAACGTTAATCACATCATGTGCGGTCTTTTTCATATAGTACCAAATCCAATCAAAAACCTCGTTCACTTCTTCAATTTTCCCTGTGACATGGCCGGCTGAAGCCATATATTTTTCCCCGTTTATGACTGTAACGTCACCTTGAACTTCCCCTTCAATCTTTAATTTACCATTTCGAACAATGACATCCCCCTTTACTACTTTGCCTTTAGGAACAATCACTGTATTATTTTGGACAATTAAATTCTTTTGTTTCGAAACAGAAAATTCACGGTTCTGACTCCAGGTTGAGAACAAACTTCCCACCATTAAAACAATAAATAGCGATGCCGCGGCCAGTAATGGGTGATTTTTCAGCCAGCGCTCCATCCCCACTTTTTTCTTTTCCTTTGGAAGCTTTGCCATAACATTGGCTGTGAAGTTAGGTGGCGCCTGCATATTTGATGTGCCTTTCACAAGAGCAACAGTCTTTTTTAATTCATTAAACAAAGTTTCACATTCTTTACAGCTCTGGAGGTGTTCTCTTAGAATAACTTCATTTTCTGGTGTAATCTCTTCATCTAAAAAGTCATGCATTAATTCAATGATTTGTTCTGGACATTTCAACCGTATCACCTCTTTATCACACATAACGTAATTGTTGCCGTAAAGCTTCCCGCCCGCGGTGAATTCTCGTTTTAACCGTACCTAAGGGCATATCGAGAATTTCACTGATTTCGTTTAATGACAACTCTTCAATATATTTTAAGACAATGACTGAGCGATATTTTTCAGGCAGTTTTAAAATTTCCTTTTGAACCGTTTCATGGAGCTCTAAGCTTTCCACTTCGCTCTCGGGTGGTTTTGTCTGCGAGGGTATTTGCGAATACATGGTAAGCCCCTCGGTTCCGGCTACTTCTGCATCTAAATAATAATCTGGTTTCTTTTTTCGAATGCGATCAATACAAAGATTTGTTGCAATTCGAAAAAGCCAGGTTGAAAATTTTAAATCTTGATTAAAGGTATGGATATTCATATAAGCACGTAGAAAAGCTTCTTGGGCAAGGTCTTCTGCTTCATGCCGATTTCCAATCATTCGGTAACAAAGCTGATACACGCTATTCTTATAAATCTCGACAATATCGGCAAATGCGTCTTGGTCTCCCTTTAATACTTGCTTAATTCTCTTTTTAATGACCGCTTCCATCTATTTACCTCCGCTCTGATGCGGCTATACGATACTACGAATCGATAGCGAAAAAGTTTCGTTTTGAGCGAAAAACTTCTCAATACCTTTAATATTAACAAAAATTTACTAAACGCGCGCGGAAACTGAATTTTAGTAGAAAAATAAAAAAGCAGCCGAGGCTGCTTTTTTATAATAGTTTTTCTCCAAATAATGAGCCCATTAAGGCTACTGCACAAGTGGCTGTTCTGTTTTTCTCATCTAGAATTGGATTTACCTCAACGAATTCTGCTGAAGTAATGATTTTTGACTCTTCTAGCATTTCCATAGCAAGATGGCTTTCACGATAGCTGATTCCACCCATTACTGGCGTTCCAACTCCTGGTGCGTCGCTAGGGTCTAGACCATCTAAATCTAATGATAAGTGAACGCCATCTGTTTTTTCTTTCAGATAGGCAATCGTTTCTTCCATGACTTTTGTCATTCCTAGGCGGTCGATTTCATGCATAGTGTAAACTTTAATGCCGATTTCTTTGATTAAATCCTTTTCTCCTTCATCAAGAGCTCTTGCACCAATGATTACAACATTCTCAGGCTTAATTTTTGGGCAATAGCCGCCAAGTTCAGTTAGGAGTGGATGTCCTAATCCAAGACTTGCTGCTAAAGGCATTCCATGAATATTCCCTGTTGGAGAAGTTTCTGCAGTATTTAAATCACCATGGGCATCATACCAGATAACTCCAAGGTTTTTATAATGTTTTGCCACACCTGCTAATGTACCGATTGCAATACTATGATCTCCACCAAGAACAAGTGGGAAAGACCCTGATTCGATGACTTCGTCCACCTTTTCAGCTAGCAATGTATTTTTTTCTGCTACTAAATCTAAATTACGTAGATTGGATTCTTTATCTACGACTACTTCAGGTCTGCCAATTGGAATATCCCCTAAGTCATGTACTTCATCAAAAAGAGGTTTTAGGCGCTCGTTAATCCCCGCGTAACGGATTGCACTCGGCCCCATATCGACTCCTCTTCTCATTTGTCCTAAATCCATTGGCATTCCAATAATTGATAGCTTTTTCATCCTTCTACCTCCTAGCCTTTATATCTCTATTTTAACCGCTTCCATTAAGATGACTCAACTCGACAAAAATATGTATATATATGCGGGGAGGGCCTGTAAATACTGTTTTAATAGGGTTTAGCGGGATTATTCTGTGAGTTCCTGTAAGGATGGCTGCGACTTTTGGGAAAATTTTTAATGTTTTTTAATGTTGGTTTTTAATTGGTACTAGCTGATTTGCGTGGAGTTTTTGCTTAGAAAACATTTTAAAGGATATTTATATGTATTAGAGCGGAATTTTGTCCTAAAACCATTAAGCCTTTTTTAAAAGCAAAAAAGCCTTAAATCAGTAAATGATTTAAGGCGAATGGTTTATGTAGTGTATGGTGGAGTCTAGGGGGATCGAACCCCTGACCTCCTGCGTGCAAAGCAGGCGCTCTCCCAGCTGAGCTAAGACCCCGATATGTTATTTTTGGAGCGGAAGATGGAATTCGATCCGCACCCCCTACCTTGGCAAGGTGGTTTTCTACCACTGAACTACTTCCGCAATTCATAGGTAAAGACCATTGGTCATTTAAAATAAAATGAGCCATGAAGGACTCGAACCTTCGACCCTCTGATTAAAAGTCAGATGCTCTACCGACTGAGCTAATGGCTCTCTTTTGGCTGGGCTAGCTGGATTCGAACCAACGAATGACGGAGTCAAAGTCCGTTGCCTTACCGCTTGGCTATAGCCCAATAATGTCATAAAAATAGCTTGTCCATTATTTTTAAAAATATAAGTGGTGGAGGGGGACGGATTCGAACCGCCGAACCCTGAGGGAGCGGATTTACAGTCCGCCGCGTTTAGCCACTTCGCTACCCCTCCATTAAAACAAAAAAGTGCCGGCTAGAGGACTTGAACCCCCAACCNTAAAACAAAAAAGTGCCGGCTAGAGGACTTGAACCCCCAACCTACTGATTACAAGTCAGTTGCTCTACCAATTGAGCTAAACCGGCATATTTATTGGAAATTTTTTCACTATCGCGAAAAAATCATGGTGGAGGATGACGGGATCGAACCGCCGACCCTCTGCTTGTAAGGCAGATGCTCTCCCAGCTGAGCTAATCCTCCATTATAATGTAAGTTATTTTCGCTAACACAAGAAACTTTGGTGACCCCTACGGGATTCGAACCCGTGTTACCGCCGTGAAAGGGCGGTGTCTTAACCGCTTGACCAAGGGGCCTATAGTCTATTTAAATTAGGTAAGCTTCCAAGCGGGCTCGAACCGCTGACCTCTTCCTTACCATGGAAGTGCTCTACCTGCTGAGCTATGGAAGCATAGCTAAATCATTTAAAAAATAAAAATGGCTCCGCAGGTAGGACTCGAACCTACGACCGATCGGTTAACAGCCGATAGCTCTACCACTGAGCTACTGCGGAATAATTTTATAACAGCCTGGCAACGTCCTACTCTCACAGGGGGACAGCTCCCAACTACCATCGGCGCTGAGAAGCTTAACTTCCGTGTTCGGTATGGGAACGGGTGTGACCTTCTCGCCATTATTGCCAGAC
>NZ_JBHTHD010000010.1:0-371702 GCF_042675345.1 Neobacillus sp. GCM10027624
AAAGGGCATGAGTCCGGTTGAATACCGAATTCATGCCCAGGAAGCTGCCTAATATTTGTGTCTAACTTTTTGGGTTCAGATCAGAAAAGGTCCTCTTTCTTAACTATCTACTATTCAAATAATGGTCATACATTTCCAGACATTCCAGTAGTTCGGTTTTATAGACCATTAATGCCTTTTTTACAGTTTCAGTATGGCTTTTCTGAAGCTCTCGGTTACATTCCTCTAAATCTATTGTTTTCATAACCGTAAGTTCATGATAAATACTGGTCAAATCTCTACTCATTTCTCCGTTCCCCACTTCTATTTTTTGTATTCTGCTCTCTGCAATCAGCATCGCCAAAATACTCACTTTTTAAACAGAAGCAGAACCCCCATCAACTTATTTGATGATAAATACTGGGCACGGAGATTTTTGGACCACGTAATGGCTGACGCTTCCGAGGAATAGCTCTTTTAATCCACTCAATCCACGGCTTCCCATCACAACAAGATCGGCGTTTTCTTCTACAATGAAATTGACAATCGAGGTGGCCGGGCTTCCTTCAATGATGAAGGTTCTTACCTTGTTTGGCAGTTCTGAAAGCTTTTCTTTTACCGCATTGAGCATTTCTTTCGCTTCAGCTAACTGCGCCTGCCGTACGGGATCACTGTCAAAATTAACATAGTTATAAATAGTTGTTTGTGTATTAATAACGGTAACAACATTCACTTCGATTTTTTCATCCTGTTTGGCCATCGTAATCGCTGTTTCCAACGCCCTCTTACTTAATTCAGATTGATCATACGGAACCACAATTCTAGAGCAAATCGTTAACATCTTCATCATCCTCCCAGAAAAATCAATTTCCTCTTCCTTGTCTTCATTGTATCAGCATATATCAATCTATAACCCACTAAGATTTGACAATATTAAGGCATTGTAAAAGTGGTTTTGGCGCCCTTTTTGGTGCCTGTCACCACCCGAGATTTGTCGAAAAACAGATTGGATATACATGATTAAAAGATGAAGTGGAAAAATCAATGGATTTTTGAGGTTGGTAACTTTTGAGATTTCTAGCGCCTGAAAAGGCGAGGTCAGATAGAATTCGGTAGGCAATAAAGGCAAGGGTAAAATAGCTGGCAAGAAAGAAAAAGTGTCCTTCGATGCTCAATGAAGGACACTTTTTCTTTGGGGAATCTGATAAATTTCCTTCGAAAAACCAAGACTTAGCATAATTTCTGCCATACTCTTGAGCTGCTAACCACTGAGTTATTTTCAATAATGGTGTAGGCTGCATTCGTAATCGCCTGAGCCAACGTTGCCCCAGTTCCGCGCACTTCATTGAAGCAAGCCTCTGAATTGCCTTTTGTCGTAAATTTATACCCAAACTCCTCTAATCTTTCCACAATACGCATCGCATGATTAAGGTTATGCTCAGGCTGAAAATCGTTGTCATGAATAAAAGTATGGTTCTCATAATCATACCAACGATCCCAGCGATTTAACTTCCACCCTAAAATTCTCCGTGCAATTGAATCCGTTTTGTTCATACCCATTACCCTCTTTTCATTTTTTTGATCGTTCTATTATATAACAGTTTTGATTGATTAGTAATATTATATAACACAATCTCGAAAAACGACCACTATTTTTGGTTGGAATTTCATATTTTCATTCGACAAAATTCGGGTGGTGCCTGTCACCACCCGAATTTTGTCAAAAATAAAAAGCATTCAAGGTATAGGCCCTGAATGCTTTTATGTGTTGTGAATAACTTGGACTCGTCCAATTCTTCCATCTGTCAGCCTTACTTTGATTCCGTGTGGATGGGTGGCTGATTTGGTGAGGATGTCTTTTACAATGCCTCTGGTTAGTTTTCCTGTTCTTTGGTCTGCTTTTAAAACGATATCAACCGTCAATCCCGGAAGTACGTCTTTTCGATTTTGTCCGTTCATTCCACACTAAACGCCCATTTTTCTACGGGTATTGCTAGGTTTCTTTGTTTGCTGGCTTTTCATTTTTTTCGTGGAAAGATCGCCAGTGGACTTACCATTCCCAGCAGAGTTTTGGTTCTTTTTGTTTTCAAGCTGCTGCCTCATTGCTTCCTGCAGGCTGATTTTCTTTTTTGGTGCATCGGGTTGTTGATTTTCTGTCATCGTTAAATCCTCCTTTTTTCAAATAAGGTAGTTAGTCCAGTATAATCTTTTTCGATCATTTAGGAAAGTGGAAGAGGGATTAGGTTTGAAAATCATAGGGACAATCCCGAAAAAATTAAAAACCTTCATAAATAGGGCGCAACACTCATAGGTTATTTTAATGACCAACTAAGGGGGCCGAAGGAATGAAGTACAGAAAGTCGATAGTAGGCGGTCTTGTGGCGATTGTGGTCTTGCTACTTGTGTTTTCTTCCCTCACGACAGTGTCATCAGGTAATCGAGGAGTTCTTTTGCAATTCGGTGCGGTGAAACCGACCATTTTATCGGAAGGGCTTCATTTTAGGATTCCATTTATGCAAACCGTTCAACAGATTGAAGTTCGCGTGCAAAAAGAAGAAAGCTCGCAGTCTGCTGCTTCAAAAGATCTTCAGATCGTCACGACCAAGGTAGCGGTCAACTATTCGGTAGATCCCGAAGCAGTCAATAAACTTTACCAAGAAATCGGCTTGGAATATCGTTCCAGGATTGTGGATCCTGCGATAGCCGAGTCGCTCAAAGCAATTACGGCACAGTACACGGCAGAAGAGCTTATATCCAAGCGGCCGGAGGTTTCAGCCGAAGTGAAGGATATGCTTGGAAAAAAATTAACGAAGTATTATATGAAACTTGAGGATATCAATATTAAGGAATTCGCTTTTAGCGAGGAATTCAATAAAGCGATTGAAGCCAAACAAACGGCTGAACAAAACGCACTTAAGGCCAAACGAGATTTAGAGCGAGTCAAAATCGAAGCCCAGCAGCAAGTCACTCAGGCTGAAGCAGAAGCCCAATCCTTAAAACTGAAAAAACTCGAAGTGACCCCAGAACTTATCCAACTCAAACAAATCGAAGTCCAAGAAAAAGCCCTCGAAAAATGGGACGGGAAACTGCCAAACGTCACCGGCGGCGCCACTCCTTTCATCGATGTAAGTGGGATTACGAAGAAATAGTGGTTCGACAAAATTCGAGCGGTGCCTGTCACCACTCGAATTTTGTCGAAAAGAACAGTCTGATCTAAATCGGGTTTAGCGTCTATTCCTCTCTTTTATTAGACACATACACTATGTTGAAATTGATCTAAAGAGGAGAGATTGTTATGGAAAATAAGCCCTATACAGGTTCAAATGTAATGCCCAATCTACCGATGGCGCCGGCGAATGTGATGCCTTCAAATATTGCGCCAAATGTAATGCCGAATGTGGTGCCTTCAAATATGCCTTATGTAGCTCCGCAAGTGCAGCCGCAGCCATGTATGGTGCCGTATTATCAAAATTGCTGTTATCCGATGCAAAATCCGTGTTGTTATCCGATGTATAACCCTTGCTGCTATCCTGCTTACAATCCTTGTTGTTACCCAAGTTACCATCCTTGTTGTTAAATGGTGTTTGTTGCAAATAATTATAAAGCCCCATTTCCGTGGATCATCGGGAACGGGGCTTTTCTATGTGTGTATCAATAATATTTCGGGTCTTTCTTTTATCGATGCCTAATTATGAATTTTGGGAAAATTGATTAAGCAACTGAATAGAAAGTGCCATTCTTGTTGATATTGAGAGTATAGATGCAAATTAAAAAAGGGAGAGTTGTCTTATGCAAAAATTAGATGTGGAATTTTGGGAAGAAAAATATGCTCACTTAGGTGCGGTTGCAGCCATTACGGAAATGCTTAATTATGCGTCACATGAGGAATAGGGAATCCAAAATTCGACAGGCGCCTGTCACCACCCGAATTTTGTCGAAAAAAAGCCCATTTCAGCCATTAAGCTGGAACGGGCTTTTTGTGTGTAAATCTTATCGCACATGCATATCGTTTGGATGTGAACCCCTGCGGCGATTGCGATTAAGCTGATGAATTTGCTGCATTTCATCTGCAGTTAATTCGAAATCAAATACATTAAAGTTCTCCTCGATTCTCGATGGAGTAACAGACTTTGGAATTACAATTGTGTTGTTTTGTAAATGCCAGCGCAGCACGACCTGTGCAGGTGATTTGCTATGTGCTTCGGCAATTTTTAGAATTACTTCATCCTTCAGCACTTCTCCGCCCTGTTCAAGCGGGCTCCACGCTTCCACAAAAATATCATGTTTTGCACAGAAATCTTTTAATTCTTTCTGAGAAAGGTATGGATGGCACTCCACTTGGTTTAATACAGGTTTTACTTCACATTCGTTTAAGAGGCGCTCGAGATGTTCGATTTCAAAATTACAAACACCGATCGCTTTCACCCGGCCATCATGATAGAGCTTTTCTAAAGCTTTGTATGTATCAACGTATTGATCGAATTTAGGGGTCGGCCAGTGAATCAAGTATAAATCCACATAATCAAGGCCTAATCTTGCCAGGCTTTCGTCAAAGGCCTTTAGTGCATTTTCATAGCCTTGGTCGCTATTCCACACTTTTGTTGTAATAAAGAGGTTTTCGCGGGGAACAGGGGATTCTTTAATTGCTTTACCCACACCTTCCTCATTTTTGTAAATCATCGCTGTATCGATGGATGTATATCCGACTTCAAGTGCTTTCGCTACGGCAGTGGTAGCTTGGTTATCTTCAACCTGCCAAACACCAAAACCAAGCTGCGGCATTTTAACACCATTATTTAAAGTAACAAAATTCATTCGAACTTTCTCCTTTACCATTTATTTGTTTCCCAACAACAAAAGTAGTCTTCCCACTACTATTGGAAAAACACCCCAAATCACATGTTTATTATACTTCAGCGGCAGTGGGAAAGTATAGAATTTAGGATTACGAAATATTTGTGCAGCTGGTTGATTGGTTCGACAAAATCCGAGTGGTGCCTGTCGCCACCCGGATTTTGTCGAAAATTATTGATAGTTTGAACCCTTAGTCTCGGTGGAATCTCTAGGATAATATTCTTCCTTTTGGATATACTTCTGCGAGAGGGAGGTCGAATTATGTCGAAGGAAAAGAGAATAATTATTTCCTCTTTGATCGTTTCCTTATTGTTGCTTTTGTTTTTAACGCCTAAAAGAAAGATCCGTCAGGCTGCCCTTATTATTTTGTTCCAGCAAACCTATTCATGGATTACGGGGTTATTTGTGGTTGAAAAGGGATGGATTGCTTATCCGAAACGGATGTTTTTTAAGAAATCCTATAAAGGCAGCTTTACTTTTGAACATTTTGTCTTCCCAATTGTTTCTGTCCTTTTTAACCTTTATTATCCAGTTCAAAAGAAATCGGGATTTAAAGCACTTTACTATTTATTTTATTGCTCCGTTCTTTGTACGTTAGAGGTAATCGGCGTCAAATATACTCGAGTTATTACATATAAGAAATGGCACTGGTATTTTAGTTTTAGCAGTATGTGGATTTCATTTTATGTCTCTAGGGCTTTTTATAGGTGGTTTTTTCAATATGGAATTGTCAAAGATGAAAAATAGTTCTACAAAAATCAGGTGGTTACCACCTGATTTTTGTAGAATCTAAAAAAGCACCTCATTCCTGATTTTGGTCAGGAGGAGGTGCTTTTGCGTTAAGCAGTGTGGTTCACTGTTTTATTTCCTTTTGCAGTTGTTCTACGAATAAACGGTACTACCCAGCGGTCTAAACCGAAGCGGCCTGCGTTATAGCCGGCTGCAATGATGATTGCTCCCATGATAATATCAGTTGGGCTGTGAGAAACGGTTCCTGCCATTATGAATGAGAGGTTCATAACTACTCCAAAGAACGCAGCAGCAGCAGTTAAGCATCCAAGAATTAATCCTAACCCGACAAGGAATTCACCTAAAGGAATAATGGTATTGAAAAGATCTACATTTGGTAATGCAAAATGTTGTAAGAAACTTACATACCCCGCATAGACGGCGCTGCCATCCGGACCTTTGACCGGGTTGGCGATTGCGCCTTTTAGGAACCCAGCAGCGTCAAACCCGCCTGTTAGCTTGTGAAATCCAGCTGTTAACCAAGAATATCCAAGGTATAAACGAACGACGGTAAGAAGGGCAGCAGCGACTTTGTTCTCTCTTAAAAATTTGTTAAACATATAAAAGACCCCTTTAGAAAAAGTTTTATTAATAACTTGATTACACTTATAGTATAATCCGTTTATCTTGAAATGAGAGTTGTTTGTTCAGCATTTCACAAATCTGTAATAAAGGTTTGAACAAAATATTACAACTTGTAGGAGTAGTGGGGTTGCACTATAGATCATTCGAAGTTATGTCCTTCTTCATCAAATATTAGCCCATGTACACCCCATATGGACAATTTGAACATTTTGTCCACGCTTGGTGCCTGTCACCGTATGATGTGGGTGTGTGTTCGGAAAGTGTTTGGAAAATGTTTGAAAATATTCAAACTTGTAAAAAGGTAGTGTACAATTTTTGTATATTTAATTTTTTATAGGTGGGGAGCAAATATGTTAATTGATTATGAGGTGAAGCGTAAGCGCTTAAAAGAAATTAAAACGAATCAGCTTGTATGGGAATGGATGACACCTAATCCTGTTACAGTATTTCCGCACCAAACCATTAAAGAAGCCGTTTTAATCCTTGAAGCAAAGGGAATTGACGGTCTGCCGGTTGTGGATGAAGAGTCTCGGGTGATTGGATCCGTTACGAAATCAAGAATTCTCAGTTGTCTTATGGAAGGGCTTACACCGGATTACACTATTTCACAAGTGATGACCCGGGCGGTTGTCACGATCCATAAGGATGATTCAATCAAAAAGGCGTATGAGCTTCCTGTTGGGCGTCTACCTGTTGTTGACCATAATGGGAGGATTGTTGGAATTCTCACCCGAACCGATATCCTGCATTCTTATGCAGCACATCTGGACAAACTTCAGGAGACCCTCCACATTACCGAAACCCTAAGGACCATTTTAGAGAGTGCTTATGAAGGAATTGTCGTAGTGGATCAACATGGAATCATTCGTGAATTTAATGAGGCATATAGCCGCTTTCTTGGCAAGAAACGTGAAGATGTGATTGGCAAACCTGTCACCGGGATCATCGAGAATACCCGTTTGCAGGTAGTTTTGCAAACCGGGATCGAAGAAAGGGGGTATATTCAACGGATCCAGGGCCAGGATATGGTTGTCCATCGGATCCCCATCTGGAAGGATGAAAAAGTGGTCGGGGCAATTGGCCTTCTGATTTTTCAAGGGGTAACCGAGCTTTACAATATTCTCGGACGCATGCAGGAGTTGTCAAGGCAAATTACTGATCCCACTGTTATCGATCATTCTCAAGGAAAAATACATTGTGCATTTGACCAAATTATTGGACAGAGCCCAAAAATTCAAGCCGTTAAAAAAATTGCCCGCAAAGCGGCGAATACGCCGTCAACAGTACTAATCACTGGAGAAAGCGGAACAGGAAAGGAATTGTTTGCAAATGCCATCCATCGGTCCAGCCCATACGCTGAAGGCCCTTTTATTAGTGTTAATTGTGCGGCTATCCCCGAACACCTTTTAGAAGCGGAATTGTTCGGTTTTGAGGACGGTGCTTTTACAGGTGCAAAAAAGGGCGGAAAGCCCGGAAAGTTTGAACTTGCCCATAAAGGAACTTTATTTCTTGATGAAATCGGTGATATGCCGGCGCTGATGCAGTCAAAAATCCTACGGGTTCTCCAGGACCGCGAAGTCGAACGGGTCGGTGGAATTGTCAAGCATCCTGTAGATGTCAGAATCGTTGCAGCAACAAATCGTTGTCTAGAACAGATGATTCAGGATGGGAGTTTCAGAGAAGATCTTTATTATCGTTTGAACATCATCCGTCTCGAAATTCCTCCCTTAAGGGAACGGCGTGAAGATATACCAGAACTGCTGATGCATCATCTGCATCACTTTAGTGAGCGTTTTGGCCTTGGGCAAAAGCTGTTTTCTAAGGAAGTTACCGCAGCTTTGATGGAATATTCCTGGCCGGGTAACATTCGCGAGCTCGTCAACACCGTCGAAATGCTTGTCAGTTTATCTGAATCTCACTATATCGATGTACAAGAGCTGGCACCTAAATTTTTTGAAAAGAAAGAAAGCGCTCCAACTGTCCCAAACCTGCCAAAAGCAGCGGAGCAATATGTTGTTCCGAGCATACCAACATCAACAGGTCAAAATCTATTAACCAATGTAAAAGAAAAAGCACTTGAGCGCGAAAAAGCACTGCTGATTCAAACACTGATAGAAACTAACGGAAATAAGGCGAAGGCAGCGAGAATCTTAGGAATCCAACGTTCTACATTGTACGAAAAATTAAAAAAACACGAATTGTTTGATAAGTCGTACAATTAAACGTACACAAAACGTACACATATGTATGGTTATCCGTACATCACAAAAAGAAAAGTGTTGTTATTCCCGCCTTTTTTAAGTTGGCACACTAATTGCATATATAAGAGTGTGTAGCGAAAAAGGGAGGGGAAAGTTTTGAAAGGGTTTGCAGAATTTCGGATGCCTAAAACCGTTTTTTATGGAGAAAATTCATTGACAAAGCTTGGCGAGCAGGCGGCTTTATTAGGAAAAAAAGCCTTGATTGTCAGCGATAACATTATGAATCAAATCGGCGTGGTCGAGAGATGCCAGCAATTGCTCGAAGAAGCAGGAATGGCTTACGAGTGTTATTTGGAAGTAAACTCCGAACCAACTGACACATATGTAGCAGAAGCGTTAGCACTTTGTCAGGAACAACAATGCGATGTGGTAGTGGCAGTCGGCGGTGGCAGCTGTATTGATGCAGCTAAAGCAGTTGTGGTCGTTGCTACAAATGGAGGATACATTGGTGACTATATGGGTGGGAAAAAGAAAGTTGAAAATCCACCACTTCCTTTGATTGCCATCCCAACCACATCAGGTACAGGTTCTGAAGTTACTTCTGTAACCGTTATCAACAATACAAAAGACGATGTGAAAATGATGATTAAACACCCGGCGTTCATTCCAGAGGTTGCGATTGTGGATCCAATTTTGACCTATTCGGCACCGCCAAAGGTTACAGCTGCAACCGGCGTTGATGCATTATGCCATGCAATCGAAGCCTATATCTCACGTGTATCCCAACCGATGACGGATAATTTTGCTCTTTCTGCCATTGAATTAATTGTGAAAAATTTACGTTCAGCATACATAAACGGAACTGACCGTGAAGCAAGGGAAGCGATGTCATTAGCTTCCATGCAGGCAGGACTGGCCTTTACCAATGCATCCGTTACGCTTGTACACGGAATGTCACGTCCAATCGGTGCATTGTTCCACGTCCCGCATGGCGTATCCAATGCGATGCTGCTTCCGGCCGTCCTTGAATTTACGAAAGAGAGTGCCGTAGAACGCCTTGCAGTCATTGGACGCATTCTTCGTCCTGATTTGACAGCGCTCTCAGAGGAAGAACTTGCTGATGTAACTGTCCAAGAGATTAAGAATCTGTGCCGCAATTTAGACATCCCGAACATGGAGACCTATGGTTTGGACAAAGAAAAATTTGATCAGGTTGTTTCAAAAATGGCTAACGATGCCATTGCAAGCGGAAGTCCTGGAAACAACCCCCGCGTTCCAAGTCACCAAGAGATTGTCGAGCTATATCAGAAATGCTTTAACTATGACTTTAGTGTAAGTAAAACAACAGTTCATATATAAGAAAAGGAGTAGATGATCATGATTACAACTGAAGTAAAAACATTAAAAAACTTTATTGGCGGTGAGTGGGTAGACTCTTTATCCTCCAAAACAGAAGCTGTACCAAATCCCGCAACAGGTGAAATCTTAGCTAATGTCCCTCTTTCCAACCGTGAGGATCTGGACAGAGCGGTAGAAGTTGCGAATCAAGCATTTGAAACATGGAAGGACGTTGCGGTTCCAAAACGGGCCCGCATCCTATTCCGTTACCAACAGCTTCTTGTCGAGCATTGGGACGAGCTTGCACGCCTGGTGGTATTAGAAAATGGCAAAAACTATGATGAAGCTTATGGAGAAGTACTTCGCGGAATTGAATGCGTTGAATTTGCTGCTGGTGTTCCAACCTTGATGATGGGCAGCCAGCTTCCTGATATTGCGACAGGTATTGAATCCGGCATGTACCGTTATCCAATTGGTGTAATCGGAGGTATTACTCCTTTTAACTTCCCAATGATGGTGCCATGCTGGATGTTCCCGCTTGCGATTGCATGCGGAAATACATTTATTTTAAAACCATCTGAACGCACTCCATTGCTAGCAAACCGCTTGGTTGAATTATTTAAAGAAGCAGGTCTTCCTGATGGTGTTCTTAATATTGTCCATGGTGCCCATGACGTCGTAAACGGCATCCTTGAGAACCCAGATGTTAAGGCTGTTTCCTTTGTTGGTTCCCAGCCGGTTGCAGAATATATTTACAAAACAGCTGCCGCTAATGGCAAACGCGTTCAAGCATTAGCAGGTGCTAAAAATCATACAATTGTTCTTCCAGATGCCAATCTTGATCTTGCGGTTACAAATATTATTGGGGCAGCATTCGGTTCAGCCGGCGAGCGCTGCATGGCTTGTTCGGTTGTTGTCGCCGTTGGGGATGTGGCAGATGAGCTTGTTTCCCGACTTGTAAAAGCGGCAGAAGAATTACAAATTGGAAACGGTTTGGACAAAGGTGTGTTCCTCGGCCCGGTAATCCGTGATGCCCATAAAGAGCGCACAATCAATTATATTGAAATCGGAGAAAAAGAGGGAGCTCAGCTGATTCGTGACGGACGTAATGACGCAGCGGTTTCCGGTGAAGGTTATTTTGTTGGGCCAACTATTTTTGATGGGGTAACCACCGAAATGAAGATCTGGAAGGATGAAATTTTTGCACCTGTTCTTTCCGTTGTTCGAGTGGATGATTTAACAGAAGCCATCAAAATTGCCAACCGATCAGAATTCGCTAACGGCGCTTGCTTGTTCACCGACAGTGCCAAAGCAGTCAGACAGTTCCGTGATACGATTGACGCTGGCATGCTTGGGGTAAACATGGGGGTTCCAGCTCCAATGGCCTTCTTCCCATTCTCAGGGTATAAGAAGTCATTCTATGGTGATTTACATGCAAACGGTAAAGATGGCGTTGAATTTTACACGCGCAAGAAAATGCTTACTGCACGTTACTAGGTTACTTTTTTCATAGAGTCTTTAAATACAGCAGAACGGGGTGATTCTTTTGGCATCATGTCTTACAAGAACTTTTAAAACCTGTCAAAGGAACCACCCAGTTTGGTATTCAACCTATAGGAGGAGAACAAGATGGCAAAAGTATTGAAAGCTGGAAAAACAAAGGAAGAACTAGCGATTCAAGCTGCACAGGTTTCGGAAACCGTTAAAAGCATTTTGGGTGATGTGGAAGCAAATGGAGATGCTGCCGTTCGCTCGTACTCGGAAAAATTTGATAAGTGGTCTCCTGAGAGTTTTAAACTATCAAAGGAACAGATTGATGAAATTATAAAGAGTGTTCCGGAACAAACCATTGAAGATATCAAATTTGCTCAAGCACAAATTCGCCGCTTCGCTGAAGCACAAAAAGCCGCTTTGCTTGATATCGAAGTGGAAACTATACCGGGCGTCTTTTTGGGACACAAAAATATTCCGGTTAACAGTGTAGGCTGCTATATTCCTGGCGGCAGATATCCAATGGTTGCATCCGCCCATATGAGTGTATTAACGGCCAAAGTAGCAGGGGTTAAACGGGTGATTGCCTGCACGCCTCCAATTAATGGAGAAGTTCCGGCTGCAACGATTGCAGCAATGGCGCTTGCAGGAGCCGATGATATTTATTTGCTTGGCGGGGTACAGGCAATGGCTGCGATGGCAATTGGAACAGAAACGATTGCACCGGTAGATATGCTTGTAGGTCCTGGTAACGCATTTGTGGCTGAAGCAAAACGCCAGTTATTTGGACGTGTAGGAATTGATCTTCTTGCAGGCCCAACAGAAGTATTAGTCATCGCCGATGAAACATCGGATGCAGAAATTGTGGCAACCGATCTTCTTGGTCAGGCAGAACATGGACCAACTTCTCCTGCTGCCTTAATCACAACATCAGAGGAGCTTGCACTGGCAACGGTTAAAGAAATCGAGCGTCAGCTTGGGACATTGAAAACCGCCGATGTGGCGCGTGCTGCCTGGGAGGAATATGGAAAAGTTATCGTGGTCGACAGCCTTGAGGAAGCGGTTGTAGAAGCAGATAAACTCGCTTATGAACATGTGGAAATACTGACAGAAGATCCGCGCTACTTCCTTGAAAACATGACCAATTATGGGGCGCTGTTCTTGGGGCCGATGACAAATGTGGCCTATGGGGATAAGGTGATTGGAACCAACCATACGCTTCCTACAAAGGGTGCAGGCCGTTATACAGGCGGACTTTGGGTTGGGAAATTCCTGAAGACCTGTACATATCAAGAAGTAAAAACAGCAGAGGCAAGTGCCTTGATTGGGGAATACGCAGAGCGTCTTTGCGATTTGGAGAACTTTGCCGGACACCGTGAACAAGCGCTGTTACGTGTTCGCCGTTATGGAAAACAACTAGTAAAGAATTAAGCACCTTATCATTTAACGAAAATCCGGGTGGAGCATTTCCCCACCCGGTAAAACCACATCACAAGGAGGCTTTTTATGGAACTAATTGTTATTTTACTAGCATTAGGTTTCCTTATGTTTATCGCTTATCGTGGATTTTCCGTCATCTTATTTGCTCCAATCTGTGCCCTGTTTGCCGTCCTCTTGACAGATCCGGGCCATGTATTGCCGTTTTTTTCCAATATCTTTATGGTAAAAATGGTAGATTTCATAAAGAACTATTTTCCTGTCTTTTTATTAGGGGCAATATTTGGTAAGGTAGTAGAAATGTCAGGACTTGCTGAATCCATTGCCAAAACGATTGTCAGATTAGTCGGTCCAAAACGTTCGATGCTTGCAATTGTCCTTTTATGTTCGATTTTAACGTATAGTGGTGTCAGCTTATTCGTAGTTGCTTTTGCTGCTTATCCATTTGCGGCCAAGTTGTTCCAGGAGTCCAATATTCCGAAAAGGCTTATTCCGGGAACGATAGCATTGGGGTCACTTTCATTCACGATGGATGCCCTTCCGGGAACACCACAAATTCAAAACGTTATTCCAACGTCTTTCTTTAAAACCGATATTTATGCAGCTCCAGTACTGGGGATTATTGGTGCCATTTTTGTTTTTACTCTTGGCATGCTCTATTTGGAGTCACGCCGGAGAAAAGCGGCAAAATTCGGGGAAGGCTATTTTGGGTTTGGAAGTGCGCAGGAAGAAATGGCAGCAGCTGCCGAAGCACTTCAACCTGCGTCAATGCCATCCATTAGCACTGGAAAAACAAGCACTCTTCGTCAGATTCTTGCGTTTATTCCGCTGATCTTGGTGGGTGTTATGAATAAATTCTTTACCGTCATGATTCCAAAATGGTATCCAAATGGTTTTGATTTTTCAAAAATTGGTCTTGAACAGTTCGGAAAGGTTGAGACCAGTGCGGTTCTTGGGATTTGGTCTGTAGAACTTGCTCTAGTCATGGGTATTGCCGCAACACTTCTATTTAACTTCAAAGCTGTAAAGGTTGATTTCAAAACTGGTCTTAATGCTAGTATTGGCGGTGCGTTGCTTGCAGCGATGAACACTGGTTCCGAATATGGTTTCGGGGGCATCATTTCCTCCCTTCCCGGCTTCGGAGTCGTTCGTGACGGTATTTCCCACACCTTTACAAACCCGCTAGTTAACAGTGCTGTAACCACAAACGTTTTGGCTGGGGTTACGGGTTCTGCATCCGGCGGTATGGGGATTGCGCTGAGTGCGATGGGTGAAAAGTATGTACAAGCGGCACAAGCACACGGGATTCCGATGGAGGTTATGCACCGGATTACCGCGATGGCTTCCGGAGGTATGGATTCCCTGCCGCATAACGGTGCGGTTATCACTTTGCTTGCTATTTGTGGCTTGACCCATAAGCAATCCTACCGTGATATTTTTGCCGTTACGGTTATTAAGACTATTGCTACTTTCTTCATCATTGGATTGTATTCGCTTACAGGACTTGTTTAACACAAAAATCGGGTGGTGCCTGTCACCACCCGATTTTTGTCGAATCTAAAAAGCACCTCATTCCCGATAAAGTTCAGGTTTGAGGTGCTTTTGCGTTAAGCGGTGTGGTTCGCCGCTTTATGTCCTTTCACAGTTGTTCTACGAATAAACGGTACTACCCAACGGTCTAAACCGCAGCGGCCTGCGTTGTAACCCGCAGCGATAATCATAACGCCTAGTAAAATATCTAATGGGTTGCTAGAAACCGTTCCGGCCATTACATAAGCGAAATTCATGACTAGGGCAAAGAATACAGCGGCAGTTGTTAAGCATCCAAGAATTAATCCTAAGCCAACAAGGAACTCACCTAATGGAATCATTGTATTGAAAAGATCCGCATTTGGAAGGGCAAAATGTTTTAAGAATCCAACATATGTGGCGTAGACGATACTTCCATCTGGACCTTTAACTGGGTTGGCGATTGCACCTTTTAAAAATCCAGTAGCATCAAAACCGCCTGTAAGTTTGTGAAGACCAGCCATCATCCATTCATAACCGAGATATAAGCGAATGACTGTAAGAAGGGCAGCAGCAACTTTGTTCTCTCTTAAAAATTTGTTAAACATATAAAAGACCCCTTTTAGAAAAAGTATTATTAATAACTTGATTACACTTATAGTATAATCTGTTTATCTTGAAATAAGAGCTCTTTGTTAACTGTTTCACAAATCTGTAAAAAAGGTTTGAACAAATTATTACAGTGGTGTTTGGTTCGACAAAAATCGGGCGGTGCCTGTCACCACCCGATTTTTGTCGAATACCATCTACTTTTTCGCTGGGTTAAAGATTACTTTTTTTGATATTAAAATGCTGGTTAATAGCTTGGCATGTATTGCGTAGGGCTGCCGCGAGCTTCTGTTCGTTGCCATAAAAACGGGTTGATGGGAGCGGAATCGAGACAGCGCTTAAATTCCCCATTGAATCCAAAATAGCTGCGCCCACTGCACAAATTCCTGGAATATGCTCTTCCCTGGCAAAAGAAACTCCCTCTTTACGAACCACTTCCAATTCCTTTAACAATTCATCCCTGCTTGTAATCGTATGATCAGTGTATAGTTGCAGTTGCTTTGGCATTAATTTTTCCACGTCAGCAATAGACAATGAAGCCAGAATGGCCTTTCCGTTTGCGGTGCAATGTAATGGAAAAGATGCACCAGGTTGTGAAGTTGCTTGTAATGGATGCGGGGCAATAATTTGATCAACAAAAAGCACCTTACCGTTATCTAATACGGAGAGATCGACTGTTTCATTGACTTGATGTGAAAGTTGTATTAAAAATGGCCTAATTTCTTCTCTTAAATCACTATGGACGGCAGTCGCAAGCATCGCAATCTCGGGTCCAAGACGGAAACCGCCGTTAGTAGAGGCAGCTGCAACATATCTTTCCTCTTCTAGGGCTGTCACAATTCTTTGAACCGTTGACCTCGCAAGCCCCACCTCTTTGGCAATTTGCGATAGACTTAATCCTTTTGGATGTTCCCGAAGCGCCCTCAAGATTTTTGCCGCACGAGAGATGACTTGAACACTAGATGATTTTGTTTGTTCCTGCTTATCGATGTTCAAAAGTATGAACTCCTTCCTGTATCCATCCGTTCTATTATAACGAAAATTCATTATCAAACAGTGAAAAAATGGAACCATTCATTTGAGTCTTATCATAATAAAAGCTGGAAAGTAAGAATAGTAATTTTTTATGGACATGTGAATTAATGATACCTTATACTTGAAATAACCATATTACGATACAAGTGTACCACAATGTGGTTAAATATTAAAACCTTCATATAAAAATTATTATCACACTCGTTTCCAGAGTTTTTTTAAATCATCCCAAAAAGGACGGTGATCGATATGGGTTTAGTTAAAATTGGAGTGATCGGCATTGGAAATATGGGCAGTTCCCATGTTCAAATGCTTACCAAAGGCCAAATTAAAGGAGCGGTATTAACGGCAGTTTGCAGCAGGAATGAAAACCGAATTGAATGGGTGAAATCCCATACAAAGGGAGATGTGAAAATTTTCAAGGACGAACAGACCTTTTTCAATGATACAGAAATCGATGCCGTCCTTATTGCAACACCGCATTACAGTCATCCGGACCTAGCCATAAAGGCCTTTGCGAAAGGGAAACATGTCCTCATCGAAAAACCGGCCGGCGTCTTTACAAAAAATGTGCTTGAAATGAATGCGGCTGCGGAATCTTGTGGGAAAGTGTTTGGCATCATGTATAACCAAAGGGCAAATCCCCTTTATCAAAAAATTCGGGGCCTTATTCAATCCGGTCAGCTGGGTGAATTAAAACGAACAAACTGGATTATTACGGATTCGTACCGTCCGCAAAGCTATTACGATTCAAGCCAATGGAGAGCAACCTGGAAAGGGGAAGGCGGCGGTGTTCTTTTAAATCAGGCACTTCACCAATTAGATCTTTTGCAGTGGACGACGGGGTGTATGCCAAAAAGCGTTCGTGCTGTTTGCAGTGTAGGGAAGTATCATGATGTTGAAGTGGAAGATGATGTAACGGCATTTGTGGAATATGAAAATGGTGCGACAGGTGTGATCATTGCTTCAACTGGAGAAGCACCAGGGACAAATCGTTATGAAATCGTAGGGGACCGTGGAAAAATTGTTGTCGAAAATGAGGAACTTCTTTTTTATCAATTATCACAATCAGAACGCGAATTTAATGCTGCGTATGCAGGAGGATTCGGCAAGCCTGATTATGAAAAAATAAAAATTCCCGTAACCAGTGAAAATGCGAATCATGCAATCATTGTTCAAAACTGGGTGGATGCCATTAGGAAGGGGACACCGAAACTTTCACCTGGTGAGGACGGCGTCAATGCGCTGGAAATTTCAAATGCCATCTACTTATCTTCCTGGTTAAACGAAACGGTAGAATTGCCAGTTGACCCAGACTTGTATTTTGAAAAATTACAAGAAAAAATCAACACGTCTACCTTTGAGAAAAAGCATGTAACGAACACCACGTTGGATGTTAGCGGGACTCATTAGTAATTAATTTACAAAAGAAATGGAGTTACTAAAATGATTAGAGTAGTTTGTAAGGGAAAACTTAAACCTGGTATAAAGATTGAAGATTATTTAATTCTTGCTAGAGAAGTTGTATCAGAAACCCGGAAAGAAAAAGGATGTATCATGTACACGCTTCATGAGGATATCAATGATCCATCCATCATTACAACGATTGAAGAATGGGAAAATGAAGAGGTAATTAAACAACACAATAAAAGTGAGCATGTCCTGAAAATTGTTCCAGAGCTGAGGAAAATGAGAGAAAGCACAGAAATCAACCATTATCGAGAAATGAAATAACCAGTGCACTTTCCTCCCAAAGGGGATGTCACCTGGCCGGACTTAGTAATGCAACACGGAAACTAGAGAAAAAACCAAAAAATAAGTTATGAAAAAAGAAGGAGAATATTTCCATGAAATTTGAAAAAGTTCGTTGGGGCATTATTGGATGCGGTGATGTGACGGAAGTGAAAAGCGGACCAGCATTCCAAAAAATAAAAAACTCAGAGTTGGTTGCGGTCATGCGACGAACTGGAGAACTAGCAAAAGATTATGCGGAAAGACATCATGTTCCGAAATGGTATGATGATGCCGATGCACTGATTAACGATCCAGATGTCGATGCCGTCTATATTGCGACACCACCAAGTTCACATAAAGAATATACCATCAAAGTTGCAAAGGCTGGAAAACCGGTTTATGTAGAAAAGCCAATGGCACTCAATTTTGCCGAATGCAAGGAAATGATTGCTGCATGCGAGACTTCCGGGGTGCCTTTATATGTTGCTTACTATCGCAGAGCTTTGCCCAGGTTTTTAAAAATAAAAGAACTGTTGGATCATGGGGCAATTGGAGATGTTCGTTTTGTATCAACTACACAGTATCAAAAAGCTTCGGAAGATGTGTTGGACTCAAAAACGATCCCGTGGAGAGTTCAACCTGAAATATCCGGAGGGGGGCTATTTTTTGATTTAGCCAGCCATACTCTTGATCTATTAGATTTTTTGCTTGGGCCTATAAAGGATGTGCAAGGTTTTGCTTCCAATCAAGCAGGTTATTATCGTGCGGAGGATATCGTTACAGGTACCTACCGCTTTGAAACAGGAATCCACGGTATAGGAAATTGGTGTTTTTCTGCTTTTGAAGATGTGGATATGAATGAAATCGTCGGCAGTAAAGGGAAAATTACCTTTTCCACTTTTGGCAATGCCCCCATTGTTTTGACGACCGCTAATGGAACCGAACAATGGAGCTTTGAACCACCGCAGCACATCCATCAACCCCTTTTGGAAACGATAATAGCGGACTTAACAGGAGGAAGCAACCAGTGCCCAAGTACAGGAGAGACCGGTGCACGGACCAACTGGGTTATGGGGAAGATCGTTTAAAGATCGACAAAATTCGGGTGGTGCCTGTCACCACCCGAATTTTGTCGAATCCCTAAAGATAAAGTCCGTTCGCATAAACGGCGGTCATGGTTCCGGCGATTTCTTCGACGGTGCCAAGGTGTTCGTTGCGGACGATTTCCCATAGGTACATTTCGTTGGTGAAGAACCAGCCTCGGGCGACAAGTCCATGGTTTAGTTCGGGGCGGGCTAGGCCTCTTGCTTGAGCGAAGGCAATATCTTTTGAGATTCGTTGGATAAATTTTTCGCGGATCTCTTTCCATTTGGCAGATATCGAAGGGGAAATCCCGATGGCCTGCTCGAACAATTGCATCATGCTTCGTTCGGTTTCAGCCATTTTTAAAAAGGCAGTTGCCTGCGAAAGGATGATCTGCCGTGCTTCCTCCTTTGTTTTTGGTAAAAAGGAAACCTCGGCAATGTCATAGAATTTTTCCATGACATCATCCATTAAAACCATTAAAATTTCCTCTTTTCCCTCAAAATGAACATAAGCGGTCCCATAGCCTATCCCTGCTTTTTTTATCATTTGTGAAATCGTTGCTTTTTGAAAGCCTTCCTCAAGAAACACCTCTTTTGCCGCTTCCAACAGCTTTTGCTTTGTCTTTATTGAGCGCAAATGGCGTTTGTCAATCACATCATGTTTTTCATTCATATCCGTATCCCCCTGTACTCTCTACCTTAAAGCATATAAGGATTTTTCTAAAAATGAAAGTGGTTACAACATTAATAATTTTCAGAATTATAATATTGACATCATGTCATATTTATTGATATAGTTTCTTCAAGTAATAAAAAGGGGGAAGATCATAATGATGCAACCAACTTCAGAATACGCCAAACAGTTGGACAAAGAGGACTCGCTAAGGCAGTTTCGCGAGGAGTTTTATCTAAAGCCAGGGACGATTTATATGGACGGAAATTCATTGGGGCTGCTTTCGAAGCGGGCGGAACGAACCCTTCTCGAATCAGTCGAGGATTGGAAAGAACATGGAATTGACGGCTGGATGATGGGAAATCATCCGTGGTTTGCACTTTCTGAGAGATTAGCAGAAAGGTTGGCACCACTAGTAGGCGCATCTGCTGATGAAGTAATTGTAACCGGTTCCACGACCGTCAACCTTCACCAGTTGGTGGCGACCTTTTATCAGCCACAGGGAAAACGGACGAAAATTTTAGCTGATGAGCTGAATTTTCCAACTGATATTTATGCGCTAAAGAGTCAGCTTCGCATCCACGGAAATGATCCGGAACAGCATTTGATTCGTGTAAAAAGCCGCGATGGCCGCTTGATTGAAGAGGAGGATATCATTGAAGCGATGACCGACGAAGTTGCATTGGTGATTCTTCCAACTGTTCAATATCGAAGCGGGCAAATTCTTGATATAAAGCGGTTAACTGAGGAAGCACATAAACGCGGAATTTTAATTGGTTTTGACGGCTGCCATTCTGTCGGTGCGATTCCGCATTCTTTCAGTGAATGGGATGTCGATTTTGCCTATTGGTGCAATTATAAATATTTGAATGGCGGGCCGGGGAGTGTCGGCGGTTTGTATGTCAACCGCAAGCATTTTGGGGCGAATCCAGGGTTAGCCGGTTGGTTTGGTTCCCGCAAGGATAAGCAGTTTGACCTTGAACATACCTTCACTCCAGCGGAAACAGCGGGGGCCTATCAGATTGGGACACCGCATGTGTTAAGTATGGCGCCGCTGCTTGGATCCCTGGAGATTTACGCTGAAGCAGGGATTGAAAATATTCGAAAAAAATCGCTTGAGATTAATCAATATTTCATGGATTTAATTGAGGCGGAATTGGCGGGTCTTGGGTTTGAAATTGGCAATCCGCGTGATGATGTGCGCCGAGGCGGCCATGTTTGCCTGGAACATCCGGAAGCGGCACGCATCTGTAAATCATTGAAGGAAAATGGGATTATTCCAGATTTCCGTGCACCAAACGTGATCCGTCTTGCTCCGATTGCGCTATATACTTCCTATGAGGATGTTTGGAAAGTGGTTCAAATTTTGAAAAAGATTATGATTGAAAAACAATATGAGAAGTTTGCGAATGAGCGGGAAATTGTGGCGTAGATTGATTCGCGGATAAAACCCAAAAATCCGCGGATAAAATCCAATTACGTGTAATGATAGATTCTAGGATATTTCAAAAATCGATTCCTACAAAGGAAAGGCGGGGACATATGGAGAATAAGATGGAAAAGGGATTAAAGCGGGAGTTAAAAACAAAGCAACTTACGATGATTGCGATGGGGTGTGCCATCGGGACCGGGCTATTCCTCGGAAGTGGTCTTGCGATTAGTACGGCAGGACCTGGTGTACTAATTAGTTATGCAGTGGGAGCGTTTATTGTTCTACTGCTAATGGGCTGTTTAGCGGAAATGACCGTTGCGCACCCATCCTCAGGTTCATTCGGACTGATTGCCGAAAAATACATTCATCCGATGGCAGGTTATCTTGTCCGCTACTCGTATTGGATTGCCAATGTACTCGCGGTCGGCGTTGAGGTCAGCGCGATTGCTGTCTATATGAAATACTGGTTCCCAACTGTTCCGGGAATTGTCTGGATTTTGCTGTTTGGAGCCGTACTTATTTATGTAAACGCCACCAGTGTAAACACCTTTGCCACCTTTGAATACTGGTTTTCAATGATTAAAATCAGTGCGATTATCGGCTTTATTTTACTAGGAGCCTATGTCTTATTTGGGTCCACCTCAGGCGCTGCCAAAATTGGTCCTGAAAATTTCACAAACGATGGGGGATTTCTTCCGTTTGGCTTTAAGGGTGTTTGGATTGCCATCTTCATTTCACTGTTCAGCTTTTTAGGAACTGAATTGATTGCTGTGACCGCTGGTGAGGCGAAGGATCCTGATGTTGCTGTGCCAAAAGCCTTGAAGGCAACCGTTTTCCGCCTTTCTACTTTTTACGTCTTAACGCTTGCTATCATGTTGATGATAGTTCCATGGAAAAATGCTGGTATCGATAAGAGCCCATTTGTAAAAGTAATGGAAATTTTGAACATCCCAGGTGCATCCGGAATTATGAATTTTATTATTTTAACCGCCGCTTTATCGGCAATGAACAGTCAATTGTATGCATCGACGAGAATGGTGTTTTCCTTATCGCAGTCGAAGTTTGCCCCGGCCGTTTTTGGAAAGGTCAATAAAAGAGGAGTGCCATCATCTGCTCTTGCAATATCAGCAGTTGGGATTATAGTGGCAGCAGTTGTCAGTGCCTTGTTCCCGGAAACTTCGTACGCCTTTATGATGGGAATTTCGATGTTTGGTGCAATTTTTACCTGGTTAATGGTATTTATCTCGCATTTGTTTTTTCGAAAAATGTGGGAAAAATCAGGCGGACGCAAGCTGCCGGTGAGAATGATCGGGTTTCCTTATTTGACCATTCTTGGGGCGGCTCTGTTAGTGAGTTTAATGATTACGACGTGGTTTACGCCTTTTAAAATTTTGCTTCAGTTCGGCATCCCATGGCTGGTGTTTTTAACGGTTGTGTATTTCTTTTTTCATAAAAAAAGGGTGGAGGCAGCTGCCCAACAGGATATTGTGATAGAGGATTAAATAGGAGGTCTTAAAAATGGAAAACACAGAGAATAAGAACTTAGAAAAAGGCATTCAATTAGACTTTAAAAAGGATATGTCTTATGGCGATTATCTCCACCTTGATAAAATTTTATCGAGCCAGCATCGGCTTTCGGATCACCATGATGAAATGCTGTTTATTGTTATTCATCAGACAAGTGAGCTGTGGATGAAGCTGATTTTGCATGAAATGAATGCAGCGATTGCGTGTATCCGTCAAAATGATTTGGAGCCATCGTTTAAAATGTTGTCGCGGGTATCGCGGATTCAACAGCAATTGATTCAGTCGTGGAGTGTTCTTTCGACGTTGACTCCGTCTGAGTATATGCAATTCCGCGATAAATTGGGTCATTCTTCTGGATTCCAATCCTATCAGAATCGTTTGATTGAGTTTGCGCTTGGAAACAAGAATGCTCGTACTCTTGCTGTCTATCAGCATCAGCCGGAGCTGTATCCGGTGATGGTGGAGGCTCTAAACGAGCCGAGTATTTATGATGCCGCGATTTCGGCGCTTGTGGCACACGGGTTATCGGTTGATGAAGAAGCCCTGAATCGGGATTGGTCACAAAATTATGAGCCAAATGCGAGTGTCGAGGCTGCGTGGCTGACTGTGTACCGCAATCCGGATCAATATTGGGATTTATATGAGCTGGCGGAGAAATTAGTGGATATCGGTAACCAGCAGCAGCTATGGCGATTTAATCATATGACGACGGTGGAAAGAATTATCGGGAACAAAATGGGAACGGGCGGTTCGTCTGGGGTAACGTATTTAAAAAGAGTACTCGATCAGCAGTTTTTCCCTGAGTTGTTGAGTTTACGGACGAAGTTGTAGGATGTAAGAGGCGGTCTTCCTGGTGATGGGAGGACCGCTTTGCGTGATATTTGCGTTTCGGGTCTAAACAAGAATTTTTTTCGACAACAAATAAAGGAGGACATCTCACATGAATCCTTGGATTGATATTTCACAACCGCTTAATAACCAGATTGCAGTCTGGCCGGGAGATACCCCATTTACATACAAAGTCAATTGGAGCAAAGAAGAAAGCGGCTCAGTTAATGTTGGGCAAATTACGATGAGTACCCACACCGGTACCCATATCGATGCTCCGTTTCATTTTGATAACGAGGGGAAAAAGGTCATTGATCTTGATGTAAATCTATACATCGGCCCTGCAAGGGTGATTCATCTGCCAAAACCAACATCAATCGGAATAAAAGAATTATCCGATTATGAACTTGACGGGGTTACTCGTCTGCTAATCCGAACAGATTCCTGTGAGGACCGGTACCAGTTCCCAAGCGCGATTCCAGAGATTGAACCCGAATTAGCCGCCTATTTAGCTGGCTTCGGCGTCCGTCTCCTTGGGCTCGACCTTCCATCCGTCGACCCAATCGACAGCAAAGAACTAACCGCCCACCACGAACTAACCAGGCACGGAATCCATATCCTCGAAGGACTGGTCCTGGAACAAATCGAACCGGGTGAATATGAGATAGCCGCACTCCCACTCCCATTAATAGAAGCCGATGGAAGCCCAGTCCGCGCCATCTTGCGGAAAATCTAAAATCGACAAAATTCGGGTGGTGACAGGCACTACCCGAATTTTGTCGAATTCCTATTAATCTTCAAGTTGAAAATCATGGCTGAAATGAATTTTTCCATTTTCATCTCGTATTTCTACTGTGGCCTTGTTCGTTGCCGGGTCGACTTTGAACACGCCAAAGTTGAAGAAGTTGCCTTCTTGGTACATGCTTTCCGGGCCGAAGGTTGGGTCCAGTGTACCAGGATTGATTTTTACCGCGCCGATTGGACCGCTGATAAGCTCGTGATAATCGGTTTTGCTGTCATGATTGGCATCATATTTAATCACTTGAGCAAAATGGACATCCGTCGTAACAAAGAATACATTCTTAATTCTTTTTTCCACAATAAAATCAGAGATTTTTTTGAACTCATTCTCATATCCGGTCGGATCATTTGGGTTTACTTGATTGCCATTTGCCCAACCATCCCTGGCATTTGCCTTTCCAGTTGGAACAGAGATTGGCACAGAAGTAGCAACCAGTTTAATTTTGGCATCCGATTCAAGAAGCTGCTTCTTCAGCCACTCTAACTGTTCCTCGCCAAGCATCGTTTTATCCGCACCATCTGCCTGGGTATTTGGATCACGGTAACCGCGGTTGTTCAAAATCATCATATCGAGGGTATTGCCCCAAGAATAGGTGTGATAAAGCTTGTCTGCTGCACTGCGTTCATTCGAAATCGGCCAATAATCTTCAAATGCCCGAAGGCCAGTCGGTGTCAATGGCTGAGATGGTCCCGAAAAATCGTTGGTCACTTCATGATCATCCCAAATCGAGAAGGTAGCCGTTTTTTGCAGCAAGCTACGTAATCCAGCGTCTGTACGGTTCTCCTTATATTTTGCCCAGAAATCCTGTACCGATTGAGATGGGGGATTTGGCACAGCCGGTGTCTTATTATCGGCATAAATCGTGTCACCGCTGAACAGGAAGAAGTCCGGATTTAAAGCGGACATCGCCTTAAAGGAGTTATATGGCGGAATTTCTCCTTGTCCGCCCGTATCGCCTCCCCAGACCATGGTCAATGGCTTTAAGCTGTTCGCGGCCGGTGCTGTTTTGAATGAGCCATTTACGGTATAGCTGCTGGAAACAGCATGGGCACGGTAAAAATACGTCGTATCCGGCTTCAAGCCATCCATTTTAGCCTTTACTGCATAATCATCTTCTGCCTCAGCATGAACGGTCTTTACCATAGAGGGCTTTTTAAAACTGTTATCCGTAGATATCTCAAATTGAACATTCGCTGCACCATTCGTACGAGCCCAAAGAATCGCTGATGAATCGGTGACATCTCCGCTTGCAACGCCATGTGAAATAAATGGCTTATCAACCAATTCAACCATTTTATCAGGATTATTGGTAAACTCGCCGTCTACTCCGAGTGAAAGAAGTGATGCTAAATCATCCTGGGAATTAACCGTCCATGGATGCACAAGCAGTTGATTTTGGTGTGCAGCCTCCATGAATTTTGGAACAACGAGTTCCTTACTTGGACCAACACCAGCGGCGTAATCAGAAACTCGTTTGAATTCCTGATAAACATCTTTACCCTTCAGCATCGCCCCCGAATATAGCTGAATCAGCTTTACATTTGGCGCCAATGTTTTCAACTTGCGCAGGCTGTCCTCACTGAATGATTCTAGAAAAAGATTCTTGCTATCTAGCACCTTGTTTTTTTGTAAGATTTCAATCAATTTTTCTTCCATTCCCGGATAAACATCTGGTGCTTTTGTTTCCATATAGAGGCCGACTTTTCCATTCCCATGCTTTTTCACAAATTGAATCGCTTCGTCAAGAGTAGGGACACGCTGCCCAATATATTCTTTCTTCGCTAGATCTGGATGAGCAGCATTAAACCATGAACCGGCATCAAGGCGTTTAATCTCATCCAGGGTAAAATCCTTCACACGCCAAGGTGCACGGTCCGGGTACAATTCCTTTGCATTGGTCGTTCTCGCCAATGTTTCATCATGCATGGCGATCAATTGACCGTCCTTGGTCATTTGTAAATCAAATTCCACGTAATCAGCTTTCATTTTGATCGCCTGTTTATAGGCAGCCAGTGTGTGTTCCGGCCCGTACGCAGAGGCTCCCCGATGGGCAATAACCGCTACATCAGAGGTGATTGGCTGTAAAGTAGATTGTCCATTATCGGTCGCAACACTTTGATGTGGAGCTGCTAGAACTGCCCATGGAGCAGCTGAGGATAATGATAAAGAAAGACAAGCAATTCCCGCTACTAAACTCTTTTTCACTTTTCATTCATCTCCTATAAGTTATGTACTCGTACTTAACTTATAGGAGAATTGTAAAGTGGCTTTTAATAGAATATAAATGTTTGGTAAATTTAGAAGAAATAGTAAGTATTACTTATATAAATAGATGTAAAAGATGCATTTTTAATGAAAAATACCTATTCGACAAAAAAACGGGTGGTGACAGGCATCACCCGTTTTTTGTCGATGACATGTTTATTAAGATAATAGGCTTTAAAAAGGAATTGGGGCGACATTAACCAAATCTTACTCTATCAGAGCTTTCGTGAAAGCAAAAGACCTTCCCGAAAATGGCAGGCTAATAGAATTTGCAGGTAGTCCTCCGGGTTGTGCAACTCGAGCCCGAGCAGTTCTTCGATTTTTTTAATGCGGTTATATAGTGTGTTTTTATGAATATGAAGTGCTTCAGCCGATTCAATCATCGACTTATTGCATTTTACATAGGTCATGAGTGTTTTCTCCAGATCATTATTCCTTGCTTTTTCCGTCCGAAGCGGTGCTAATATTTCTTCGGCAAAGCGCTCAATTTCCGGAGAAGATCCTGTCGGAAATAACCGATTGATTCCCATTTTCTTATAATCCATCATCCCTGTTTGCTTTCGACTGATCAAATAAGCCAGGGATTTATTTGCTTCCTCATGGCATTTTACTATCGATTGGATTCCTTCGTGCGGTGTACTTAGGCCGGCATGAAGCGGCATTTCCTCGCGATCACTCCACCTGACTAACAAGGAATGAAGCGAATGGACCCATTCGTTTATTTCGTGTGTGTGCTGTGTCGAGAAAAGAATCGTCACTTTATTATGAAATCCAAAAATCAAGGTTCCTTGGCTTGCAATCCGCCGCTTTAATTGGGAAATTAAGCGGTGAATCATCGCTTCTAATGTTTGTAAATCCTGATAAGCGGCCACCTCAACTAATATGACAGAAAAATGGGATTGAGAATTCAAACCTAATAATTCGCCTATTTCCTCTAAGGCTGATGGGTCTTTATATTGCAGCAATTCATTAAATAATTCCTGCGTTTTTTTGTAGTATACCTCTGCCTGGGTTTTTCGTTTCGTTAATTCCAATGCTAGAACAGAACTGGCCTGCTCAATCGTCATTTTATCCTGCGGGGAAATCGGCTCCCGTAGCGGGACGAAAAAACAGCCAAGTGAAACACGATCCGAGTGGATCGGATACACATAGTACTCAATTTCGCTCCCATCCACAATCTTCATTGAAAAAGGCCATCTTCTTGTTCTCAGAATTTTTGAGAATTCATCATTACTTAAATAGGGGGAAAGAATGTTCTTTTTTGGAAAAAGCTCCATATCAAGATGATCGAAAAAGAAGAGTTCGCTGTTCATCATGCGGTTCACTTCTAGAATGATGGATTCGACACTCTTATTTTGCAAGGAAAGCTGTGTTAATGTTTCATGAATTTCCGCCCGTCTTAAAAGCAATTTATTTTTTTCCTCTAATTCGTGTGTTAAATCTGTGATTTCCGCCAATCGGGCATTCTTTTCTTGAAAAAGCTTGGCATTTTGAATCGCAATCGCTGCTTGGGCGGCAAAGCCTTGTAATAAGCTGAAATCACGCTCTCTCAATTTTCCCTCTGTATTAAATTGTTGAATCGCCATGACTCCAATGGCTTTATTCTCCAAGATCAGCGGAATCGCAATCATCGATTTTATTTTCAAAAAATCAATCGATTTTTGAAAAAGTGTTAAATTTCCCTTCGTGATCGTTTTCATCTCTTCGAACACTTCAGAGGGTGATTCATACATCACAGGGGTTCTGTCCTGAAAGACTTTTCCGGTAATTGATTCCCCGCTTTTTATTTTTACAGCCTGAAGTTTTTCGTTGTATCCGACAGCTGCCCGCGGGATTAATTCATCTGTTTTTTCATCATATAGCTGCAGGTATCCTTTATCTGCTGCCGGAATGACGCCTAGTGCTTGCGTAATGATTTTATTTAACACCTCTTCAAGCTCCAGTGAGGATGTAATCGTCAGACTGCTTTCAATCATACTAGCAAGTTCCGCTCTTTTCTCCCGTAACGTATTTTCCGTCTCAAGAAAAGAAAACATCACATGCAATTGTTCGAGTTCTTTCTCTGAAAGGTTCACGTTAGGGCTGGAAAGCGTGAGAAGGACCTGATTGTGCTCTGAGTAGTAAAAAGAAACTGCTGTTTGGTTTCCATCAAATTGAATCGTGATGTTGTCTGTTGCTGGAGCAGGCAGCATCATTAAGTTATTGGTCATTGTTTCATTATTTGTATATACCAATTGAGGTGATTGCTTTCTGTTTTCAAAAAAATAAATTTGAAAAGGGATTGGATTGAATTTTTTACAAAGAAAGGTGTAAAGATGTTGATTTTTCATGTAGAGGACCTCCCTATGGACTAGTATACAGTAAATGAGTAATTTTATTGTGCAATCGTACATTGATATAATTTTCAGATATTTTATACTTTTTAGTATAGTAGAAAAACATACACAGTAATTTTTTTTATATAGGAGGTCAATGAAATGAACAAGCTTTATGAATTATTGGATCAGGCATACGAAGAAATGGTAAAAATTCGCCGTTATTTACATCAACATCCTGAGCTTTCCTTTCAGGAAGAGAATACAGTCAAATATATTGCCGAGTATCATCGGAATTTGGGACATGAAGTCCGGACGGGTGTAGGCGGAAATGGTGTTGTTGCTACATTGCATGGCGGTAAACCTGGACAGACAGTAGCCTTACGTGCTGATTTTGATGCATTGCCAATTCAGGAGGAGACCGATGTTCCGTACAAGTCGCAAGTGCCAGGTGTCATGCATGCATGCGGACATGACAGTCATACAGCAACCCTTCTCGGACTCGCTAAAGTGTTAAACCGCATGAAGGATGATATCGAAGGAAATGTCGTCTTTATCCATCAGCACGCAGAGGAACTTCTTCCAGGCGGGGCGATTGCGATGATCGAAGATGGCTGTTTAGAGGGTGTCGATGTCATTTTCGGTCAGCATATTTGGTCCCCAACTCCTGTTGGGACGATTGAGTACCGGATTGGCCCGATGATGGCGGCAGCAGACTTTTTTAAGGTAAAAATTCAAGGCAGCGGCGGACATGGATCCCAGCCGCATTTAACAAAAGATAGTGTTGTGATTGGAGCGCAGCTTGTTGGTAACATCCAGCAGATTATTTCACGCCGAGTAGACCCGCTCGATTCAGCCGTGATTTCGATTGGTTCCTTTGAAGCGAAAAATGCCTCGAATGTCATTGCCGATACCGCTTTTCTTCAGGGGACAGTCAGAACCTTTAAGGAAAGTACACGAGAATTTATTGTAGAAGAAATTGAAAGGATTATAAAAGGGACATGTCTTGCTGCTGATTGCACGTATAGCTATGAATATCAAAAAGGCTATCCCGCTGTTGTAAACCCTAAGGAAGAAATGGAGTTTGTCGCAGAACTTGCGAAATCAGTTCCTGGCGTTACCTCTGTTAGGGAGTGTGAACCTCAAATGGGCGGTGAAGATTTTGCTTACTATTTACAGCATGTGAAAGGGGCATTTTTCTTTACAGGAGGCCAGAGCCCGGAATGGACTGAAACCTACCCACACCATCATCCGAAATTTAACATTGACGAAAAGGGTATGTTACTTGCAGCGAAGGTTTTAGGATCGGCTACATTAACGTATTTAGAAAATCATAAAAAATAAATTGGCTTTGGCGCTTGATCCTCGAAGGGTCAAGTTCCTGCCGAAAATAAAAAAAGAAAGAAGGGATTCTCATGTCTCAGATGCTTGCACTTGTAATCGTTGTTCTTATTTTATTTATTGGAGACGTTGTGGCGGTTAAAACCAAAGCTTGGATTCCTTCTGTATTTATCAGTGCGGTTTTATTCCTGATTGGGTATTGGACGTTTTTTCCGAAAAATATCGTAGAGCTAGCGGGCGTGCCGCCGGTTGTAGCAACGATGATGATCTACTTATTGATCACCAATATGGGTACTTTACTTTCTTTAGAGGAATTAAAGAAACAATGGAGAACGATTATCATTTCACTTGCCGGAATTGCTGGAATTATTGCGTTACTATTTGGAATTGGAACCTTTATTTTTGGCTTTAAAACCATCGTTGTGGCGATTCCGCCGTTAGTCGGCGGCTTGGTATCGGCCTTGATTATGTCGGAAGGGGCAAAGGAAGCAGGGCTTACAACGTTATCCGTCTTTGCCATCGTCATTTATGTCATGCAAGGATTTGCCGGTTATCCGCTTACCTCGATTGTATTGAAAAAAGAAGGCAGAAATCTTCTTCAGAAATATCGCAGTGGTCAATTGGGAATGGCTCAAGCAAGCGAGGAGGTTGCTGCAACTGTCGTCGCGGAACCAAAGGAACTTAAATTATTTAAAAATTTACCAGATAAATATAATACGGATTATTTCAAATTTTTACGACTTGCGTTTGTCGGCTTCTTAGCCTTCATCGTTTCCACTTTATTGAAGCCAGTCGTCGACATTAGTCCATTTGTTTTATGTTTATTATTTGGTGTTATTGCACGCAGTGTCGGCTTTCTTGAAAGGCATGTATTGCAAAAAGCGAACGGTTTTGGAATCGCCATCATGGTTCTTATGCTGTTTGTGTTCGATCCGCTGCAAAGAGCAACACCAGGGATGATTATGGAAATTTTATATCCTTTGATCGGCTGTATTGTGTTAGGTGTCATCGGAATGTATATTTTCTCGTTCATTATCGGAAAAGCCCTTGGGGTCAGCAAACACATGGCCTTTGCCGTATCACTAACAGCACTATACGGATTCCCATCCGACTACATCATCACAAACGAAGTCATCAAATCCCTAACCAAAGACGAAAAAGAACAAGAAGTATTGACCAGCCACATGTTGCCACCAATGCTCGTCGGCGGATTCATCTCCGTCACCATCGTCTCCGTCATATTAGCTGGAATATTTGTAGGATTTTTATAATATAGGTTCGACAAAAACCGGGTGGTGCCTGTCACCACCCGAATTTTGTCGAATTCTTTTTTTAGTTTTCAAGTCATTGTATCGTTGTATATTAAAGAATGTGATTGGATTTTTATACACCTCTTTTTTAAGCGGAAATGTTTTAGTGCTTGTCTAAGTGGGCAGTATTTCTATACTTCGGTCACTTTGTCAAAACTTGTAATATAATATTCTTTGAATATGTAAACGTTTTCAATTATAATAAGGATAGGTGGATGGCGCGCGTGGCCATCATGGTATTGAGCGTAGGGTGGGGCCGATACTTATCAAGATTGATTACTAGGTATGTAGTGACAGCAAAACGAACATTCTAATTGTCAAAAATTTATAACGAAAATCCAGCGAAGGAAAAAGAAAGGGGTAAAAAAACGTGGAGAAACATAAAAACTTGTTTGATCTTTTTGTACATGAAGACCGATTTGAACTTCATTCCTATTTAACTTATTTGTTCACCCAACTCTGTGATCACCTTCCAGACCATGTCGAAGAAAAATTGGCGAACCAATAAAATATGGATAAAATTATGAATAATACAAAACCATAAAGGCGGTCATTTTATTTCATTGAAAATAAAATGACCGTTTTTTTGTGGTTTTTAGGGACTGGCACACCCGGATGCTTTTGAAAAAGGATGGTGCCTGTCACCACCCGGATTTTGTCGAATAATATCCCTTAATTTACATAATTTACTGAGTAGTCAGAGTTTGTTAGAATAATATTATACGTAGATAATAAATCAGTATGCAGCAGGACAGGAGGTTCCATGGGATTACTTGTAAATGATATCTTACAGTTAGAGATTATGAAGGACGCTATAGTTGTTGCCGGGGAACATTTGGTACAGGAAAAAGAGGTTCAATGGGTTTCTGCTATGGAAATGCCGGTGGAGAGTTTTGTACGAAAGAATGAATTTGTATTAACTACTGCAATTGGCTGCGGTCAAAACGTGAAGGAATTTGAAAAGTTTGTACAAGATGTGATCAATTCCGAGGCTTCCGCACTGGCAGTAGCTTTAGGACGCCATATTTTTGAGATTCCAAATGAAGTAATTGAAAAAGCGCATCAGAATCATTTAATTCTGATTGAACTGCCGTGGGAATTGCGCTTTTCTGATATCATTGAGGAAGTCATGCTTCAATTAAATGATGTCAATTATAAGGAAAGCAGAAGATCCGAAAAAGTTCAGCAGGAGCTTTTGAATTTAATATTAACCGAGACCGGCCTTACTTGTATTTCGAATTATTTGTATGGGTGTATTGAGTACCCGATTGTGATAACAGACCAAATTGGGACCATCCAGGCTCAAAGTAAAGATGCCCCCAATTTTCTCGAATATTGGCGAGGCTATGCTGTAAAAGGGGTCCTTCCTCAGCGGAAGCCCACGCTAAGATCGTCACATGATCCAATGATTCAAAAAATCCAATCCATTTATATCGAAGAATATTGTATCTTACAGCTCCCCGTCATTCAGGTCTCAGGAAATACCCCGGGCTATTTATTCGTCATCTTGCCGTCTGAAGTATTGCTAGATCAGTTTTTAACTCCGTATATTGTCAATGTATTAGAGCATGCTGTCACAACCGTCGCTTTGTGGTTTTCAAGAAAAAATGCCGTTGAAGAGGCAAAATCCATTCTTCACGATTCTTTTGTCAAAGAATTGACGAGTGGAGAATTTACTTCTTGGGATTCAGCAAATTCCAAAGCTGAAATTGTCGGCTATAACTTGAATCTTCCCTATATTTGTTTGATTGGCGCGCCGGAAAATTTAAAAAAGCTTTTTCAGAAAAATAATTGGGATGAAATGGCTTATCAGCAGTGGGTTGAAAGCATGATTCATTATATAAAAGAAGAAATTTATTATGCTGCCCAGTCTTTGAATAAAGAAGTGATGATCACCTATCAGCAAGATAAGCTAATCGTGATGATTGAAATTTCTTTAGAAAACAAAAAAGAAAGCGTAACCAATTTTTTAGATCTTGTTGAACGCCGCCTGCGCAGTTTACTTCCAAAAGTGGTGATTTCTTGGGGGATTGGCAATTACAATGAAGGGGCTTTAGGTTTTAAGGAAAGCTATCAAAATGCGCTGACCGCCCTAAATATCAGCAGGAATAAAAAAGGAATCGGAAACCGGGTGATGTATGAAAACACAAGGATTGACCGAATCCTTCTCAACCTCTTTCAAAACCAAGAAATGAAAGAAATCATTACAGCCACAATTGAACCGCTCGTTGAATATAACAAACAGCGAAATCTTGATTTAATTGATACCATCAGTACCTATAATCATTATCAGGGGAATGTAAGTAAGACTGCGAAAGCATTATTTTTGCATCGGCAATCCTTACTTTACCGTTTACGAAAAATCGAAGAGTTAACTGGGCTGTCACTTGTGGACCCGGATGATTTGTTTTTATTAGATTTGAGCATAAAAACTTGGAAAATGGGGCAATAAATTTCACGGATCATTTTATAAAAAGCTGGCAAATGAAATGGAAGTCATTTTACTTGCCGGCTTTTTTATTCAAAGTGTATGAAAAATCCACCAAATTTATCGACAGTTTTGACAATTGATATCCCATTAACAAAAACTTAGGATTAGAGTAAAAAGCACGGAGGATGGTTCTATGACGGCTATTAAAGGGATAAAAGAATTAATGAAAATTCGGGACGTATGGGAAGCAAGACAACGAATTAGCCCGCTCATCAAACGAACACCGGTCATTCAGTCGTCCATTTTATCAGAAAAAATTGGCCGCAATGTGTATTTAAAGCTCGAAAACGTTCATGAAGTTGGAGCCTTTAAAGTAAGAGGAGCAGCCAATAAGATCCTAAGCTTAAGTGAGGAAGAAAGAAAACGAGGAGTGGCAACGTACTCAACCGGAAATCATGGCATGGCGGTGGCTTATGTAGCGAAAAAGCTTGGCATTAATGCGGTTGTTTGTATTTCCAATCGGGTGCCAATGGCAAAAGTCGACTCCTTAAAAAGGCTTGGTGCCCATATTGAAATTGTCGGTGACAGCCAGGATGCCGCAGGTGTGCGCTGTTATGAGCTTGAAAAGGAGAAGGGATTAACGGTTATTGAGCCATTTGATGACCCATATGTGATTGCCGGTCAAGGAACGATTGGGCTGGAATTATTGGAGGATCTCCCCAATCTAACTGATGTAATTGTTCCGCTTTCGGGCGGAGGGCTGCTATCTGGAATCGGTTTAGCAGTGAAAGCTAATGATCCAGGCATCCGTGTAACAGGTGTTTCAATGGAAGAGTCTGCGGTGATGTATGAGAGTTTGAAAGTGGGGAAGCCCATCCTGCTTCCGGAAAGTGAAACGCTCGCTGATAGTCTTCTAGGAGGAATAGGGCTCGAAAATCAATATACGTTCCCGATGGTTAGGCAATATATGGATGAGGTTGTTCTGATTCCTGAAGAGGAAATAGCCTATAGTATGGCTTTTATGATGGACAAACACCGGATGATGATGGAAGGTGCTGCGGCAACAGGAATCGCAGCTGTTTTAGGTAATAAAATCCCTCACCAAGAAGGGGATGTTGCCGTTATTATTAGCGGTCAGAATGTTGATCTTTCTGTGATCCATTCGGTCATTGAAAAGTATCTTTCATTACACAAGTGATATCGTCACTTGTGTTTTTTTGAAAGAAGGTTGTTTTTTTCAATTCGCTGATAAAATAGTTTGATTCGCTGATAAGGAACCAAGAATCGCTGATAAACTGGTCAGAAACGCTGATAAATCCCGGAAATTAGCAGATAAAGTTAATCTTCACTTACCTTTTTGCTAATTTTGACTATAAACTAGCAAAATCTTTCATACAGAATGACAGATGAAAAAGCTTTTAACAGTTTTATATAATACAAACAAATAGAAATATTCAAAAAACAACATAACGATACAGGAGTGAACAAGATTTATGTCATTCTCAATAACAGAATATAAAGAACGTATCCGCAAAACAAAAGAACGAATGGCTGAAAAAGGGATTGAGGTTCTCTTAATCACCGACCCAGCTAATCTAAACTATCTTTCCGGTTATGACGGATGGTCGTTTTACGTACACCAGATGCTTGTCGTCATTATTGATGAAGAACAGCCAAAATGGATTGGCCGAGGACAGGATGCTAACGGAGCAAAAGTAACGACATGGCTCTCACATGAAAATATCATTTCTTACCCAGATGATTATGTTCATTCCGATCTCAAGCACCCGATGGATTTTGTTGCCGATCGATTAAAAGAGTTTGGTAAAGCCAATTGCTCCATTGGCGTAGAAATGGAAAATTACTACTTCACAGCCAAATGCTATCAGCAGTTAACAAAGGGGCTTCCAAATGCCGCTTTCCAAGATGCAACCCTACTCGTCAACTGGGTCCGTTTAATCAAGTCGGATGCAGAAATTGAATATATGAAACGTGCAGCCAAAATTGTTGAAAAAGCAATGCAGGCAGGAATTGATTTAATTGAAGAAGGCGTAAGGGAATGCGATGTAGCTGCGAAGATTTTTTACAACCAGATTACCGGTACCGAAGAATTTGGCGGCGATTATCCATCAATTGTTCCATTATTGCCATCCGGAGAAAAAACTTCGACACCACACTTAACCTGGACAGATGACCGCTATAAAGACGGGGATGCTGTTATTGTTGAAATAGCGGGCTGCTATAAAAGATATCATTCACCGCTAGCCAGAACAGTTCAAATTGGAAGACCTACGGATGAAATGAAAACCCTTTCAAGTGTTGCAGTTGAAGGCATTAACGCCTGCTTGGATATGATTCGTCCGGGTATCGCGGCTGAAGAAATTGAAGAAACCTGGAGAAAAACAATTGAGAAAAGCGGATTTGTGAAGGAATCACGCCTCGGCTATTCAATGGGCTTGAATTACCCGCCAGATTGGGGCGAGCACACCATGAGCATCCGAAAAGGAGATAAGACGATTTTACAGCCTAATATGACCTTCCATCTCATTCCAGGATTGTGGCTTGACAAATACGGCTTTGAAGCGAGCGAGTCCGTTCGAATTACGGAAACCGGCTGTGAAACCTTTGCGAAACTTCCTAGAGACTTAACATTAAAGGGACATCAGCTTTTAAAGTAAACCTTAAATGGGGGTGAATCATACGATGCGAATCTTCACAGAGCAGGAACTAAAGCAATTTGTTTCATTAAATTCTGAAGCAGTAAAAGTGGTTGAAGATGCTTTTACCAGCTTATCGCAAAAGCAAGTTTCCATGCCGCCGATTATGAGAGTGGACATTGACGATCAAAACGGTGAAGTCGATGTAAAGACGGCTTATATCAAGGAAAAAGAAATGTTTGCAATCAAAATCTCTTCCGGCTTTTTCAATAATCATCTCCTTGGGCTGCCAAGTGGCAATGGAATGATGATCCTGATTAACACGCAAACGGGGGTTCCGGAAGCTGTCTTACTCGACAACGGCTACTTAACCGATGTCCGCACCGCGGCAGCGGGAGCGGTTGCAGCCTCTTATCTTGCCAAAAATACGATTGAAACGGTCGGAATCATTGGAGCAGGCAGTCAGGCAAAATATCAGCTGCGGGCACTGAATATTGTGAGGAAGTTTCAAAAGGTCCTCGTGTACGCCCGGTCAGCGGAACGCGCTCAGAAATACGCGGAAAAAATGACCGCTGAATTAGGAATTGAAGTGGTAGCCGTAGACAGCGCTGAAACGGTAGTCCGGAACAGTGACCTTGTGATTACCACAACCCCGGCAAAAGAGCCGAT
Organism: Neobacillus sp. GCM10027624; assembly: GCF_042675345.1. Taxonomy (NCBI): domain Bacteria; kingdom Bacillati; phylum Bacillota; class Bacilli; order Caryophanales; family Bacillaceae; genus Neobacillus; species Neobacillus sp. GCM10027624. Next base: position 36,897 of record NZ_JBHTHD010000010.1, read on the forward strand.
CATCAAAGCCGAGTGGCTGCATCCTGGTCTTCATATTACTGCCATGGGGTCAGATGCTGAACATAAGCAGGAATTAGAAGCGGAAGTATTGGCAAAAGCAGACATCCTCGTCTGTGATACAAAAGCCCAATGTGCCCGGTTAGGGGAACTGCATCATGCTCTTACAGCTGGTGTCCTCAAGGAGGAGTCGGAGGTTGTCGAATTAGGTGACCTGACATCCTTATGGGTGGCCGGACGTAAAAACGACGAACAAATTACTGTATGTGATCTAACAGGAACGGGTGTACAGGATACAGCCATTGCCCTGTTTGCTTATAAAGAAATGGTGAAAAGAAACAAAGGCATAACCATCGAAAACAATAAAATTTTACAAAAAAACTAATGAGGAGTGGTTTTAATGACGAACACAAACGCAAAAATGGGAACGAAAGCAGTATGGGCTGGAGAAAAAGATTACTTGGTGCACGGTGCGACACAAGTACCGGTTGTTTTAAGTGTAGCTTACGGCTATGACGATATGGATGAGTGGTATGATGTTGCAATTGGTAAAAAGAAAGGACATATTTATGGGCGTAATACGAACCCAACCGTTCAAGCTTTTGAAGATAAAATCAAAATCCTTGAAGGCGCAGAAGCAGCAACAAGCTTTTCAACAGGAATGGCTGCAATCAGCAATACGCTTTCCACTTTCTTAGTACCTGGAGACAAGATTATTTCCATTAAAGATACTTACGGCGGTACGAACAAAATCTTTACAGAGTTCTTACCTCGTCAAAATGTAGAAGTAGTTTTATGTGAAACAGGAAACCATGAGCAAATCGAGCGTGAAGTAGCGAAAGGTGACGCCAAGATTCTATATTTGGAAACACCAACCAACCCAACTGTAAAAATTACGGATATTGAACGAATGGCAAAAGCAGGAAAAGATGCTGGAGCATTAGTGATTGTTGATAACACATTTGCAACTCCTATGAACCAAAATCCTTTAGCATTAGGTGCTGATTTAGTTATCCATAGTGCAACTAAATTTCTAGGCGGACACGCGGATGCATTAGGCGGCGTTGTTTGTGGATCCCATGAGTTGGTTGAAAAGATTTATCACTTCCGTGAAATTAATGGTGCGACAATGGACCCAATGGCAGCTTACCTTATCCTTCGCGGAATGAAAACGCTCCACTTGCGTGTGCGCACACAATGTGAGAATGCTATGAAACTAGCAAAATACCTACAAACAAAAGATCTTGTTGAAGGGGTTTATTATCCAGGTCTTGAAACTCATCCGCACCACGATGTTGCGAAAAAACAAATGAAGGACTTCGGTGGTATGCTTAGCTTTGCGGTTAAAGGCGGCGTTGATACGGTTCGCGATCTTCTTCCTAAATTACAGTATGCCAACCGTGCTGCGAACTTAGGTGCAGTAGAAACAACTGTTGGACCTGCTCGTACAACTAGCCACGTTGAGTGTACACCAGAAGAGCGTGCTGCAGTGGGAATTCCTGAAGGATTGATTCGTATTTCTTGCGGTATTGAAGATATTGAGGATATCATTTCTGACTTTGAACAAGCATTTGCCCATGTTGAAAATCTTTTAAAAGTAAAATAAGACTTCCAAATTAGTAGGAGGAATGAACGGATGGAAAATCATCCTACAGCAGTTCAAGCAAAAGCATTGAGCGAGCAGCTGATTGAATGGAGGCGCCATTTTCATCAACATCCCGAACTCAGTTTTCAAGAGTTCGGGACCTCCCAATTTGTTGCAGAAACATTAGAAAAGGTTAAGGGTTTACAAGTTGAAAGAGGGATTGGTGTCGAAACAAGTGTTGTCGCTACCTTAACATCAGGCGAAGGACCCGTGATTGCGATTCGTGCAGATATGGATGCCCTTCCGATTAAGGAAGAAAATACGTTTGATCATCATTCGAAAAATGAAGGTGTCATGCATGCATGTGGTCATGATGCCCATACCACCATCTTGCTTGGAGCGGCCCATCTTCTAGCAGAGAAATTTGAAAAAGAAGAACTGAAAGGGACCGTAAAATTTATTTTTCAACCAGCAGAAGAGGCAACAGACGAACATGGACTTTCCGGTTCACCGTACATGGTTCAGGCCGGAGCCTATGATGATGTCGATGCAGCGATTGCCCTTCATATGTGCCCATGGCTCCCAGTTGGAGCGGCCCAGGTGAATGATGGATACAGTATGGCCAATGTCGATGTGTTTACAGCGAAAATCTTTGCAAGCGGTGGTCACGGAGCTTATCCCGAGCTAGGAACGGATCCGGTTTGGATGCTGGGACTTGTGATGCAGGCTCTGCATGGTGTTGTAGCTCGCAGAATTCCAGCATTGGAAGCGGGTGTCATCAGTATTGGTCAGATCCATGCCGGAACGGCAAGCAATATCATTCCAAGTGAGGTTTTCATCTCTGGGACAATCCGCAGCTATACGCCTGAAGTACGGGACTTATTAAGTCTAGAACTGAAGAAGGCACTGTCGATTGTGGAACCAATGGGCGGAAGCTACACACTTGAAGTGGAAAGAGGGGAACCTGCCTTAAACAATGATCCTCATGTGAACGAGTTATTTTTAAAGTCGATGGAAGAAATGTATCCGGATTTGCAAATTGTTAAGCGTCCCTTTGGGATGGGCGGCGAAGATTTTGGCTATGTGACGCAAAAACTGCCAGGAGCTTTATTTTTCCTAGGAAGCGGGACAGAGGATGGGCTCAAGCGGGATTTGCATACACCAATCTTTGATCTTGACGAAAGCAGCTTGTCCATTGGCGCGTCGATTCTGACACAAACGGCTGTGAATTTTTTAAAAGAAAAATCCCAATCGTCAATCGGTAAAAAAACGGAGGTACAGGTACATGGCTCATAAATTAGCGTTTATCGGATTCGGTGTTGTTGGTCAGGGTTTAGCTGAAATATTGCTTGATAAAAAAGAAGAATTAGAGCAAAAAGAAGGATTCGAAGCAACGGTCGTGGCGATTTCCGACTTTATTAAAGGGTCGATCTATCACCCGAACGGTCTTGATTTAGATCTTGTTTTGAAAACCCTAAGAGAGACAGGAAGTTTGGAAAATTACCCTCAGACATCAGGTTTAATCACAGGCTGGGATAGTTTTCAAACGATCAAAGGTACAAACGCAGATACGGTTATTGAAGTTTCCTATACGGATGTCAAAACCGGTCAGCCGGCGATTGACCACTGCAAAGCAGCATTTGAAAGTGGAAAAAATGTCGTGATGACCAATAAAGGGCCCGTTGCCCTTGCTTATAAGGAATTATCTGAAATTGCTGAAAAGAATGGGGTTCATTGGGGCTTTGAAGGGACCGTAATGAGCGGTACCCCATCCTTAAGAATGCCAATTGAAACGCTGGCAGGAAATGAAATTAAGGAAATCCGCGGAATTTTGAATGGTACAACCAATTATATTTTGACAAAAATGGAGCAGGAAGGCGTTTCCTATGAATCGGCATTAAAAGAAGCACAGGAGCTTGGGTATGCGGAAGCGGATCCGACAAGTGATGTCGAAGGCTATGATGCAAGATATAAAGTTGTCATTCTAGCAAACTATATCATGGGTCTTCCATTAAAGGTAGAAGACGTTTCTTGTAAAGGAATCACCGAGATTTCGTTAAAGGACATTGAAGAAGCGAAGGCTGAAGGCAAACGATGGAAGCTGCTTGGGAAAGTGAAAAAGGAAAACGGCGAAGTGACAGCTTCGGTAGCACCGGAAAAGGTTGAGATTACCGATTCTTTAGCCTCCATTGGCGGTGCTGTCAATGCAATTACGTATGAATGTGATCTGCTTGGCCCTGTTACCTTGAGCGGAGCAGGAGCTGGTAAAAAAGAGACAGGATTTTCTTTGTTAATCGACTTGATTCATATTAACCGTGAGCGTAAACCGGTAGTCGTTTAATTATAAATAGAAAGGCGGGAAAGGGATGACAGTTCAAATCAGAGGACAGAAGATGTTGCTTGGCGGCCAATGGGTAGAGCGTGATCAAGTGATTGAAGTGCGCGACCCCCAGGATAATCGTTTGATTGATACCGTTCCAGCAGCAACGAAAGAAGATATGCTTGATTGTATTGAAGCGGCAAAAGAAGGGGCAAAAATCGCTTCCGCTATGCCTGTACATGAAAGAATAAGTGTCATCAATGCGGCTGCTGATTATATTGAAGAACATAAAGAGCGTTATGCTTCGATCATCAGTCATGAAGGAAGCAAAACGATTCGCGAAGCACAAAAAGAAGCCGCCCGCAGTATTCAAACATTAAGAATTAGTGCAGAAGAGGCAAGGAGATTAAATGGGGAAACGCTCTCCTTTGATCAAATGCCTGGCAGTGAAAATCGCGTTGGGTATTACTATCGCTTTCCAATTGGAATTATTGCCGCGATTACTCCTTTTAATGATCCGTTAAATCTTGTTGCCCACAAGGTTGGGCCGGCGATTGCGGCCGGCAATGCGATTATCGTAAAACCTGCAAGCGTGACACCGCTAAGTGCCCTATTGCTTGCAGAAGCCTTCTCCTCTGCAGGACTTCCTCCTAAAGTGCTATCTGTCATCACCGGACATGGCCGTGAGATTGGGGATATTCTTGTCACCCATCCAGCGATTCGGATGATTAGTTTTACAGGAGGACTGGAAGCGGGAGAAGACATCGTTCGGAAAGCCGGTTTGAAAAAGATTGGTATGGAGCTTGGTTCCAATTCCCCTGTTATTGTGCTCGAGGATGCAGATCTTGAGGATGCGGTTGAATCTTCCGTATCTGGTGCTTTTTGGGCAGCTGGTCAGAATTGTCTTGGTGTACAGCGTATTTATATCCAAGAGGGGATTATGGCAGCATTTCAACAAGCATTTGTTGGGCGAACAGAGCAATATCATGTTGGCGATAAACAATCTGTTCTTACCGACATGGGTCCGCTGATTACCGAAAAGGAAGCAATCCGTGTAGAAAAGATGGTGGAAGAAGCCATTGAAAAAGGTGCGGTTTTATTAACAGGCGGAAAACGAAACGGAGCCTTTTACGCCCCGACTGTTCTAACGAATGTTCCAGAAAACTGCAAAATTGCAAAAGAAGAAATATTTGGACCGGTCGTTCTTCTTTACCCAGTAGCGGATCTAGATGAGGCCATCCAAAAATCAAACAGCGTGGAGTATGGCTTGCAGGCGGGAATTTTTACAAAAAATATCGAAAAAGCTCATAAGGCCATTGCCCAATTGGATGTGGGCGGGATTATGATCAATGACAGCAGTGATTATCGAATTGATGCGATGCCGTTTGGCGGTGTGAAAAATTCTGGATTAGGCAGAGAAGGCATCAAGTTTGCTCTTCAAGAAATGACCGAACCAAAGGTCGTGTGCTTTAAATTATCGGAGCGGTAATTTTAAAAATGATTCCATCAAGGGGGAAATTGGCTCATGTCATTTGCAACAAGTGAGTATAAAGAGAGAATACGGAAAACAAAAGAACGAATGATGCAAAAAGGAATCGATGTCCTGCTTATCACCGATCCGGCCAATATCAATTATTTATCCGGGTACGATGGCTGGTCGTTCTATGTGCATCAGATGCTTGTTGTCATCATTGACGAAGAACAGCCGATGTGGATTGGAAGAGGAATGGATGCGAATGCTGCTAAGGTAACGACTTGGCTTTATCGCGAGAATATCATTCCTTACCCAGATGATTATATTCATTCAGACACTAAGCATCCGATGGATTTCGTGGCTGGCTTTTTAAAACAAATTGGCCAGGAAAAGCGCTCTATTGGGGTCGAAATGGAAAACTATTATTTTACAGCCAAAAGCTACGAGCAATTAAAAAAGGGTCTTCCAAATGCTAGCTTTCAAGATGCGACTTTACTCGTGAATTGGGTGCGGCTCATCAAATCCGATGCTGAAATTGAATATATGAAACGGGCAGCGATAATCGCTGAAAAAGCGATGCAGGCAGGAATTGAGCTGATTCAAGAGGGGATCAGGGAATGTGATGTAGCTGCTAAGATTTTTTACACCCAAATCACGGGAACGGAGGAATTTGGCGGAGATTATCCGGCGATTGTACCGTTATTGCCATCAGGTGAAAAAACCTCGACCCCGCATTTAACTTGGACGGACGAGCGATATAAAGATGGGGATGCAGTTATTTTGGAATTGGCTGGCTGCTATAAAAGGTATCATTCTCCGCTGGCTCGAACCGTTCAAATTGGCAAGCCGAAAGAGGAAATGGAAACCCTTTCAAGGGTGGCAGTCGAAGGCATTAATGCTTGCCTTGAGATGATTCGCCCTGGTATCGCGGCGGAGGAAATTGAAGAAACCTGGAGAAAGACGATTGAGAAAAGCGGCTTTGTAAAAGAATCACGGCTTGGTTATTCAATGGGCTGTAATTACCCGCCGGATTGGGGCGAGCACACGGTAAGTATTCGTAAAGGGGACAAAACCATCCTACAGCCGAATATGACGTTCCACCTGATTCCGGGATTATGGCTCGACAAATATGGTTTTGAAGTGAGTGAGTCCATCCGGATTACCGAAACAGGCTGCGAAACCTTTGCCAAATTACCAAGAGACCTGACTTTAAAAGAACTTGTTTAGGAAGGTCAATCTAGCAAGCTAAAATCTATTCGATTAAATAAGGGGATGATGCATGGATGAAGAAAGCTACAATGGCTACTGCAATAGGGAATCTAGTTGAATGGTATGAATACGGTATCTATAGTTATACTGCGGCTCTTATTGGTGCACAATTTTTTCCGGAAAAAAGTAGTTCAGTAGCTTTGTTATATGGATTTGCGATTTTTGCCATTTCGTTCTTCTTTAGACCTCTCGGTGGAATGATCTTTGGTTCGATTGGTGACCGTTTGGGGCGGAAGAAAGTAATGGTGGTAACGATTATGGTCATGTCCTCTTCAACCGCTATTATCGGGTTGATTCCCAGTTACGGGTCCATTGGTATTTTTGCACCGCTATTATTAATTTTGATGCGGATGACACAAGGGTTAGCCGCAGGCGGGGAGTATACAGGAGCATCTGTCTTTATGAATGAGTCAGCTCCTAATAAGAAACGCGGACTTTTTACGAGTTTATTAGAATCAGGATCCTTGCTGGGCTACATTATCGGTTCCATTTTTGTAGCATTGATTACTTCCGGGCTCGGCCATGAGGATATGGCAGCATGGGGATGGCGAATTCCATTTATTTGTTCCTTGCCTTTAGCGTTAGTGGGAATGTATGTTAGAACAAAAGTGGATGATACACCAACTTTTATTCAAATGCAGAAAGAGAATACTTTATCTAAGAACCCTCTGAAAGAAATGTTTTCAACTGCGCGGAAGCCGCTTGCGATTGCCTTTTTAAATGTGGCGTTTGCCAATGGCGCTTATTATACTTTATTAACCTATCTTCCGTCTTATTTTGAGACACAGGTAGGGCTTTCGACAATGCAATCCCTTGTGGTTACGACGAGCGGGATGTTGTTCATGATGATTCTCTTTCCGATTTTTGGTATCCTGGCAGATCGATTTGGCAGGAAAAAGTTTCTGCTCTTGTCATCCTTACTAGCTATTTTTACAGCGGTTCCGATTATTGCTTTCGTTTCTGGCGGATCTTCAGCCGGTCCGTTAGTAGGTTTCTTTGCCTTAGGAATTATTGTAGCGATGTTTATTGGTGTATTTCCTTCGACCATTCCATTGTTGTTTCCGGACCGAGTAAGAAACAGTGCCTATGGGATTTCCTATAATGTTTCGACAGCCATCTTTGGAGGCGGTGCACCATTCATTATCACCTCCTTACAAACTGCTACAGGAAACAACCTCATGCCGGCTTTCTATCTAATCGGTACAGGCATAATGGCCGTCGTTTCCATCATGCTCATACCTAAAACCGTTAAAAATGCAACCAACGAGGCAATCGAATCAGACACCCACACTGCCTAAACAGAAGATCTAAGACCACTCGTCCCCATGGACGGGTGGTCTTTTTGAATTCGGCAAAAACCGGGCGGTGCCTGTCACCACCCGAATTTTGTCGAACCCTTCATTTGGAAGCGTTCGATTCCATTATTTATCCATTACTTATGTTAATATAGGTTCTAGTGAGGTTTTTGGAAGGAAGTTGTCATTTATGAGTGATTATATAGATGAAAGCAGGCGTGATGATAAGGGTTTTAAGCTTGCGGTGGCGGGGACCGGTTATGTTGGGCTGGTTGCCGGTGTTTGTTTTGCGGAGGTAGGCCATGTAGTGACGTGTGTGGATGTTGATGGAGATAAGATTGCCAGGATGAAGCAGGGGATTTCTCCTATCTTTGAGGCGGGACTTGAAGAGCTTTTACAGAAGAATTATGCAGCCGGCCGATTGCAGTTTACCACCGATTATTCACAGGCATACAGGGATGCCGACGCAATTTTTATCGGAGTCGGTACCCCGGAGCAGCCGGACGGTTCGGCGGATCTTTCATCGATTGCCACTGTTGCGCGGCAAATTGCTGAAACCATTGAGAAGGACTGCTTAGTAGTGGTGAAATCAACGGTTCCAGTAGGGACCAACGATAAAGTAGAACAGTTTATCCACGATTTTCTACCTCATCGTGGCGGACAAGTAACGGGAAATGGGGCCGCCTCGGATAAACCAATCCGGGTCGAAGTTGCGTCAAATCCGGAATTCCTCGCACAAGGTACAGCCGTTTATGATACGCTGCATGCCCGAAGGATCATCATTGGGACGGAAAGCAAGTGGGCAGAACAGATACTGCAGAAGATTTATGAACCGTTTCAACTGCCGATTGTTTCTGTCAGCCGGCGATCGGCGGAAATGATTAAATATGCCGCAAATGATTTTCTTGCACTAAAAATTTCCTATATGAACGATATCGCGAATCTATGTGAGCTAGTTGGCGCCGATATTGAGGATGTGGCGGTTGGGATGAGCTTTGATGAGCGGATCGGTGGTAAGTTTTTACATGCGGGAATTGGCTTTGGCGGCAGTTGTTTTCCAAAGGATACAAAGGCGCTCAACTATTTGGCGGAGCAGCATGGGTATGAGCTGCGGACCGTCAAGGCGGCCATTGACGTGAACATCGATCAAAAGACGGTCTTATATAAGAAGGCCAGCAAGCGGCTGATCACCTTTAATGGTTTGAAGGTGGCTGTGCTCGGTTTGACGTTTAAGCCAGGAACGGATGACACACGGGAGGCGCCGTCCCTTGATAATGTTCCATTGCTATTGGAGCAGGGGGCTGAGATTTTTGCCTATGATCCGGTTGGCGCAGACCAATTTAAGCGGCGATTTCCTGAGGGTTCCATCGGCAAAGGGAGTATCACTTATGTGGAAACGGCTGCAGAAGCGTTAGAGGGTGCCCATGTCTGTTTTATTTTTACCGAGTGGGGCGAAATCAAAGCGGTGAAGCCTGACGATTATAAGAAGTGGATGCGAACACCGCTGGTTTATGATGGCCGCAATATTTACGCGGTGGATGAAATGAAGGAAGCCGGGGTTGAATATTATTCAATTGGAAGACAAGCGGGAACACGGAGAAGCGCTGCAGTGCGGGAAAGGGAAATAAATCATGTTTGAAAAAAATAAAACCTATCTTATCACTGGAGCGGTGGGGTTTATCGGCTACTTTTTGGCGCGAAGGTTATTGGAGCAAGGCTGCCGGGTCATTGGGCTTGATAATTTAAACGATTATTATGATGTGAACCTGAAACATGCCCGTCTGGAAAAACTCCGAACCTTTGAGCAGTTTATTTTTATAAAAGGGGATATTTCTGATAAGGAAGTGGTCTTCGGAGCATTTGAGACTTATAAACCGCATATCGTGGTGAACTTGGCCGCACAAGCCGGGGTTCGCTATTCGATTGAGAACCCGGATGTTTATATTCAAAGCAATCTGATTGGTTTTTATAATATTTTAGAGGCATGCCGGCATCATCCGGTCGACCACCTTGTTTATGCATCGTCGAGCTCGGTTTATGGGGCGAATGAAAAGGTGCCTTTCACTGAGACGGATTTTGTCGATCACCCAGTTTCGCTTTATGCGGCAACGAAAAAATCAAATGAGCTGATGGCCTATACGTACAGCCATCTTTATAAAATTCCCGCCACAGGGCTGCGCTTTTTTACGGTTTACGGGCCGATGGGGCGGCCGGATATGGCCTATTTCGGATTCACTCAAAAATATTTTGCGGGTGAGCCGATTCGGATTTTTAATAATGGTGACGTGGAAAACGATCTCTATCGCGATTTTACGTATATTGACGATATTGTTGAAGGGCTGGTGCGTCTACTGGAAGTACCCCCTAGGGCGGATGGAGGCGTACCACATACCGTCTTCAATATTGGCAACAATCGCCCGGAAAAATTGATGAATTTTATTGAGACATTGGAAAAAGCTTTAAGCCGTTCGCTGGGCAGAGAGGTTCTTTTTAAAAAAATCTTTGAACCTATCAAGCCGGGGGACGTTCCGGCCACCTTTGCTTCGACAGATAGGCTTGAAAAAGCGGTAGGCTTCAAGCCTTCAACTTCAATTGAAGAAGGACTGCAAAAATTTACGAATTGGTATTGTGAATATTATCAGGTGAAATAAAAGGGATGAGTAACATAATGACAGGGGAAAGAGTATTAAGTCAGCCATTGGTTTCGATTGTGATCCCAACCTACAACCGGCTTTATCAATTAGCCGAGCTGGTGGAGGCACTATGCAGGCAGACGTACAAGAATTTTGAGGTAATCATTGTTAACGATTGTGGGGAAAAGGTCGATGTCCTTCAAGAGGTGTATCCTGATTTGAATCTCGTGATGGTGGAGCTGGAGGAGAATTCGAAGCATGTTTTGGCGCGCAATCAAGGGGTATTAAGGGCTAAAGGCGAGTTCATCATGCTGATTGATGATGATGATTTAATTATCCCAACCCATCTCGAAACGATGGTCGGCGCGATACGGGAGTATGATTTGGTTTATTCCGATGTGGAGATTGTGAATTTTACGATGGAGAACCGGATGAGGGTTGCGGCCAGCCGGTTTTTGTTTGCTTATGAAATGGATTTAACGGCAATGAGAAGCTTCTCCACCTATGTTCCCTCCGGAAGTCTTTACCGACGGGGGCTGCATCAAACATTGGGGTTGTTTGACCCAGACGTACATAACTATTGGGATTGGGACTTCTTCTTGCGGGTAGCGGAAAACCATCGGATCCAGCGTGTACCGGCCGCCGGTGTGCTATATGACTTTTCGGATGGAAATAACAACCAATCGAAGGACTCTGCTTCAAGAAAAGCCTATCTCGACAAACTATCCGAAAAACACCAGCTCGGCAGCCTCCCAACCAAAAACTTCTTCCAACTCTTAGAACAACCCGAAGTCAAACAAAGACAAGCCGAAAGCCACATCCTCTGGGACGGCCAACCATTTCGGTCACGATTAATTGGGTGAGAACGAGAAGTTCGTTTGATTCGACAAAAATCGGGTGGTGCCTGTCACCACTCGATTTTTGTCGAATTTTTTAGTGATTTCTAAATACTTTTATTTTTTGTGAGGATATTATTAGAATATAACGTGTTTTTTTACTAATGGTACTCTAAAGATGGTATTAAAGGAGTTTAGGCAATATTTCCTCTTGCTACTTGATATTTCAATATTATTTACTATTTTTTTAAATATTTTTACTTTTATTATCTTTGTTCACATGAAAAATGGACTATGATACGATCAATTTGGTTTTGGAATTGTTGTGCCCATCAATCGAACAATGAAACAACAAATTGAATCAGTCATCATACCTTCCAAAATCATCAAAATTCTTTAAAAGAGGTGTGGATGATGAAGCTAACCCAAGCTTTACAAAACGAAAACCTAAAACTTTTAACGGAAATCCGTGATCTTAAACTCAAAATGCAAAAACTCTACCAAGAAAAAGGTCCAAGCACCCCCGACTACATCACACTTTCACTAAAACTCAATTTCCTCATGAACGAATACTTTGATGAAAAATTAGTTCATCTGCAATAGACTTATTATCCTATTCGACAAAATTCGGGTGGTGCCTGTCACCACCCGAATTTTGTCGATTCTCCCCTTTTTTTACAAAAAAATCTCAAAATATCTCAAAATATCTTAAATTTTGTAATAGAGTAATAGTATAATTGTCTTATGGAAATATTTCGAGAATGAAAATATGGGGAGGAAGTATGAAAAAAGCAGTTATTTTAATTGTGGTTATGTTGATGTGTTCGACATTGTTCCCACAATGGCTGACAGGGGGACAGGCCTTTGCGAAGGCCAAGTATCCGGATGTGAATGATTATATTAAAACAAAAAAGCTCACACCGGTGAAATTCGAATATCAGCATATCAGTAAGTTTCCAGACTTCAATTATCGCAATGGCTATGCGATGGTTGAAGGGGTCGTCGCCCATGAAACGGCAAACAGCCACTCGACCATCTACGGTGAAATCGCCTATATGTCGAAACATTATAATAATGCATTTGTGCATGCATTTGTCGATGGCTCGCATGTCATCGAAATCCAGTCTCCCAATTATGGGGCATGGGGTGCAGGGAGTTATGCCAACAAACGCTTTGTCCATGTCGAACTGGTCCGAGTCCATAGCTTTGATCAATTTGCCCGCTCCATCAATAACTACGCGAATTATCTTGCCTTTTTACTATTTGAATACAATCTAGGCGTCACCAGCGCTGAAAAAACAGGCAAGGGCACATTATGGTCCCATAATGCTGTTTCCAAATTCCTTGGTGGCACAGACCATGGCGACCCGCATGGTTATTTTTCTCAGTGGGGCTATAACTGGAATGACTTTGTTAAGCAAGTCACGCAAAAATACAATACCTTAAATACAACCATCGATACAAAAAGACTAGGCTACATCAAGAACGAAGGCGCAAAAATTTATCACGAAATTGGCGATGACACCACCGCCATCACAGCAGATTCCACCTATACCAATCGCGTTTATTACATAAAAGAACAAGCGATCGAAGACGGTCAAATCTTTTTTCTATTAAGTAATGAAAAAGGAATCATCGGCTGGGTAAAGTCAGCGGATTTATCCGTTATGCCATACGCCCTCATCAGTAAAAAATCAAAGAATTTTATTTTAAAAGGAACCGGAAAAGCCTATAGCAAGGAATGGGGCCAGAAAAATGATGCCGTCATCGCGACGCTTTCTACCTATGCCGACCAAGAATTCACGGTCAACGCAACGGAGCAAATCGGAAACTCGATTTGGTATCGCGGAACGCTTGCAGGCCAAACGGTTTGGGTGTATTCAAGTAACGTAACGACCATCACGGAAAGCAGCACAAACCGATTAGGTGTGGTCAAAAATCCTGACGTTAAGATTTATAAGAACATTGGTGAGGAAGCGACTGCGAATCCATCAGGTGCAACGAATACCAGCACTGTTTTTTACATTAAAAAGAAAGCTACGGCAAACGGTAATACCTATTACCTGCTTAGCACACAGACAAGTAGTACAAAAGGAGTAATCGGCTGGGCAAAATCGACGGATTTAACAACGCAATCCTATGCAGAAGTTGATAAAAATCCGAAGATGTTTTTAATCAATGGAACCGGCAGCGCCTATAGCAAGGCATGGGGCGGTGTAAAGGATTCCACTATTAAAAATCTATCCGTCTATAAGGAACAGGGATTTAAGGCGCAGCTAACCGCTAAAATCGGCAGTACCATTTGGTATCGCGGACAGTTGGACGGTAAGACGGTTTGGGTTCCTTCTTATTCTGTCAAATCAATCAAAGAGAGTAGCACAAGCCGTTTAGGCCGGGTAAGAAGCAGCAGTGTTAAGATTTATAAACTGATAGGAGATAGCTCGTCTGGCTTCAAGGCAGGTTCAACCTATACGAATCATGTCTATTATATTAAGAAACAAGCAAGCTTTATGGGACAAACCTATTACTTGCTAAGCAATCAGGCTAGTGCAAGCGCAGGAGTCATTGGCTGGGTGAAACAAACTGACCTTTCCTCACAAAGCTATGCGCAGACCAAACAAAAAAGCAAAAAACTTGTCGTCAAAGGAACCGGCAGCGCCTACAGCAAACCATGGGGCAGCAAAAAAGACACCACCTACAAAAGCCTATCCAAATACAAAGGAAGAACCTTCAAAATCACTTCCAAATGGAAAGTCGGGAAAGCAACCTGGTACTACGGCAACTTCGGCGGCAAAAAAGTATGGATCGACAAAAATTATTTGAAATAGTGATTCGACAAAATTCGGGCGGTGCCTGTCACCACCCGAATTTTCTTATTTCACAGTGGTAAGTTCCACAATTAAAAAGCGGCCTCTCCTTTGAATCGGAGAGGCCGCTTTTGTGTTTATGAATTAGTGATTTCGTTGTAGGCGACGAGTTTTAGTGCGGTGATTTCGTCCTCTGTTAGTTTGCTTCGAAGTATCTGGAGGACTTCAGCTTTTGTCATGGTTCCTGCTTGTACTTTTGAGTACATGTCCTTAAGCTCGGGTAGGCCAATTTTTGAAATTAATAGCTTTGCTGCATCTTCTTTTGTATTAAAAGGTAGCTTATGGATTGGAGCCTGAGTGGTGATAGTACCGCCGTGGTTGGATGCTGTTTGTGCTTTTGTTGTTGGCTGTCGTGCCGTGCTGGTGCTGACAGAAGCGCCGGAATCTGCTTTTTTCACAAGGTTTTTTAATTTTGGATCGCTTTCAACTGTTTTTCTTACGTTTGGATCGTTTTGAATTGACTGCTTGATTTTTGACAAATCCCCTGATGTTTCTAAGTCCTTTGAAACATTTTCAATTAATTTAGCAGAGGCCATGTTCAGGCCAACTCGATAAACCCCATACCCAATGCTGCCAAATACAACGAGAACTGCAACAAAAACGGACAATTTCCTTTTCATGATATGCTCCTGCTAATAATAAATTTTCGTTAACCATTCTGGAAAAAACAATAGAAAGGACAGACCAAAAGGGTCTGCCTGATTCAATGATTATTTCGCTGCTTTTACAACTACTTTTGTTTTGTTGCTTACGTTTTTAGCCTTATCTTTAGCTGTTACATATAAGACAGTGCCTTTCTTTTGGGCCTTGATTTTGATGCTGAAGTTTCCTTTGCTGGTAACTTTTCCAGTCGCTAATACTTTTGAACCTTTTTTGATCGTAATGGTAGCGCCTTTTTCCGCTTTTCCTTTGATGACTTTATCGTTTGAGTCAACAGAGTAAACAGTTGGTTTTGCCGGTGCAATCTTATCATGGACTGTAACGGTTGTCGCTACACTTATATTACCTGCTTTATCTTTTGCATAAACCTTAAGGACAGTACCCGCTTTTTGCGTCTTCATCTTAAGTGAGAAGCTGCCGTTTGAAGAAGTATAGCCTTTTGCAATCGTTGTTTTACCATATTTTACGGTGATGTAAGAATGTCCTTCTGCTGCTTTTCCTTTGATTACTTTATCATTGTTGTCAACGGAGTAAACGGTTGGTGCTGCAGTGTATTTGTCTAGTACTTTATAGATTGTTGTCTTACTTGTATTGCCTGCTTTATCCTTTGCGGTAAGCGTAAGGATCGTACCGCCTTTTTGGCGTTCAATTTGCAGAGCAAAAGTTCCTTTTGATGAAGCATAACCCTTCGCAACGGTAGTACTGCCTCGTTTTACAGTGATGTAGGAATTGGCTTCTGCTTTTCCGGAAATCACTTTGTCTCGGTTGTCAAAAGGATCGACTTTTGGCGCAGCTGGTGCAACCGTGTCCTTCACGGAAATTGTTACATCTTTTGTAATAACCGGCATGTTTAAATAGTAAGCTTGTACTTTTACTTTTCCAGCTTTTTTGGCTGTCAGTTTATTGCCGCTGAAGGAAGCAATTTCTGAATTGGTTGTTTTCCATTGAACATTCTTCGTAAAATCTCCTAAAATAGCAACTTTAAATAGGTAGGAAGCTGATGAACCTGCATATATTGAGCTTGAGCCATAGATGTCGCCACCATTACTACGAATCAGTCCTGATGATAATCCTGCAGAGGCAGATTTCACGGGGTCCGTAGCTTTTTCTGCATTAGCTTTGATGGCTAGTAGGGTATCAAGGGATACGCCTAATTTTTGCGAGAATAAACCTTCAACCCCTTTAGCCTTTGCAGCATCATTAGCAGCTGCTTTTACGATCGTATTAAAGCTTGAGTTGTCTTTTTTAATAAAGGATTGTACAAGTTTATTTTGCAAGCGATTTTCAAAATCGGCAAATAATAGGATGGCTTGATCAACCGAAAGCTTTCCGTCAAAAATCTTAGTAAAATGATCCTTGTGGTCTGTTCTGAACTTTTCAAGTGCTGCTTTGAAATCTTTTGAGTTTGTTTGATATTGTAGCTTGGCTAGGTCCTTTGCAATTGCAACCGCTGTACCTTTAGATGAAGTTTTCCCGTCAATTTTCGCTACTAAACTAGCACCAAGAACCTTTGAAAAATCAACTTTGTCTACCTTACTGTAAGCCGCTTTAATATCCGCAATATCAGAAGCTGTCAATTTTTTATAAATTGCATCATGATACGCAACAATACCAGCTGTCGCATCCGTCGCCGCATGAGCAGTATGTGGAGCAATCGCAAAATTCGCTGCAATCGGCGTCAAGGCAATCGTCCCAGCCAAAACGAAACTAAAAGCATTCTTATGTAATCTTTTCTTCATTTCCCATTCTCCTCCAAATTTCTACACATTTCTTAGTATACTTCATAGGACAAAAGTAGGAAAGTGTAATATTTTTCGACAAAATCCGAACGGCGGCAGACGCTACTCGGATTTTGTCGAATGCTTTTTGTGGTTTGTTGCAGGATTTTGAGTGGTTTTGTCGAATTAGTTTTGTGATTTAAATCCATTCTGTTTGGAGGTTGTTTTTAATGTCTCGTAAAAAGAGAATCTATGTTCCATATCTTTTTTATCATAATCCTTTATGAGCTCCATGATCAATTCCACTTTGAAATTGCCTCTTATTGTTTGATGACCAACCACTATCACCTTCTCATTCGTTCACAAGAAGTTCCGATCTCAAAACTAATGTCAATTATCAACAGAAGGTATGCCGATTACTATAACACAAAGTACAATCTAACCGGTCATGTTTTTGAAAAACGTTTCCATGATAATATCATCCTTGATCGAAAAGAAATGCTTGATGTGTGCCGCTATATTCATATGAATCCTGTTGAGGCTGGTATGGTGAAGAACCCCGAACTCTATCCTTGGAGCACTGTCATTTATTTAAGGAGCCGATGGCCCCGCAGCCGGTTTTCATGAATATTGATAGTCTGTTAGATTTATTTGCTGGATCGACCGAAGAAAAAAGGAAATTATTCTGGATGGTTATGAATTTTCCTGAAACTGGGGAAAGGAGAAAGAATTAATGGATATTCCCACATTTATATAGAGCATAGGGGCTATCTGTTACTTCCGAGACTCGCTCAACCGTTTCCAGTCATAACCCGGAATATAAAAAGATATTGTGACTCGACAAAATTCGGGTGGTGCCTGTCACCACCCGAGTTTTGTCGAAATCTTCTCGTTGAAAACGGTTTCGATGAAAGATATAATGATTTTAACTTTTCAAGTTTGGTAGGTTCCTATTTTTTTGTTGTATTAATTTCATCAGTGGAGAAATTAAACTTAAAAAGAGCGGATATCCCCAATAAAATGACTCTAATTCAAAGCAATTATTAACACCGCGGGTGAAATTAGATTTACGATTACTTCAATCTCTATTCCTGTTATAGGAGACGAAATAGAAGTAATCCAATCATATTCTTTCAAGGGTATAACTCACATCAAACACAACAAGCAAAGTACCTGAAAAAATTATCAAAGGGGGAAGACAATTGAAGAAGACTCATTTTTGGAAAACGCTGCTGTTAATCGTTCTTTCGGCAATAGTGGTCGTTGGATGTTCCAGCAAGGAAAGCAGCAGTGAAAAGAAGCCTGGTACCAAATCAGGTGACAAAGAAATGGTGATCGCAGTAAATGAAAACTTTATTTCGATGGACCCGCATAATACGGGTGATACCAATTCTAACTCCGTACAGTCTGCCATGCTTGAAGGACTATTGGGCTTTGATTCAGAAGGAAAAATTATCCCTAAACTAGCTGAAGAGTACAGCGTTAGTGATAATGCATTGGAATATACCTTTAAACTGCGTAAAGGGGTAAAGTTCCATGATGGAGAGGACTTTAATGCAGAAGCCGTAAAAGCCAACTTTGAAAGAATCATGAAAGATGACAGCCTTCGTTTAAACAGCCGCGGATTTAATCTCATCACGAAAATCGATGTAATCAATGATTATGAAATGAAAATCACTATCAAAGAACCATATGCAGGGATGTTAACCCGATTTGTATCCGCAAAAATTCTTAGCCCGAAGCTCTTAGCTAAAGGAAATGACAAGATTGCCAAAAACCCAGTTGGAACAGGTCCATTTAAATTCGTTGAATGGGTTCAAGGCGATCATTTAACTGTTGAACGTTTTGATGGGTATTGGAACAAAGCTGACCGTGTGAAAAAGATTACCTACAAACCAGTTCCGGAAAATGGATCTCGCGTTGCTATGTTAAAAACAGGTGAAGCACAGGTCATCTATCCACTGCCTAGTCAAAACATTAAAGAATTAGAAAGCAATTCTGACGTTAAGGTAGAAAAAATTCCTTCTACGATCGCACGGTATGTATCCATTAACACGATGAAAAAGCCATTTAACGATCCGCGTGTTCGTCAGGCATTAAACTATGCCGTTGATAAGGATGCTTTTATCAGTGTTGTCAATGCGGGCTTCGGGCTTCCTTTAGACTCGATTATACCGAGTAAAACGCTTCACTATGTAAAACAGGAAGAATATCAGCAAAATATCGAAAAAGCAAAGCAATTATTAAAAGAAGCTGGATATGCAAATGGCTTCAAAACGGAAATTTGGGGGAATACAAACTCCGACACGATGAAGGGGATGCAATTCATCCAGCAGCAATTAAAAGCGATTGGCGTCGATGTAAATATTAAATCAATGGAAGAAGGCACTCTTTCAGATGAAATTTACGGAGCACAAAAACCGGAAGATACAAAATTACAAATGTGGTATGTAAGCTGGTCTGCCTATCCTTCTGATACAACCAATGCAACAAAACCATTATTCTATGGCGGTTCATTCCCTCCAGAGGGTGCAAATACGGCTTATTATAAAAATGACCAGGTAGACAAATGGATGGATGAAGTGAATAAAACAGCCGATGCAGCAAAACAGGATGAAATCTACAGCAATATCCAGTCCACCATTTATAAAGATGCTCCATGGATTTTCCTAGGCGTCGATGAAATTTTAACTGGCAAGAGAACAAATGTGGAAGGTGTCAACATTACGCCGGATGGCGGAATTGACGTAACAAACGCAAACTTGAAGTAATTTTAATGGTTTAAAAGAGGCCTCGGGGGACTCTTTCCCCCGAGGATTCTTTCCTTCTTTGAAGATGAAAGAGATCAATCTGCGACTTTGAGAACTGTCCAGCTCCAGCGCCTAGCCCCTCGAGGTCGCTTCGGCCCTGCCGATGAAGTCAAAGAACGACTTCACCGTCAGGTCCTCCAGCGCTTGTCAGGGCTGACCAAGGCGCTTACGCTTTTCTATGAAAGGGGTTTTCACCATGCTCCAATATATTTTAAAAAGAATTCTAGAAATGATTCCAATCCTATTTATTGTTTCTATTTTAATCTTCCTCTTTACCCACTTAATTCCAGGCGACCCAGCACGACTGGTGGCAGGAAAAGACGCCACGTTAGATGAGGTCGAAGCGATTCGGGCGCAGCTTGGGCTCAATCAGCCGATTTGGGAGCAATATTTTACCTACATGGGCCACCTATTTCAAGGGAATTTAGGTACCTCCCTGAAGACAAAATTACCAGTAACGGATATGTTTGTTGACCGCTTTATGCCATCGATTTATCTAACATTAGCCAGTATGGTTTGGGCTTTAATCATTGGATTAATTATTGGAACATTCTCCGCTGTTTTTAAAAATAAATGGCCCGATTATCTTGGGATGGTAACAGCGGTTTCGGGAATTTCGTTACCAGGTTTTTGGTTAGGGTTAATCCTCATTCAGATTTTCTCCGTACAGCTGGGATGGTTTCCAACAGGCGGTGCAGAGGGCTGGCAAAGCTATGTGTTACCATCGTTAACACTGGGTGCCGGTATCATGTCGATGCTTGCTCGGTTTACCAGATCTTCACTACTCGAAACGCTTAAGGCTGATTTTATCCGTACTGGACGTGCAAAGGGGTTGAAGGAATCGGTTGTCATTCCTAAGCATGCCCTGAGAAATTCACTTATTCCGGTTGTAACCATTGCTGGTTTGCAGTTTGGCTTTTTACTGGGAGGATCCGTTGTAGTAGAAACTGTTTTTAGTTTCCCGGGAATGGGCCGGTTATTAATTGACTCGATTGCCTTTCGTGACTACCCTGTCATCCAGGCTGAATTATTACTGTTCTCCGTTGAATTTATTATTGTCAATTTAATTGTCGACCTTTTATATAGTTATCTTAATCCTAAAATCCGCTACGTTTCATAGAGGAGGGCCATAATGGAATTATCGAAACAAGTTACTCAAAATCAGACGATCATCACAGAAAAAAGGTATTCTCCGTTTAAGGACTTTTGGAAAAATTGGAAAAAGCAAAAGACAGCGTTCTGGGCAAGTTTTTTTATCCTATTACTGATTATCATCGCAATTATAGGTCCTTATATCGCGCCGTATGACCCCTATAAACCTGATTATAATGCACTGTTACAAGGTCCCGGTAAAGACCACCTAGCAGGCACGGATGAATATGGGAGAGATATTTTTAGTAGATTACTAGCCGGTGCTAGGATCTCATTGAGTGTAAGCTTTCTTTCTGTTTTTCTCGGAGCCTTGGTTGGTACCATGTTAGGGCTTGTCAGCGGCTATTTTGGCGGCTGGCTTGATCGGCTTATCATGAGAGGAAGCGACGTTATGTTTGCCTTTCCCGATATCCTTCTCGCGATTGCAATTGTGGCAATCTTGGGCCCTGGATTAACAAATGTAGTCATTGCCGTTTCCATTTTTGGTGTTCCATCCTTCGCAAGGTTGGTGAGGGGAGCTACGCTTGAGGCAAAAGAAACTGTATTTGTGGAGGCGGCTAAATCGATGGGGGCATCCCATTTTCGAATCATGTTTCAACATATTCTTCCAGAAACACTTGGTAGTTTAATCGTCTTTATATCAATGCGGATTGGAACAGCCATCTTGGCAGCCTCGAGTTTAAGCTTCCTTGGTTTAGGGGCAAGTCCGGAAACACCGGATTGGGGAGCGATGTTAAGCCTCGGACGTGATTATTTAGGTACATCGTCGCATGTCGTAATGATGCCGGGGATTGCCATCTTTTTAACCGTTTTGGCCTTCAATGTTGTCGGCGATGGGCTGCGAGATGTACTGGACCCGAAAACGAAGAATGAATAAGGGAGTTTGAAAAGGATGGAGAAGCTGCTGCAGGTAGAAAAGCTTGAAACAGAATTCACGAAGGATAAACATAAAACGAAAATTTTACACGGTGTTAACTTTCACATCCATAAAGGTGAGGTTGTCGGTCTTGTTGGTGAATCCGGAAGTGGAAAAAGTATCACTTCCCTCTCCATCATGAAATTATTTAAAGGGACGAGCGGAGAAATTTCAGGCGGCAGGATTCAATTTAATCAAGAGGATTTAACGAGCAAATCTGAAGGGGAAATGAGGAAAATTCGTGGAAAACAAATTGCGATGATTTTTCAAGAACCGATGACTTCCTTAAATCCCGTGATGAAAATTGGCGAGCAGCTGCTCGAGCCGATCCGCCTTCATTTAGGATTTGATGAGAAGAAGGCACGGGAACATGCCGTTTCAATTTTAAAAAAGGTCGGTATTCCAAGGGCGGAGGAAATCATGAAAGAGTTTCCCCATCAGTTATCCGGCGGTATGCGACAAAGAATCATGATTGCGATGGCGATAACCTGTCATCCACAGCTACTCATCGCGGATGAACCGACCACGGCACTGGATGTCACCATCCAGGCGCAAATATTAGATCTAATCAAACAACTGCAACAAAAGGAACAGATGTCGGTGTTATTGATCACCCATGATTTAGGGGTTGTTGCAGAAATGTGTGATCGGGTAGTCGTATTGTATGCAGGCAGAGTGGTGGAAGAGGCGAATGTATTCGATTTATTTGAAAGCCCAAAACATCCTTATACGAAAGGGCTGATTGGCTCTGTGCCAAAGCTTGGTCAGAAAAGGGATAAATTGGACTCGATTAGAGGCAATGTCCCGGACCCGAATCATTTACCTCAAGGATGCAAGTTTGCTCCAAGGTGTAATGATGCGATGCCGATTTGTTATCAGGAAGAACCGCCAGAATTGAAATTTGATCATGGCAGGACTTGCAGCTGCTGGTTATACAAAGAGGAAAGGGGGGGCATAAGTGTCTAATACTCTTTTAAAGGTATCAGGGTTAAAGAAATCTTTTTCGATTCCGGATGGCATGTTTGGAAAAAAGAAAACGCTCAAAGCGGTCCATGATGTATCCTTCATGATTCCGGAGGGGAAGACGTTCAGTCTTGTGGGGGAAAGCGGCTGCGGAAAATCGACAACAGGAAGGCTGATTAATCGGCTGATTGAGCCGAATCAGGGAGAAATCTGGATTGACGGGGATGAAATTTCGGGAAAAAAAGAATCACAATTAAAAACGATGCGGAAAAAGGTGCAAATGATTTTTCAGGACCCGTATGCCTCGCTTAATCCAAGGATGAAAGTTCGTGATATTGTTGCCGAACCACTTGCGATTCATACGAATCTATCAAGGGCAGAGCGATATAAACAGGTAGCGGAAATTTTAGAGGTTGTTGGTTTAAGTGAGTATCATGCGAATCGTTACGCCCATGAGTTCAGCGGCGGCCAGCGTCAGCGCATTGGCATTGCACGGGCGCTGATTCTAAAACCAAGATTGATTATTGCGGATGAACCCGTATCGGCCTTAGATGTCTCCATCCAGGCTCAAATCCTTAATCTTTTGAAGGATTTACAAGCCGAATTTAACTTAACCTATCTATTTATCTCGCATGATTTAAGTGTTGTTGAGCATATCAGTGACCATATTGGTGTGATGTATTTAGGGACGATCGTGGAGTCTGGGCCGAAAGAGGTTATTTTTTCAAACCCGCAGCATCCGTATACAAAAGCGCTTTTGTCGTCGATTCCGATTCCAGACCCGCGTCTGCGGAGGGAAAGGATTATTTTACAAGGGGATTTACCAAGTCCGGTGAATCCGCCGGCAGGCTGCCGGTTTCATACACGCTGTCCTTTGGCGACTGAGGCTTGTAAAGGGACGGAACCTGCTTTGAAAAAAGCGGGAACAGACGGTCATTTTGTTGCTTGTCATTTGGTAGAATAGCAGTTTTAAAAAATAGGAGGGGTTTTCGATGAAGGTTGGATTAAGTACATACAGTTTAGTGAAGGAATTACGCGAAGGGACGATGGATGTATTGGATGTCATTCAATGGATTGCGGATAATGGCGGCGAACATATGGAAATGGTTCCTTACGGTTATTCGGTGGTCGATAATCCCGAATTAGCGGATCAAGTTAAGGAAAAAGCAGCAACACTCGGGATTGAGCTGTCAGCCTATTCCTTGCCGGCAAACTTTGTTCAAGAGACTGAAGAGGCTTTTCAAGAAGAAGTGGAACGTCTCAAAACACATGTAGATATCGTCAATCGTTTAGGGATCAAGATTATGCGCCATGATGTAACGGCCTTCACGCTAAAGCCTGAAGAAATGACCATCCATTATTTTGAAGAACATTTTTCAAAATTTGTTAGAGGCAGCCAGTTGATTGCTGATTATGCGGCACAATTTGGTATTACGACTACAATTGAAAATCATGGCTTTAATGTTCAGTCAAGTGACCGGGTCCAGCGGGTGATTCATGCTGTGAACCGTGAGAATTTTAAAACGACCCTTGATGTGGGAAATTTCCTTTGTATTGATGAAGATCCGCTAGTTGGAGTGAAGAAAAATATTCCATATGCTGCGACTGTTCATTTTAAAGATTTCTATATTCGTCCTTACTATGAAAATCCAGGGGATGGTGTCTGGTTCCGGACGGTGAATGAAAACTATTTGCGTGGTGCGATTGTCGGCCACGGTGATTTAAATATTCGTGAGATTATCAAACTCGTTAAAAATTCAGGATATGACGGCTATTTAACGGTTGAGTTTGAGGGAATGGAAGATTGCAAGATTGGATCGAAAATTGGCATGGATAATGTAAGAAGACTATGGAATGAAGTGCAGTAATTTTACAGAAGGGGTGAAACACATGGAACAGCTTCGGGTTTGTGTGATTGGAACAGGTTCAATTTCTGATATGCACCTGGCATCTTATGCGAACAATCTCCATGCCGTATTATATGGTGTGTACGATTTTTCAAAGGAAAGAGCGGAGGAAAAAGCAAGGAAGTACGGAATTGAAAAGGTGTATGACTCTCTAGAAGCGGTTTTTGACGACCCTCATGTTGATGCTGTCAGTATTTGCACCTGGAATAACACCCATGCGGAAATTTCAATTGGCGCCCTAAAAAACGGCAAGCATGTATTAGTAGAAAAACCACTCTCGATGACGGTCGAAGAAGCAGTAAAGGTGGAGGAAGCTGCGCGAGAATCCAATAAAACCTTGCAGGTTGGTTTTGTCAGGAGATTTGCCACCAATACGAAAATATTAAAATCGTTTATAGACCAGGGGAAATTAGGGGAAATCTACTATGCCAAGGCATCCTGCTTACGGCGATTAGGGAATCCGGGCGGCTGGTTTGCCGACCAGGAACGCTCGGGAGGCGGTCCATTAATTGATCTTGGTGTTCATATTATTGATATTTGCTGGTATTTAATGGGGCGTCCAAAGGTAAAATCAATTTCCGGGAACACGTATCGGCAGCTTGGAAATCGTGGAAACGTTGAGAATCTAAGTTTTTATAAAGCTGCGGACTATGACAAAGGGAAAAATACAGTGGAGGATTTAGCTAATGCTCTCATTACCTTTGAGAATGGAGCTTCTTTACTTGTAGATGTTTCCTTTACCTTACATGCAAAGAAGGATGAAATTCAAGTAAAATTATTCGGCACTAATGGCGGAGCTGAATTAGAACCGGAATTAGTATTAATTAGTGAAGAAAATGATACGATTCTCAATATTCACCCGCAAATCGATCATCTTAGCTTCGATTTTTCCAATGCTTTTCAAAATGAAATTGATTCTTTTGTGGAGAGCTGCTTATCGGGGATCGAACCAGTGGCACCCGTTGAAGACGGCGTTGAAATCATGAAAATCTTAGCGGGGATTTATGAAGCCGCGGAAAAGAAGTGCGAGGTGAGATTTTAATCAATGCCTTATTTAAAATTGAACAATAAAATCGGGGTTATAGTGGATAGTCTTCAATTGCCGCTCCATGAAGGGCTTAAAGCAGTAAAGGAAATGGGGGCAGATGGTGTCCAAATCTATGCGGTTAACGGTGAAATGGCCCCGGAAAATTTAAGTGCCCGATCTCGGAAGGAACTTAAATCTTATATTGAGTCATTGGGTTTAGAAATTTCAGCCCTTTGCGGTGATTTAGGCGGTCATGGGTTTCAGGACCAGCACCAAAATAAGCAGAAGGTTGAAAAATCAAAACGAATTTTGGACCTAGCTGTGGAGCTTGGAACCAATATTGTTACTACCCATATTGGCATTATCCCGGAGGAAAAGGACAGTCCGATCTATGAAGCCATGCAATTGGCCTGTGAAGAGCTTGGGGTCTACGCTAAAAGGATGAATGCCTATTTTGCCATCGAAACGGGTCCGGAGCCAGCTGCCAGATTGAAGGACTTTTTGGATAGCCTAAGTACCAATGGAGTCTCTGTCAATTTTGATCCGGCGAATATGGTAATGGTAACGGGCGATGATCCTGTAGAAGGTGTAAAGCTTCTTAAGGATTATATCGTTCACACCCATGTAAAGGATGGAATCCGTCTTAAACCGGTTGACCCTCGCGATGTCTATGGGGCGCTTGGCTATGGAGGCGGAACAGACCATGAAAAAATAGCCCAAATGGTTGCCTCCGGTGACTACTTTCGTGAACTGCCACTCGGAAAAGGGGCAGTTGACTTTCCAAAATACTTCGCGGCCTTACAAGAAATCCAATACGACGGCTACCTAACCATTGAACGCGAAGTTCAAACCAACCCAACTCAAGATATCACTGAAGCAATTGAATTTATTAAAGCATTTAAGGTAGATTGAGAAGGAGTTGTGTTCGGCAAAATTCGGGGCGCGACAGGCGCCGCTCGAATTTTGTCGAAAGAAATTAAAAAATGATGTTAGTGCTTTCTTATGAATGGGAGATTTAACATGATTTTTTAAAGAGAAATAGAAAAATCATTTAAAAAGGGATGTAAATGGAATGGAAAAACAGGATCAGCTTTTAATGAAGAAGCAGAATAAGAATTTAGTTTTAGAGATTATAAAGAATCAATCGCCGATTTCGAGGATGGAAATTGCTAAGATCACAGGGATGAGTCCGACATCGATTACGAGGATCGTAAATGAGCTTCATTTACAAGGATTTGTTAAAGAAACGGAATTAGTAACTTCCGGTGTTGGTAGAAAGGCTGTTTTACTTGATGTATGTGGTGATGTGTTTTTTACGATCGGAGTTGAAATAGACAAATTTATTATAAAAATCGGTATTGTCAATTATGTTGGGGAGATTGTTGAATTAAGGAGGGTTCCAAGATTGGAGTCCGAAAGTTACTTTGAAACACTTGAAAAGGTAAATATGAACCTAAAGGAATTAATTGAAAAAAATCGGATTCCACATCAAAGGATAATTGGGATTGGAGCAGGATTACCAGGATTTATTGATAATCAAAACGGAGTTGTAAAGGTATCGGATCAGCTTAAATGGAAAAATGTCAATCTAGCGGAAGATCTTAAACAGCTTACGGCATTCGAAGTCATGATTGACAATGAATTAAAAATGAAGATTGTCGCAGAGGATTTTAAGGGGAGTGCAAAAAATTCGCATCATGCCGTCCTTGTTGGTATTGGGTCAGGTATCGGTTCTGCGATGATTCTTAACGGGGAAATTTACCGTGGCGATTCCAATAATGCGGGGGAAATCGGCCATACTGTGATTAATCCGACTGGGAATGTTTGTAATTGTGGAAAAATTGGCTGCCTTGCCACCTATATATCCGAAGGGGCGATTGTTGCGGATGCAAGAAAGGTAAAAGAAATTGATTCCATTCTTGATGTATTTGAGGCATACCGAAATGGGGAATCATGGGCCCATAATCTTATGGATCGAACAACGACTTATATTGCTCTAGCTGTTAGCAATATCCTTTGTCTCTATAATCCAGAAATGATTATTCTGAGCGGGGATACGATTGAAAGGCTCCCCGAAATAAAGCAACCGATTGAGCAGAAATGTGACCTATATATATGGGAACCATTGAAAGAAAGAGTAAAGATCGTTTATTCCCAGTTAGGTGAACATGGGGTTGTTCTTGGCGCAGCGATTCAAGTACAAAATTTGCTTCTGGATTTAGAGTAAACAAGGGATTTCATTTTTTTAGGGGAGAGGTTAGAAAGATGAATGCGGTAAAATTAGTGGAAGAAACTAGAGCAGGTTTAGTTGAAAATGTTCATATGGGAATGATATGCGGGGTAAATGAAAGGCTGGAAACGATCTACTATGCTGGGGACCCTGACCATTACACGTATTATCGGTCAGCGGCCAAGCCAATCCAAGCGCTGCCTGCCTTCTTAGCGAATATTATAACGAAATATGGATTGACAAGGGAGGAGGCTGCTTTGTTTACTGCTTCCCACCGCGGGGAATCCTATCATATTGCAGCTTTAGAGTCGATGCTAAAGAAATTACCTGTTCGGGAGGAAGAATTATTTTGTCCTTGCTCCCATCCTTTAAATGCAGCACCAAGGGAAGAAATGCTGCGGGAAAATAAAGAAAAAAGAAGACTTTACCATAATTGTGCAGGTAAACATATGGGATTTGTTACAGTTTGCCGTGAACTTGGATACCCGGTTGAAGGATATTGGGAAGTGGACCACCCACTTCAACAACAAATCCTGCAGATTCTTTCGGGACTCTCGGAAATCCCTATTACCGAGATTAAAGTTGGAAAGGATGGCTGCGGGGTCCCTGTTTTTGCCATTCCTTTAAAAAATATGGCGACAACCTATCTAAAATTAGCTTGTCCTGATTTGATTAAGGACCCAATTTTGCAAAAAGCCGTTATACAAATGACGGGTATTATGAATGAGTATCCCCATATGATTGCTTCAGAGCGATTTATTTGTTCCGTCTTGCTTCAAGATCAAAATATTGTCGCAAAAGGCGGAGCACAGGGAGTATATTGCTTTGGCTTGAAAAATGAAAGAATTGGTTTTGCTTTAAAGGTGTTAAATGGATCAGAGGATGTTTGGCCAGTCATTGTCGCCTCGATTTTGGAACAAATCGGGTATAAGAATAAACAAACGATTACGAGTTTAAGAGCTTTAAAACCATCTGTTTTAAAAAATGATGCCGGTGCTGAAGTTGGGGCCGTTCATGAACGGTTTGCACTGATTGCATATCCCGAAAATGCGGGCAAACAAGAAATTTGAAAAACAGTTGCCTATGTTAAAGGCTAGCGATGGTTTCTGAATGGAAACTGAAATCAATTTGTAGGGTGGTCGTTCATGCTTAAAGAAGTCTGTGTAGAGAATTTTACAAGGGTCCCCGAGGTGATTGCCAAAGGAGCTAACCGTATTGAGCTTTGTGACAACCTTTCTGTGGGAGGCACAACCGTCAGCCACGGTGTAGCGGCAAAAACCATTGAATATTGCCATAGTAGAAAGATTCAAGTGATGGCCATGGTCCGGCCTAGAGGCGGAAATTTTATTTATAGTAAAGAAGAAATAGAGTTGATGCGAGAGGATCTTGTTCATCTTAAACAATTAGGCACAGATGGAGTGG
The DNA here is from genome assembly GCF_042675345.1 of Neobacillus sp. GCM10027624. Taxonomy (NCBI): domain Bacteria; kingdom Bacillati; phylum Bacillota; class Bacilli; order Caryophanales; family Bacillaceae; genus Neobacillus; species Neobacillus sp. GCM10027624. The sequence goes on from NZ_JBHTHD010000010.1 coordinate 65,978, forward strand.
TGCTTGGCTGTTTAGATGAATCTGGCTGGATTGATGAGGCGGCAATACTTACCCTTCTGGAATCGGCAAAAGGCTTGGACGTAACTTTTCATATGGCCTTTGATCAAATTCATCCAGAATTCCAGTTGGATGCAATTGATTGGCTAGCAAAATATGGAGTAAAACGAATTCTAACCCACGGAGGCCCATTAGGATCTCCGATTGAGGAAAACCTCCATAAATTGAAGGAATATGTAGACTATGCCGCCGAAAGAATCATCATCCTGCCGGGTGGCGGCATTACCGCTAAAAACCTAAATCATCTCGTTAGTACCCTAAAAATAAAAGAAGCCCATGGGACCAAAATTGTTGGTTGAGATGTTAAAAGAATAATTTGACAAAAATCGGGTGGTGCCTGTCACCACTCGATTTTGTCGAATAATCCCTTTTGTGGATACAAATACTATTCTCGTTTGTATGATTTTCATATAAGGGAGGATTTTTTTCATTGGTAAAGAAATTTATTTTGTTTGCAATTTCGATGCTGGTTCTGGCGGTGCAGATGATGCCTTCTAATGCAGTGGCACAAAAGCCTGACAAAACGGTTCATCTGCGCTTGCTTGAAACGACAGATATTCATGTATTTTTAGCGAATTATGATTATTATCAGACCAAACTCGATGACAAGGTTGGGCTGGCAAAGACCGCCACTCTGATTAAACAGGCACGGAGTGAAGTGAAAAACTCCATGCTGTTTGACAATGGTGATGAGATTCAGGGAAATCCATTGGGCGATTACATGGCCAGAGTAAAGGGGCTAAAACCTGGTGAAGTCCATCCTGTTTACCGGTCGTTTAATCTATTGGGGTATGATGCGACTACGCTTGGAAACCATGAATTTAATTACGGATTGGATTTTTTAAAGGAAACCTTGAATGATGCAAAAATGCCAGTGGTCAGCGCTAATATTGTAAAGGCGGGAACTGAGGGGCCGTATTTTAAACCATATGTGATTTTGAAAAAGAAGGTTGTCGATGAGCGCGGTAAAAAGCAAAGCCTTAAAGTCGGTGTCATCGGTTTTGTTCCGCCACAAATTATGGAATGGGATAAATCTAATTTAGAAGGAAAAGTGGAAACAAGATCGATTGTGGAGACGGCAAAAAAATATGTTCCGCAGATGAAAAAGCAGGGAGCGGATGTGATTGTCGCCCTTGCTCACACGGGAATTAGCGGGGAGCCCTATCAGCCCGGAATGGAAAATGCCGGTTACTACATAACACAGGTCAAGGGTATTGATGCCGTATTTACCGGACATCAGCATAACACCTTCCCAGGTCCAATCTACAAGGACCTACCGAATACCAATCTTGAAAAGGGGACCATCAACGGGAAACCGGTGGTCATGGCCGGAGCCTTTGGCAGCCATCTTGGCGTGATTGATCTGCAGCTGCAGAAAAAACGAGGTAAGTGGAAAGTAGTTGACAGTAAAGCGGCTTTACGGCCAATTGTTGACCCTGCAGGGAAATCTCTTGTTCAAACCGACGAGTCAATAATGAAGGCGATTAGACAAGAGCATGAGGCGACAACCAACTACGTTAATCAGCCTGTTGGGGAAACAACCGCTCCAATCTATAGCTATTTTGCCCTCGTTAAGGACGATCCGTCTGTTCAAATTGTCAATAATGCCCAAGCTGAATATGTGGCGGGTGCATTAAAGGACCAAAAATATGCGGGGATCCCGATTCTTTCTGCGGCAGCGCCATTTAAAGCAGGCGGTCGTGGCGGTCCGACGTATTATACCGATATCCCAGCTGGAAAACTGGCCATCAAAAATGTTGCAGATTTGTATTTGTATCCGAATACACTCCAAGCAAAAATAGTAACCGGTGCCCAGTTGAAAGAATGGCTAGAAATGAGCGCGGGGCAATTTAATCAACTCAATCCTGCCGGCGGCGAGCAGCCGTTAATTAATCCGGATTTTCCATCGTTTAACTTTGATGTAATTGACGGTGTGCAATATCAAATTGATGTAACCAAACCTGCGAAGTATGATGTAAATGGGAATGTGGTGAATGCGGGCTCAAGTCGAATCGTTAATTTGGCCTATCAAGGGAAGCTGGTTGCGGCCGACCAGAAGTTTATTGTTGCCACCAACAATTATCGTGCTTCGAGTGCGACCTTCCCTGGAGTTAGTCAAGGTGAGATTGTGTTAAAGGCACCAGATGAAAACCGGCAGATTGTAACCAATTATATTCAGGCGCATAAACCGCTGAATCCAACTGCCGACCAAAACTGGTCTTTCGCGAAATTTAGCGGTTCAGCCGTTCCAGTGTTTGAATCCTCACCGATTGCACAAAAATACCTTGGACAATTCCCGAATATTAAATATATTGGGCCATCCGATGGAGGATTTGCAAAGTATTCGGTGGATTTGACGCAATAAGAGAGATCTTTAAAATAAAAAAGTGCAAACTTCTAGAAGTTTGCACTTTTTTATTAAGATTCCATTAGGCTTGATACAGAAACGCTTTGCTTTTGATTAGGCTGATCTAAAGGATGAATAGTAGCAGTGCCATTTTGTTGGTCAACATGCTCGATATAAATCCGAGTTCCGTTATACATAACATTTGCCATCGTAGTTGAATTGGCAATATCTTGAGCTCTTTGTGCGTCCATCAATCGAACCTCCTTTTCCTTTAACAGTATCCGCCTAATCACAAAGTATATACGCCTATTTATGTAGGTGTGTGGTGTTTCGACAAAATTCGAGTGGTGCCTGTCACCACCCGAATTTTGTCGAAAGCTATTTACTCCCTGACCCCGTCTTTGAAGTTTTTGTTCCAGTGTTTGTCACCGGAGTGTTCGAAGTCTTGGATGGTGCGTTCAAGGACGTCGAGGACCCATTTTTTTGTTTCGTTTACGGTGTCGTAGAAGGCTTTTTCTGCGATTCCGGAGGTTTTGATTCCGGCTAAGGCGTTTGAGGAACTCAGACGGCGATGTTCATCTGCTTTTTTGTCGAACTCGTCAAGGACATGCTGTACGAACTTACCGAGGTCTTTGTGTTCCTGTGTAATCCGCTGCTGGATTTCCCGCAATCTCTTGTCCATATTTATTTTCCTCCTTGATTCGAGAGTGATTTATTATATTAAGAAACCTGAAAAATCATGGATTAGAATCTCATTAAAAATTGCAATTTTTGGATGATTTGCATTATGATGGTAGAGTACTTGTTTAATTGAATAAGTGGGAACAGGTTCCTTGAAGCTTGGTTTCAAGGATGAAAAGGGAAGCTCGGTGCAAGTCCGACACGGTCCCGCCACTGTAAAAGGGAAATCAACGCAGTTTTTTGCCACTGATCGAGATGATTGGGAAGGTATGCGGCTGGTGATGATCCTTAAGTCAGGAGACCTGCCTGTTTCGACAACGCTGAAGACCTACGGGAAATAGGGAGGTGTTAGATTGGCTGCTGCTGATAACAGGGCGACGTATGTCGCTATCGATATTAGGCATTTCTAACTTTCTATTGGAACGTTAGAGATGCCTTTTTTTATTTTTAAAAAATAGCTTTCTGGGGTTGAAGACAAAAATGGCCCACTGATCTGGGGAATGTGTCTCCGAAAAGGTCGATAGGCGACAGAAATAGGTGCGAGGCGAGTCAAAATGTCGGCTATAAGTAACGCTGCGCGAACACTATGTTATTTTTCAAAAAGAGTAGGAGGAATTAAGATGAAAAGCAGTAATCTAGGGTACCCGCGCATTGGGGAAAAACGTGAATGGAAAAAGGCTTTAGAAGGATTTTGGACCGGGAAATTAGGAGAATCAGAGTTTCTTAAGCAAATAGAAGAAATTCGCCTCCACCACCTGCAAAAGCAAAAAAATCTAGGAATCGAGTGGATTCCTGTCGGGGATTTTACTTTTTATGATCATATGCTAGACCTAGCCGTAATGTTTGGCTGCGTGCCGAAAAGGTATAGTTATGAAGGTCAAGGGCCCGTTCCACTTTCAACCTATTTTGCAATGGCCCGCGGCAGTGAAAAAGCGGTCGCCTGTGAAATGACAAAATGGTTTAACACGAATTACCATTACATTGTTCCGGAGCTCGGGGAAGTTATACCTACCTTAACCGAAAATAGGCCGCTGCAAGCCTACCGGGAAGCTCGGGACAAACTTGGAATTCATGGAAAGTCAGTCCTAGTCGGACCTTACACGTTCTTAAAGCTATCAAAGGGATATGAGCCGAAACAATTGCCTGCACTTATTTTACAGATTGTCCCGTTGTACGCACAAATTTTACAAGAGCTGGCGGAAGAGGGGGTAGAATGGGTACAGCTAGATGAACCAATTTTGGTTACCTCTATCACAAAAGATGAAATGAAAACTGTTGCTTATATTTACAAACAACTGCAGGAAGCTGCGCCACAGCTGCGGATTATGCTGCAAACCTATTTTGATGCGGTTGAATGGTATCAGGACGTTATCGATTTACCGGTTGCGGGGATTGGACTGGATTTTGTCCATGGTTTGGAAAGGAATCTGCAGGCCCTCGCTACGTTTGGATTTCCAAAGGATAAAGTCCTTGCTGCTGGGGTGATTGATGGTCGAAATATTTGGCGTGCACATCTTTCTGAAAAAAGAAATTTAGTTGATGCGATCAAAAAGATTGTCCCTCAGGAACGATTATGGTTGCAGCCTTCGTCGAGCTTATTGCATGTGCCAGTTACGATTCAGCATGAAGGGAAGTTAGACCCAGTTATAAAAGAGGCTTTAGCTTTTGCGGATGAAAAGTTATTGGAAGTACACTGTCTGGTTGAAAGTGTTCGTGACGGTATTAAAGGTGAGGCGTTCGCGTTAAGCGAAGGGGCACTCAAACGTTTGAACCAATCCCCAGCAAGAAACTGTGAGGAAGTTCAGGAAGAGGTGTCGCGCGTCTGGTCTCAGCAGGTTGAGCGGGCTGCTACCTTTGAAGAACGTCGCGAAAAACAAAAGTGTTGGAAGCTGCCGCTGCTGCCGACTACGACAATTGGAAGCTTTCCGCAAACTTTGGAAGTACGTCAAGCACGGAGAAAATGGCGCAAGGGAGAATGGTCGACGGAACAATATGATTCGTATATTCAAGCGGAGATGGGGAAATGGATTGGAATCCAAGAAGAAATGGGCTTGGATGTACTCGTTCATGGCGAATTCGAGCGCACGGATATGGTTGAGTTTTTTGGAGAAAAATTAGGCGGATTTACGTTCACGGAAAACGGATGGGTTCAATCCTATGGCTCGCGTTGTGTGAAGCCGCCCGTGATTTACGGTGATGTGGAGTTTTTGCAACCGATGACGGTTAAAGAAAGTGTGTATGCCCAGTCGCTTACGGAAAAACCAGTCAAGGGCATGATTACAGGGCCTGTCACGATTCTGAATTGGTCGTTTGTTCGCGACGATCTGCAGCGCTCAGAGGTTGCTTTTCAAATTGCTCTTGCGCTGAGAAAAGAAGTGGAAGCCCTTGAGACGGCAGGGATTAACATGATTCAGGTGGATGAACCGGCACTTCGCGAGGGGCTGCCACTGAAGAAATCTGCTTGGGAACACTATTTAGAATGGGCGGTAAAAGCTTTCCGGGTAACGACCTCGACGGTAGCGGATACGACACAAATTCATACCCATATGTGTTATTGTGACTTTCATGATTTTATTGAACCTATCGATCAACTGGATGCGGATGTCATTTCGATTGAAACTTCACGGAGTCATGGAGAGCTAATCTCGACATTCCATCAACATGCCTACCATAAAGGAATTGGCTTGGGGGTATATGACATACATAGCCCAAGAATACCTTCATGTGAAGAAATTGTCGACGTCATCGCCGGCGGCCTAGCAGCCCTTGACCCAGCCCAATTCTGGATCAACCCCGACTGCGGCCTGAAAACCAGAGGAACCGAAGAAACCATCCAATCCCTGAAAAATATGGTAGAAGCCACACATTTGGTCCGTGAACGAATGACTGTGTTAGAATGGTTTAAGTGATTCGACAAAATTCGGGCGGTGCCTGTCACCACCCGAATTCTATCGAAAGAATGATGAGGGGGTGGGGTTTTCGTGACCCTGGAAAAATTACCGATACAGAATTCAAGGACGATTCAGACGCGTCTAGTTTTTCCGCCGGATACGAATCATTTGGATACGATTTTTGGCGGGAAGGTGCTTGCGTATATTGATGAGATTGCGGCAATTGCAGCGATGAAGCATGCGAATTGTGCGGTTGTGACGGCATCGATTGACTCGGTGGATTTTCTATCTTCCGCCAAGGTAGGGGATGCATTGACATTAGAGGCGTTTGTTACGTATACCGGGAGAAGTTCAATGGAGGTGTACGTAAAGGTAACAGCGCACAACCTTATCACAAATAAAAAGACCTTAACAACCGAATCTTTTTTGACGATGGTGGCAGTCAATCAAGAGGGAAAACCGATTCCAGTTCCGGGCGTATTCCCGGAAAGTGAAGAAGAAAAACAACTATTCGATACTGCCTTAGCTAGGAAAGAAAACCGAAAATTAAGGGCGGCGATACGCTAGAGGTAAGTTGTATGTTCGACAAAAAACGGGTGGTGCCTGTCACCACCCGTTTTTTGTCGAATCCAATTACCCGATCCATTCACAGTTTTCGGGGTCATTGAGGTCGATGTGTCGTGGAATGTGGTCTTCCGTGGCTTCGCCTTCGTCGCACAGGTAGTAGTGGCGGATGGGTTTTAGTTGGTCGTCGAGTTCGTAGACGAGCGGCATGCTGTTGGGGATGTTTAGGCTTGTGACTTCTTCGTCGGGAACTAGGTCGAGATATTTCACCAATGCCCGGAGTGTGTTCCCGTGAGCAGAGATGATGACGCGTTTGTTCTGCAGCAAATCAGGAACAATCTCTTCCTTCCAATAGGCTACAGCACGCTTTTCTGTATCGAGAAGGCTTTCGGCAAAGGGTAGTTCATCTGCCCCTAGCCCTGTATATTTCGGATCAGCCAGATAATGTGCGTGATCCTTCCTGGAAAGGGCCGGTGGCCGGACACTGACAGAGCGCCTCCACTCATTTACTTGTTCTTCACCGAAGCGTGCGATGACCTCGTCCTTGTTCAACCCCTGCAGCCCGCCGTAATGCCTTTCATTCAGCCCCCATGATTTTTTCACCGGAATCCACACTAAATCCATCTCATGAAGGAGAATCCAACAGGTCCGAATCGCCCGCTTAAGAACGGAGGTATAGGCAACATCAAAGGTAAAGCCATGCTTTTTCAAAATAGCACCGGCTTCCCGGGCCCCATTATACCCCTCATCGGTGAGGTCGACGTCAAGCCAGCCGGTAAAGCGATTCTCCAGATTATATAGACTTTGACCGTGCCGGATAAAAACAATTTTTTTCACTGTTTTAACCACCTGAATTAGTTTTTATTTAGTATGTGTCTAGCGGGAGTGGATTATAATTTGGAACAGTTTAACGGGATTTAAGCACAATACTTGTGCTGCCACAAAAAAATGTTCCCTTTTTTTAAAGAAGCTGCCACCCGAAGTGCCTGCTCCTAAATACAATATTAAAATGGAACCTTCTTGTAGTATCTTCTTGTAGTAAGCGGGTGCTCGCGGTATTTTTCCAGGTAGCAGCTGACGCGCTCGAGAAGGGTAGCGAAGACAATCGGTGATATGTAGGCTCTCAATTCAGCTGAAATTCCTGACAATTCATAGTCTTTCGTGTCAAAAGTGGTTACTTCCTTTGAATAGTGCTCAGCGAAACGCTCGACCCTTTCCACAAGAGGTCGTGTTTTGTCTTCCCCTTTGAAAAGAAGGATGCTTGTGTCTTCTTCGACTAGTTCTAATGTGCCATGGAAGAAATGGGAAGCATGGACGGGACGTGTTTTGATCCATTGCATTTCTTCTAAGATGCACATTCCATAATAATGCGTTTGGGCCCAATCGATGCCAGCACCGGAAAGGATGTGGTAAGGTGTGTTTTGGTGTTTAAGGGCGAAGGCTTTCGCGCGTTCTTCGGTAGCTTCCTTTACCTTTAGTAATACCTCTGGTAAGTTCTTCATTTCTTCGGTGAATTGATGGTATTGCGGGAACTCGCCTAGTTTATACAGGATGCGGAATGCTAGCAGGTAGGATTGAATGTAAAAGGATTCGCAGGATGTATCATCACCTGCAAAGTTGATAAAGGTGTAGTCTGTCATTTGTGCCAGTGGTGTGTCTGCAAGACCGACAAGGCTGATGGTGGTGGCTCCTTTTTCTTTTGCATATTTCGCGGCTTCCACGGTTTCCTTCGTGGTTCCAGAAAGGGAAGGGAGGATGACTAGTGATTTTGGGCAAAAGTGTTTATGGTCAATGAGCATTAATTCTGAGGAGATTTCTGTGAAAACAGGCAGTGTAGAGTGTGTTTTAATAATGAATTCTGCCGGCTGCATCAGGATGGCTGCCCCGCCTGTTCCTACGAAAAATACGTTTTCAACACCTTTTTCTAACACTGTATCAATCGCTTGATCAAATTCATTTTTTAAATTTAATGCCCCATTTTGGATTTTCAAAAATCGTTCTACATCAAAATTATACATCTTCTACCCCTCCGTTTTAGAATTTTTATTACCTTTGGTATATTACCTGTGGTTATAATGTAACACGGAAAACAGCAAGTAATCAACCGTATTTTTTGAAAAGTCAAAAAGTTAATTCGGGACAAAAAAAGACAGCCATAATGGTTCTGGCTGCCTGATTTACATCTCTTGTGGACGGTATACTTCGCTTTCAAACCGTGCTTTATAGGCGGGATATCTTGATTGGACAAATTCAAAAGGTAATCCATCTTCGGTAAATCCAAGGCTTTGAAAAAGAACCATGGGGCTTTCCTTGTCAATACTCAGATAGGTAGATTCCCTTGCGGGTGCCTTTTTCACTTCAATTGACCGTTTGGCTTTATGAATGGAAATGTTGTGCAGGTTTAGAAATTTGTATAGTGAACGTTCGGAAAAATCAGTTCGGATAAGGTCGGGACATATGTGCAATGGGATATAGCTGCTGACAAGGCAGATGGGTTCCTTGTCGACGAACCTTAGGCGCTCTAGTAAAAATACTTCTGAGTCTTCCGGGATTTCAAGGTTTTTTGCAACATCTGAAGGTGCTGTTGTAACGATTTGCTGAAGTACCATCGATGTGGGTGTTTTGTTCTGCTGACTGGCATCTTCGTGAAAACCAATAAATGACTGCAGTTCGTGGTCGGTGTATTTTTTTTCCGCAATAAATGTTCCTTTACCGGGAAGACGATATACTTCATCATCCTGCTCAAGTTCCTCTAGTGCTCTCCTTACTGTTGGTCTGCTTACACCAAACAGGTCACATAACTCCCTCTCCGAAGGAATCGGCGTGAGCGGTGACTGGTCCTTGAATTGCTTGAGGATTTTTTCCTTTAATTGTCGATAAAGCGGAATACTCTTATCCATCAAAAATCAGATCCTTATCCTTAAATGGTAAATAACCTTTGGTCATATTAATGAGTTTATCTTACCTGATATGCTGGAAGGAGACAATCAAATTTTTCGACACGTGCCTGTCACCACTCGGATTTTGTCGAATAAATTCATACTCTGTGTAGACCTTTTTGATAGATTTCTATTATTTCAGCAAAATACACGTCGAAAATCGTAAAATTCCCTGGGAAATCCTGTCGAGGAACAGAAAATTTCCGCATATCTATCAGCGTTCATTTTTCACAAAGTGCCTGGCACCTATGTGAAAAATGAACGAACCGATTTTCACATACTTTTCACACATTTATCACAAAATTTTGCCGGACTGTTTGTCTATACTTAAAATGTAATCTGGATAAATGAAGGAGTGATTCAGGGTGAAGAAGGTTATGATTGCCGGAATTGGAGCAGTGATGCTATTGGGCGGTGTATATGGGATGAAGAGCGTGTCGGCCGCTGCCAATCCTCAGAAAGTGGAAACGAAGGTAGTTCCGCAGACGAATTCCCATGTTGGAAAACGGATGGCATTCCGAGCTCAGTATACCGATCAAATCCATCAAATGAATAAGCTACGGGCGGAGCGATTAGCTTTGAAGAAACAATGGGTGGAAAAGAAGGACCAATTGATGGATTTTGTTTTAGCCGCTAAACAGAACCGTGAAAAAGATAAGCTGAAACAGGTGAGGGACGTGAAGAAGCAGCTGAAGGCAATCCATTCCGATATAAAACCTTTAATGAAGGATGCAAGAGCCGAGCGGAAAGAGCTGAAAGCGGCAGTAAGAAAGGGTGATGCAAAAGCCCAATTTGCTAAGCTAATCTCAACCCAGCAGCAAATCAATGAAAAAATGAAAGCAGAAGTAGCTGAATTAAATAAGATGATTGATATTCTTAACTAGCGCTTCGTATTGACCCCGTTTGGCTAAGCAGGAGATAGTGTTCGTAAACCTATCTCCTTTTTTATTATAATAGACGTGAGGTGATCAGCGATGAAGCATATTTTTGTGGTGGATGATGAGAAAAACATTCGGGACATCTTGCAAAAATATATTGAAAATGAAGGCTATAAACTGACGCTTTTTTCAGATGGAAGGTTTGTATATGAAGAGATGCTGCGGTTAAAACCGGATTTGTTGATCATCGACATCATGATGCCTCATGTCGATGGTCTTGAGCTTTGTAAAAGAATCCGCAAGCAGAGTGAGATTCCGATTATTTTTATCTCCGCAAGGGACAGTGAGTTTGACCGGATCCTGGGTTTGGAGCTTGGCGGCGACGATTATTTAACGAAGCCGTTCAGCCCGCGGGAGCTAATGGTTCGGATAAAAAATATTTTTAAACGGATGGAACGAACATCTGAGAGTGGACAGGCTATTCTCAAAGTCCGCGATATAAAGATTGACACGGAAAAAAGATATGTTGAAAAAGATGGGCAGGAAGTCAGGCTGACGACAAAGGAGTACGAGTTGTTGGTTTTTCTAGCCCTAAATAAAGGTAAGCCCTATACACGGGAGGAATTACTTCTGCATGTCTGGGGCTATGAATTTGCGGGGGATGGCCGGCTGATTGATGATCTCGTGAAGCGAATTCGAAAAAAATTAGAGATGCACCAATCGAGTGTGGAATTGTCGACGATCTGGGGATATGGGTACAGATTGGATGAATAGGATGAAAATTGGTTCGAAGCTATTATTGACTTATTTTATATTGATTATTAGTTTGTTCCTAATCACAAGCCTTTCGTTTCATTTTATCTCACAGCGGTATCTAATGAAGGAAACCGAGCAACAGCTTGATAAAGAGGCGAGGGTGATGGGTCAGCTCCTTAGCAGGGTTGCACTTTCAAGTCAGATGGTTCAAGAAAAGCTCGGAAATCGTAAGACACTCGTTGTTTCGAAAAAATTACTGTCATCGAAAATGATTATTTGGTCCGAGCAGCGGAAAATCATCTACACGGATCTTAACGATATCAGTTTACAGCAATTTTTAAAAGAGGACCGTGAGTCCGGGCGAAGGTTTGTCTCGGAAACCGTTGCAATCACGTCGAAAAATGGGACAACCAAAGGTTATGTTACCTTGATTACTAGGCTGGATGAAATCAAGGAAATCAACCGGTTGATGCGAAAATCGCAGTTGGTCAGCTTCGTTATTTCTGTTGTGATTGCTGTTTGTTTGGCATTATTTTTTGAGAAAAACTTAACGAGACCGATTCGGAAGCTCGCTAATCATATGAAAAATTACTCGCTTCAAAGGGGGAGCGCGGAAATCTTGATTGAGACAAAGGATGAAATGGAGGAGTTGGCTGATAGCTTTAATGCGTTGTCGCGAAAGCTAAAACAGTATGATGCGGACCAAAAGCAATTTTTCCAAAATGCTTCCCATGAGTTAAAAACCCCGTTGATGGCGATTCAAGGGAATGCGGAGGGGATTTTGGACGGTGTGGTGAAAGGTGAGGATGTCGGGCATAGTCTTCAGGTCATTATTGCTGAAAGTCAGCGGTTGAAGCGGATTGTAGAGGGCATTACCTACTTGGCGAGGCTGGAGAGTGGTAATGTGGAACACTTTGTATTTAAGGAAGAATCATTGGAGGCAATGATTCTTGAGGCGGTCCAAAGTGTTGCGGCACTTGCGGACCAACGGGAAATCGATGTTGTAGTTGAAAGTAAATTTGCTGCTTCGGTTATAATGGATGGGGAAAAAATGAAGCGGGCTCTGATTAACCTGCTTGGGAATGCCGTTCGTTATGCAGAATCGAGGATTGTGGTGAGAAGCTTTTTGGCCGAACAGCAGGTTGTCGTTGAGGTAAAGGATGATGGAGTTGGTTTAGCCCCGGGAGAAGAGGAGAAAATCTTTCAACGGTTTTACAGTGGCGATGCCGGCGGTTCAGGGATTGGCCTGGCGATTGTCAAAGCGATTATTGAAGGGCATAAGGGGTCCATCCGTGCATTTAACGAAAGGCCAAAAGGAGTGGTGTTCCAGGTTGGTATTCCACTTCTACTACCTTCCAAAAAAGGGGTCTGAACCCTTTTCCTTTTATAAACCCTCCTTATTAGCCTAGTGTCCACCCCACAAGGACAAAAATGATAAAAAGTCCACGAACGGTGCCTGTCACCTTTTTGAATAATGGGTTGTAATTCGAGGGAAAATACGGATTGGGACGGAATATTACCTTTAATTACTGCTAGGAAGTTGTTGACCAATGAATCGCTTATTTATTAGATGCACTACTTCTATTTTATTTTCTGGACTAATTGTGTTTTCGGGAAATTCCGGAAGCTCCGCTGCATTTGACATGATCGACCAAGGCGAAAGTGACAGGCTGCTTCAGATGGAATTACCTAAAAGCATAAAAGAGGGGTCTCCCTTTATTCCTTTTAAAGTCACTCCCTATGCATGGATACAGAAAAATAAAATTATCGCTCACGGGATGGGCGGAGTTGAAAGGAAAAAAGTGACAAATAGTTTAAAAGCCTTTCAATCCAACTATAAAGATGGTATCCGCATTTTTGAGGTGGACCTTGTTTTTACGACTGACGGTCATTTAGTCGCGAGGCATGACTGGCACGCGTATATGTATCCATTTTTAGGTCAGGAAAACAAAGGCGATCAACTTTCACTTCAAGAGTTTAAAAACTTAAAAATACATGACGGGTGGGAGCCTTTGTCCGTATACGACCTCATCATGTTAATGAAAAGGTACCCGGATGTTTATTTTGTCACGGATACAAAATTAGATAATACACGTGTTATTAGTGAGGTTGTGGCTCAATTTTCGAAGGAGAATCGGGCACTGCTGCAGAGAGTAATTCCCCAAGTGTACGGACCTAGCGATTACCGCAGAATAAAGGAAATCTATCCTTTTGAAAATATGATTTTAACTACGTATAGATTAAGTATGAGCCAGGAAAATATCCTTGGCTTTCTGCAAAATAGCGAAATTAAGGTGGTAACATTGTCACAGAAGCAAGCTGACATTTCATTTATTGAGAACCTAAAGAGGCATGGGATTTCGGTGTATGTCCATACAGTCAATAATAAAGTGGAGGCAAAAACACTATTAAACCAGGGTGTTACGGGAATCTACACGGACTATTTAAGGATGGATGATTTGAAATAATTCATGTCAGGCACCAGTGAAGAATTCACATGGTGCCTGACACCGTTCGTGGACATTTCACCATTTTTGTACATGGTGGGTGGACAGTTGAGGTGTCATCTTCTGAAGGAGGCTTCTCGCTCCTTATAGAGGGATTTTTCCTTATACATTGCTTGGTCTGCGGTTTCTAGAATTTCTTCGACGGTGATCAGAGCCCCAGGTACATAGTGGTAGAGCCCATGGCTGACAGAGATGTGAAATGGCTTTTGTTTAACTTCATTTAAGATTTGGAAATCCCGCTGAATATCTTCCCAAATCCGCTCGACGTCTTCCCTTTTCTTTTTAAAAAAGAGGATGATAAATTCATCTCCGCCAAGGCGGAAGAGGACATCGTGATGATCAATATGCCGGTTAAGGGTTTCACAGCAGGTTCTAATTAGATCATCTCCAAAAGCATGGCCGAGACGATCATTGACCTTTTTCAAATCATTAATATCAATAAAGCTAAGAATGAATTCTTCAGACTCTGGCCCCCCGCAAACTTGTTTGCGAAGCTGCTCAATCCCAATCCTTCGATTTCTGACACCGGTAAGCATATCATAGGATGCATGCCTTTCTAGCTCTTCTTCTGTTTTCTTGATATCGGTAATATCCGTTGTTCCAATTAACATACAGGTTTGATCTAAGTAATCAACCAGCTCGAAATGAAGCATGGACCATTTGCGGATATTTGGAGTGATTTGTTGCTCCATCACAATGTTTTTAATCATTCCCTGTTCCTTTAATCTTGTAAAAATGTCATCCCTTTCTTTAGGGGTGCGAAACAAGAAGCTTCCGTCGGTATTTTTGCCCTGAAGTTGATAGTATTCAATTGCCTGTTGATTCATGAGAAGAATTTCATTGTTATCAGGATTTACAAGAAACAAGGGATTGGGATTTAAATTAAATAAACGGCGAAAAACTTCCTCATTCCTGCTAAGCTTCCTTTTGTTTAAAAAATCATTTTTACGAAATGTGTAAAATGCTAGGGCAATCGTAAAAGAAATTACTGCAGCACCTGTGGAATTAATGAGCTTGATTAAAAATGAGACTCGGTCTTGTTCAAGGAGGAAAAGGCCTATCACAAAGAGTAACTGAACCCATGTGAAATTTTTTAGTAGAATTTTCGGCTGGACAGGGAAAATGACAGCGACCCCAAATAAAATAATGATATAGGCGTAAAGATTTCCAGTCAGCAATTGGCTATTGAGAGAGGAAACGGCTCCTATCAATAAATAAAAAAAGACATAAAGGTGAATGATAGACTTTTTTGCTCTGATTTCGTTCCGAACATAGCGATAAATCATGATAAAAATAAGCGAAATAATAAGCCCAGAGATATGTACACCTGCCAGCATCTTTTTGTAGGTCGGATAAGCAAGCCCATCTAATAGGAAGAAATCGACAATGAAAAATGCAGGATAAGTAAAAATCAACATATACGAAACAAGCTTCAAACGCTCAAATAAAACATCATCATTGAAATAAAAAAACTCCCGTTCCCGATCCGCACAGGGGCACACCTTCGATCGATTTAGAAGTTTTTTAGTGAAGGACCTTAACATTGTATCATCCTTTTAGCTTAGTAATCCGAAGTAGTTTAACATAGTCATAAAGATGCTGTCGACAAAATTCGGGTGGTGACAGGCACCACCCGAATTTTGTCGAATACACTTATTTACGATTTTCCCTGCAGTACCATTTTCCGCGATTCCACGAATCGCTGCATGCGTTTTAGTGCTTCTTGGAGCTGCTGCATGGAGGTGGCGTAGGAGCAGCGGACGTAGCCTTCGCCACTTTCGCCAAAGACGTTGCCTGGGACGACGGCGACTTTTTCTGCCATTAGTAGTTCTTCGGCAAATTGTTCTGAGCTTAGACCGGTTGAACGAATCGATGGAAATACGTAAAAGGCTCCCCCTGGGACATGGCAGTCTAGGCCGATTTCGTTTAAGGCCTGCACCATAAAGTTCCGTCTTCTGCGGTAGCTTTTTCGCATCTCTTCCACTTCATGATAGGTATTGCGAAGGGCTTCAATTGCTCCGATCTGCAGCATATGGGGCGCGCACATCGTTGTATATTGGTAAATCTTCAGCATAACCTCAACAAATTCCACTGGAGCCGCTAGGAACCCTAAGCGCCAGCCGGTCATCGCGAAGCCTTTTGAAAAACCATTAATCAAAATGGTCCGCTCATACATCCCATCGATGGCTGCAAAGCTTGTAAAGGTTTCGTCGTAGCTCAATTCCGCATAAATTTCATCGGAAACAACAATTAAGTCATGTTTTTCAACAATCTTGGCAAGTTCCGTTAAATCTTCTCTTGTCAGCATGCTTCCTGTCGGGTTGTTCGGTGAACAGAGCAAAATCGCCTTTGTTTTTTCCGTGATGGCCGATTCGATTTGCTTCGGTGTTACCTTAAACCCGTTGTCCGGTGAAGTCGAAACCGGAACTGGTTTACCGCCAGCCAATGCAACCAATGGAGCATATGCAACGAATGCTGGTTCAACAATCAAAACTTCTTCCCCTTGGTTTAAAATCGCACGGAAGGCGAGGTCAATTGCCTGACTTGCCCCGACGGTTACAATCACTTGATCTTTAGGATTATATTCGACTGAAAACCGATTATTTAAGTATTTACAGATTTCCTGGCGTAATTCCAGCAACCCCGGATTGGCAGTATAAGAGGTAATCCCCTGCTCGAGCGAAAGAATCGTTGCCTCGCGAATATTCCATGGCGTGACGAAATCCGGCTCGCCCACCCCTAACGAAATGACGCCCTCCATACTGGCAGCCAAGTCGAAAAATTTGCGAATTCCCGAAGGCTGAATGTCTTTTGCCAATTGCGAAATATAGGAAGAATACCCGTTTTTCATGGTGTAACCACCATCCTGCGATCCTTATCTTCGCCGCCTTCAAAATTAACTCCATCATGCTTATATTTTTTTAACATGAAATGGGTTGTGGTGGAGATCACATGCTCAATCGTTGATAGTTTTTCCGAAACAAAGTTGGCAATCTGATTCATCGTTTTTCCTTCTATTGTAATCGACAGATCATATGCACCGGACATTAGATATAAAGAGGATACTTCCGGGAAACGGGCAATTCTTTCCGCCACTTCATCGAAACCGACGCCTCGCTTCGGAGTAACCTTTACTTCAATCATGGCAATAATGTTTGCTTCGCCTTCAACCTTACTCCAGTTGATCAATGTCGGGTAACTCATAATGACCTTTTGATCTTCTAATTTTTTAATTGTGTTTTTGACGGTCTCCTCATCGCTCATAACCATGGATGCGATGGTGGCCGCCGATAATTGGTGGTCCTCTTCAAGTATTTTTAAAATTTCAATTTCTTCACTGCTCAGTTTCATAACGAGCCTCCTCAAAGTATACAACCTCCATTTGATAGGAGATTGGCGATAATCATCGAAAATAGTCGGTAATATTACTATAATAGGTTATTTTGAAATATCACTCAATTCAAATTGCACTATTTTTTTATTAAAATTAATGGAAAGTAACAGGAGGTTGGCACCCCCTACCACTTTATTAAAAAATTCCCTCAAAAGCCATACTAAAATTATCAAAATAAGGGAGATGTTAGGGTTGATTGGATTTATCGGGCTTGGAATTATGGGCAGCCGTATGGCTGAAAACTTATTGAAAAGCGGTTATGAAATAGTCGTTTATAATCGAACTAAAGAAAAAGCGGAGGAACTTTTAAGGAAGGGGGCAAATTGGGCTGTATCTCCGAAGGAAGTCGCCGCCCGGTCCACTGTTATTTTTACCATGCTTGCGGTGCCAAAGGCTGTCGAAGAGGTTGCCCTGGGGGAGGAAGGATTTTTGGGGAGTTTTCGTGAGGGCAGTCTATGGGTTGACTGCAGTACCGTCGACCCTGTATTTACACGAAGAAGGCAGCAGAGGCAGAAGCCCGTCAAATTCGCTTTTTAGATGCTCCTGTATCGGGCTCAAGAATTCCTGCAGAAAAGGCAGAGCTTGTTTTTCTTGTGGGCGGGAAGGAAGAGGATATGGAGGAGGTAAGGCCGCTGCTTCAGACCATGGGGAAGGATGTTCTTTATCAAGGAGAAACTGGGAAAGGGACATCCATGAAAATTGTGATTAATTTAATGCTAGCCCAATCGATGGCGGCGTTTGCGGAGGCCCTGAATCTTGGTGAAGCTCTCGGCCTTCAAAAGGAAACTGTCATAGAGACACTGTTAAATGGGCCGACAGCAGCTCCGATGTTGAAAGGAAAAAAGACCAAAATTCTCTCCGACGAGTATTCGGCCGATTTTCCATTAAGGTTGATGCAAAAGGACCTGCAGCTTGTCTCTCAGGCGGCATACGAACATTCTTTATCGATGCCAAGCGCCAACCTCACCAAGGAACTCTATGCGTTAGCAAAGCAACAGGGCCTTGGTGAACTTGATTTCTCGGCCATCTATCAATTCCTAAAACCAAATAAATAGAAGGATGTGAAAACTTCACAATGGTGAAAGAAACCATTTGAAGTATTCACATTCCCAGCGAGTCCTTAAGATACACCGTCAAATAGTCGACATTGGTTATTTTTTTATTGCATTCAGAACTATTGGTACAAATATAATTGCCAATGGCTTTATAATAGTCCGGGTTTTTGGATTTTTTCGCTTTTGTTACGGTTGAAATGTAAGTAACCTGGCCAAAGCGATTACAGAAGGAACAAATATTTTCTTTACTGGCGGGAGTAACTTTGCATTCGATGCCGGTGATTTTTCCATCCAGCTCATAAACAATAAATTTTTTATTGGAACTAAGGTCGTTCCAGCTCAAATAGGTCAGTTGGCCGTGATTGATTTGTGATAAATCAGGCAGCTTTAATTTTTTATTTTTAGGAAACATTTTTTTCAACTGCTGCTCGGTGATTTTGGGAAAAGAGATCACGTAGGATGAAAGATGCTGGATATATTGATCATATTCGGCATCTGTCTTCAGCCTTGAAAGATCGAGCATTTTCTGTTGTTCCGATGTTGTATTGGGAAATAGGTCGAAGATTTTAGCATTAGCTAAGTCTTTTACAGCTGATAAAACGGTTGGGGCCACATTCTTTTTGGCGCTGTCCTTAATCAAGGCGATCTGATTTTTTATAAAATTAAGCTGTTCATTTTTGATAAATTTTTCGGTCATTTTTAGTAGCTCCTATCATTCTCTATACCCTATATTTTAAAAAACCCCGCCCGTTTCTAAAATGGAGAAAATGAGTTAGAAATGTTTTTTACATAAAAAAGCACTGATGAAGTTTTTCACCAGTGCTATTGGTTTATTGCTTTTTCGAATAGACAATTTTTTTAATTGTTTCCATGGAGAGATAATGTTCCTCAGCTAATTGCTCGATGCTGCTGCCGCTGTTAAACGATTTTTTAATAGAAGCATTGCGGTGATCGAGCAGCCGTCTCCCGCCACTTGAGCTTCCCCATTTCCGATACTCCGTCTCCGGCTTGGGAATGTATAGGGTTTCTCCCTGGACATATTTTTGAATTTCAACGATCAGCTTTTCGGGTAAAACTTTGTTTGCATTAATATATTTCATTTTTGCCAGCCCCTTATTTCAATTTTGAAAAAATAAGGTGCAAAGCCAAAATAGTAGAAAAGCTAGGTCAGCGATATAATTAAATGATTCGCCCCATGCAAAGTATCGCCTTTCCAATACTAGGCTTTGCATGAGTGACAGAAGTACCAGACAATCTTAAGTGATTCTCCAACTGTACGCACCTCCCTTAATCTGTTGTCATTATAACAAAATTTTACACATGGCGGGAGAGGCTTATTTAACTATGTTTCTTAAATGTGCTTCTGCCGCTATTGTAATGGCTCGCCCACACATTCGAACTTCCATTCGCATACTGTGTTTTTACAGAATGTCGAATGGAGGGAAAGTATGAAAACACGAAAATGGTTTTGGACAATCGTTTTAAGTGCCATATTGGTTCTCCCGTTGGTTCTCGTTATGTTCCATGGTAATGGAACGAAAAAGCAGTCTAATCCGCCTGAAGTGCAGACGGTCATGGGGGATAATTCCACAAAGAATCCTGGAAAGCCTCACCCCAATTCCCAATCCCAGTCTAAACCGGAAAAGAAGCCTGCTCCCAAACATAAAACCCTATGGGGTGTCGATTCCGCTACAAAGGTGGATAAGGCATTTTTAAAATGTGTAAAAAAGCATTATGGCAAGCCGGCTGTGTTTGGCCGTTATTTGGAGACGAAAGAGGGAATCTCGACAGGACTTACGAAAAAAGAGGCTGACTTTCTTCACAAAGAGGGAGTCAAAGTTATTCCGATATTTAATCATTTCATCGATGCCACTGGCTATAAAAAAGGGGTATCTGAAGCAAAAGAAGCGATCCGTTATGCCAAAAGGATAGGAATTCCAAAGGGAACTGCGATTTTCGCCGATATCGAACCGAAATATCCTGTGGATGAAGGATTTATCCGCGGCTGGGTCGACACCTTGCACAAATCGGATTATAAACCTGGAATATACGGAGTATTCACCAAGGAATCCAAGGTTACCTCCGCATATAAAAAAGCGATGGAGAAGGATAAGAATATTCAGGACCAGACCATCATCTGGAGCAGCAACCCCGAACCAGGAATCACCAACAAAGACAGCGCACCAAAATTCAAACCTAAGGCGCCCGACAAGGTAAACGTATCCATCTGGCAATACGGAATCGACGGCCAAACCTGCAACATCGACACCAACCTCATCCAGTCAGAAGTAATCGACGCCCTGTGGTGAAATACGGTGCCTGACACCGCCCGTGGACTTTTCGCTCTTTTTGTCCGCGTGGGGTGGACACTTATTGGCTATCAGCGTTTTTGTTGTTTTATCAGCGGAAACTGGCTTCCAATTGGCGAAACGGGGAGTCCCATCAGCGATAACAGCCCTCCAATTAGCGAAACACAAAACTTTGCATCCAAGTTGAAACACTCCATATGTGATTAAACATAAAGTGCCTGTCACCAATGTGAAAATTTCACATTGGTGACAGGCACTAACCAAGAACTATCTAGTACCTATACCCCAATTTCAACGAAATCCGCCTTCCATATTCCACTACTCTGTCAATCAACAGCTTTTCCCGCTCCTCCGAAACTTGGAAATTGACATACCCAATGCTAATAGCGCCAATCAGTTCATTCATCTGGTTAAAAATGGGAGCGGCCACAGCCGATGTTCCCTTCGTTTTTTCGCCATGACTAATGCCGTAGCCCTGTAATTTTACAGCCTGCAATTTCTCCAAAAATGCCTCCTGTTCCTCCGCAGCGACCAGTGCACCAACAATTTTCTGCGACTCCGCCTGCGGCAGGAACGCGAGCATCGCCTTGTTTGCCGCACCAATATGCATCGGAATCCGATTCCCAAGCTGGTCATAAATCCGAATCGGATTGGTCGGGCAATCAATTCTTTCAACCACAAGCGACTCCAGCCCAAACGGCTTATTGTAATAAACACTTTCTCCAACCTCGTTCATTAATCGCTCCATTTCAGGGCGAATCTGGCCGACAAAATCGAAGCTGTCATATAACTGCAAGCCATATTCCAGCCATTTATTTCCCAGCGTGTAAAGTTTCGAGTCCGGATCCTGCTGAATCAGTCCATGCTCTTTCATTGAATTCAACAAGCGGTGGATGGTACTAACAGGAAGGCCGCACTCCTTCGATATGTCCGTAATCGACAACCACTTTGCCGCTTCACTGCTGGAGATAATCTCGATGATTTCCATCGCACGATCAATCGTTTGCATTTCTTCAACTCCATTTTCTAATTGATGATTTAAAATTCCGTATTGTGGAACGTTATCATTACTATACATTAATTTTTAAAAATTAAAAATATTGACATGATTATCGAACTGCTATACTATCAAATTATAAATTTCATTTGATGAAACAAAATTCCACTATGTGAAAAAACGGAGGTCAATTACATGTTTAAAAATGTTATCGTTAAAACACCTGGGAAAACATATGTAAACGGATTAACCACTTCTGATCTAGGAACACCAATTTTAGAAAAAGCGCAAGAGCAGCATACATCTTACATAGCAGCCCTTAAACAATGCGGCGTGGAGGTAACCGAGCTTCCTGCAAACGAAAACTACCCTGATTCCACCTTCGTTGAGGATACTGCTGTTCTTACACCAGATTTTGCTGTAGTAACCAATCCCGGCGCAGCAACCCGCAATGGCGAAATTATTGATATGGAGCCGGCATTAAAGAATTTTTATGAAAAATTTTATCGTATTGAAGCACCTGGAACCCTTGATGGCGGAGACATTTTACAAATTGAAGATCATTTCTATATTGGCATTTCTGCAAGAACCAATCATGAAGGTGCGAAACAATTAAAACAAATCCTGGAATCGGAAAACTACAAAGCTACCATTGTGGAGTTAGAGAAATTCTTCCACTTAAAAACCGGAGTTAACTACATTGGGGAAGGAATCATCTTGGCCGCAGGTGAATTCATCGACCATGCTGACTTCAATTCTTACAAAAAAATCATTGTGCCGCCTGAAGAAGAGTACGCAGCCAACTGTATCCGCGTCAACGATTATGTAATCGTCCCAGCTGGATTCCCGGAAACTAAGAAAAATATTGAGGATGCAGGCTTCAAAACCATTGAAGTGGATACAACCGAATTCCGTAAATTAGATGGTGGACTAAGCTGCTTATCTTTGCGTTTCTAATATCTTCATAGAAAAAGCTGCTCCATTCTGCCGCTCCTGACATGAAATGCCAGCCAATTAATGATAGTAAATAGATTGTTATAGCAGTATATTTAAAATGAGTTCCGCTTTTTTAAACAAAGTGTATTACCTTAAAAGGGGATAGAAGATCATGACAGAAAATCAATGGGCCACAAAAGAAGGACTTCGCCGTTTGCTATGTGAGGTTGTGAGCTGGGAAAGCCGGACACTGACGCCGGGAGAACGGGAATTCCCTAAAAAGCTGGAAGCGAAACTACAGAGTTTGCCTTATTTTCAAGAGAACCCTGGCCACTTAGGTCTTCATGATGCGGATTTAGGAAGAAAATTCGTCACTGCTCTATACAAACATCCTGAAGCCAAGGACACCATTGTTCTCATTAGTCATTTTGATACGGTTTTTACAGCGGAATATGGGGATATCGAAGAATTCGCCTTCAAGCCTGAGGAATTAACGCAATTACTTCATAGCCGAATCGACAGCCTGCCGGAGGATGCAAGAGAAGATCTTCTTTCTGGTGAATATCTGTTCGGACGTGGTACGATGGATATGAAAATGGGCCTTGTCATGCATATGGGATTAATTGAAAAGGCTTCCGCCGAAAAATGGCCAATCAATCTTATTTTACTAACGGTTCCGGATGAAGAAGTTAATTCGGCGGGTATGCGGGCCGCGGTGGTGAAATTAGTTGAAATGCGTGAAGAACACGGTCTCACCTATAAA
Organism: Neobacillus sp. GCM10027624; assembly: GCF_042675345.1. Lineage (NCBI taxonomy): Bacteria > Bacillati > Bacillota > Bacilli > Caryophanales > Bacillaceae > Neobacillus > Neobacillus sp. GCM10027624. Next base: position 89,052 of record NZ_JBHTHD010000010.1, read on the forward strand.
TTATTTTTAAATGGAGAACCGGTATTTACGCAACAGCCGGGTGACCGCAATTATTATATTTACTCCGGCTCAATCGGTAAAATTATGCCGTCCGTGCTTTTTTACGGGCGTGAAACCCATGTAGGCGAACCGCTGAGCGGGATTACTGCAAGCTATATGGCTTCGTTTATGACGCAGCAAATGGAGTGGAACGTCAAACTCGAGGAAACGGTGATGGGCGAGAAGACTCCGCTTCCGGTGACATTGCAACAAAAAGATTTAAAAATGGAGTACTCGGCACAGACACCATTCCGTGCAGCTGCCTTGTACAATGTATTTTTAATGAAGCGGAATGCAGCGGAAATCATGGATATTTTTGAAGAGATTGCCGGGGACGCATCAAAGGCCTGCAATACGGCCTATCAAAAAATCTGTACGGCTCAGGGCGTTAAACCGGTAGGGGAAGTCCGTGTTCTCCGTTATGAACAATTGCTCGAGCATGCCGTAAGGAAGCTTGGTCAGGAGTTTGTTGATGCGGTGAAAGCGGAGGTTCTTGCGAACAACGAGTGGGATGACCGCGATAAGTCCTTCCAAATCGCTGATACATTAATGATTGAGTGCCAAGAGTTGGCACCGGCGATGATTTTGCTCTATGCACCGCCATATTATCCAGCCGTCAATTCGTCTGATAGTGAATTCATTCGCGAATGTGTGAGCCATATTCAAGCGCAGGGCATGGAGAAATTTGGGTTGCCGGTGGGGCAAATCCACTATTTCAATGGCATTTGCGACCTAAGCTATGTGAATTACAATGATACGAACGAGGGCTGGAATTCCTTTGTCGCCAACACACCGGTTTGGGGAGACAGCTACAGCATCCCATTTGAGGAAATGAAACAACTCCAAGCACCCGTACTTAACGTAGGACCGTTTGGAAAAGACGCCCACAAACGCACCGAACGCCTCCATATGAAGAGTGCATTTGAAGAAGTTCCGGCGCTTGTGGAAGGGCTAATAAAGTCGATTTGCAGGAACAACACAAAGGGACAGGTACCTTGTATATAAGATTAATGATGAAAAAGGACAACACCGGGTTGTCCTTTTTGTGTAATTTCGTATACATCTACCGATTTCTGAAAATATTGAATAGTATAAAACCGAGTGGTAAACTATATAAAGATAATCTTATCTTCTAAACAACGTGACTTTTTCTACAAATCGCACATTTTCAAGGAGGTAATGATGTTAAATTCCAATGCTGCCGGTCCTAATCATATAGATGTTGAAGGGATGAACCCAATTTCAAAACAGTTATCAGCAAAAATAGATAATTATCTGATACTATGCGTCTATGAACAGGATTATAAAATTCAAGATCACACTGGTTTAGAGTGGGAGCAATCCAAGAATTCACTAGCAGCGATGCCGTTATCTGCGGACACAAAGGGATCTAATACTTTTATTATTTGGGACCGAGTCTATCAGGAAAGCACCCACGTGTTTAATAGCTTGCGTCTTGCGGCTAGGAATCGGTTAATTAGGCATATCTCCAATAATATTGTGAACTATCTTTTAACGAAGTATAAAAAGTTTTCTCCTATATTCTCCACGATTCTTAATGATGTAGAAATGAAAAGCCGGTCGATTCACTATTTTGAGGAAATGTTAAAAAGAGACACTTTCTTAGTTAATGAGGATGTTTGGGATAACTTTTGTGATTGGTTCCGGATCTATTTAACTGAATGGGTACTGGAAGAAATGGCCCAAACCCTTGGCGAGGATCGATTAATCCAGCTGGAGAAAAAGGAATTAAACGAGCAATTCTATCAATTTATCTCCATGAATTTTTCACAAAATAAAAATTTCATTACAAGGTTTACAAGTATAGTAAATAACTATACCTTAGAGTGGGTTGGAAAAATTATTACCTTTTTAAATTTAGAAAATTATTCTATTCAGCAAATCGAATCATTGCTATGTAAAGATATCTCCATTTCTGAACATCCATCACCCTCTCCTGTAAATGAGTTCACGTTTAATTCAGCAGGGAATGACTGTATATTTGTCATGAATAATGCACCGTATCAGTCTGTTCGTGAAGCTTTATATAAAACGAGTTTTACAAAAAAAGAAGAATTTCTTTGGCCCACCTTCCCTATTATAAAGAGCAGTGTTAAGGGGATCCTGCAAATCAAACCCTTTAAAAAAGACTATTACCCATTACATAATAATCATCCCATTGTAAAAGAAACCTGGGAGGAGGTTAAGGTCTTATCGGATTTAGAAGCAGATATATTTGATGCTCTTTGTACCTTCTTTTTATCAAATGCCAAACATCCAGATGATGTCGTCGAAATCCAGTTGGATGCCTTGTTAGCTATTCGGGGCTTAAAACCAAAAATGGGTGGTGATGGACGTCGTGGCGGATATGAGGAGAAGCAGCGCCGTCAAGTATTGAAATCGCTTTCCCTTATACAGAAACTTTGGATAGACTTGGAAAAAACGATTGTCTATGAAAAAGGGAAGCCCTCCGAGACTCGGCTCCAAGGCAGGGCCTTTCTTTTCGTTGACCAGAATCGAGTCGAGTATCCCATTACGGAAGAAACAAATGAGAAAAAAATAAGTTATAAAGTGGACCAGGTCTTTTCTAGATACTTGTTTGGATCAGGAAGACAAGTGGCTCTTCTTCCTTTAAAGGTGTTACATTATGATCCGTATCGAAAAACATGGGAGAAGCGATTAACAAGATACCTTAGCTGGCGTTGGCGGATACAAGCCAGAAAAGAGGATTATTTGCAACCGAATAAAATCAACACGTTACTTGAAGCGATCGGTGTCAAAATAAATGAGCGAACCCCGTCACGCACAAGAGAAAGATTGGAAAAGGCACTTGATACCTTGCAGCAAGATGGTGTAATTGGGGCATGGCACTATGAGAAATGGGAAGAGTCGATCGCCGACCAAAAAGGATGGGGGCGTATTTGGCTGAATTCTATGATCAACATTCAGCCTCCGGATTTTATAATGGAACAATATCGTCCAATTAAGAGAAGCCATCAAGGCCAGAGTATAAGACAACCTCAGAAAGAGGTATTGGGTGAAGAAGCAGAATTGATTGGAGTACGTGTAAGGGAGATTAGGGAAAAGTTCGACTTGGCTTTAGCACATGTTTCGGAGGAATTGGAAATCTCCACGTCTTATCTAAGCAATATTGAAAGAGGTATAAAAATCCCATCTAAAAAAATTCAGTTTAAGCTGATGAAATGGCTGAAGCGCTTTGAATGAAAAAGAACCATATGTACATGAAAAATGTGCATATGGTTCTTTTTTTTCGTCAAAAGGGTTTATCTTATACATTTGTCGAGGTTGTCTTGAACAAATGTCGGGATGATGGTGTACATAAAAAAATTACAAGTTTATTTTGCGGTTGATAGACCAAGGTTTTTAACCACTTTTTCTTTTTTTTCTCACTAATAATTAAATAATATAAGCCGCTTTGTTTTCTGAATATTAAAAACCAATTGTGTATGATTCAACTATGAAAACAATAGTAAAGATTGGGGTGGAAGAAATGAAAAGTGAAAACGTTTCCTATAGAAGTTTGGACCCCTTATTTTATCCTCGTTCCGTTGCAGTATTAGGGGCGTCAAAAAATCCTAATAAGCTGGGTTACATTCAGGTGAAAGCATTATTGGATGGGAACTATGATGGAGCGATCCTGCCGATTAACCCAAAGGAAACTGAAATTGCCGGGTTAAAATGCTATTCCACATTATCAGATGTCCCTGGACCCATTGATTTAGCAATATTTTGTGTGAGTGCCAGTCAAGTTTTACAAAGCATCGAGGATTGTGGAAAGAAAAAGGTGAAAGCCGCAATTATTTTTGCCTCAGGATATTCAGAAACAGGAGTAGAGGGGGCAATACAGCAGGAAATGATTGCAGATACAGCTAGAAAGTACGGAATTAGATTAATCGGCCCTAACTGTGTTGGACTCGTCAATACTTTGAATGGATTGGTAGGAACCTTCTCACCAGCTGTAATGAGCCATCCATTAAACGATCAGCGGGCTGTAGGATATGTTTCTCAAAGTGGAGCCTTCGGGATTCTAACTTATATGGCGGCGGCCCAGAACGGATTAACCTTTAATTATTTTGTCAGTGTTGGAAATGAAATGGATACAGAATTTGCTGACGTTGTGGAATATATGATTCATGACCCAAAAACGAAAGTCATCAGCGGTTATCTCGAGGGAGCTAAAAATCCTGCTAAACTGCGACAGCTCGCAAAGGAAGCATTGAACAAAAATAAACCAATTGTAGTAATGAAAACAGGACGCAGTTCAGCCGGAAGCCGGGCCGCAGCTTCCCATACAGGTTCCTTGGCGGGATCAGACCAAATCTATGATGCATTTTTTAAGCAAACAGGAATCGTAAGAGCAAATGACTACGAAGAAATTATTTCTTTCTCCAAACTGTTTCTATCAGGTAAGCTGCCCACTGGACGTAATACGGTCATTATTACAAGTTCCGGCGGCAGGGGAATTAATGAAGCAGACCGCTGTGAGGCAAGCGGACTAAAGATTATCCCGTTAAGGAATGAGACGAAGGAAAAAATAAAAGAAGCTTTACCATCCTTTGCAAGTGCCTCCAACCCAGTTGATTTAACCGCTGCAGCCGCAGTTACGAATCCTGAGTTGTTTATCGCACCGCTGAAGGCACTTTTGGAAGATCAAGAGATTGATAATTTAATATTTACTGAGTTTCCAATGTTTTGGGGAGACGATCACCCACTATTACAAGAGTTTATTCAAAAGTGTAAGGAATCGGATAAATTTGTGCTAGTTACAACCTTCCCATTACAAGGAATGTCAATCCCTAAAGGGACATCTGAAATGGAAAAAAACGGAATTCCTGTAATACCTGGGAACTTAAATCCAATTGGAGCTCTGGCAAAATTGGTAGAGTACAGTGATAAATATCGTAAAAATCAAATGAACGAGGCTCAAAAAGAACAAAAGTATCCCGTTCTAAAAGTCTCAAACCCAAATTTACAGCAGCTGTTAAAGCCAGGTGTAACACTAAGTGAATTTGAATCTAGTGAAATATTGGAACTATACCATATTCCAACTTCCCAAAAAGCATTAGCGCGAACAGCGAAAGAAGCTGTTTTGCACGCCAAAAGTATCGGTTTTCCAGTTGTAATGAAAATAGACTCCCAGGATATTCCTCATAAAACAGAAGCAAATGCCATTCGATTGAATCTACAAAATGAACAGGATGTAGTGAATGCCTTTGCGGATATTTTAAGTTCCGCTAAAATGTACAATCCTGATGCCGTCATCAATGGTGTATCTGTTCAAGAGATGCTGCCGAAAGGTACAGAGGTAATTGTAGGGGTAACAAAGGACCCAGTTTTTGGACCGGTCATCATGTTTGGGCTAGGTGGAATTTTTGTTGAGACGTTCAAAGACATTTCTTTCCGTGTTGCCCCTCTAACCCGTCAAGATGCAGTAGAGATGATGGAAGAAATTAAAGGAAAGGCGATTCTGAAAGGGGTAAGAGGGCAGGCTCCTGCTGACCTTGACGCAATTATCGATGTTTTATTAAAAGTATCGGATTTAATTTCTGATGCAGATGGTGGGATTGAAGAAATCGATATCAATCCACTCATTGTTTATGAGAATGGTTTAAAAGCGGCGGATGCCTTAATCATTACGAGTCATTCTTCACTTGAAAAAACTGAAGCAGGGAGGAGATAAAATGGATTTGGACAGCAGCATTATTGGATTAACGGGTCCAGAATTTACTTTTGAAGTAGAAAAACGACATATACGCCAATTTGCTCAAGCAATTGGAGACCCCAATCCGCTTTACGTAGATGAGGAGTATGCTGCACAAACTCCTTACATGGAAATCATTGCCCCACCCACTTTTCCGATTGCCATTGGTGCGGAAGGCGAAGGGATTGACTTGGACCTCGACCCAAAGAGAATGCTTCATGGTGAACAGGAATTTATTTATCACCGTCCGATTAGATCCGGGGACCGGTTGGTGTGTCAAATGAAGGTGACCGATTTATATGAACGGGAGGGAAAAAGCGGGAAAATGCAGTTTTTAGTGTTAGATACAGAGATGAAAGATGAGAGGGGAAATCTGGTCGTCATCAGCCGCACGAATATTATTTACCGGCCAAAGCAATAGAATCAACCTTTTATTCTTTTAATCTGCGGTTCATACGAAGGAGGGATGATAAATGCTGGTATATGAAGATTTACAAGAAGGGCTGGTTTTACAGCCATTGGTTAAACCACCTGTTACAAAGGTGCAATTAGTAAAATATGCGGGAGCTTCTGGTGATTATAACCCGCTGCATACCGATGATGCGTTTGCCCAAAGCATTGGAATGCCGGGTGTCATTGCCCATGGAATGCTGGTGATGGGTTTTTTAGGGGAATACGTAATAGGGCTGGCCGGCAAAACAGCAGAAATAACGAACTTTCGAATGAGATTTGGCGCTATGACCATGCCGGGAGATCAAATTACCTGTTCTGCCATCGTCCAAAAATTCTATGAGGAAGATGGCAAACGGTTTGTCAGGTTAGAACTTAAAGCGGAGAAGACGCCGGAAAAAGTTGTCGGGTCCGGAGAAGCGATTTTACGTTTTTTCTAATAGACAAGAAAGTAAAAAATTTGACTTTGAGAATTGTCCAGCTCCAGCGCCTAGCCCCTCGAGACATAAGCCAATCCGTCAGGAAGGTTAAAGAGCAACCTTCCCGCCGGCTCGTCTTATGCTTGTCGGGGCTGACCAAGGCGCTTGCGCTTTTCTAATAAGAGGGAGGTTTTCTCGTGGGATTGATTAAAGACCGCTATGCGATTGTTGGTGTAGGGGAAAGTGAACGATCAAAAAATTCAGGCACGACCCCGCTGCATTTAGCCTTAGATGCAGCAAGAGCAGCCATTCAAGATGCAGGTATTGAAGCGAAAGAGATCGATGGGTTTATGAGCTATAGTGAAAATGATTCTTGTACCTCCCATCAATTAGCCACCTATTTAGGGGTTCGTCCTAAATATGTAAAAGATATCATGGGCGGAGGCAGCAGTACAGAGATGCTGATTGCTGATGCGATTGGATTAATTGAAACAGGTCAGGTCAATACCGTTTTAATTTACCGTTCGATGAATGGCCGATCCGGTGTCAGGATGGGCGGCGGCGGATGGGATGTAAATATGCTTCAATCTGCCATTGATGGAGGAAGCTTTATCATCCCTTATGGTGCAGGAGGACCAAGTCAATGGTTTGGACTTTTTGCAACAAGGCACATGTATGAAACCGGGCTTACGCAAGAACATTTGGGGCATGTATGTGTAAGCTTTTATGAACATGCCCAGCGGAATCCAAAAGCATTTTTTTACGGAAAACCGCTAACCATGGAGGAATATAAAAACACACCGTACTTAAGTTATCCGTTTAATAAGCATGATTTCTGTCTTGAATCAGATGAAGCCAATGCACTGATTGTTACTTCAGCTGAAAGGGCCAAGAATGGTAAATCAAGACCCGTGTACATTATGGGGATTGCTGCAAGACAATGTGTATCCCATGCGCATTACTGGTCAGATCTTTCCGAAGTTGCTGCGGATTACGTTGCGCCGGAGGTCTATAAAATGGCAGGGGTTAAACCGGAAGATCTTCATGTCGCATCCATCTATGATTGCTACAGCTGGGTGGTATTACGCCAGCTTGAGGCTTATGGAATCGCTCCCCGCGGTCAAGTAGGAGATTTTGTTGCTGATGGAAATTTACGACTGGGTGGGAGATTGCCGAGTAATACAGCGGGTGGCATGCTATCCGAAGGCTATACACATGGAATGAATAACGTTCTCGAAATTGTTCGCCAGATCCGCCACGATTATAAAGGAACAGACCGGCAGGTAGAAAATTGTGAGATCGGCTTGTGTACTGGCTGGGCGGGTCCAGATATTGCAGGGGCTATGATTCTAAGAAACTAGGAGGGGTTAGAATGGGATATCAAAAACCAATACCATTAAAAAGTCAGGATAATCATCCCTTTTGGGACGCCGCGGATCGTCATGAACTTATGATCCAAAAATGTGAAAGTTGTCAACGCTACTTGCATCCACCTGGACCAGCTTGTGCAAAATGCGGCAGTACTGAACTTAGCTGGGAGAACCTTGGCAGTGATGTAACAGGGACGGTTTATTCCTATGTGATCTCTTATCGTCCTTTTCTTCCTGGATTTCAGGATGATCTGCCGCTTGTAATTGCGGTCGTTCAGCTTGAAAAAGCTCCTGATGTAAAGATAATTGGGAACATTATCCATTGCAGTCCTGAGGATGTCAAGATTGGAATGAGCGTAAAAATGACCTGGCAGGATATCAACGAAGAACGCGCACTTCCGCAATGGATCCAGGCTTAATGAATGAGGTATTTGAAAGGGGCAAATAAATATGGATTTTTCTTTTACAGAAAGGGAAGAGGCCTTCCGCCAAGAATTACGGACATGGCTTGAGAATCATTTACCGGATGGCTGGCTTGCGGGAAAAAGAGAGCTTCCAAAAGGGCGAAATGAGTATTCTCAATTCTTAAGAAACTGGCAAAAAAAATTATATGAGGGTGGATACGCTGCGATTGCCTGGCCGGAAAAATATGGAGGCCGGAATGCCAGTTTAATAGAGGAGATTATTTATCAGCAGGAAATGGTCCGAGTAAAAGCTCCGCCATTGGTGAATTATGTTGGTATTCATATGGTCGGACCTACATTGATGCAAATCGGGACAGAGGAACAAAAAGCTGCCTATATTCAGAAAATATTAACAGGTGAAGAGGTTTGGTGCCAGGGATATTCGGAGCCGAACGCAGGATCTGACTTAACTGCCATCCAGACCTCTGCAGTGCGGGATGGGGATCGTTGGAAAATTAATGGACAAAAAGTGTGGACGAGTTTTGGACACTTGGCAGATCGTTGTTTTCTTCTTGCAAGAACAAGCAAAGGAGAGAAGAAGCATAAAGGGATTACTGTTTTCCTATTAGATATGAAACAGCCTGGGGTGGAAACACGGCCCATCATCCAAATGGATGGCAAACATGATTTTAATGAAGTGTATCTTGAAGACGCGATTGCTTATGATGCCGACATTGTTGGTGAGGTGGATGAAGGCTGGAAGGTAATGATTGCCCTATTAATGCACGAAAGAACGGGAATCGGAGCCCAAGTCTTTACTTTGGAACAGCAATTTCAAGATTTAGTTGTTTTAACAAAGGAATTGCGAGAAGATGGCCATCCACTAATTAAAAATCCGTTTGTTCGTAAGACAATGGTTGATTTATATACACGGTCAAGAGGCTCTCTTCTAAACTATTATCGCAATCTTACTAAGACACTAAAGAATGGGCATCCAGGTGCAGAGGGATCCATGGATAAATTATTGGTGAGTGAATTAACCAAGGAATTATTTGCTCAGTCTATGTCCATACAGGGGCATCAAGGAGTTTTATGGAAAGAGGATGCCCAAATCGGAGATTCCTATTGGCAAGAGGGTTTTCTTTATTCATTCGGTATGACGATTGGGGGAGGAACGAGCGAAGTTCAGAAAAACACGATCGCGGAGCGGATTTTAGGACTTCCTAAAGATATGGGAAGATAGTGAAAACGGGGGTGACAAGTCATGGATTTTTCATTAAATGAAGAACAAGAGATGTTTCGCAATTATGTTCATAAGTATCTAAATGACAAGGGGCAAACAAAAATTGCCCGTGAGTTTATTAAGGGTGATAAAGAATTCTATCAATCTGCTTTTTTAGGATTGGTGGAGTTAGGCTGTACTAGTATAAATATTTCGGAAGAGAATGGTGGAATGGGACTCGGAGCATTGGATTTGGTTCCCATTCTAGAAGAGCTGGGCCGGAATGTGCTCCCAGGTTTATATTTAGAAACTAATGCATTTGCCGTACCTTTGCTGGAGAGATTTGGAACAACCGTGCAAAAGGAAAAGTACCTACCTGCAGTTGCCGATGGAACGCAAACTTTTTCCCTTGCATGGCTTGAACCGGGAGGGAGCTACAACCCATCAGATATAAGAATGACTGCCTCCTTAACGGGTGATCGAATCATTATAAATGGAACAAAAACACTTGTTCCAGATGCCGAGATGGCTGATAGTTTGATATTGCTTGTTCGTACAGGCGAAAGAGTAGGGACAGAGGGGATTTCACTGGTGGTCCTTGATCAATCTGACCCCAATATAAGGATTAAGAGACTAGCAAATATCGATGAAACACGCCAGTTAGCTGAAATTACTTTAGAGAATGTTGCCATCTCAAACGAGCAATTGATTGGGCCTATCCATAAAGGCTGGGAGGTTCTGCAGGATGGATTGCTTTCGATCAATGCGGCACTTGCATCCGTGATGGTTGGCGGAATGGACAAGGTCGTCGAAATGGCGGCCGAATATGCTAAGATTCGAGAACAGTTTGGTCAGCCAATTGGCCGTTTCCAAGCCATTAAGCATAGGATTGTCGATATGAAGCTGGATCTTGAAACAGCAAGGTCTTTAGCTTACTATTCGAACTGGGCATTAGAAAGTGGAGCAGAGGATCGTGTGCAGGCTATCTTTAGCGCCCGAATTTTTGCAAGCGAAGCCTTTAACCGTGTAGCAGCACATAATGTTCAAATTCACGGCGGCATTGGGTTTACCGAAGAATTGGACTGCCATTTATTTGTAAAACGGGCACGCTTTTATGAAAATTACCTGGGAAGTACGCAAAGCTATTATGAAAAAACCGCAGTTGCATTGGGATGGTGATCGCTAGATGAAAATCGTAAGTGAAATCAAGGAATACCAAAATCAAATGAATGGAAAAGCTGTGCCAGCATCATCCGGCAAAACCATTGATAGTATTGACCCGGCAACAGGTAAAGTGTGGGCAAAGGTGCCCGGCAGTTCTATACAAGATGCCGAAGATGCAATTTCTTCTTCAAAGCGGGCTTTTAACGATTGGGCCGCCTTATCAGCGATGGAACGTGCGACTTATCTAAGAAAAATTGGCGATCAGTTAGTCCTGCATGCCGAAGAGCTGGCCGCATTAGAAACAAAAGACATTGGTTGGGTCATCCGGGAAACAAGCTATGGATTGATTCCGGTATTGACCAGTATTTGGCATGATGCTGCTGGTGCAGCAGCCGTGGCAAGCCGGGGAGAAACGGTTCAGCTCGATTCAAAGAGTTTTGGATATACGCTGCGAGAGCCATTAGGAGTGGTAGTCGGCATTCTTCCGTGGAATGCACCACTCTTTACCTTTACGATTAAAGCTGCCAATGCACTTGCTGCTGGGAATACCGTGATAATCAAACCATCTGAGTTTGCATCCGTTTCCAGCTTACGATATGGCGAAATTTTGAATACCATTCTTCCCCCTGGAGTCTTAAATATTGTCTCCGGTGATGGGGATGTTGGCGATGCATTGGTTCGTCATCGGGATGTGAATCGGGTTAGCCTGACCGGATCAGTGAATACAGCGAAAGCAATTGTTCGTTCCTCTGCCCAGGCACCGAAACCACTAACTTTTGAGTTAGGTGGAAAGTCGCCTAATATTGTATTCGCCGACGCAAACCTTGAGAAAGCGGCTGAAGGCGTAACACTTAATGGCATTTTTACAGGAAACGCAGGGCAAATTTGTGTGGGCGGTTCAAGAATCCTGATTCAAAGGCCAGTATTCGAGAAAATGCTTTCTTTAATGAAAGAACAAATAGAGAAAAATATTAAGCTAGGATACCCGATGGACCCGGAAACCTCCATGGGACCGATTGCCAATAGTGTTCAATATAAAAAAGTATGTAACTATATCGAGTTGAGTAAAGAGGAAGGCGGAGAAATTATTGTCGGCGGCCGTTATGGGGGAGCTGCTCTGCTGCCAAACAACCCTTCATTTGCTGAAGGCTATTGGATTGAACCGACCTTGATTCTTGTTGGTAGCAATTCGCTTCGTATATGCCAAGAAGAGATTTTTGGGCCTGTTGCAGTTGTGATGCCATTTGATACCGAAGAAGAAGCTCTAAAAATCGCAAATGAAACGGCCTATGGTCTTGGAGCAGGGGTTTGGACGACCAACTTAGACCGTGCCCATCGAATGATTAGAAAATTGGAATCCGGTAATGTGTGGGTAAATACGTATCGAAGAGTGGGACCAGAGCTGCCGTTTGGTGGTGTAAAGGAAAGTGGCTATGGAACGGATTCGATTCTAGAGAACACACGGGAAAAGACATGCATTATCGAAATGGGGTAAGAGATAGGGAAACTTTTTAGTTTCCCTATTTATACCGATAAAGATGGATTTGACCATTCAAATTGGAGGGGAAATTATTGGAGGAGAAATTTATTAGAAGATCTTTTCACTTCTTATGTCTAGGGATTCTACTTGTCGTTTTTGCAGAGGCAACACATATACCGGCCTATCCCAAAATGCTCGAGCACTTTCATTTAGGTGCAGGGTATGCAGTCTATATGCAATTGGGGTTTGCATTGGGACTAACAGGATTCCAGCCCTTAATGGGATGGCTGTCCGATTCTTTTGGACAGAAAATAGTGGTGCTTTTTGGCGCAGGATTTTTGGCCATTGGTTCCATTTTAATTGCCACAGCTCCTGCGTTTTGGGTCTTGGTAGTAGGTCTTTTCTTAAAAGGCTTTTCCGGTGCAGCCGTTATTCCTGCAGGTGTTTCCTTCGTAGGTAGATACTTTACCCATCAGCAACGCGGTAAAACGATGGGGATTTATGGGTTTTATACGGTGATTGGAGGACTTGCTGGGCCGATTTTAAGCGGAATCCTTATAGATCGTTTCGGGTGGAACTCTATCTTTTTCCTCTGTAGTTTTTTTGGTGTTCTTTCCTTCCTGTTATTTGCTTTAGGTGTTCCAAATGTAAAAGGTAAAAGGTCAGATTCCTTCGATTTCTTAGGTGTAATCTTTGTATTCTTATTGCTGGGAGGACTCCTGACCGTTCCAACCTTTATAAACAATTATGGAATTTCCTCTTGGATGTGGGTTCCAGCTCTCGTGGTTTCCATTATTTCCTTCCTATTGCTATTGGCTGTCGAAAAAAAACAAAAGAAGCCACTGTTAGATATCAAATATGCAAAAACAAGAAACTTCTGGGGCCCTTCGATCATTGCGGTGATTATGTATATGTCCTTTAGCAGTGTCATGTACGTTTTAACATTCTTTGTCCAAAGTGTACAAGGGAAATCCTCAACCGTTGTCGGATTATTACAGTTCCCGCTATTTTTGACCATGGCAGTAGCGAATATCATAAGCGGAAGATTAATGGGGAAATACTCCCCGCGCAGGTTAATTGGTGTAGCCATCGCATTATTAGTGGCAGGAGTCGGAATGTTATCGATGGCAAGAACCGATACTTCCTTTATATATTTATTTATTTCTATGAGTCTAATTGGATCGGCAATTGGAACGGTTGGTCCGGTAGTGAAATCGGTGATTGTATCTAAAGCGAGTCCAACTCGTCTGGGTGTTGTTTCGTTTACTTATATTACGATTGAGAACGTTGCTTCACGTGTAGGAGCCTCCTTTGCCCTTGTCGCATTTGCCTTATTCTCAGCTGGAGGAAATGCCTCAAGTGCCCTTTCAACTACAGCTCTTTTATTAACCATTTTTACGGCTGTGTCGTTCCTATTTCTTATGTTCATTCCCAAAAAGAATGAGACAAAAGGAGAGGAAATGGTGGAAGTTATAGATCTTAATCAAGATTCCGAAACCACAACTATAGGTTGATAATAGATTTAAAATAAAGGCTCTTTTCTGAGAGATTGTTGTTTTTGAAACGAATTTTTGAAATGCAAACGATTAATAAATTGGTTGATTGGAACGGATAGCGAGCAAACATTCGTTCCAATTAACCACTCTTTATTCAAGAACAACAACGTTTACGAAAAAAACCTATAGAAATAGGATTTTGTAATTTAATAGATTTAGTAAGCAAATTCAATAAAGGTGGGATGATTGTGAATATTTATGTGCTATTAAAAAGGACGTTTGATACAGAGGAAAAAATTTCTCTCTTGAATGGGAAAATCAATGAAGAGGGAGCAGAATTTATCATTAATCCCTATGACGAATATGCGGTTGAAGAAGCGCTAAAAGTTCGTGAAACACATGGCGGTGAAGTGACGGTAGTGACCGTGGGGAATGAAGAGGCAGAAAAACAACTTCGGACGGCACTGGCCATGGGGGCAGATCAAGCAATTTTAATTAACGTAGAGGATCTTGAAGACGGGGATCCCTATACAACTGCAAAAATTATTAGTGAATATCTGAAGGATAAGGAAGCAGATTTGATCTTTGCAGGAAATGTAACCATTGATGGCGGTTCTGGTCAGGTTGGTCCCCGCGTAGCTGAAATCTTAAATATTCCTTATATCACAACGATTACAAATCTGGAAATCAACGGTGACCAGGTCACCGTTATAAGAGATGTCGAAGGGGACTCTGAAACCATTCAGTCTACAATGCCCTTATTGGTGACCGCTCAACAAGGGTTAAATGAACCACGTTACCCATCCTTGCCAGGAATCATGAAAGCAAAGAAAAAACCCTTAGTGGAACTGGAGTTAGATGACCTGGATCTAGAAGAAGATGAGGTAGAGGCGAAAACGAAAACCATTGAGATCTTTTTGCCCGCAAAAAAAGAGGCCGGAAAAGTGTTAACCGGTGAATTGAACGAGCAAGTAAGTGAGTTACTTCAATTACTTCGTAACGAGGCAAAGGTTATTTAAATTTATGCCATAGCATTCAAAGTAGAAAATATTTTAATAGGGTAATAGGAGGTTGTTTTTATGAGCAGGAAGGTTCTCGTATTAGGAGAAGTACGTGACGGAACGCTTAGAAATGTTTCATTTGAGGCAATTGGGGCAGCAAAACTTGCTTCTCAAGGCGGAGAAGTAATTGGAGTATTACTGGGTGAGAATGTACAGCCGCTAGCAAATGAACTCATTCAATATGGAGCAGATCGGGTTGTTGTGGTAGAAGATGAAAAATTAAAACAATATACATCAGATGGTTTTTCACAAGCCTTATTTGCTGTCATTGAACAAGAAAATCCAGACGTCATTCTTTTCGGTCATACCGCACTAGGAAAAGACTTGTCTCCAAGAATTGCAAGCAGATTAAAATCCGGTCTCATCTCGGATGCCACTGCGGTTGAAGAAATAGCTGGAAACCTTATCTTTACCCGGCCAATTTATTCGGGTAAAGCGTTTGAAAAGAAAATGATTACGGATGGCCTTGTGTTTGCAACTATCCGTCCTAATAATATTCAGCCGTTACTGAAAGATGAATCTCGCTTCGGTGAGGTTTCCATCTTATCCACTCAAATAAAAGACCTACGTACGGTAATTAAAGAGGTAGTCCGGAAAACAAGTAAAGGTGTAGATCTTTCCGAAGCCAAGGTGGTGGTAGCCGGAGGACGCGGCGTGAAAAGCAAAGAGGGGTTTGAACCTTTAAAAGAATTGGCCCAAGTTCTTGGTGGGGCTGTAGGTGCCTCGCGTGGAGCATGTGATGCTGATTTTTGTGATTATTCACTCCAAATCGGGCAAACGGGTAAGGTGGTAACTCCAGATTTATATATTGCTTGTGGGATTTCTGGTGCCATCCAGCATCTTGCAGGAATGTCTAATTCAAAAATCATAGTGGCGATTAATAAAGATCCGGAAGCAAATATTTTTCAAGTAGCCGATTATGGGATTGTGGGAGATTTATTTGAAGTGATTCCTATGTTAATCGAAGAATTTGCTGCAGTAAAACAATAAACCTACAAGAATTTAGGGAGTGAAAATGGTGAACCCATTATTAATCAATATAATTGCATTTACTTTAGTAACGGGTTACGCCCTTTGCTTGTTTCTATATTTAATCAAGACACGTTATGAATATATTAAACTTGGCCGTAAGCGGGAATTTGACCACCGTTTTAAAGAAAGATTTGAACTGATAAAAGTAAATGTATTTGGGCAAAAAAAATTATTGAAGGATAAGAAAAGCGGCGTGATTCACGTCATGATGTTTTATGGTTTCTTATTAGTGCAATTCGGGGCAATCGATTTTATTTTAAAAGGACTTGTACCAAGGGCACATCTGCCTCTTGGTTCAGTCTATCCTGTTTTTACCTTTTTCCAAGAAATCATCACCTTAATGATCCTTCTTGCTGTCGCTTTGGCCTTTTACCGGCGTTATATTGAAAAGCTGACCCGCTTAAAACGT
The DNA here is from genome assembly GCF_042675345.1 of Neobacillus sp. GCM10027624. Taxonomy (NCBI): domain Bacteria; kingdom Bacillati; phylum Bacillota; class Bacilli; order Caryophanales; family Bacillaceae; genus Neobacillus; species Neobacillus sp. GCM10027624. Next base: position 105,320 of record NZ_JBHTHD010000010.1, read on the forward strand.
GGTTTTAAAGCAGGCCTTGTCTTGATTTTTATCGGTACTCTCATGCTTTCTGTCCTATTTGGAAATGGTTTCTCAATTATTTGGCATGGTCAATTACCATCATTGTCGGAACCTGTTGCTTCCTTTCTTGCGATCTGCTTTAACTGGATCAGCCCGTCGGCAGCGATGACCTTATTTTATATTTTTTGGTGGATTCACTTGTTTGCGTTACTTAGCTTTCTTGTCTATGTACCGCAGTCCAAGCATGCCCATTTAATTGCAGGGCCGGTAAATGTGTTTTTCAGCCGTTTAACCTCCCCAGGCAAGTTAGAGAAAATCAATTTTGAAGATGAAACGCAGGAAACCTTTGGTGTTGGTAGAGTCCAGGATTTTAAACAAACACAGCTCATTGATTTATATGCTTGCGTGGAATGCGGACGTTGCACAAATATGTGTCCGGCAACGGGGACAGGGAAAATGCTCTCGCCAATGGATTTAATTGTAAAACTGCGTGATCACTTAACCCTGACAGGGGCGGCGATTACCTCTAAATCTCCGTGGGTACCAGGATTTGCTTTTTCTGGGACAAAGGGTAATCAATTGGCCTTGATGGCTAGAACAGACGGCAATCAAGAAACGGCAGCAACACTTGAACAGCTTCCTAACTTAATCGGAGAGGTAATCACCGAGGAGGAAATATGGGCTTGTACCACTTGCCGAAATTGTGAGGATCAATGTCCCGTTATGAATGAGCACGTCGATAAAATTATTGACCTTCGCCGCTACCTTGTTTTAACAGAAGGGAAAATGGACGGAGATGCCCAAAGGGCAATGCAAAATATCGAACGGCAAGGAAACCCTTGGGGATTAAATCGGAAAGAAAGGGAGAATTGGCGAGGGTTACGGGAAGATATTAATATCCCTACTGTAAAAGAGTTGAGAAAACAAGGAGAGGAATTTGAATACTTATTTTGGGTAGGTTCAATGGGTTCGTTTGATAATCGCAGTCAAAAAATTGCTCTTTCGTTTGCAAACCTTTTAAATGAGGCAGGAGTCAAGTTCGCCATATTAGGCAATAAAGAAAAGAATTCAGGGGATACAGCCCGAAGGTTAGGAAATGAATTCCTATTTCAGGATTTAGCTGCTGCGAATATTGAAGAATTTAAGAAAAACGATGTAAAGAAAATTGTAACAATCGACCCTCATGCTTTCAATATCTTTAAAAATGAATATCCAGACTTTGGTTTAGAAGCAGAAGTATATCATCATACCGAACTTCTGGCTAAGCTTGTGAAGGAAGGACGGCTTGTTGTGAAGAAAGCAGTAAATGAGACCATCACCTTCCATGATTCTTGCTATTTAGGCAGGTATAACGAAGTATATGACCCTCCAAGGGAAATCTTAAAAGCAATCCCAGGTGTAAACCTTGTAGAAATAGAGCGCAACCGTGAGAATGGGATGTGCTGCGGGGCTGGAGGCGGACTTATGTGGATGGAAGAAAAATCCGGTAGCAGAATTAATGTTGCCAGAACGGAACAGGCAATGGCAACCAAAGCTACTACCATTTCCAGCGGATGTCCTTATTGCTTAACCATGCTTAGTGATGGAACCAAAGCTCAAGAAGTAGAAAATGAAGTTAAGACCATGGACATTGCGGAAATTTTAGAACTAGCTATTTAAGCCACCCTATAATTCGCTCTTTTTAGGTACGAAGGATTATAGTTGCAAGATAAAAAAAATATTGTTAGAATTTAGATGTCTAATATTTAGATATCTAAATATATTTTCAAGGAAAGAGGTCATACGAATGAGATTACTAGGGAAAATTGCAATTGTTACCGGAAGCGCCTCAGGAATTGGAAGAGGTATTGCTCTTGCTATGGCCAAGGAAGGGGCACATATCGCCATTGTCGATGTGAATGAAGAAAAAGGAAAACAAACTCTTGAAGAGATAAACCAATATACAGAGGGTATGCTTTTTATTAAGGATATTTCAGTCAAAGAAACCGTATATACAATCGTAGAAGAAGTGGTTAAGAAATTTGGAAAGCTAGATATTATCGTGAATAATGCGCATGTATCGAGACAGGCGCCATTTATTGAAACCACACAGGATCTTTTGGACTTGTCTTTTGGAACGGGCTTTTATCCGACATTCCATTTCATGCAGGCAGCCTACCCAGAATTGAAAAAATCAAGGGGTAAGGTGATTAACTTTGCATCTGGTGCTGGTCTTGAAGGACAGGTCACCCAAACGTCCTATGCGGCGGCAAAAGAAGCCATTCGAGCTATTTCCCGCGTGGCAGCAAATGAATGGGGCCCAGAAGGAATCAATGTCAACATGATTTCGCCTATCGCCCTTACACCAGGTGTTGAACAATGGCGTGAGAGTGCTCCACAATTATACGATGAGATGATTAAGAAAGTTCCGCTCCGCCGGCTTGGAGATCCTGAACAAGATATTGGTAGAGTAGCAGTATTCTTGGCAAGCAGTGATTCGGATTATATTACCGGTCAAACCTTCATGGTTGACGGCGGTTCAATAAAATTACGCTAAACGTATGAAAAAGGAGTTTTCAAAAATGGGAAGAGTACAAGATAAGGTGGCCCTGGTTACCGGCGGCGCCTCAGGTATAGGATTATCCTCAGCGACATTATTGGCCAAGGAAGGGGCCAGAGTTGTTATAGCTGATTTCAATGTTGAGGGGGCAAAGGAAGCGGTAAACAAGATCAAAGCCCAAGGCGGAGAGGCGGCAGGTATTTTTCTCGATGCCGGTGATGAAACTTCCATTAAAGAAGCAGTTGAATTTACGGTTGAGCACTACGGTAAGATTTCTGTTCTATTTAATAATGTTGGTGCAACCAATTTGAAAAAGGATTTAGATGTTGTAAACATGGATCTTGATGAATGGGACCGACTAATGAATCTGAATTTAAAAAGTGTGCTGCTTGGAAGCAGATTTGCCATTACGCATATGATCAAAGCCGGTGGCGGCTCGATTATCAACACAGCATCCATGGCAGGCTTTTTCAGCGATTCAATCCGTGCAGCATATGGGGCATCAAAAGCTGGTGTTGTCAATCTGACAAGATATATTGCAGCACAATACGGAAAACATCATATTCGCTGTAATGCCGTGGCACCAGGCTTAATTTTGACACCTGCAGCTAAAAATAATTTGCCGCCTGCTGTATTGGATATTTTTGCGAAATATAATGCCCTACCATATCATGGTGAACCGGATGATATCGGAAATACAGTTTTATTCCTTGCATCAGAAGAATCTAAATTTATTACTGGGCAGACGATTCAAGTAGAGGGCGGACATTATATTGCCAACCCAACAATTTCGGATTTTGAAGAGTTTATGAAAAAAAACCAAGGTTAATCTAGATGGGCAATTTAGATTTGCAGGTTTCATAAAATTTACCTTAGGGAGAATTGAAAATGGGAAGATTAGGTCAAAAAGTGGCCATTATTACAGGGGGAGCCTCCGGGATTGGTGAACGGATGGTTGACTTGTTCAGCCAAGAAGGAGCCATTGTCATCGCTGCAGATATCAATGAGGCAGCACTTGAAAAAGCGAGCCAAAAAGAAAACGTATATGGGAAAATTAAATGTTGCTTCTGATGACGACTGGGAAGCATTGGCAAAAGAAGTGAACGACCGTTTTGGCAGAATTGATATTCTGGTCAACAATGCTGGGATTTCTTCAGAAAAACCATACCAGGAAATCAATTTTGAGGATTGGCAAAAAATGCTGTCCATTAATGGTTTTGGTCCATTTGCCGGCATGAAGCATGTTGCACCTTACATGGCTGCACAGAAGAAAGGTTCCATTGTAAACATTTCTTCCTATACGGCCCAAATTGGACAGGGCTTTAATCATTATTCAGCATCAAAAGGGGCAGTGCGTGCGATTTCGAAAGCTGCGGCAACAACCTTTGGCAGCCAGGGAGTACGTGTTAATACACTATTTCCAGGAATAATTGAAACACCGATGACCCAAGCTTTAAGTACATCAAAAGAACTTCTTGGCCGTCTCATTCAAGCAACGCCGCTTCGAAGGTTAGGGCAGCCAGAAGATATTGCAAATGCAGCTTTGTTTTTAGCTTCTGATGAATCATCTTATATTACAGGTGCAGAATTGGTGATTGACGGTGGATTTTCTGCACAATAATATTATGAAGAGCCCCTGTTGATAGTAGGGGCTCTTACCTTTAAATCAGGAGGATGTTGTTATACATAATGGCAGAACAAACTATTTTTGAGTTAATTCACTTAATGGATAAGGTGACGAACAATTTAATAATTCAGTGGAATAAAACGTTTAACGAAGACCTCGGTGTCTCCCATATTCTTGTACTTGGTCACTTAAAGAAATATGGAAAAAGTCGTCCATCCGACCTTGCAAAAGCATTGGGATTGACCCCTCCAACGCTGACGCATTTAACTGAAAAAATCGTGAAAAAAAATTTGGCCATTCGACTGAATGATGAGTCGGATCGGAGGATTGTTTATTTGGGAATTACGAATAAAGGAATTGATATGCTAAAAAAGGCAAATAAAGAAGGGGAAATACTGCGAAAAAACCTTTTTGAAAGATTAACCGAACAGGATAGGCAACAATTATTAAAAATATATACAAAACTCAGTTCAGAAAAAAACTAAATCCATTTTAAAGCGGCTAGCACTTTGAGGTATTCTTCTATCGTGCCGGCCGCTTTTTTGTTTTGAAAATTTAAATTGGTTATATCCACCAATGCTATTGAAGGTTATGTAAAAGTTGGTAAAATTAAGTTGGCGTTAACTATTAATGGGAGGGTGAAGGAGGATTTTTAAGGTGTATTTTCATATGGACCTTCCTTACTTGTCAATGTATTGAATCCCTTAAGTTAAATTTGTTTACCTAAAAAAGATTTTAATACGAGCATTTCCATAGGTATCGACTGCTTTTTTGTAAGCCTTTAGTGTGTTCGTCATGAACCGTACTAATTTTTTCATTTGGTTTCCTCCTTCGAATTGTGTCTGAAAAATAAAAAGGCCGAATTGTCGGCCTTTTTGCTAAAATTCAAGCTCTAGAAATTCTCCTGGAAATAAATTCAATTTTTCCGTATTCACCACCCGTAGCCATGATGGTGCCACGGATGATGAAATCCATAGCCAAAACCGCCAAAGTATGGGTAGTGATGATGATGGAACCCGTATCCACCGTACATATATGGATTAAATCCTACACCGATAATTGGATAACCAAAAACTCGAGGCATACAGACACCTACTCTCATTCATTTGTACCTACACTCTAGACATATGATTGAGGGATTAAAAATGAGCATTTCTCACTAAAAATGGGCAGTTAGTCGAAGGGGAATATGAAAATAAAACACAAGGTGACAAACACTATGCGGATTTTCACATCGTGTTTTTTGTGCATGATTACGTAAGTAATGGCAAATAATGACTTAATGAGTACTTTTGATGCGAAGGATGAATGAGTTGGAGCATGTTGTAATTTTAGCAATTTTACGTACAATAGTTTCTTGTATTATTCTAATGGTGGTCACTTACTGTATTGGAAAACAGGTAAATGCTCATAAAAACCATTATAATTTTGCATTATCCATAACGTTAGGTTCATTTATTGCAAACATGGGCTTTGATACCAATCTTAAATTTTTCCCGATGCTGGCAGCCTTCCTTACACTTGTCATTCTCTACTTTCTTATGTCCGCTTTTTCTGCCAATAGTAGAAGTTTTCGAAAGTGGCTTTCAGGAAACCCAACCATCATTATCGAAAATGGCAAGCTTTTGGATTCAAATATGAAGAAAGTAAAATACACTCTCGATCATTTGAATCTGCAACTAAGGGAGCAGGGAATTTTTGATATTGTTGAGGTGGAGTTTGCCTTACTTGAGGTTAGTGGAAACTTATCGGTATTAAAAAAATCACCTTTTCTGCCTGTCACCAAAAAGGATCTAAATCTTGATCAGCCTCATCAAGAAATCAGCCTTCCAGTAGAACTGATCATGAACGGAGTGGTTATTGATAAAAACCTTAATGACCCGTATTCCAAACCATGGCTTGAACAACAGTTAAAAACAAGGAGATTAGAAATAAAAGACATCCACTATGCGGTCGTCGGAACCAATGGTTCTTTTTTTATTGACCTTTATCAGGATCATTTGAAGTCACCAGTGGGCAAAGAATAAGGTGGAGTGTGTTCGACAAAAATCGGGTGGTGACAGGCACCACCCGATTTTTTTATCTTACTGTTGCGTGAGCAAATTTTTTACTTCTTCAGCAGAATGATATTGAGGATTTACTCCAAGGTACACCCCGATTTGGTGTGCTGTGTAAGAGAATAATAGATTTGAAAAAGTGGACAAAACTTCTTGGTGGGTCCAATCTTCTTTAACATGTGTTTCATAAGGATTCCCTGCATATGGACCCTGAGGACAGCGAACAATTGGAATACTGATGATTACAAATTCACTATTGTGTAATAATTTTTGATAAACATCAATTGCTTCTTCTTTTGTCATATGTTCTAAAACATCACCTAAAAAAGTAAAGGCGTATTGTTTTTCAGGAGTATACTTCCGGATATCCTCCTTAATAATATGATGGTATTTATTGGTTAAGTCGTATTGTAAAATGTATGGCTCCCAAATTTCTACACCGATAAACTCCATTTGGGGTAAGGAAGATCTGAGTAGATTAGAATAAGTTCCTACTCCAACACCTACATCTAAAATCGAATTAAATTGACATTTAGTGACCAGCTTTTTAACAATACTCTGAATCCATTCCTTACCTTCATTTAAACTAACCGGCATACTAGCCCTCCTAATCATTTTTATACGTTGAATCCTTAAAAATCCGTTCAGTACCCAAAAATTTTATTTAGATATGTAATAAGATATTGAAAATAGCCCTAAAGTGAAACGGCTAAAAATTGTTTTTAATACCAAATTGATGCATCTCCAATAATTAGGTAAAGTATTTTACGTTGAACTAATTTGAAATAGCCCTAAGACAATCAACGAAAAAAAAATTATTGAATAAGATGGAAAAGGAAAAAAGTCTGGGGGTGCATCCTTTGGAAGATTACCGTGTTTTAATCGGGAGTCCAATCCATCGTAAAGCTAATATTTTAAAAGAATTTCTTGCTTATTTACCCAAAATTGATTCTACAGGTTTACAGATTGATTACTTTTTTATAGACGATAATATCGATGTGGATTCTACAAACTTATTGAATCAGTTTTCTAAAGAAAATGAAGGAGTCACACTCATTTCCTCTAATTCTAATGATTTGTTTACCAGTAATGAAAAGGGTACACATATATGGAATAGCAGCTTGGTTTGGAAGGTCGCAGAATTTAAAAACCAAATAATCGAGTTTGCTCTAAAAAATGATTATGATTATTTATTTTTAATTGATTCGGATATTTTACTTCATCCAAAAACGATTCAACATTTAATAGGAACAAAAAAAGATATTATTTCGGAAATATTTTGGACAGATTTTGGAGGTAATGGAAGTGAATTACCCCAAGTGTGGTTACAGGATGAATACAATTTTTATTATAAGGGGAATGAGAAACAATCAGTTGAGGATATCCATAAATCTATGCTCGAATTCCTTAACAGTTTAAAGACTCCGGGTGTTTACGAAGTTGGAGGATTAGGTGCATGCACATTGATTTCAAGGCATGCCCTTCAAAGAGGAGTGAGTTTCAGCAGAATAAAAAATGTATCCTTTGCGGGTGAGGATCGACATTTTTGTATAAGGGCTGTTGCCTTAGGATTAAACCTTTATGTCGATACTCATTATCCTGCCTTTCATATCTATAGAGAATCCGATTTAAGTCGAATTTCTAATTTTATTGGTAAAAATGAAACTCCATTAGGAAGAAATCAATATGTAAGATATTTTAAAAGCTCTAATAATAAATTAACACTTTCAATGGTTGTTAAGAATGAAGCGAATAATTATCTGAAAAATGTCCTAACGGAACATAAACAATATATTGATGAAGCTGTCATTATAGATGATGGCAGTACAGATGATACTGTAGATATCTGCCTGGAGGCTCTTGATGGAATTCCTATCCATCTAATAAGGAATCCTACTTCAAAATTCTCAAATGAAATCGAGCTTAGGAAGCAGCAATGGGAAGAAACGTTAAAAACCAATCCTGACTGGATTCTTAATCTAGATGCAGATGAAATGTTTGAGGAGAAGTTCCGATTTAATGTAAGATCTTTAATTAATCAAAATAAGACGGATGTTTGCTGTTTCCGTTTGTATGATTTTTGGGATATGGACCATTATCGTGATGATGAGTTGTGGTGTGCCCATAAAACCTTTCGGCCTTTTTTGTTAAGATACCAAAAAGATTTTCCTTACCAATGGAAAGAAACCGCCCAACATTGTGGCAGGTTTCCACATAATATTTTATTACAGCCCTATGATTTATCTCCAATGCGATTAAAGCATTATGGCTGGGCAAATTATTCAAAAAGAGCATCTAAATTTGAACGGTATCTAGAGTTGGATCCGGAATTTAAATATGGTTCAAAGGAACAAATATTATCCATACTTGATGAACAGCCAAACTTAATCAAATGGGATGAAAATTCAAACTGAAAAATAAAAAGGGAATCTACAAGGCCGTTTTGGAGGTCTTTAGGTTCCCTTATTTTTTATCTTCACTATTTAGTTGAATATAATTTCATCCAGGTGATATCAAGTAATTTATATGATTTTAAAGCTCCTAGACTCCTAATATTATCGATTGGTTCGATATAATCAGGATTTTGTAATAAAGAATTTTGAAAATGAATTAAAGCTAAATCCTTTTCCCCCATTAATGCGAGTGTTTCTCCAATGTAATTTTCTAAAATGTGATCCTTTTTTTCATAGGAGTTTAATAGTTGTAATGCTACCGGCAGATTTCTTGTTATGATTGCTCCGATTGCCCATACAAAATTTTCGGTTTCTGTTCCTCTGGCGAGTTGTAATGACTTTTGGTACCAATTCAATCCTTCTTTTTCGATTTCCCTTCGATATAACAATAATGCTAGAATTGCAAAGGCTTTAGATAGATTTTCATCAACTTTATGGTTTTTCCAATCAATTTCTGGGATTAGATCTTCAATTGAGTGTTCATTAATTGTTTTTTGAATGTGTAAAATTACTGTATCATCATCTGTTTCCAGTGTGGTATTTGTAGAATGTTTTCTATAGAAATATAATGGTTCGGGAACATGTAGGGAATCCCAGGTCTTAAGTGCATGTAAGATTAAATTTGTATCTTCTCCTATTTTTAAAGTTGTATCATATCTCAACTCGTTAAAAACTTCTCTTCGAAGCATCATGCTTGCTCCATTAATATAAGTGCCTACTTTAAGAAAGAATCTTAACATCCGCTTATTTTCCATATTTCGCGCTTGCCAATAGGCTTCTGGAGAATTATTTTCATTCATAATTAACATATCAGAATGCACAATTCCAATATTGGGAGAGGTAAATTGCCTTAGTAAGACTTCGAACCGATTTGGTAAGGATAAATCATCAGCGTCTTGAAAAACAATAAATTTTCCGGATGCGTAATCAATTCCTTTATTTCTTGCAGAGGCTGCACCGGCATTTTCTTGGGAGAAGTATTTAATTTTTTCGCTGGAAAAGGATCGGATGATATCCTCACTTGTATCTGTTGACCCATCATTGATGATAATGAACTCAAAGTCTTGTACAGACTGATTGAGAATGGACTCTATCGATTGTGCCAAGTATTTTTCAGCGTTATATACGGGCATGATGACACTTATCAACTCTATCCGCCCCCTTTGAAAAAATGTGTTTGGATGGAAATTGAACAAAAATCCCCTTATAATTCAATCTTATTAACTCGTAAGTGTCTTCGTTTCTGGAAATTGGCCGATTTTATATTTTATATAAAGTAGTAATTTTTGAAGGATAGGGTGGGAAGGGTTAAATTCTGCTGCTTTTTTTAAATAAACTACAGCTTCTTTTATGTTACCTTGCGTTAAATACAAAGTTGACAGCTCTGTTGCCGGTATAAATCCCCAAAGGTCATTAGCAATATAGCCGAGGTCTTCCGTTGGTTTCGTAAGGTTTAAGGCAATCTGAAACCAAGATATGGCATTGGTGATCTTTCCTTGTTCCTTATAAAAATAGGCAATTTTACTGACTATTTCAGCTCGAGGCGGAATATATTCAAAGCTTCGTAAAAGGGATTTAATTGCCTTGTCTTTATCATTTAATTCGGTGTAGCAGTGGTATAGGTCCTGAAATGCTGTTAAGTAAAAGGAAGAGGATTGATTATTATCTTTTAGCAGGAACTCATCAAATGCAACAGTTGCTTCCTTAAATCGTCTATTTGCTGTAAGCTCCCTGCCATAATAGTACAGTTGTCTGGAGTTCAAAACACCTTTTTTTTCTAAGACACTCTCAATAATTTTTAAATTTCGATCGGTTATTCGGTTAGTTCTTTGCCGGTGCGAAATGGAAATATCCGATTGAAGGATGTTATGGCTATAGTTAAATTCCACATATTCATGGACAGGTTCTACCCAAGAGTAATTCCGGCTTTTTTTAATCAGCCGTTCCCTTCTAAATTGAACTTTAGCCTTACCATCCTCTTCCACTCCCAGGTTATAATTCATTATAACAACATCCACGTCTGGACTCATGGATTGTTTTAGCTTGAGGAATTTATCCCTGTCTACAGGCAGTAATATATCATCGGCATCTAACCACATTAAATAGTCTTTTGTTCCTTTTGAAAAAGCAAAATTTCTGGCCACCGCAAAATCACCGACCCATTCAAAGTCATAAATTAAGTCAGTAAATTGCCGGGCAATTTCCTTCGTGTTGTCTTCTGAACCTGTATCCACAATTACAATCTCATCCACAAGGTCTTTTACACTTTCTAAACAGGCTCCCAACATTTTTTCTTCGTTTTTTACGATCATGCACAGACTGATGCTTGTCAAGAGTACCACCTCATTTTTTATTCCTCTATATATATACTCAAAAGAAGTATTTACGTGTTTAAAACAAGAGCTCATCCAGGGGGATGAGCTCTTAAATATTAAAGAAATGCCTTTAATTAAATTGCTAAGGTTTACTATTTTTTGAAAAACAAAATCTAATCACGGAACTTCTAAAGTTAGTGGTGCGCAGGTTGTAAATGTTGGTACACAATCTCCCAGAATAGGTAATAGATCACCACTTCTGAAGGTCATTGATGCATCAGCTGTAGCAGAGGTAACATAACCATATATACCAGGCATCATTCCCAAAAATTGTACTTCAAGATTATCGTTGTTATTAAAATTGGTAGTAGATAGTTCAGTAACTGTACATCCAGGTATAGTAACGGTTCTAGTTCCTACACATTCCCTAACACCTGTAGTTGGGTTAAATCTATATACATTTACAGTTATTGTTTTAGGTGTGGTGGTATTATTCAAAACTTTTATAAATAACCGAGCACCTGAAGTAGCTTTAAATGGACCCGTAGTTAAATTCTGGGTAAGACCAAAGAAAGAACTAATGAATCGAATTTCAGATTTAATTTCCTCTAAGCCGAATGACGGATTGAAAATGGCACTTTCAATGGCGGCGACTTCGGATTTGATTTCTTCTAAGCCAAAAGAAGGATTTGTTAATAAGCTTTCGATGTTAATGATCTCTGATTTGATTTCTTCTAACCCAAAAGATGGGTTGAAGATAGCACTTTCAATCGCGGCCACTTCAGACTTAATTTCCTCTAATCCAAATGACGGATTGTTTAAGATGCTTACAATTACGCCGAGTGAGAGATTAGAAATAATGCTCTCGATGTTGGCGACCTCAGACTTGATTTCCTCAAGACCAAACGATGGGTTAAAGATGGCACTTTCAATGGCAGCGACTTCAGATTTGATTTCTTCCAAGCCAAAAGATGGGTTGAAGATGGCACTTTCGATCGCGGCCACTTCAGATTTAATTTCTTCCAAGCCAAAAGATGGGTTGAAGATGGCACTTTCGATCGCGGCCACTTCAGATTTAATTTCTTCCAAGCCAAACGATGGGTTGAAGATGGCACTTTCGATTGCGGCCACTTCAGACTTAATTTCCTCAAGACCAAAGGATGGGTTAAAGATAGCACTTTCGATGGCAGCGACTTCAGACTTGATTTCCTCAAGACCAAAGGATGGGTTAAAGATAGCACTTTCGATCGCGGCCACTTCAGATTTAATTTCCTCTAATCCGAATGACGGATTGTTTAAGATACTCACAATCACGCCGAGTGAGAGATTGGAAATAATGCTTTCAATGTTGGCCACTTCAGACTTGATTTCCTCTAACCCAAAGGAAGGATTGAAGATAGCACTTTCTATGGCAGCGACTTCGGACTTGATTTCTTCTAAGCCGAATGATGGATTGTTTAAGATGCTGACAATCACGCCGAGTGAGAGATTGGAAATAATGCTTTCAATGTTGGCGACTTCAGACTTAATTTCCTCTAAACCAAAGGAAGGATTAAAAATAGCACTTTCAATGGCAGCCACTTCAGATTTGATTTCTTCCAAGCCAAAAGATGGGTTGAAGATAGCACTTTCAATGGCAGCGACTTCAGATTTGATTTCTTCTAAACCAAAGGAAGGATTAAAGATAGCACTTTCAATGGCAGCGACTTCAGATTTAATTTCTTCTAAGCCGAAGGAAGGATTGTTTAAGATGCTGACAATCACGCCGAGTGAGAGATTAGAGACAATGCTCTCGATGTTGGCCACTTCAGATTTGATTTCTTCTAAACCAAAGGAAGGATTGAAGATGGCACTTTCGATCGCAGCGACTTCGGATTTGATTTCTTCCAAGCCGAACGATGGGTTGAAGATGGCACTTTCGATGGCAGCCACTTCAGATTTGATTTCTTCCAAGCCAAAAGATGGGTTGAAGATGGCACTTTCGATGGCAGCCACTTCAGATTTGATTTCTTCCAAGCCAAAAGATGGGTTGAAGATGGCACTTTCAATGGCAGCGACTTCAGATTTGATTTCCTCTAGACCGAAGGAAGGATTAAAGATAGCACTTTCAATGGCAGCGACTTCAGACTTAATTTCCTCTAAACCAAAGGAAGGATTAAAGATAGCACTTTCGATGGCAGCGACTTCAGATTTGATTTCTTCTAAACCAAAAGATGGGTTGAAGATGGCACTTTCGATCGCAGCGACTTCAGATTTGATTTCTTCTAAGCCGAAGGAAGGATTGTTTAAGATGCTGACAATCACGCCGAGTGAGAGATTGGAAACAATGCTCTCTATATTGGCGACTTCGGATTTGATTTCCTCTAGACCGAAGGAAGGATTGAAGATGGCACTTTCAATGGCGGCGACTTCAGATTTAATTTCTTCCAAGCCAAAAGAAGGGTTGAAGATGGCACTTTCGATCGCAGCCACTTCAGATTTGATTTCTTCCAAGCCAAAAGATGGGTTGAAGATAGCACTTTCGATGGCAGCGACTTCAGATTTAATTTCCTCTAGACCGAAGGAAGGATTGAAGATAGCACTTTCGATGGCAGCGACTTCAGATTTGATTTCTTCCAAGCCGAACGATGGGTTGAAGATGGCACTTTCGATTGCGGCCACTTCAGACTTAATTTCCTCTAATCCAAAGGACGGATTGTTTAAGATACTGACAATCACGCCGAGTGAGAGATTGGAAACAATGCTCTCGATATTGGCGACTTCGGATTTGATTTCCTCTAGACCGAAGGAAGGATTGAAGATGGCACTTTCAATCGCGGCTACTTCAGATTTAATTTCCTCTAGACCGAAGGAAGGATTGAAGATAGCACTTTCGATGGCAGCGACTTCAGATTTGATTTCTTCCAAGCCGAACGATGGGTTGAAGATGGCACTTTCAATGGCAGCCACTTCAGACTTGATTTCCTCTAACCCAAAGGAAGGATTAAAGATAGCACTTTCAATGGCAGCGACTTCGGATTTAATTTCTTCTAAGCCGAAGGAAGGATTGTTTAAGATGCTGACAATCACGCCGAGTGAGAGATTGGAAACAATACTCTCGATGTTGGCCACTTCAGATTTGATTTCCTCTAGACCGAAGGAAGGATTGAAAATGGCACTTTCAATCGCGGCGACTTCGGATTTAATTTCTTCTAGACCGAAGGAAGGATTGAAAATGGCACTTTCAATCGCGGCGACTTCGGATTTAATTTCTTCTAGACCGAAGGAAGGATTGAAAATGGCACTTTCAATGGCAGCCACTTCGGACTTGATTTCTTCTAACCCGAAGGATGGGTTAAAGATGGCACTTTCGATGGCAGCGACTTCGGATTTGATTTCCTCAAGACCAAAGGAAGGATTGAAGATGGCACTTTCAATCGCGGCCACTTCAGATTTAATCTCTTGCAACCCAAAGGAAGGGTTGTTTAAAATGCTGACAATCAAGCCTGTTGAAAAATTCTGAAGAATACTTTCAATGTTGGCAACCTCAGACTTAATTTCCTGTAAGCCGAAGGAAGGATTGAAGATGGCACTTTCAATCGCAGCGACCTCGGATTTGATCTCTTGCAACCCAAAGGAAGGGTTGTTTAAAATGCTGACAATCAAACCTGTTGAAAAATTCTGAAGAATACTTTCAATGTTGGCAACCTCAGACTTAATTTCCTGTAAGCCGAAGGAAGGATTGAAGATGGCACTTTCAATCGCAGCGACCTCGGATTTGATCTCTTGCAAGCCAAAGGAAGGATTGTTTAAAATGCTGACAATCAAGCCGGTTGAAAAATTCTGAAGAGTACTTTCAATCAGTCTTATTTCTGACTTAATCTCTTCCAAACCAAAGGAAGGATTCTGAAGTAAGCTTTCAATCAATCTTATTTCAGATTTGATTTCTTTTAACCCAAACGATGGATTCTTAAGCATTTTTTCAATGCATCTGATTTCACACTTAATTTCCTTAAGACCATGTTTTGGATTGTGAATTTCCTCCCATATTTCCTCTAAAAGACGTAATATTTTCCGGAACTTATCCTTATCTTTAGGGCCCATTTTCCACGCTCCATTACTATAAAATTCAAGTTTATAATATGCAATTAAACGAAGATGGTATGGGATTTGTGACATTTTACCCTATTATTAAATATCGACAAAAATCGGGTGGTGACAGGCACCACTCGATTTTTGTCGAATATTTATTTCAAGTCTTCAATTGAATTAACATCCATGTAGGCTGGGACAACTAGGCCAAGTTTTGTGCCGGCTAGGTTTTCGCCGAGGTCTTGGAATTTGCCTTTGTATTTTTTGTAGTAGTCGGCGTGGGTGGATGGGAGCCAGGCTGCGACGGAGGCGTCAAGGCTGCCGTCGGCAATGCCGGTCCACATTGGTCCTGCTTCTACTTGTCTTAAGGTAACTTTATAGCCCATGTCGGTTAAGACTTTGCCAAGGACATTGGTGCTGGCGATTTCGCTATCCCATGCAACATAGCCAAGTGTAACTTTTTCTCCTGAACCTTTCTTTGCACCCTTCGTCCACTCCGCTACCTTATCCGCATTGTCCTTCACCCATTTAGCGGCAGCATCCTCTGGATTATCGCCTTCTTCAATATTATTCATGACAACACCCATATCATCAGGAGTCCAGTGGAATTGGTCAATCACCTTATAGGCTTCCGGTAAATCTTCTTTTAAACCGATACGGGCAATTGTATGGATCGTTTCATCTTTCCCAAATGAACCTTTTGGATCTTCTAAGTATTTCAAATCAAATTTGGCAAACATCCAATGCGGCGTCCAGCCGGTAACAATAATCGGCTCTTTTTTGTCATAGGCTTTTTTCAAAGCGGCAGTCATTGCGGCACTTGAACCTTCTACAAGTGTCCAATCCTTTAAACCGTAATCTTTAATGGCTTTAGCAGAGGCCTTCATTAACCCGGCACCAGGGTCAATCCCGATGATTTTATAATCAACACGATCCCCAACTGTTTTTCCCTTGGCATCCGAACTTGTTTTATCTGATCCACATGCCGCAAGTCCCACGGTTAATAAAGCTGCGAGTAACATCAATATCCATTTTTTCATTTTAGGCAGTTCCCCCTTGTTTTTTGTTTTTTCCTATATTTTGCGTAATCCGGTCAAGAATGATGGCGATGACGACAATTGAAAGACCAGCTTCAAACCCTTTACCAATTTGAATCTGTGTTACGGCCCGGTACACATCGGCACCAAGACCTGGAGCTCCAACCATGGAAGCAATGACAACCATGGATAGTGCGAGCATAATACTTTGGTTAATCCCGGCCATGATAGTAGGCATGGCCAGCGGCAATTGTACTTTTAGCAAACGTTGTCCGGTTGTCGATCCAAACGCCTCGGTGGCTTCAATAATATCAGCCGGAACCTGCTGGATGCCGAGAATCGTTAAGCGAATCGTCGGCGGCATCGCAAATATAACCGATGCGACAACCCCTGGAACAACGCCAATATTAAAGAAGAAAATGGCCGGAATAAGGTAGACGAAAGCAGGCATTGTTTGCATAAAGTCTAAAACAGGTGTCACTGTTTGTTTGACTGCTTGTTTTTGTGAAGCCCAAATGCCCATCGGTATTCCTAAAACAATCGAAATGATGACGGCTGTTAGCACAAGCGCCAAGGTTTGGAGCATTGGATCCCAATAGCCGAGATTGGCGATTAAAAATAAACCAACTAATGTAAAAAGTGCAATTCCCTTATTAGCGATTTTCCAAGCAAGCAGTGTTAATAGAATCATAAATATATAGGAAGGGATATAGCCGAATCCTCCGACTAAGCCATCGACAAATGATTCAAGTACTTCGGAAACTCCGTCAAAAGCCACTTCAAAAGCTGTCGTCAGCCAATTGACAAAAGCATCTACCCAATCTGCAATCGGGATTTTTGGCAGCCATTTTTCCATCGTTTATTCACCCCTACTTTCTTGAACAGCTGCGACTTCGGATTTTGCGGTTTCTAATTGATTAATTGTGTCATTGTTGCCCGCCAGCGCAGCAATGACGGCTCCTCTGACAAGAATCCCGCTTAAGCGCTTGTTTTCGTCGACAACCGCTACCGGAATTGACGCAGTCGAGACTTTTTCAAATAAATCGGTTAATAAAGTATCGGGCGCAACAGTGGAAATATCCGTTTGTAAAATTTCCCGGACTAGGAGGCCATGTTCAAGCGCATTTTTTGCATCAGAGGCAGTGATCGCTCCGAGTAGAGTTTTCTTTTTATCCACGACATAAATACTCGAAATTCCTAGTTCCCTCATCATCTGTAGGGCAACTCTCGGACCTTTTTCAATCGAAACAGACTCGGCCCGTTTCATCACATGACCGGCTGTCAATACTTTGGATAGGTCCACATCCTCTACGAATCTCTCAACATAGTCGTTTGATGGGTTGATGAGGATCTCCTCCGGTGTTCCAATCTGAACGATTGAACCATCCTTCATCAAGGCAATACGGTCACCGATTCGGAGCGCCTCGTCAAGATCGTGAGTTATAAACACAATTGTTTTTTTCATCGTTGACTGTAGCTCGAGGAGCTCATCTTGCATATCTTTGCGAATTAAGGGATCGAGTGCACTAAAGGCTTCGTCCATTAGCAGGATATCGGCATCATTGGCAAGGGCCCGGGCCAATCCAACCCGTTGCTGCATTCCCCCGCTTAGCTGTTTTGGGTACTGGTTTTCGTATCCCTCAAGTCCAACAAGCTTTAAAGCCTCCAGCGCTTTTTGTTTGCGGATTTCTTTTGCAACCCTCTGGACCTCCAGCCCATATTCGGTATTTTCTATAACCGTGCGGTGGGGGAGGAGTGCAAATTTCTGGAAGACCATACTGATTTTTTTACGGCGCATGTCCCGTAGCTGTTCTTTATTCATTTTTACAATATCTTTCCCATCAATCAGGACTTCCCCGGATGTAGGCTCAATCAAGCGATTGATCAATCGCACCAATGTCGATTTACCGCTTCCGGATAAACCCATGATGACAAAAATTTCACCGGCTTCCACTTCGAAGTTTGCCTGGCTAACACCTACGGTTGCACCAGTTTTCTTTAAAATGCTCTGTTTGGTCTCTCCCACTCTCAATAGATGAAGAGCCGTTTTTGATTTTCCAAAAATTTTTGTAACATTACGAACTTGAATTTTATAGTTGTTACTCATAGATTCACCTCAATTTTTTCGAACTGACTATCTTATTGTAGATTATTTTGGATTTACTGGGCAATGTTGGTATTACGTCAAATCTGTTCGTAAAGTACGTACAGAAAAAACTTTACAAAGTGTATTAGTATTATTCTTACAATTCCTCCGAAATGCTCCCTAATGCTCCCTAACTAGCTCCTTTACTTTTCAATTTTTCATGATAATCTAATAAAGGACACGATTGTAAAGTGAGTGTGAATTGGATCATGGATGGAGAACAAAAGCTTGAGCATGCCCGTGAACGGGTAATAGAGGCGATTTCTCAAAATATGAATTTATATGGGGTTACAGAATCCGTTGGACGTTTATACGGGGCGTTGTACTTTCAGGAAGGCCCCTTGACATTAGATGATATGAAGGAAGAGCTCGGGATGAGCAAAACGAGTATGAGCACATCCGTCCGAAGTCTTTTAGAGTTGAAGATGGTCGGGAAGGTTTGGCGCAAAGGGGTCAGGAAGGATCTTTATCAGGCTGAACCAGATTGGTATCAAACCTTTATTGATTTTTTTACGGTTAAGTGGAGAGCCGGGATCTCAATCAATGTTTCCTCTATGGAAAAATCACTTCGGGAGCTTCGATCGCTTTTAGTGGATGAAGGTGTCGAGGAGCTGACGAAGGAGAAGGCCCGGTTGGATATTGATAAACTTACTGATGCGCTTGAATATTATGACTGGTTGAACCGATTAGTGGATAGTTTTGAGTCTGAGGAGATCTTTGAGTTTATACCGAAGAAGAGATAGTGCTTTTACGCGAAAAAATCACCTGCCTAGTTGGCCGGTGATTTTTTCTTTAAATCGTTTAAGATTGTGACAGTTTTCCCGTTATTGGTTGCTTTCACAAGCCCGATGTTTTTGGCGAAATAGGTGGTATAGCCGGAATCTTCTTTTACGACGATACAATTTTTAAAGGTACCAGCCGGGGTTTTGACAGTTTTCGTAATGGAGATAATCCGTGCTTTGCCTTCGCCTTCATAACCGACGTCCCATGACTGGCCCACTTTTGCCGGGTATTTGATATCGATATAGTATTCGGAGTCAATATAGCCCGTGTACAGGCCTTTACTGTTTTCACTAACAATGAACAGTTGTTTCCCAGATGCCTTGGAAGAATAGTACCATTTATCCCAGATTTGGTTATACTTTTTCCCAGTGGGGATCAATTGGTAGGTTCCCTCTTTGCTTGTATAGGTATAAATCTTGTTTTTGTCTAGAAGATAGCTTGCGCGTTTTCCAGCTGTGAATTTCAAATACTTCGTATAAACATAAGCCTTTTTTGATTTGTAGCGAATTTCAGACCACTTTTTAGATTTCGTTTTAGAATAGACGGTGACCTTGGTGCCTTTTTTCAAGGTACCTAACTTTTTTGCACTGAGACTAGGTTTTTCTCTTACATTTAATATACTTGTCGTTACGGTCGCGGTTGACTTAGACTTGGACTTGGTAACCGCCTGTGCAAGGATATTAAATGGAAGGAAGATCCCAACTAGTAGAGAAAGCAGAATCGTTAATTTCAAAAGAGATTTCAAAGCCACCCCTCCATTTCCTTTATTACTATAATTGTAACGAACCTAGAAACAGAGAGTAACCCAATATAATAACAAATATTCAGACAATTTATTCGTAGCATCTCTGGGAAAAATGTAGAAAATTGAAGAGTATTGAATAGGGGAGGGATGGTTCGACAAAATTCGGGTGGTGACAGGCACCGCCCAAATTTTGTCGATTAGACTTTTTCTACATTTACCCTGCCGGAAAAGAAGGTGGCGCCGCCGCCCATATCTGCGATCCGGTCCGGGGTAAGGGAGTTAACCAGCTGTTTGGTTTCGGGGGCATCGGCCCAGAGACCTTGGGTGACGAGGACCCCCGGGAGGACGTTTTCGCCGATGCTTACTTTTAGGACGCATTCGCCTCGGTGGTTCCAGATGCGGACCTGGGCACCGTCCTCAATTCCTTCCTTAACTGCATCGCGAACATTCATATACAGGCGCGGTTCTTTTTCAAGTGTGGTGTGCTTTTGATTGTTTGAAAAAGTAGAGTTTAAGAAATTATGGTTTGGTGCCGGAACAAAGGAATAGTGGAAATCCCCGTTCTCTGGTAAAGGTACATAGGTTGGCAATGGCGGATGCCCATCCTCCTTCATTTTTTCTGAGTAAAACTCAATTTTTCCGCTTTGTGTTGGAAGCTTTCCAGGGAACAGCGGTTTTACCTTGGCTTTCAGATAATGATGTTCCGCCAGCCCCGCAAAATCAATGCCTTCCAAATAAGGATTTCTCGGATGATCTAATGCTTCGGCAATCATTTCTGCTTGTGATTGTCTAAAAACAGGTTCATCAAAACCCATCGCTTCGGCCAGCAGCCGGAAAACCTCAACATTCGATTTTGACTCATAGTATGGCTCGATGACGGGCTGCTGAAGCTGGATATAGTGATGCCAGTAGGAAGTGTAAAAATCCGTATTTTCAAAGGATGATGTCGCTGGCAAAATGATATCAGCATACTTGGCCGTATCGGTTAAAAATAAATCATGGACAACCGTAAATAAGTCTTCCTGTGCCAAGCCTTCGCGGACTTTATTGCCATTTGGCGCCACCACAGCTGGATTTGAACCATACACATAAAGGGATTTCACAGGCGGGTCCAATGTCAGTAATGCTTCCCCAAGCAGATTCATATTAATAACGCGGGTGTTTTTATTTTTTAATAAATCTGGGCGCTGTAATCGAAGCTCGTTATGTGATAGGTAGCCGCCATTTCCTTTTATGGCACCGCCGCCTTTTACAAGCCATTGGCCGGTGAGTGCGGGAAGACAGGCAACCGTACGGACGAACATTCCGCCATTGTCATGGTGCTGCGGACCGTTTCCAATTCGAATAAAAGAAGGCGAGGTTTTTCCGTACATTCGTGCCAAATTAAAGAGATCATCTACAGGAACACCTGTAATTCTTGAAACAGTGTCCGGGTTGTATTGGAGGACGTGTTCGCACAGTTCTTCATGTCCAACGGTGTATTTTTGTAAAAAGTCTTCGTTGACCAGGTTTTCGGCAAATAAAATATGCATAATTCCAAGGGCGAGGGCGCTGTCGGTTCCTGGTAAAATCGGAATAAACCAATCTGCTAATCTACCAGTCTGGTTTTTGTGAACGTCAATTACGACAATTTTTGCCCCGTTTTGTTTGCGGGCCTTTTGGGCAATCGCCACCTGATGCATATTGGTGCTGACGGCATTGATGCCCCAAAAAATGAACAGTTTCGAATGGATGGTGTCTTCAGGATCAATGCCATAGCTGCCGCCCATCGTATATTTATAGCCGGCCGAACCCGCAGAGGAGCAGATTGATCGTTCGAGCTGAGAAGCGCCCAGGCGATGGAAGAAGCGGCGGTCCATGCCTTCCGCACTGAGATTTCCCATATTCCCATAAAAACTGTAGGGGAGGATGCTTTCCGGTCCATCGGTTTGGATCAAGTTTTTCCAATGGGCCGATATTGTTTGAATCGCTTCCCCCCAAGAAATCCTCTCAAATTGGCCACTGCCCTTTGGACCTGTGCGTTTTAATGGATATTTCAAGCGATTCTCATCATTGATCCGGTCAGCCATATTCCGGACCTTATTGCAAATATGACCTTGAGTTACCGGATGATTTGGATCGCCCTCCACCTTAACAATTTTCCCGTTTTCCTTTTGCAAAAGAAGACCGCATTGATCCGGACAATCAAGCGGGCAAACCGCCTTAAAAATACCGTCATGGTTCATAATTTGAACCCCCTTTTAATAGTTTAGGTGACAGGCACCGTTCGTGGACTTTTCGCCTGTTTTGTCCGTGTCGTGTGGACATGCTGCTGTGAATACACTTTTTGGATGTTGTTTTTATCATAAGGCAGTTTAGGATGTCTAGCAAGGTAGGAATAGGGGAAATTGCGAGGGGCCAGGCCGATCAATAATCCGCAACAAAAAAGTCCCAAGTGCACGATCTAAACCGAGGCAATTGGGACTTCCTTTATATTCTATTTTAAGATTTTCACTTTAACTGTTTTTCTGCCCCATTGAATGGCTTTTTTATAAGTAGGCATGAAAACATCGATTTCTTTTCCTTTGATGGCGCTGCCTTTGTCGGCGGCAATTGCATAGCCGTAACCTTCAACATATACCTTTGAACCAAGTGGAATCACTCTAGGATCAACCGAAATCACTTTTAGATTCGGATTTTTCTTTAGGTTAAGACCTGTATACGTTTTGCCTGAGCAGCCTGCGCAATTAACTGTATAAGCAGAAGCGCTTACTGTAATGGTCTTTACTACTTTTTGTGACTTCTTTACTGTAACTTTGCTAGAAGACTTTTTAACTGTTTTACTAGTTTTTGCTTTTGTAACTTTACTAGTAGTAGGCTTGATAATCTTTAATTTCTGGTTTGGATGAATGACATCTGATTTAAGATGGTTCCAATTTTTTAGATTGGTAATTGAAACATGTGTCGTTCTGGAAATCTTATAAAGGGAATCGCCTTTTTTAACAGTATATGTATTAGATGCTGCGGATGCTCCACTATTATGTGCTAGTAATAGAAATGCTGCAAGACTGATTGTCGTGAGGAATTTTTTCATAATTCAAACTCCTTTTCTTTGATACTAAAAATATAACATGGTAGTGTTACAGTTATATTTCAATCGTTTACTAGTTTAATGACATTTTTCTTAAAAAACGGCTTTTTATGACGAAATCGTGACATGTTTCCCTTATTTTGGGATTAAATGGAGGATATTGGGGATTTGCGGGTTAACGTGAAAAAATCACACAGGTGCCAGGCACCCATGTGATTTTTTCGCAAATTTTATTTTACTTTTATTTTCGTAGCTTTGCTTACATTTTTGGCCTTATCTGTTGCTGTAACAGTAAGAACCGTTTTCTTCTTTTGTGCTTTGATTTTTACTTTAAATTTACCATGGGAGTCTGTCTTGGTTGTTCCAACTGTTTTATGACCCACTTTGACGACAATCCTGGATCCCGATTCTGCTGTACCGCTAAGATATTTCGTCGTACTTTTTACAACGATTTTCACCTTTGGGGCAGCAGGAGGTTTTTTGTCTGTTACAGTCACTGGCACCAAGCGTGCATTTCCAGCAGCATCCTTAGCGGTCACAGACAGCTTGGCACCAGCTTTTTGTGTGGAAATACCGATCTTAAAGTTTCCGTAAGAATCGGCTTTGCCATAGTATTTTTTAGAGCCAGCAACAACGGTAATGGATGCACCTTTTTCCGTTATACCGCTAACCGTCCTCGACAGGTTTGACACGGATTTAACCTTTATCGATGCAGGTGGGATTTTATCGGCAACCGTGATGGTCTTTACCGAACTGACGTGTCCGGCAGCATCCTTAGCGGTAACAGTTAGCTTCGTTCCTGCTTTTTGTACCGGAATGACCACTTTAAAGCTTCCGGCAGAATTGGCCACACTCTTATAACTAGATGATCCAATCACGACCGTAACTGTTGCTCCGGCTTCTGTTTTCCCGATCATCTCTTTTGAAAGGTTTGACACCGTGTTCGAAATGGTAACAGCTGGGACAGTGACATCAGCAACCTTCACGCTTAAAACATCACTGGCATCTCCAGCCGAAACAGATAAAACCGTACCAGCTTTTTGCACGGGAATCGCTACAGTAAAATGCCCGTCCCCATCAGCGACCTCGGTATATTGCCTGTCGCCAATTTTGACGGTAACCGTTGCCCCCGGTTCAGCCGTTCCTGTAACCAAAGTGGACTTTTCGGTCACCTGACCAACGGTTGGTCTGAAGTAGATTAGCGCCTTATAAGCATTCAGTTTTTTACCGCTCAAAATTTTTGTACTTAATGAACTCAAGTTATCACCTGAAGCAAGAAGGATCTTTTTCAATTGATCAGCATCAAAGCTTGGATATTTTCCTGCCAATAGTGCGGCAACACCGGTCACATGAGGCGTGGCCATCGATGTTCCGTCAAAAAACTCATATGCATCACTGTAATTCGTCTCAGCAGGAAAAATCAGGTTAATTTTCGCCAAGTTTGGATTAGTACTTGTAAGATAATCAGTATATGGAGCGTACCCAAGCGGGTAACTTGCACCATCGTAAATCGTCCCAGGTACCCCAACAGCGGTTCTTGCCGCACCTTCTCCCGTAATATGAAGGGAGAGGGTATCCGTTACAAAGCTGGAATCTTCATTCTGATATAATAAATCCTCACCGCTTAAAATAAGAGATTTCTGACCTTTCTTCAAAAATTGATCGAGGGAAGTGAGATCATTATTAGTTAAAGTAGGATATTGATTTCCCATTGCATACCCTGAAAACCAAATAACCGTATCATAGCTGCTGAGTGTTGCCGCATCAGGCCCGGACTCGTCTGTTGACACTGTCACTTCTTTATAATTGGTTATCCCGGCTTGTTGTAATAGACCCTCATAAGTTTTCAGGAAGCTCGGGTATCCATCATCAGACTCATCATCCTGAACCAATAAAATTTTTGAATCCTGTGAAACTCCTAAATAATCAAGCGCCTTTTTAAAAGCCACCGGACGGTCTGTGCTAGTAAAATTTTCAAAACCAAAGCCATTCACAATCGCCTTATATTGATTAGCAGAATTATTAATCTGAGCAGAAACGCCAGCCTCTAATTTTTTCGGAACCGTACTTAGAATACTCACACCGGGCGCAGCAATATCCACACCCTGAGTCCCGTAGTTCGAAAAGTCTGCTAGTTTACCAGTGTTATCAATCGCTGCAACCGAAATAATATTTGGGCTGGTAAAGCTTGCCGGGTAATCAGGCTGACGGTCAATATTTTTCCCATCATTACCAGCCGCCGTGACAAATAACATGTTCGATCGTTCAATCGCATCCTTCAGGGCTTGGTCATAATCAGAACCGCCCCAGCTGTTATTGGAAATTTTCACACCCATCTTCGCCGCATAATCAATCGCTGAAATCGCATCTGCTGTCGAACCGCCATCAGGGCCAATGAACTTTAATGGCATAATTTTTACATTCGGGGCAATCCCGGTTACCCCAAGACCGTTATTACTTGACGCCGCAATCGTTCCCGCCACATGGGTCCCATGCTCGTCGCCATCAGCCGCATCAAAAACGGAATTATCATGGTGAAGGAAATCCCAGCCATGCACATCATCTACATAGCCATTTCCATCATCATCCTTGCCATTACGGGCAATTTCACCAGGATTCGTCCAAATATCCGCCTGCAAATCAGGATGGTTGATATCCACCCCCGTATCAATCACCGCGACCACGGTCTGACTAGGGTTTGCAAGTTTATGAAACTCCTGGATTGCCTCCGGGTAATCAATATCCATATCGGCGACCCCAATGTTGTCGGCAATCTTTTGTCCTGTATTGTGGAGCCCCCATAATTGATTAAACAAGGGATCATTTGGGAGACCAGCAGGTTTATATAAATAGTTGGGCTGAACATATTCAACCGAAGGATCTGCCACCAATTTTTCCATTTGGCTTTCCATCGAAGTGCCAGTTTGTACTTTCACAACCTCAGCATCAATCGTCTTCAGCTTCTTCAACGATTTGAGTGAATGCTTCGTCCGAACCTTCGTGGACACCGAATTATTTTTATACTTAACAATCAGTTCACCGGGTACATACTTTTCTTGATTCTTTTTTGAAAAAGCTTCCCGTGTAGCGTGCATTGCTAGTTTCTTTTTGCCAACAAGGTCTGAGCTAGAAATGGATTGTTTCAGCACCTTGTTGTCGTGTTTTTGTATTAATGCATAGTTCTCATCTTTCTGCTCATTACCAGCCGCAAATACTAGAGTAGAAGCCGAAGAAGAAAAAACTAGTAAACCAGAGAGAAGAGAGACTGCAACCTTTTTGTACACTCGACCAATACCCCTTTCGGTGCCAGGCACCTCCGAAATAACTAGAATTCTGTTGAAAAGCAGTACTTTTTGTCTAACTACTATATATTACAATATTCATAGGGGAAATTATATAAGTCTCGCTATCTGCCAAACTTTTTTAATAAGAAAGGGAACGGCCCCGTCTGGGCCCGTTCCCTTTCTTATTGTTTATTCAGCTATCTTCTCCCTCAACTTTTCGCGTGCTCCCGCACGCCAGCTTTTTACAGCCGACATGGAGACATTTTCTTTAATGGCAATCTCTTTAATTGAGAGATCATGTAGTGCAGTGTACAGCACCCATTTCCTTTGGTTGGGTGTTAAGGTGGTGCAAACGGATAGGATGGTTTCTGTCTCTAAAGGATAATCAATGACAATGTCTCCGCTGTTTTCCCAGAATTCTTCTTTTAGACAGACACAATTCTCTTCATACTTGTGTGCTTTACTTAATTCTAATAGAAGAAACCCTCTGATATAGTTGTAGGCATAATTGGTGAAGTTTCCTTTCTCAGGGTCAAAGCGATTGCTTGCCTCCCAAAGGGCGATCAGACCATGTTGATAGAATTCATCCCAATTTTTATAGATATGCAGTGTGTGAATGATTTTATGGATCATCGGACTATACTGGACAACCAACTCTTCAAAGCTTTCCAAGGGAAATCCTTTCAGAAAGCGCGCTTCACCTTTTATTCCCGGGTACCTCTACCATAACGGGAAAAAACAATTCTATCGAACCGACCAAATCCAAATTTGAAGCGAAAAAACAGATGAAAACTTAATTTTGGAGATCAAAATTCACTTTTGGCAGGGATTTTGGTAATTTCAGTAGTTTTTCATAGATTTTTCGACAGGTGCCTGTCTCCACCGGAATTTTGTCGAATGGAAATGAGTAAATAGGGGATTGGCCGTAAAATGGCCAATCCCCTATTTGTTTCGCAAGGTGTAAAGGAGGAATCCTATTACCCTGCAATTCTCGTATTGTTATCAATTCCTCTGTTTTTCCGTGAACGGAACCAGGCGAGGATAATGGCTGCAATTAATGTAAAGCCTAGATAGCCCATTAGCGGGTATACCGTACTGACTAATTTAATGAATCCGACAAAGCTGGCTGCAAAGGAAAGGACGCCGAAGCCAACAACTGCTGGTTTGAATTTCTTAGAAGAGGGTTTGATCAAGCGTACAGAAAACGCGTACAGCATTCCAACAGCTGTGTTATAAATCATTCCAAGTAACGCGATCGACATCAACGCACCTAGAACCGGATGCATATGGTTGGCAAGCATCAATGTAGGCATGTCCACGCCTTTCAACTGGTCCATTTTTACAAACATGCCGATATTGATCAATAAAATCAATAATCCCAGTCCAAGTCCTCCTAGAATCCCACCGCGTCCAGCCACCTTCGAATCCTTTTCCGTTCCTCCCATGACCGCAAGCATCGCTGCTCCTGCAGCAATATTATAGGAAACATAAAGAAGTCCACCCATTAACCAGTTTGATGCAGCCTGTGGCTGTGCTTTTGCAATCGTATTAAGGTCTGCAAAACTTTGGTCCATTGTAAAAAGGGAATACCCCGTGATAATTAAGACGAGCACCATTAAAAACGGTGTAATCATACTAATGATGTTCAGTAATTTTTGTACATTCAAGCAAACGGTTAAAATCGTCAGAGCTGCCATCACAATGTTGCCAACCATTGCCGGCAGTCCAAATTGCTGTTCAAAAATCGAACCGCTTCCGGCCATCATTACAACTGCAACACCAAATAAGAAGAAGGTAATAATAATATCGACAATAACCCCTAAATAACGTCCACAAATATGATAGATGACGTCTTTATGGGAATCTGTTTTAAGACGCGAGCCCAACTGGGTCAGCTGCATACCCAAAAAGGCGAAGAAAAAGGTTGCAATGATGCCTCCCGCAATTCCCATCCAGCCAAAACTCGTGAAAAATTGTAAAATTTCCTGCCCTGACGCAAATCCGGCGCCAACGATGATTCCGACATAAGCGCCGGCAATCTGAAAACTTTTTTTCATATCCATTCTCCTTTTTAGTTTTAGAAAAATTCGGAAAATTTAACTCGTAAAGAGAGAGGAGGCCAACTCCCCTCAATTTAATAACTTTGCTTTCTTACTGTAAATGACTCAATTGCGTCAATGTTCGGATCATATCCGATTCCTGCCTTACTTGGCACAGTAATTAGCCCGTTATGGACTGTAACTTCTGGATCAATAATATCCCGCTCCCAATAACGAGAAGATGCTGCTGTATCTCCAGGCATTGTAAAATTTGTGAGCGTAGTCAAGGCGATATTATGCGCTCTGCCAACCCCGGCTTCCAGCATCCCGCCACACCATACCGGCAGACCTTGTTCCATGCATAGGTTATGAATTCGTTTTGACTCTGTAAGGCCGCCAACTCGGCCAATTTTAATATTAATAATTTTACAGCTTCCGAGACTGATGGCTTTGCGAGCATCCTCATAGGAATGGATGCTCTCATCCAGACATATCGGTGTAGTCAGATGTTTTTGTACAAGCGCATGATCGACAATGTCATCAGAAGCGAGTGGCTGTTCAATCATGGTTAAACCGAACTCGTCCAGCTGTTTTAACAACTCCAAATCTTGAAGACGATAGGCCGAATTCGCATCAGCCATCAATTGTATGGTTGGAAAATGGCGTCGGATTTCACGGATCACATCAATATCCCAGCCCGGTTTGATTTTTACTTTAATCCGTCTGTAGCCTTCTGAAACTGAACCGTCAATAATTCCTAGCAAATCGTCTACTGATTTTTGAATGCCGATGCTGATCCCGACTTCAATTTCCTTTTTCTCTCCACCGAGTGCGGTTGCAAGAGGGAGATTTTCCCGTTTCGCATACAGGTCCCAAATTGCGCCCTCAATCGCTGACTTTGCCATATTATTTTTGCGAATTGGTTCGAAGATTGCAGTCACTTCGTCAGGATGGGAGATTTCCTTATCCTTTATCATCGGGATCAAGAAATCCTCGAGTATATGCCAGTTGGTTTTTAGTGTTTCTTCATTATAAAGAGGGGATGTGAAAGCTACGGATTCGCCCCAGCCTGATGCGCCATTCTCATCCTGAACCTCGACTAAAATAAATTCTTTATCTGTAAATGTTCCAAAGCTAGTCGTGAATGGAAAGTTCATCTTCATTTTTAAGTGACGAAGAATTACCTGCTTAATTATCATTTAAAAGGCCTTCTTTCTACTGGAAGTAAATCCCGTTTTTTTAGTAAATAGTAATGGACAGGTTCGTCTTCTGTTTTCACAACCCTTACGGCTGCAAATCCATTTTTAAATAGGGATTCAAATAAATCCCGTGTTTTCAGCCGCCAATCAAGTGCCAACTCCGGGTAATCCTTTTTCATTTGCTGGAACTGGTTTGAAACAGGGATAAGTAAGGCTTCGTAGTTAAAATAACTGCTAGGATCCACGTCCGCAAGCTGTGGAAGCCCATCCGCCGTTTGCACATATGGTACCCGTTCAATCGCCGCCAGGTCATCCAGCTGTTTTTCCTCAATATAGGAATTGGTGATCCACCACTCCACCTGAAAGCGGTCGGAAGGTAAGCCCTGGTTAAGACCATCCTTCATATCCCCGTAGCAATTTTTCACATATGTACTGCAAATTGCTTTCAGCTTTGTCAAATTCAAAAAGGCATTTACGCTTTCAAGCGGGTCATATGTCCAAGTCAGTAAATCATAGCCCATTTCAATCGCCGCGTTCTTTTGCTCTTTTTTTAAAAATTCACCGATGCCTTGTCCTCGATAGTTTTCGTCAATTCCAAGCATATGCGAGCAAAGATAGGGTTTGCCGTTAACGAAGCCCGGGAAGCCGTAACTGAATCCTACTAATTGATTGTTTTCATAGGCTCCGACGACAATCCCGCCGTTTTTAACAGCGGTTAAGGTTTGGTGAATCGGAATCGCCGGGTCTCCCCAAACTGCTTTTTCGAGTTGTTGGACTTGTTCGAGTTCTTCAATGGTCTTTATCTGCCTTACTTCAACAGTGCTGTTCATGGTGCTGTGGCGCCTCCTTTTTCAAATGTTCAAAAGTATTCATGATGGTTTTTGTTAAAATTTCAATACCGGAAAAGATTGCTTCATGATTAAAGGTCATTTTTGGGTGATGCAGACCCGGGGATAGGTCACATCCGAGGCCGAGCATCGTCGCTTTAATGTGTGGTCGTTTTACTGTGTAAAAATGAAAGTCCTCACCACCGCTTGAAGGGTAGGGGGCTGTAACATTTCCGAGTGTATCAATAATGGCTTTTTCCATAAGCTTTTGGGCTTGCGGATCTACCTTTGCTGCTGCGACAAAAGCTTTGGTTTCAAGCGGAATCTCTACTTCGTACAGGGCGGCAATGGCTTGCGTGATTTTTTCTACCTTAGCTGTTAATGTTTCCATGACCTCGTTTGTTTGCGCTCTAAGATCCAGATGGAAACTTGCGTGACCCGGAATCAGATTGCTGCTTTCGCCGCCGGCATGGAACTTGGTCATCTTCACGGAAGATGGGACCATCGGGTCGACATGAATTTTTGCGAATTCGTTGACTAGGGCAGCGCCAATTTCAATGGCATTTTTTCCAAGATGCGGTCTTGCTCCATGCGCATCTTCACCGATAATTTCACCGGCGATAAACTTAGCTGAACCGTGAAAAATGGCAGGTGTTGCTGTACCATTCGGGATTTCTTGAATTGGGCGAAGGTGGACGCCGTATAAAAAGTCGAGGTCATCGACAAGTCCTTTTTCAACCATTTTTAGGGCACCAGTGCCTTTTTCCTCTGCTGGTTGAAATAGGACTTTGAGTTTCCCGCTAGGTTGATAGTTTAGTTTTTTGAGAAGCAGCAGAACGCCAATTATCATCGTCATATGGGCATCGTGTCCACAGGAGTGATTGGCTTTGAAAGTACCGTCGACCTCCTGCCATAGGGCATCGATATCGGTCCGCAGTCCGACCTTGTGTGGTCCGTCGCCGATTTCAACCACAAGCCCCGTGCAATCATCAAATGTCTGTAGCTGAAGCCCGTTCTGCTGTAAAAAATTTTTTATGTAGGCTGTTGTCTCTACCTCCTCCCAACTCGCCTCAGGATGCTGATGCAAATGATCAAATATCTCAAGTAACATTGGCCGTAACTCATCAAGCTCAGCTCGCATACAAACCGCCTCCTCATAAAATTCGGTGACAGGCACCGTTCGTGGACTTTTCAGATATTTTGTCCACGTGGGGTGGACATTGAAGCTGTTAGTCACAAAATAGATGGTCGACATCAAGTGTTTCGTATTGTTGTTTTCGTTTTTCAAATTGTTCCTTATTCTGTACGGATACGTTTGCTACTAGAGCATTTAATAAGGAAAAGAGTGATGGCATGGCATCAAGTGTTGATTTTTCTGGCTGGGATATGGTAAGAATCACATCAGCATATTGGCTGATTGGAGCGACGGGGGAATCCGTTATTCCAATTACTGTTGCACCTTGCTTCTTTGCCAACTCTGCCATTTTTACTGTTTCTTTTAAATAGCGGTGAAAAGAGATGGCCAAAAAGACGGATTGATCATTCATTCGGTCCAAGGTCACTATTAGATCATCGGTATCCGGCTTATATAAGAAAACATTTTTTCTCATTAATCCTAGTGTGAAGGATAGCCAATGTGCTGCTGCATAAGACGAACGCAATCCTGTAATAAAAACATCCCCAGCTTGAATAAGGTGATGGACTGCCTTTTGAAATTGTCCCTCGTCGATTTGTTCTGCTGTTCGTTTTATGTTGTGGCAATCTTGATCCATTACATTTGTAAAGAAATGCGGCTGATTAACCAGTTCTAGCTTATTGGAATAGTACTGATCCAAGCTGCTTTTTGGTAATAGCAGGTTTTCTCTGACGGTTTTCTGCATCTCGGAAAAACCATTAAATTGTAAGGAATAGCAAAAACGTATAACGGTGGTTTCACTAACTCCAACCGCTTTCCCTATTTCCCCGGCTGATTTTATCGCAAACTGTTGCGGTTGATCCAATAAATATTTAGCAATTTTTTGCTGACCCTTGGATAGGGTAGGGAACTGGGTTTTAAGACTTTCTAGAAATACTATCATAATCACCCTTTCCAAATGGTGAAGTATAAAATTCAAATTAAATCAACATGAAGCCTAAACTTCATTCAATAAAATAAAAAATATCATAATTCAGAAAATTCCGCAACAACTAATTTCAAAATATCACAAAGTGACACATAGAGTGACAGGCACCGTTCATGGACATTTTACCTGTTTTGTCCGTGTGGGTTGGACTTTTTTATCATGACTTATTAGGAAATTATTTGAGGGAATCATTTTGTATGGAAGGTTTTTTTGAGGAGCTGATTTTTCAATGAATCTTTATGATGATCCAAAAGTGGAAAATATGATGAAGGGCAATGGGGAGGAGAGTGTGAACATTACATTAACCATACCTAAAATAAGTCTCTTCTCTTTTTCTGGATGAATACTAATCCCCAGCGTCCCTATCAGAGCCTTGCCCCCCATCTGTATAATTGCCTCCAGAAGAGTATTCCCTTTCATAAGAGATGCTGTTGTCATTAGGGTCATTGCTTTTAGTACTTTGGTTTCCACTTCCGCCGCCGGGAAAAAACAAAAAGGCAACGATTATTGCTACAATTCCCGGAAATTTCTGACCTGTAACAAATAAATAAATCCCATCCAAGAAAAAAAGGCAGCTAATCACCTTCAAAATTACCCTCAAAGTTTTCAGTGTCATTCCCCCTAGAAAAAGATAAATAACACATATATATAAAGATTATTACTCATATGGGATCTTTATACATTTCCATTTGATTACAAATACGGTGACAGGCACCGTTCGTGGACTTTTCGGCCATTTTGTCCGTCTAGGGTGGACAAAACGTTGTATAGCTCAAACTAGTCTATTTTTTTGCAGGCCATATGGTATGTTACTCTTTAAGTAATAAATATACATAAGTAAAGGTGATCTAAATTGTTGAACAAAATAAAAGGAGCACTTTTTGGTTTTGCGATTGGCGACGCTTTAGGGGGAACCACAGAGTTTTTGACAAAGGATGCTATCAAGGAACGGTACGGGCAAGTGCGGGAAATCATTGGAGGTGGTGTCTGGCGGCTGGAAAAAGGGGAGACTACGGACGATACAGCGATGACCTTGGCGGTAGGCAGGGGAATCTTAAAACACCCACAAAATCCTGTCAGCGCGATTGGTGAGGAATTTTTAAAATGGAATACCTCAAAGCCGAAGGATATTGGAAATATCATTCAAACTGTTTTTGAAATTTATGAGGGGGACTGGTTTGAAGCATCGAAAAAGGCACATTTTCACTATCTTAATGAAAAGTCAGCGGGAAATGGATCATTGATGCGCAGTCTCCCGGTTGCACTTGCCTATAAGGATGCTAAAAAAGTTGAAGAAATAACAAAATTACAATCAAAAATGACCCATTATGATGTTCTTGCAGAAGAAGCGTGTGTCATTTATAACCGAATTGCGTTTCATATTCTTCAAGGGATGCCCCTAAGGGAGGCGATTACTAACAATATCACAGGTTCCATTTATGAAGAGGCACTAAAGGGAAAAATGCCAGCCTGCCCTCCTGATGGTTTTGTTGTTAACACAATGAGATGGGTGTTGTACTGGCTACTAAAAGAGGACACTTTCTTGGGCGTTGTAATGGGCGCAGCAAATGAAGGCTATGATAGCGATACTGTTGCGGCCATTGCAGGCGGTCTGGCCGGGTTACAATTTGGTTTTGAGGAATTGCCGAATGACTATTGTCAGGTGCTCCTGCTAAAGAACGAATTAGAGCAGCTAGCCCTTGAACTAGATCATTTTTTCAAAGGAGAGTAATTAAAAAAGGCTGGAAGAAGTTCCTGCCTTTACATTAGTACTTTTATCGCTCACAAGCAATCAAATCTTTATCCCGATCACGAGATTTATTCGCGTCATAAAGTGCCTTTGAAACAAATGGTTTGAAGTGGGTCTTTCCTCCCTTGTTTCTTACTTTCGAAGAACGGGCTACGCCCCCTTTATACACCTTATTCATAGCCTTACAGTTTTTAAAAGCAACAATCTTTGTTTTAGCTTCTGCTGCATTTGGTGAACCCGAACCGTAAGAAAAACTTAGAGCAATTCCAAAAGCGAGTAAAAACACAAAAAACCGTTTCATTCTCAAATTACCTCTTTTCTCTATATTTACCTTAAATATAATAATAAATTGATTGATTATTCTTTTTCAATAGAAAAAGAAACTATTAGAATTAATCTAGCAATCGACAATTTTTTTATAAATCAAGAAGGACTTTAAAACTAGAAACCGAATTATAATAGGGTAGGAAATTTGTATACCTATACCTCAACCATCATCCTCAGTACCGTCAACCTTTCCAAACGAAATCAAACCATTTAAAAAGGAGTGCCCCCATATGACCCGTAAGCCTCGCGCCTGGCTGCCCTGCTTGAAGTACCATATCATCAGCCGCGGAATTCGAAAACTACCACTATTTTTAGATGACAGCGACCGTTATAAATATCTAAACCTAATAGTAGAAATTAAACAAGAATATCCCTTCATCATCCACACCTACTGTCTGATGACCAATCACATTCATCTGCAGCTTGAAACCATTGACACATCTCCGAGCATCATCATGAGCCAACTCAACACCAAATACGCCCGCTACTTCAACAAAAAATACCACTACAGCGGACATCTTTTTGAAAAACGATATACCGCCGAGTGGATTGATTCCGCCGCCTACGAGCTCGACCTCAGCAAATATATTCACTTAAACCCTGTCAAGGCCGGCATTGTAGTTCGCCCTGAAGATTATCCGTGGAGCAGCAGCCGCGCCTATCTCCTTGGTGAACCCAATCCGCTCATCGAAACGCAGCAGATTTTTTCCTATTTCCCTAATCCGTCAATCAAACATTATCGAGAATTTCTCGAAAAGCCATTTATTGATGAAGCAGCAAAACAATTTTTCGAAGGAATCTATTGAAAGGAAGACAAAACTATGTCTGCTAAAGTAACCAGCATCGGTTTAAAAGGACTTGAAGGCTATCGTGTAAATGTAGAGGTCGGGACATTTGTCGGAAATGATTCAATTAAAATCGTCGGTCTGCCCGATGCCGCCGTGAAGGAATCCAAGCTCCGTATTCTCGCTGCCCTTCGTTCCCTCGGATACACCCTTTCTGGCCAAAACATTATCATCAATTTATCCCCAGCCGAGCAGAAAAAAAGCGGCCCGACGTTTGACCTTCCAATGGCCGTCAGTGTGTTGTTAAGCCTAAGGGAACTTACCATTACAATCCCGGAAGAAACTGGCTTTATCGGTGCGCTATCCCTTGATGGGCTGATCCAGCCTTTCGAGGGGATGCTGGCAGCCGTGTTGGCCGCCAAAAAGCTTGGCCTGCGAAGGCTCTATCTACCCTTTGATGAAAAACTGCCCTATCTGCAGTTTCCCGAAATGGAGCTCATTCATGTTACTTCATTAAAAGAAGCCATCGCCCATCTTGAAGGCGGATGGCAGCCAATCATCCATCATCAACCTGAGCAACCGGAAGCCGAGACAACTTATCTCGACTTCGCACAAATCATTGGCCAGTGCTATGCAAAATATGCCCTAGAAACAGCAGCCGCCGGTGAACATCACGTGCTGATTACTGGGCCTCCAGGCTGTGGAAAAAGCTTGCTAGCGGAGTGTTTCCCGACGATTTTACCTGCTTTGACAAGGGACGCCCAACTTGAAATGATCAGCCTTTACCAGCTGAGAGGGTATAACATTCCCGCTCCGAAAATGCCTCCGTTTCGAAACCCACACCATTCTGCCTCGGCTGTTTCCATTATTGGTGGCGGAACCTTCCCAAAGCCGGGAGAAATATCGCTTGCCCATCGTGGAGTCTTATTTTTAGATGAGGTTGCTGAGTTTTCGAAAACAACATTAGAAATGCTCAGGCAACCCTTGGAAAGTGGGAGTGTGTCCATCAGCCGCACCAATGCTTCAATTTCCTACCCAGCTTCCTTTATAATGCTGGCAGCGATGAACCCGTGTCCGTGCGGCTATGCCGGGTCGAATAGCCATTATTGTATTTGCACACCAAGGCAAATTCGGACATATCAAAATAAGCTTTCCGGCCCCTTAAGGGACCGATTTGATATTCAGCTTTTTATGAAATCGGAGGATTTTCGTTCATTAAAGGGAAAAATGGGGGAGTATTCGCAAACAGTAAGAAAGAGGGTATATTCGGCAAGAGAGAGGCAGTACGATCGATATGGGGAGGAAATTTGTAATAGCAGGGTGCCTTATGAGGTCTTAGTCAAAATGAGTCCATTAACCAATGAGCAGCAACGCACCCTTCAACAGGTTTCTATTAAGAAAAACTGGAGCAATCGTACCTATATTAAAATCATCCGGCTGGCACGGACAATTGCTGATTTGCATGGGGTCAGGGAGATTACAGATCAAAGTATTTGGGAAGCCATTAAATTGAACACAGGTGTAAGCGGGAGACGCAAAAGCAGTCTTGTTTTATAAAGGAAAAGGGATGTAGAGGCTTAATCTACATCCCTTTTTCCATAAGATGAACCGGCTATTCATCCTCATTTTTCTGATTCTTTTGTTGCTCCTGTAAGGCCTTCAGGAGGTCTTGCACATCAATTTTTCCATCCTTATTTAAATCAGCCAGAATGTTATCCGGCGTGCTTTGTGGCGTTGGGGCAGGCGGAACGGGTGCCGGCGCAGGATTTGTTGCTACTGTAAGAGTCTGCTGTTTCGGTCTAAAGGCAAACGTGAAGACCAACAGTAAAATAACCAACAGCCCGGATACACCATCGATAATATAAAAGAGAGTGCGGTAATCGGACCAAAGGATTTTACTCTGGTCGGCCTTTTTCTCCGCATTGGTAATGTATTGCTTAATTTCTGAATGATTTGGGTAAATCCGCTGGACGGCCTCAAATTTTTCTAAGGCATTTTTGTAATAACCGCCCCAATACAATTGCAGGCCTTCTTTGTAGAGAGTGTCGGTGTCACTCTTCGTATTTTTCGCACCGGCATCATTTACGAATTCTTTTACGGTATTAACCGGAACGGCAAAGTTAAAGCCCTGGACCTCCTGGCCATTGACTGTATCGCCTCTAAAGGTTAATAAACCAACGATTTCTCCTTTTTCGTTCACCACTGGTCCGCCGCTATTACCGTGGGTGGCGGCAGCATTTAATTGAATCACCGGACTGCCTTGCTTCGTATTTTTTGAAGCGGTGGTAATCTGACCTGCATTTGTTGTCGAAATTAATGAGGAGTCAGGTGATAACAGATCAGAATCGGCCGCTGCTGGATACCCGCTGACCCAGATATTGTCTTGGTTTTGGATATTATCGGAGTTTCCAAGCGTTAAAGTAGGGAAGTTTTTCCCTTCAATTTTGAGCACAGCTACGTCTTTGCCTTGATTGATAGGGGCGCCGTAGGCTTTAATTTCCCCATCTAGAATGTCTCCGCCGGGTAAGATTACTTTTGTTACCATCTGAACGTCTGTGTAAAGATTATACTTAGCGAGATAATTTACGACAGCATTATAGTCGTAATTATAGGTTTTGGCGATTTGCTCCGCCAACTGTTTCATGGCTTCTGTCGCAACATCGCCTTTTTCCATCTTGGAGATTTCTACTACATGGGCATTGGTTACGATATAGCCATTTGAACTAATAATCGCACCGGACCCGGATCCGCCAATAACGGATTGATAGTTTAATTGTTTTAAAAAATCGTTGATATCTGCGTTATAGCCGTTATATTGCCAACTGACAACAGCATAGTTCACAATCCGTACAACGGCCGGACGGATGTACTCCGCAAGCTTTTGCCCGGTCTTTAAACTTCCAGTGGCCGGCTTAATGCTCAAAAGAAACAAGGAAGTAACCATAACCGCAATAAGCAGCACACTGATTGGAATCGTAAAAAAGGCCCGTTTTTTCAAATAAAAAGCACCCCTTAATCAAATTTTCACTTCAGCAATATATTCAGGGGGAGAAGAAATGTAGTTTTGTACACAAAAAAATAAGCGGTGCCTGTCACCGCTCGTGGACTTTTTGGCTTTTTTGTGCGTGTGGGGTGGACGCGACCAATCTATTCCAGACAGCCCAAACCCGATCTAATCGTATCTAACCCGAAGTATTATGCTCTATTTGATTTCGGCACCTGTTTCAGGTCCTGCGTATATTTGTACTTTTCCAAGTTGTTTTGTTTGGATGATATAGACATTTGGCAAAGTCTTACCTAGGATTTCGTATTGGAGTCCGCCAAATTTACTTGGATGTAATTGATCGGGCAGGGCATTTTTTTTGATTGGATCTTTATTAAGCGGGTAAATTCTCCAGGAATCGGCTGAAGCCGGCAGGTAAAGTGTCTTCTGTTTACTGTCAGTACTCTCTTTTTTATAGGATGGTGCAGAAGAGGCCAGCCTCTCTGAAGCTGTTTTCGTTGTCGCTTTTGTTGTTTTTGTCACCTTATGGAGGTTGAATGCTTTAGCGAGTCCATTTACATGCCCGCGTGCTACGTTGTTTATCCAATCGGGATCCTTCATTTTTGCCAAGTCATGGGTATTATCAATAAAACCATTTTCCGACAGCATCGCATCCATGTTAGATTCCCGGAGAACATGGTAGTTTGCTTTCTTTATACCACGATCGATAAGATCATTTAATTTAATGACTTCCTTATGAATGGTTCGCTGAATTTCCGCTGTACGTGAATTGTTGGAGAGTAGGTCATGAATATAATCCTCGTAGCCGGTTCCACCGCCTGAATTGATGTGAACAGCCAAGTAAAAATCAGCACCCCAAGCATTCGCCATATCAGTCCGTTCCTCGAGAGAAACCGTTTGGTCGCGGGTTCTGCTCATTTTGACTGTGGCATTTTCATATTCATCCTCTAAAATATCGCGAATTCTTGTGGCAATTTTCAGAGTGACATCTTTTTCGGATAAACCAGTTCCGGTTGCTCCCGGGTCACTTCCACCATGACCGGGGTCAACAAATATCTTTACCATATTTATCACCTCTTTATTTTATATGTAAGCGGCCAAACTCCCGCTATAGGTCCATCGAACCGAAAAAAGACGGTGAAAAATAAGTGACAATATAAGGTGACAGGCACCGCCCATGGACAAATGGGCGAAAATGTCCGTACCGAACAGACACGAAGGTTGAAAATACAAGATAATAACGTTCAAATTCTCCTTCCAGAAATTACTGTCTACTTTTACTAGATTTATAGATTTTTAAATTCCATATTTTTGGTAGAATAGAAAAGTCGTGTTTTTATAGGTATATCGTATTAAGGGGGCAGGCATGGACCTATCAAAAAGATTATTACTTTGTTTTTCTACTATTATTATGACATTACCCATTACCAACTCACATAAAGAGGTACAGGCGGTAAGTGCAGCAACTTGCAAAGGAATTACTCCATTAACAGATCCTTTGGCGATTAAAATGGAAAATGGGGAAACCGTCATTTGGGAGCATGTTCATCCGAATCTTCTCTTAGCAAAAGAAAAATATGAGAAATTGCTAGAGGAAAAGGGCTGGGAAATCAACTATAATTCCGTCTATCGCCCTTATCAATACCAGAAACATTTATATGAAATTGTAAGCGGGGCTGCTAGCACTTGCAAACAAGAGGAAAAGAAGAAGCATGGGCTTGCAGGTCTTGTTTCGAAACCCAATCAAAATTCTCCCCATACAAAAGGAATTGCGTTTGATGCGACCGTCTATGACCAAACTGGTAAACCATTAAATGGTGTACATTTCGTCGACCCATCCCTTATTGGGGTTGCAAAACAAGCGGGCTTAAAGTTTATCAATAGAAGTAAAGATGGTGTCCATCACCAGCTTATTACCACCACTTCAGTAAATAATCACGCACCTACCACAAAATTGGCTGCTACCTCAGTTCCATTGGAAAAACCATATTCTGCTAAAGGAAAAATCAGCAGTGTTTCCGGCTTAAATGTCAGAAGTCTGCCTAATTTAAGCTCATCCAAAAAAGGTGTCTTAAAAAGGAATTCATCCGTGGAAATCGTCGCGAAGGCGGGAGATTGGTACAAAATTAAGTATGGTACCGGAACTGGATGGATTATGGGGGGGAATAGATATATAGAAATCCTTCCATTATCGCCGATTATTTCAAGTTTCAAGGTAAAATATAATGTAACCTTATATACTCAACCAAGCCTTTCTTCAAAAAGCCTTGGGACGTTTGCTCCGCAAACCGTTAAGGTTATGAAGAATAACAGAAATGGCTGGTACCAAATTATTTCTTCCGTTGGAGGAGCCTGGATTTATATCAATCCACACCCGGTGAAATCCCTGCAAGTGAAGAAACGCGTATCGTTGTATAGTAAGCCATCAGCCGGATCCAAGACAAAAAAACAAATCGCCCCGCAAAAAGTAAAAGTAATAGTTGATCGTGGCGATAGCTGGTACCAAATCTCCACTAGCCTAGGCGCCAAATGGATCAATTACAAAAAATAAGGTGACAGGCACCGCACGTGGACAAATCACCGAATTTGTCCGTACGGAGTGGACAGTAGGTTTTTATGTTGCCCGGTTCCCTAAAGTTTAATAAAAAGGAGGCTGTTCCAAAGTCTGCCATGCAATGGCAAATGGAACAGCCTCAACTTTATTATAAAACACTAAACTTCTCATCTCGAACGTCACTGATAAACATATGCCCAGGTGCGTGGGTGATCATGATGGATGGTTTACTTTTCATTGCAACCGCTTGTGGTGTAACACCGCAAGCCCAAAACACCGGAATTTCACCGTCTTTAATGGTTACAGGATCACCAAAATCAGGCTTTGAAATATCAGCGATGCCAATTTGACTTGGATCCCCAATATGAATCGGAGCCCCATGGACAGATGGAAAACGGGAAGTGATTTGAACAGCGCGAATGGCGTCCTCCGGTTTCATCGGCCGCATGCTGACAACCGTTGGCCCTTCAAACACACCTGCTCTTTCACATGGAATATTCGTTTTATACATCGGAACATTACAAATCTCCTCAATATGACGAACCGGAATCCCGCTTTCCAATAGCGGTGTCTCAAAAGTAAAACTGCAGCCAAGTAAAAAGCCAACCATATCGTCTTCCCAATACTCCGAAATATCCGTTACCTCTTCCGTGAAAACACCATCCCGGTAAATCCGGTATCGAGGGATATCCGTACGAATATCAGCATTCCGAGCAATTTTCCCAGGAATAAAAGACCCAGGTTCCGTCACATCCAGCAGCGGACATGGCTTCGGATTTCGTTGACAGAACAACAGGAAATCAAAAGCATACTCTTTCTTTAAAATCACGAGGTTCGCCTGCGTGAACCCCCTTGACATCCCCGCAGTCGGTCCCGTTATCACCCGATTGCGAATCAGTTCTCTGATTTCTGCGGGAGCCATATTTCCATATCCAACCATTCTATATCCCTTCCTTATCAAACCCTATTTAAAAAGCAATGGAATTTGTTCAATTAATGTATCGATTCCTAAATACCCCATGACAACTACGACTAATCCGCCTGTTATCGTAAGCCAAAGTGGATGTTTATAATCTCCTACTACATTTTTCTTATATACCCCAATTAACAAGGTTCCTAATGCAATTGGTAAAATAAGCGCATTGAGGGCACCGACAAGAAGTAAAATTTTAACCGGTTTCCCAACCAACGTAAACGTTAAGGTAGAAACTAAGATAAATAAGATAATAATCCAATTGTGATATTTCTCAATCACCGGACTGAAAGAACGAATAAATGAGACCGAAGTATATGCCGCTCCTACAACAGAAGTAATCGCAGCGGCCCACATGATGATTCCAAACATACGGTAACCGATTTGCCCTGCAGCTAATTGGAAAACAGAAGCCGGAGGGTTTGCTGCATCAATTTGTAGACCCTTTGAAACCACGCCAAGTACTGCTAAGAATAAGGCTACACGCATTAAACCTGTTACAACAATGCCAGTTACAGAACTCTTTGTTACCTCTGGTATCGATTCAACCCCTTTGATCCCGGCGTCCAACAAACGATGTCCGCCGGCAAAGGTAATGTATCCGCCAACGGTTCCGCCTACAAGTGTAACAATCGCAAAAATACTGATTTTTTCCGGTTTAACCGTATTTACTAAAGCTTCCCCTACAGGAGGTGAGGTGATGAAAGCAACATAAATCATTAAGAGGATCATGACAAAGCCGGCAACTTGAGCCACCTTGTCCATTGCCTTTCCTGCTTCTTTCACAAGGAAAATAAAAATAGCGAACGCTGCACTAATGATGGCGCCCGTTTTTGGATCCATCCCGAGCATCGCATTTAAGCCAAGACCTGCCCCGGCGACATTTCCAATATTAAAGGCAAGACCGCCAAGAACAATCAGTACGGCTAAAAAGACTCCGAGTCCGGGTAAAACCTTATTGGCAATCTCCTGGCCGCGCAATCCGGAAACCACGATGATCCGCCAAATATTGATTTGTGCAAACGCATCAAGAAGTAATGATAGTAAGATGACAAACGCAAAACTTGCAGCCAGTTGCTGCGTAAAAACCGTTGTTTGTGTTAAAAAGCCGGGGCCTATTGAGGATGTTGCCATTAAAAAAGCGGCACCAAGTAAAATACTATTGCTGACTTTCTTTTTCTTTTTTCCCTTTTCAGTTGCTGCATTTTCTTCTATTTCTACCTTTTTTGCGATCATTTCCATTCCTCCCATTCTAAGTGTTTATGGATGATACAGAAATCTGGTTTTGTTCTAATGTCTCTTTAATATATTTTGCAAAAGCAAGGGCATATTCGCCATCGCCGTGGATGCAAACCGTATCTGCCTTTAATGAAACTTCAGTGTTCTGCTGTGAAGTAACTTTTCCTTCGGTCACCATTTTTACAACCTGCGCTACGGAGTGTTCTTTATCGGTTATTAAGGCATCTGGCTGAGACCTGGAGGTTAACGTACCGTCTTCCTGATACGTGCGGTCAGCGAAAACTTCATGTGCGGTCACAAGACCAAGCCTCTCACCGGCCTTCACCAATTCGCTGCCGGCAAGTCCGAATAAAACCAATTCAGGGGAAACATCATAGACCGCTTGGGCAATCGCTTCTGCAAGCTTGGCATCCTTTGCAGCCATATTGTATAAGGCCCCGTGCGGTTTTACATGCTGCATACTCTCGTTATACACGGATAAGAATCCTTGAAGTGCCCCAATCTGGTAGACCACCATGTCATAGGCTTC
Source organism: Neobacillus sp. GCM10027624 (assembly GCF_042675345.1). Lineage (NCBI taxonomy): Bacteria > Bacillati > Bacillota > Bacilli > Caryophanales > Bacillaceae > Neobacillus > Neobacillus sp. GCM10027624. Next base: position 148,796 of record NZ_JBHTHD010000010.1, read on the forward strand.
CTGCGGGGTAATTTTCATTTCACGTCGGCCAAACCCATTTAAATCTGGCAGTCCTGGATGTGCACCGATTTTTACCTGATTTTCAATCGCCAGCTTGACTGTATCTCGCATCACACTCGGGTCACCGGCGTGAAAACCGCAGGCAATATTTGCAGACGTTACATACTTTAATATTTCTTTCTGTTCGGCTAAGCGATATCTGCCAAAACTTTCTCCAATATCGCAATTTAAATCTACCTTAAACATTTTTTATCCTCCCTTTATTTTTTGGATGGAACTATCAACACTCCACTTTTTATAAAGCGTTTTCATTTAAAAATTGGAATTTAGTTCCGAATTAAGGAATTGGAGTTTTGAAATTCAAATTCATTCTATCATAAAATAAAAAAACTGAGTAGACAGTAATTGGGGAATTTTCTAAAAATATATTGGAAATTAATTTTTATACAATAAACAGCTTGTTTTTTAAATTCTGAATATTATAATGAATATATATCCGTTTTTTAAAACATAAGTTCCGAATAATGAAACTAGTCGGAGGTTTTTTACATGTGTTCACTTATAAATGAAACCGTCATCAAACCTTTAGGTGATTCGGCTTTGATAGTACAATTTGGCGACGAAATTAGCCCGGCCATTCATCAAAAGGTTCAGGCGTTCTCAGCAATCCTAAACAATCACCCATTTGAGGGGTTTGTGGAGTCCGTACCCGCATTTACGAATGTAACCATCTATTACAATCCGGTGATCGTTCATCATTCTACCGTGAATCCTCAACCCTTGACTCCCTTTCAAAAAGTGAGTGCAAAGCTCAATGATCTTCTTCAGCAATTAGGTAATCAGCAGGTTTTGGAGGGGAGATTGGTAGAAATCCCCGTCCTCTATGGGGGTGAATATGGACCGGATTTAGATTATGTAGCTTCCTTTCACAAAATAACAGCGGAAGAAGTTATCCAAATTCATACCGAAAGTGAATGTTTAGTGTATATGATTGGATTTGCTCCAGGTTTTCCATTCATGGGAGGAATGGACGAGCGTATCGCAACTCCTCGAAGAGAAAGCCCAAGGACTGCGATTGCCCCTGGTTCAGTCGGAATTGCCGGCAAGCAGACGGGCATTTATCCATTGGAAACGCCTGGTGGCTGGCAAATAATCGGCCGCACGCCGCTAGAATTATTTCGGCCTGATCTAACACCTCCTACCTTACTAAAAGCTGGAGATAAAATTAAATTTTTCTCGATTTCTCCTGAGGAATTTAAAGCCTATAAGGAGGGGAGCAAATGACGGTAAAAGTACTTCACCCGGGCCTGTTAACCACGATTCAGGACTTAGGAAGATATGGTTCACAAAAATATGGAGTTATTGTCAGCGGGGCGATGGATTCCTATTCTCTGAGGGCTGCCAATCTGCTGGTTGGAAATAGGGAAAATGAAGGGGCTTTGGAAATCACCTTATTTGGGACCTCGCTTTTATTTGAGGAGGAGCGAGTCATCGCGATTACTGGCGGAGATTTACAGGCGGTGATCGACGGCAAAAAAGCGGCAACTTGGCGACCAATTTTGGTGAGGAAAGGGTCTGTATTACAATTTAAATCCGCCATCTATGGATGCCGGGCCTATGTTTCCTTTGCCGGTGGGATTGCTGTTCCCGAAGTAATGGACAGCAAAAGCACTTATCTTCGCGCGGGGATTGGCGGATTTAACGGCAGGGCCTTGCAAAAAGAGGACGTCATTGAGTTTGGCAACCTAAATGAATTCAACCAAGCTATTTTTACAAAAATGAATAAAACCGAAAGCAATCCAGCCTGGTCCATCAATTACACAAAGCTGGTCAACCTACAACAAACACAGACCATCCGTACTATCAGGGGCACCGAGTTTGACCGGTTTGATGAAAAAAGTAAAACCAGCCTGTTTCAAGAACCGTTTAAGCTTACGACTCAAGCCGACCGAATGGGCTATCGAATCGAAGGACCCCAGCTTTCTTTAGCAAAGAAATTTGAATTATTGTCTGAAGGGGTAACGTTTGGAACGATTCAAGTCCCGCCAAACGGAAACCCAATTGTCCTAATGGCCGACCGTCAGACAACTGGCGGCTATCCCAAAATCGGGCAGATTATTTCCGCCGATTTACCAAGCATGGGGCAACTGCAGCCGAATGCCGTCATTCATTTTAAAGAAATTTCCCATGAAGAAGCGGAACAAGAGCTATTAGCGAAGGAAAAAATCATCGATGAAATAAAAGTAGGGATCCGCTTTAAAATACTCGGATGAGAGGAATAGAAATCATGAAATGGAATGAACTGAAGGAATTAATCCAAATACTTGATGACTCTTCTTTGGATGTTTTAAAAGTAGAGAATCAGGATATCAAATTATACTTTCAAAAACATGATGCCGCAAATATTGATTTTACAGAACAGCAAACGAAAACAACTGAATCCGTGACAGCAGTTGTGGAATCAGGAAAACCTGCTGCAAAAAAAGAGGGAGGTTTACACCAAATCAAGTCCCCAATGATTGGCGCGTTTTATTCCCGTTCCAATCCGGATACGGACCCTTTTGTACAGGTAGGATCCGTTATTGAAAAAAATCAAACTCTTTGTGTTTTGGAAGCTATGAAACTATTTAATGAAGTAGTCTCAGATATAGAGGGTGAAATCATTGAAATTTTAGTGGAAGATGGGCAAATCATAGAATTTGGTCAGCCCTTGTTTTTAGTGAAGGTTGGTGGCTGATTTGCTTAAAAAAATCCTTATTGCCAATCGCGGGGAAATCGCTGTCCGGATTATTCGTGCATGTAAAGAAATGGATATTCAAACGATTGCTGTTTTTTCGGAAGCGGATCGGGAGGCGCTCCATGTGAAGCTTGCAGATGAAGCGTACTGTATCGGCAGAGCGCCTTCAAAAGAGAGTTACCTTAATATGGAGCATATTCTCGGTATAGCTACCTTAACAAAGGCAGATGGAATCCATCCCGGATATGGATTTCTTGCCGAAAATGCGGATTTCGCTGAATACTGCCGTAAGTGTGACATTGAATTTATCGGCCCATCTCCAGAATCGATTCGAAAAATGGGCATCAAGGATATCGCAAGAGACACGATGAAGAATGCCGGTGTCCCGATTGTACCCGGTTCAAATGGAACAATAAAGGATCGTGCAGATGGTTTAGAGATTGCTAGGAAAATAGGCTTTCCGGTCATCATTAAAGCCACTGCAGGCGGCGGTGGAAAAGGAATCCGTGTTGCACGCAATGAAGAGGAATTAGCTAAAGGAATTGAAATGACCCAGCAGGAAGCGAAAACCGCATTCGGGAATCCTGAAGTGTATCTGGAAAAATTCATCGAAGATTTTCGTCATATTGAAATTCAGATTCTTGCAGATACATACGGAAATGTAATCCACTTAGGGGAACGCGATTGTACGATTCAACGGAGAATGCAAAAACTCGTGGAAGAAACCCCGTCGCCAGCTCTTTCAGCGAAAACTCGGGAAAAGATGGGGGAAGCGGCTGTTCAAGCAGCAAAAGCGGTTGATTACGTTGGTGCGGGAACCGTTGAATTTATCTATGATTACAAGGAAGATCGCTTCTATTTTATGGAGATGAATACGCGGATTCAGGTTGAGCATCCCGTTACAGAGATGGTCACAGGGGTTGATTTGATTCAAGAACAAATTCGCATTGCCTCAGGCGAGCCGCTTAGGTTGAAGCAAGCGGATGTAACCATGGGCGGCTGGGCGATTGAATGCAGAATTAATGCGGAAAATCCCGCCAAAAATTTCATGCCTTCACCAGGTAAAATCGAAGAGTACCGCTTACCGGGAGGGTTTGGGGTCCGGGTTGATTCCGCCATTTATGCAGGCTATCAAATCCCGCCGTTTTATGATTCGATGGTCGCAAAATTAATTGTCCATGGAAGGACCAGAAACGAAGCGATTCAGAAAATGCTTCGTGCTTTAGATGAGTTTACGGTAAAAGGGGTTGCGACAACAATTCCATTCCATCAAGCACTTCTGAAAAATGATGTTTTTACCAGTGGAGAATTTAATACGAATTTTCTTGAGACTTACTCATTAGACATAGAAAATGACTAAAAAAACATCCTCTATTTCCTGTCAATCCAGGTACATAGAGGATGTTTTTTTATGTCTGGCTATAACCCAGCCGCTTAGAAATTTCTTCTGTTGCAGCTTTTAGTTTTTCAGAGAAAATCCGGATGTTTTCATTTTGATAATTGGCTTCAATTCCTGCAATACTCATGCCGGCAATAACGTCACCTTTATGGTCGAAAATCGGTGCCGCAATCGCTGCCGTGTGATCCTCTAACTCCGAATAACTAATCGTATACCCATTTTCCTGTGCTTGACGAATCGTTCTCAACAGCTCATCCTTATCGGTAATTGTTCCCTTCGCAAAAGATTTAAACTCAGCTGAATCCAGATAACTTTGTATTTCTTGCTCAGGTAAAAAAGATAAAATGGTACGAGCGCAAGCACCCGCATACAACGGGCTCCTTCTGCCAATGGCGGTATATAAACGAACCTTTTGGTTTGTATCAATTTTTTCTATATAGATTGCCTCGTCCCCTTGCTTGACGATGAGGTTGATTGCTTCTCCAACATCATCATGCAGCTCCTGCATAATTGGATAGGCAATTTTTCGGATATCCAGTCTGGATGAAACGAGGTGACCGAACTTAAGAAAGAGCAGCCCTAAGCGATATTTGTTATCCGTCCCCTTTTCTAAAAACTCCATTTCTTCTAAGGACATTAACATTCGATAAACGGACGTTTTCGGAATCCCTGATAAATCAATCATTTCTTGAAAGGTTAGGGCCGCATGATTTTTAAATAAATTTAAAATATCCATTGAACGGACAACCGTTTTATTTTTATGATTCATAGTGTATCTCCCTCAAAAAATCTTTAAGCTGCTTTTCCTATAATAATATCAAATTTTTGGGAGGGATTGTAAGGGGAATTAACAATATTCATTTCGTTGCCACATAAGCTAGTATATACGTCTCAGGTCTTAGTCTTTTTTACATTTCCGGGTCAATGGAAAGCAGGATTTTTTTCGTGTATTGTTGAAATATGGAAGAGCAGTAGATGATTTTTACAATCGAATGAAACATTCCTTCCATGTTGCTCGTATGAATAAAGAGGACTATTAAGGTCAGGAGTCGATTTAACATGAACCCAATCATTTCGTTGATTATTCGATCATTTGTCGCCATACCGATGACGGCCATTGTTTGGCTGATTAGCAATTTTGCGTTTAACCAACCCTTCCTGCTTTCAAGTGCATTTGCAATTGCTGCCGGGGTCATCACACATTTATTCCTTGGCTTGTATATGCAAACACGATTTTTGAAAAAGCATCGGTTAACACGAAAAGAATATTTATATATTATGAAAAATTTATCAGAAGCCAAGAAAAAAATCCGCCGCTTGAATAAGGCACTTTTCGGAGTTCGCGATATTACTTCCGTTAAGCAAAGAATTGAAATACATCGAATCACAAAAAAAATATATAACATCACAATGAAGGAACCAAAACGCTTTTATAAAGCAGAGCCCTTTTATTTTTCCCATCTAGACTCTGTGGTAGAGCTTTCCGAAACCTACGGATTCCTCTCGACACAGCCAAAAAAGAATGTGGAACTTGAACGGTCGTTAGCCGAGACGAGGAGAACGGTAAGTGAATTGAACAAAACGTTGGAAGAGGATTTGTATAAGCTAATTTCCGATGATATCGATCATTTGAATTTCGAAATTGATGTGGCAAAACACACGATTAAGAAGGAAAAAGAAGCAAAATTCGACGATGAAAACAGGTGGTTGAAATGAACGAAAACAATGTAAATAAAACGGGAAATTTATTAGACGACATTCTCTCCGATCCATTCGGCGACCTAGAAACCTCCCCGGTGCAAAAAGCTGTCCTTCAGAAGACCCAGTCAGATGACAGGCCGGTAAAACTCATTGATGTCATTCCCGAGGAAAATCGGGCAAGGGCTTATCAGATTGCAGAGCAAATTGACCCGGCCAACCACCAGGCGATGATTTTATATGGTACACAGGCACAAGGGAAACTGTTATCCTTCTCCCATGCGATGCTTGAGCATGTTCAAAAGAAGGATGTCGGGGAAATAGGCGAGATTATCAATGATTTAATGAAGCATCTGAACCAGGTCAATCCGGATGAACTAAAGGAGGGCAAGCCGTCCTTTTTTGCCCGTATGTTTGGAAAAATTTCAAGCTCGATGCAAGAGGTGCTTTCCAAATATCAAAAAACAGGGGCACAAATTGATCGAATCACCGTAAAACTAGAGCGCAGCAAAAATGTGCTGATGTCGGATATCAAATTGCTTGAGCAGCTTTATGAAACCAATAAAGAATACTTTCATGCGTTAAATGTGTATATTGCCGCAGGGGAGATCAAGCTTGAAGAAATGCATGAAAAAACCATTCCACAACTACGGAAAGTGGCGGAGGCAACCAATGATCAAATGAAGTTCCAAGAGGTCAATGATATGCTCCAATTCGCTGACCGATTGGATAAACGCTTATACGATTTGAAGCTAAGCCGTGAAATTACGATCCAGAGTGCACCGCAAATCCGGCTGATTCAAAATACAAACCAAGCACTTGTGGAAAAAATCCAGTCTTCGATTGTAACGGCCATTCCGCTCTGGAAAAATCAAGTGGCGATTGCTTTGACGTTAATTCGACAGCGCCATGCAGTTGAGGCCCAAAAACAGGTTTCCAAGACGACTAATGAGCTATTGCTAAAAAATGCCGAAATGCTGAAAACCAATACGATTGAAACCGCCAAGGAAAATGAACGTGGCCTCGTCGACATCGAAACCTTAAAGAAAACCCAAGAAAGCCTGATCACAACATTAGAAGAAACCATGCGCATCCAAGAAGAAGGCCGCAACAAACGCCGCATCGCCGAACAAGAACTCGCTGCTATGGAAAATGACCTAAGACTAAAACTCCTTGAAATCAAGGGGGAATAACATTCGACAAAAATCGGGTGGTGCCTGGCACCACCCGATTTTTGTCGAATTCCCCTCCGCTATTTGTTTACCGGTGTCGCATTATAATATTCTTCTAAGGTAATTCCCTTGTCCATGATTTCGGATGCAATTTCTTTGCCTACGTATCGGATATGCCAAGGTTCGTATTGATAGCCGGTTATTCCTTCTTTCCCTTTAGGGTAACGGATAATAAAGCCGTACTCTGCCACATGCTTGTCTAGCCAAACGGCTTCTTTTGTTCCGCCGAAGCAATCGGAAGCAGCACATCTTCCATTTCCCCCGGTCACATCAATGGCAAGGCCAGTTTCATGCTCGCTCGTTCCCGGCAGCGCACTGTAAGTCCGTGCCTTTTCATAGCCATCCCGTTTCACATAGGTATTAAATAAAGCAACCTGGGTAACGTGTGAACGGTAGGCCGACACACCCAACAGGGTCACTCCATCTTCCTTCGCTCCGGCAAACAGTTTTTGCAGTGCATCGGCTGCTTCCTTGCGCATTTTCCGCTTATCTGATCCCACTGGGGCCCCGATAAAATCCACTTTTGTAGCAACTAAGTCCTTAGGATTATAAGTATCCGGAAGCTTATTTTGCTTATTCACTAGAACCGGGATGCTCTCTGGGGTTGAAACTGTCTGGATGCTGTTGCCCTTCGGTTTTTTAGGGCTTCCTGTTTTATGTTGGTTTTGCTGATCAGGTTTTGTTCCAGTATTTGTATCGTTTTTTGAAGGAGTCGTATGCTCCGTCTTCAGATGATTTGTTTCCTTTGACTTTTGTTCGGCATTCTGACCAGTAAAGCTACAGGCCGCTAAAGAAACCGTTAGGACAATACAACATGCCCCTGTTGACAATAATTTAAACATTTCAAAACTTCCTTTTTGATAAAATGATACAAGGGAGCCTACAAGAAATGCCCCTATGTTTTTTGACGTTCATAAAAATACGAAGTTACAACCTTGTGAGAAAGTTATTTGTAACCGTGACGCCATTCTCTAGAATAACAAAAATATCATCTAGTTTAAATGGAAATTTCTAAGGATTTAGACTCAAAAATAGACTGGAAAACTCCACAAAAACCCCGACCCTTGACCTGATTTCCTTTGTCCTTTTTATAAAATTTGGTATCATGAAGTTGGACGATTTTGTCAGTAGATACACTTTGGAGGCTTATATGGAGAAAATTAAGGTAATGACCGTTTTTGGAACAAGACCGGAGGCCATAAAAATGGCTCCACTTGTAAAGGAACTTGAGAAAAACCATGAACAAATCCAATCAATCGTGACGGTAACAGCACAGCACAGGGAAATGCTGGACCAGGTTTTACATATTTTTCAGATTACCCCTGATTACGATTTAAACATTATGAAGGCTAGGCAGTCCCTGATTGATGTGACAACCCGCAGCTTAGAAGGCTTAAATGAAGTATTTCAGGAAGTGAAGCCGGATATTGTCCTCGTTCATGGCGATACAACGACCACTTTTGTTGCAAGCCTTGCTGCCTTCTATCATTCGATTCCAATTGGCCATGTTGAGGCCGGGCTGAGGACTAGGAATAAATATTCACCCTATCCGGAGGAAATGAACCGCCAACTGACGGGAGTCTTGGCCGACCTGCATTTTGCACCGACAGCCCAGTCCAAACAGAACCTACTAATCGAAAATAAAAAAGAAGAAGCTATTTTTGTCACCGGAAATACTGCCATTGATGCGTTAAGCACGACGGTGAAAAAAGAATACTCCCATGCGGTACTTGATCAATTAGGAAGCAGCCGTTTAGTGTTAATGACGGCCCATCGTCGTGAAAATACTGGTAAACCAATGGAAAATATGTTTACCGCCATCAGAAGATTGGTTGAAAAACATGAAGATATCCAGGTTGTCTATCCGGTTCATATGAATCCGGTAGTCCGTGAAATTGCCGGCCGAATTCTCGGTGAGAACAATCGAATTCACTTAATTGAACCACTTGATGTGATTGACTTCCATAATTTCGCTTCAAGAGCGTACTTAATTTTAACCGACTCAGGCGGTGTGCAGGAGGAGGCACCATCATTAGGTGTGCCAGTACTAGTTTTGCGCGACACCACTGAGCGCCCGGAAGGAGTCGAAGCGGGAACCTTAAAGCTTGCCGGAACTGAGGAGGAAACGATTTTTCAGCTTGCCGATGAACTTTTAACTGACGAGCAGGCCCATGATAAAATGGCGAAGGCGTCAAACCCATACGGCGACGGCCATGCCTCCGAACGAATTGTTGAGGCAATTCTTTATCATTTTGGCGTTAAAAAGGAAAGACCGGCTAACCTGGGTGAAAAATAATCAGAAGCTGTTTCCAAAAGTCGCTAAAGGTGGCTTTTAGGAACAGCCTATTTTTTTGGAAAATCACTTGCGCAGATAGAATTGCTTTTATCGCAGACAAATAAGTCAGGAACGCAGATAAAATGCACTTTATCGCAGATAATCGGTCTACCTGCGCAGATAAAATGAAATTTCACTTTGATTTGTGACCAATTTCTGTGGTTACACCATTTATGACGATTAACCCAATACTAAAACGCTAAATAGGGAGAGGGATTTTCTATGAATTTATTAAAAATCCACCATGTTGCCATCATTTGTTCAGATTATCAAAAATCAAAAGATTTTTATGTTCGAATCTTAGGGTTGACTCCTAAAAATGAGGTGTATCGCGCAGAACGGGATTCCTATAAGTTAGACCTAGAGGTGAATGGCGACTACCAAATCGAGCTGTTTTCCTTTCCAGACCCGCCAGCCCGCCCGAGCTATCCGGAGGCAGCAGGGCTAAGACATCTTGCCTTTGAAGTAGAGGATATTGAGCAGGCTGTCCACTTTTTAAACGAACATAGGGTGGAAGTGGAGGCAATTCGGGTCGATCCGCTGACAAATAAGAAGTTTACCTTTTTTGCTGATCCCGATGGACTTCCAATTGAGCTCTATGAAAGAGGATAGGCCTTTTTCCTCTTTAAAACGCTTACATGGTGAAATATATTAGTAATAACACATCATCGTACGAAACGGCAAACCCATTGAAAAATGGTGACGCAAAACTAGAGGGGCTAATGTTTTTTATAAAAGAAAAGCCAAACCACGCTGCAAAGGATACTACTTTTCTCTTGCTAAAAATAATGCCAGCCAGTTACCGAACACGAACACTCCTGCGATTTTGTGTAAAACGAAAAGGGAGGCCATATGTGTGAAAAATTTTATCACCAAAGGAAAGTATTATTGGCATTTATTTCAGTACCGCCACAATGAACTGCTTCAGCAGGACTGTCTTTGTGAGGAGCTAAAATCAAAATTAAAGGTCAAAGCCATCTACCACAACAGTAAAGCCGTTGAACTAGCACATCAAAGTGATGAAGCTTAATCTTTACAAAAAAGCCTAGGAAAATATCCTAGGCTTTCATTAGGTTTATTAAAAATGACTGTTTAATATTGATAGTTGTCGGTCAATCCTTAAAAATCGAACTTCTGAACAAAATTACAATTAGAGCAGGCACGGCCAATCAGCCGATGGGTTTTGGCATTTTCATAATAAATTTCTTCTAATCCACATACAGGGCATTCGATAATATGGAAAATTTGTCTTTCTCCTAAAATTGCATCCAACAAAAATTCAAAGTGCATGCTAACCGCCCCCAAATCTAGCTTTTCTCTACCATAACAAATACTAGATGAGAGATTAGAAGAATATTGTCAAATGAGAGTCAAATTTTTTCGACAACATCTGAAACAGAAAGAAAGCCGGCCCACTGGACCAGCCTTCTTTCGTTCAATTTTGGGGGAGGGGTTAATTAAAACAAATTTTATGACTGCCTATTAATGTTTAGCTGCAGCAGGTTGTGCAGGCAGCTTACCATCTTTAGTGACAATTAACTTAGCAATTGAACCTTTCATAGCCTGATCAAATTGGTGAGACAATACTGAGTATGTTCCTTCTTCTACTACGGTAAATTCAACAACTGCTCCACCACTGGCTGGAATCATAACTGATTGCATACCTTTAAGGTGGTTATAAGGGTTACCATCAAGATATACATCATCGAAAACTGTACCTACAACGTGGAAGCTAACAGGTTGTGACATACCCACATTTTCAAAGTATAACCGAACCTTATCGCCAACTTTCGCTACGAATGGAGTATCGCCAACTTTACCATTAGCGAGTTCCCGAACATTCATTGTATAGTGAGAAGGATTTCCATTCTTCATGTCTTCAGCATTGCCGCTATCGAACCATTCATTATTAACCACTACATACTCTTTATCTACTTTATTAGGATATGGATCTGCATTATCTTTAACAATGATTGTACCAACCATACCATTCGCAATATGCATCATAACAGGAGCAGTACCACAGTGATACATAAATACTCCGACATTGCTTGCTTTATAAGTGAAAGTACCTTTTTCATTCGGTTTGACATCAGCAAAATTCTTAGTCGGTGAAGTATGCACAGCATGGAAGTCCATTGAGTGATTTACAGTTGGGTCATGATTTTCTAATGTAAAGTTGATTGTATCACCTTTATTCACAATAACAACCGGTCCTGGAGCTTCGCCATTGAATGTCCAAGCTTTATATAATACATCAGGTGCAACTTGCACATCTGTTACGGTTGATGTCATGGTTACATTAACCTCATGCTTACCAATACGTTTAATTTTAACAGGTGCAGCTTTTTCGTTCATATTCTTCTGAGTAGGCAGGATCGTATTTTCATTCACATATTTACCATGGCTCATATTTTCCATATTATCATGGTTTGCAGAGGCACTTACTTGAGTAGTCTTATTGGCGTTTTTTTCAAGTTTTAAATTCGTCGTATTACAAGCACTTAATACCAACATAGAAGTCATCATCACCGCTGTAACTTTTCCCACTTTTTTCATTTTAATTCTCCTCCATTAAACTTCATTTTTTTATAAAAAAGAATAGTTTTGTATGTCATTGTTAGTAGTCTCTAGCGCCTAATATCCTTGGCTTTTTTAAGCCATTCATGTAATCTGATTACACTTTTATTCTATTCTCGGGGGGATATGGAATTAGTGATATTATTCACTTAAAGAGGGGTGCCCAGTGAACAAATTGTGAAATGGTGAGCAAGGTAAACATAGTGAAAAACATAGGTATATAGTTTGAGTGAATAAGCGATATTTGGGGCATTCTAACAGTGTAAATTATAAAAATTTGGAGGGATACATTTGAAAAAGGAACAGGATGAAACAAGTGAAGGTTTAAATCAACTATTTGAAATTATCAACGCAAAAGGAGACACCGGGGAACTAAAGGAAATTGTCGAGAATGGTGGGACACATCCAAGCGAAAAACAGGATCAAGACTATAATTAAAAAAAGCCCCCTTATCGCAAAAGGGGGCTTCATTTTAGTTCTATTGATTGTTGTGTCTTCTATCCATTCACCGCAACCAATCCGGACTTTTCTTCTTCTTTCACATCATAAAGCTGCTTGATCATGTTAATAAACGGTTCAACGAATTGCGGGTCAAATTGTTTTCCGGAACAATCCCGTAACTCGACGATTGCTTCATTGAAGGTTTTCGTTTTTTGGTACGGTCTTTCCGTTGTCATCGCATCAAACGAATCAATGACACAAAGAATGCGGGCCAGTTTTGGAATCGATTTTCCAATAAGGCTATATGGATAGCCGTTGCCGTCATAGCGCTCATGATGAAGCTCTACAAGAGGAATCAAGTCTTCGAGCTTTTTATTCGTTGAAATGATTTCCTTGCCCCACGTCACGTGCTTTTTCATCATTTCCCACTCATGTGAGTCAAGCTTTCCTTTTTTATTTAATATATCGCGAGGGATTTCAATTTTTCCAATATCGTGAATTAACGCTCCAAGAATAAGCGTTTTCCGCTCATGGTCACTCAAGCCCAATGTCCTTGAAAAATCAACGGCATATTGGTACACCCGTTTACTATGCCGATAGGTGTAAACATCCTTTGAAAGGAAAATCTTTAACTGCTGCTCAGCCTCCTCAAGATCTTTTTCAAGAGAAAGGGAGCGACCGATGGAATACTCTGAATGCTCATTGAATACTTGAACCAGGTTTTTTCCTTGGTCTTTCGCGGCGTACATCGCCTTATCAGCCTTATTGAGGAGCTCGGAAATATTGTAGGTTTCTTTTTCACATTGTGCAATTCCGGCTGAAAAAGATAGGCAGCCGTATGGCAGTCCTTCTACACCTTTCAAGTAGGTATCATTCGCCTTTTTTCGCAGATCATTCATAAATGAAAAGGCCTGATTGCGGTCGGTTTTTGGCATGAAGATGGAAAACTCTTCACCGCCGTAACGGGCAACAGTATAATTTTTCGCTTCCGTTTCTTCTTTTAAGATGGCGCCAAATTTCTCAAGTAAATAGTCGCCTTGAATATGCCCGTAAAGATCGTTGTATTTTTTAAAATCATCAATGTCCAGTAAAGCAACGCTTAGTGGCTGCTCACTTTCTTTTGCGACAGCTAACTCTTTTTCTAAAAGCTCTTTAAAATACCCGTGATTATTAAGGCCTGTGAGAAAATCTTTGTTGGCCTTTTCTGAAATAGACTTAAACAAAAGAAAGTGTTGTTTAAATGCAAGTGATAATAAGAAAGCAATAACCGTAAACAGAAACAGACCAAATATTTTATCTGTATGCATTAGAATCGCTAAAACAAACGAGAGCATCAACGTACTTAAATAAGTAGCCAGAGTCTCCTTGAGGATGGCGTTTAAAACACTAATCAAACTTTCTGCCATTGCTATTAAAAAGTAAATCCCAATCAATAATACATTAATCACAAAATACATACATAAGGAAATGAAATAGGGGACTAAATTATGAATGTGGATACTGCCAACTGCTCCACCTGTTACCTTAAAAGTATAATAGCCAAACAGAAGCATTAACGAATAAATCGCAAAATTAAAAAGATGTTTCCACCAGACAATTTTTCTTTGGGTGAAAGCAAAGATGACTGAGTTGATCATCAATACATTAAATGTGACATTCAGGCCAAATAAAAAAAGACTGGCCAAATATATGGAAGAATCCATAGAAAGTGAGTTACCCTTTGGAGGTAAAAGAATCGGATAATGATTCAGCAGCAAAATCGCAATTGCTAAAGCGAAAATGGTAATCCATTCAAATAAAGAATGCTTGGAATAGTTATAAAAACTAATAAAGGTCAAAACTCCAATAGCTGAAACGGAAAATAGATATGTATTAGTAGGTGTTTTAAATAAGCGCATTCTGATCACTCGCAACAAAAAATTTGGAGAAGTTAGAATTTAACTTCTCCTACTTATTATACTATTAAACTAGTCTAAATCCAGAAGTTAACGCAATAATTACAGAACCAATGATGATGGCATTGTACAATACGCTTGTTAATTTGATGCCGTGTTTTTGTTCGTTTTTCATTATTTTTCACCTCCTTTCAAGGAGAGTGAAACTGGCTTTGTTCCTTTTGAAAGTGGGTGATGAATCATAAGATGTTGAATAAAGAAGAAAATTCCGATATTCATAATGATGTCGCCAATGCTAATGATTTGTGTGCGAGGATAAGGCTTCGTGATGGGAATGATATCTCCTAAAATACCAAGATGAGTTGATGATGTTAACATCGTGTGCTTTGCATATAGTCCTTCTTTAAGAGCGGTTACATAACTGGGGTCTAGAACAGTAGCTGCTTCTAGCGAAACTGGCATTCTTCCACCATTCATGACCATGACGAGAAAATTAAGAAAGACTCCTGCTAAAATCAGTAGAAATCCAGGATTCTTGCGATTCATCCATAGAAAGAATAAACCAATTACATAGACTGCAATGTAAATGGAGCCGCTTGCCTGCCCAAGAAACTTGTATTGGTTTTGAAAAATAAATACGACCAATTCAATCGCTAAGAGCAGGGGGAACATCCAGCCCCACTTCAGTTTCAGCTGGGCGATTGCTCTAACATTGCCTTTTCGTAAAAATCCGACAATAAAGGAAAGAATAATTCCATCAAATACCATAAAAAGTACCTGCCTATTATCATATTTTTATGGAACAATAGTAATATCTCAAATTTCCAATTGAGTTAAAATATTCCTAAAATAATGATAAATGATGAAAAATGTTGAACGCAAGAATATTTTTTGGAAAAGATAAAAAATGTGTCTTTTTCCTTATAAAATTGACGTATTTTGTAAAGAAACGCTTGTAAATAGGTCTATTTATGTCGTTTTGTGAAAAATCCGAAATACGAAAATTTCTATGGCAGAAAAATAAACATCTAGACCTTATTGTTATTTGGAAGAATATTGTTAATTAAACCAATATATTTCTAGTCATTAGGAATCAAAATTGATTAAAATGAAGAGAACGATAGAGATATTTGCCTATCCATATGGTAAGTTATTAGTATTACAATCTAAAAAAGGGGAAAAACTGATGACACGAAAACGGAAATGGCTGATTGCCTGTTCCTTTTTTCTTCTTTTCTTAAATGGAGTTGGATTTTTCGCGGTCCATTACTTGAGCAGGTAAGAGATGTACAGTAAATGGGGAAGGGGGAAGAAAGATGATGACAACCAATCTAACGAAGCCGCTTTCGAAAAAAATGCTGGCGGCCATCCTTGCTATAACGCTAGGGGCTGAAATTGTTCTTTATTTTATGAGATACACCTATTTGGCGGGTACTTTATATGATGCGATTATGGTCTCGTCTTTCTTTATTGGCTGGAAATTGCAACACAGACTGGTTGACGAGACGAGTGGACGGCCGACAAGTCGCCAACGCGCCCTTCAATTTACCGGCGCTTTCCTTGTTTTTTTTATTGGGAGCACCATTATCAATATTTATTCGAATATAGCCTTCCCAGCCTTTAACAAGAATTACGATCAATATGTTCAAGTCTACACTGACCCGCAAACGACCATTGGCGGAGCCACTTCTACGTTTTTTTCGACGATTGATAGCGTCGGTTCTGATTTATATAATGATACACTTGCTGGGCTCGAAGAAGTTTGGCGCTTAGGCTATATCATTCTTGTTCTGATTATTTGTAAAAAGATTTTCCCCCGCCGCTGGAACAACGGCTCTAGGGAACTATTTATCCTATTCGCCCTATTTTTTACATCTATTCTCTTCGGCATCGACCATACATTGGATACTGTTCAAACATGGCCTGTCCGGATTGGCGCGATTGTAACCTTTGCCAATATGGGGCTAATTTTAGGACTGATTCTATTGTGGACACGAAGCCTCTGGGTGACGGTCATCGTCCACTCGGTTTACGATATTACCACCACCTTGTCATGGAATTATTTTCATTATGCTGTTGAAACCTTTGCCCTTGCCGCCTTTATTCTTCACCTTATTCTTTTAAAATTTGAAAAAACACAGCAAGAGCAATCCATAGAACTCACCGATTAAAGGGGATGCCACCTAAGGCATCCCCTGTATTATTATTCACCATATATATATTGGAATGATTTTTATACCAATATTGAATGGTTTCATGTTCCATCCTCGATTGTCAATATAATCGGAATTTGTGTTGATATCATCCTAAAATATGTTGATAAAATCAAAATCTGTGTCGATATCCCCCGAAAATGTGTTGATAAAAAGCAAATCTATGTTGATATCTGCTGGAAATATGTTGTTATCCACAAAAACGCACATGGCACTTCGCCCAAAATGCCACGATATCCACAAAAATCCCCCGCTTTGATTTCATTCATATTCTTTGTCCTTGGAATTCACAATCGTATTTTTCGAAACCGTATTCTTTATGGCCCCGACGCTGATCCCTATACCATATTTCCCACTGTTTGAAATACTATTGCTAGTTATGGTGTTACTAGATGAATGGGAACTAATGGAAATACCACTTTTTTCACTGTCCTTAATCGTATTTCCTGTGATACTATTGCTGTTGGAATGAGAACTAATGGAAATCCCGTTTTCCTTACTACTGCTAATCTTATTTTTTGAAACAGCCGTGGAAGAACTTTCAAAAATCGAAATCCCGTGCTTGCCGCTTGCGGAAACCGTATTAGCGGTAATCGTATTCCCTATAGAAGCTTTGCTAATCGGAACCCCATTCTGCCCGGAACGGGAGATCGTATTACCGGTCAGTTCGGCAGAAGATTGGTCACTTACTGCCATTCCATACTTGCTGCTCTCTGAAATTTTATTTCCACTGACTTTATTTTTAGTCGAGTTGGAGACAATGGAAATTCCATTTCCTTTGTTTTTGCTCAAAGTATTATTGTTTATCGATGCATTCGAATAACTGTAAACAGAAATGCCATGGCCAAGGCTCCCTGATACGTTATTGCAAGATACTGAATTATTTTCCGAGTGATTATGTATCGCGATCCCATTTTGCTTCACGTTTTTAATCACATTTCCCGAGATGGTTGCATTACTCGTATACGCCAGATAAATTCCATTCGTATCAGGGTCGCTAATCGTATTATTTTTAATGGTAACCCCTTTAATTGGGTAAGTAGACGTACCGTTAAAGACAATCCCGTTTCCTTTTGTACTACTTGTCGAACGGGTTCTCGTAATGCTATTTCCGGTAATATTAATCGAAAATTTATCATCCGAAACCGGCACGGCAAGCGGCTTGTTTGCTTTGAAAATATCTGCCGGATTTATGGAAAAGGTATTAAACTCGATCCCCAAACCAACATCTTCAAAAGTATTGTTCAGAACGGAGAGATTTTTATAATTGAAAGCATTGATTCCTTCTTCTTTTAAATTCCTAAAGGTATTATTTTGAATGACAATATCTCGTGGATACACACCTTTGACGGAAGTATGACTGCCTATTCCTCTTGAATGGTTTTCAATCGTATTACCTTTAATCGTGATGTTTTCACAAGCCGTATCATCATAGTCCCCGAATGGCGGAAAAACCTGCTTGTCATGCGTTATATCGAGCTGAATCGCTTCCTTTTTCTTAGCGCCACTATAGCCAGCTAGATAGCTGTTTAGTACTTTACCATCTTTGACACCGGCAAATTCGATATTATGTCCTTCATAGTTATTTAATACTCTTGTCTTTTGAACCGTAATCTTGCTTGCGTGTCCAAATAATAGATTATCAAACCGTGTAGGATATTGATCTTTGTTTCCTTCCCATGTGCCGCCTTCAACCGTAATGTTTTCATTAGCGGTATACCTAGGAGCTCCTTTAGTATTATTCATCAGCATCGGGCTGAAGGATGCATTTCGTTTTATTATTGCCTTCGATGATAAAATCAACCGGGTATTGGAATTGATTTTAAGAGGTCTTGTAATAAGATAGACCCCGTCAGGAATCTGAATGGTCGTAAAATTATAGGATACTGCTTCATTTAAGGCTTTTTGAATAGAATTGGTATCATCCACTTGATCTTTACCATTCGCACCAAAATCGGAGGCATTAAGGGTAATCGTATTTGCCTCCGCTGCCGCAGTGCCGTTCCATGGAACACTGAAGATCAGAACAGCCAGCATAATAAAAATCTGAAAAGCTTGTTTACGCACAAGAAACTTCCTTTCATTATGTAAAATATATTGATTGGTATATTGTAATAATAACCCAATTTGCATGTGGAAAAAAGAACCCTTCCTATTTTTTCCTACAGCAATATTTTATTTTTCTATCCTTCCCTCAGTGGCGTCTAAAAATGATAGAATAATATTCAAATATTAACTAGTGGAGGGAACCGAGTTGAAATATTTATGGTCAGTGACCTTGATGCTGCTTTGCGTGTCATGGATGGGAACGGCTGCCTCTGCAGACGAGTTAAACACCAACACGAACCTACCAAAAACAAATATGGAAACCAATGCATTTCATGACCAGGAATTAATCGTTAAATTCAGCTTGAATCTCTCGAAAGCGGAAAGAAATGCCATCCTGAAACAAGTGAATGGAACAGAAGAAGATCATTTAGGGGATGGAGATTTTTCTTTTATCAAATTTCCTAACGGGACGGATTTAACGAAAGCTGCCCAAAGATTATTAGCGCAGAAAAAGATTATTTGGGCAGAACCAAACTATAAGGTGAAGAGCACCTATATTCCTCAAGAACCTGACTACTCAAAACAATGGTATTTAAATAAAATTCAAATGCCGAAAGCGTGGGACATTACAAAAGGATCATCACAAATTAAAGTCGCTGTTATTGACGATGGAGTACAGCAGGACCACCCTGATCTGAAAGGGAAAATCGTCAGCCCGTTTAATGCGGTAACAGGAAATGCACGGTACACACCCCATGAGCATGCAACCCATGTAGCCGGAATCATCGCCGCCAGTTTTAATAAAACAGGAATTGCCGGAATTGCTCCTAATGTAAAAATCATGCCGATTAATGTGTTTGACGGAGATGAAGCAAGTGATTACGCTGT
Source organism: Neobacillus sp. GCM10027624 (assembly GCF_042675345.1). Classification (NCBI taxonomy): domain Bacteria; kingdom Bacillati; phylum Bacillota; class Bacilli; order Caryophanales; family Bacillaceae; genus Neobacillus; species Neobacillus sp. GCM10027624. The sequence continues at coordinate 168,263 of NZ_JBHTHD010000010.1, forward strand.
CGCCCTTGGGATTAAATACGCCGTGGAGCACCATGCAGATGTTATTAATATGAGCCTGGGAAGTCCAAACTATAGCGTTCTTTTAGACTATTATGCGAACTATGCAAAGTCTAAAGGGGTGATCCTCATTGCTGCTGCAGGAAATGATGGAACCTTTACAAAAACGTATCCTGCCGCACTGAATTCTGTAGTAGGAGTGGGTGCAACAAGCAGCTCCGACCATGTTGCCTTTTATTCAAATAAAGGGAGCTTTGTTGATTTCACTGCACCAGGAAGTAATATTTTTTCCTCCATCAATGGAAGTTCTTATGCACCCTTAACGGGTACATCGATGGCATCTCCTGTTGTATCAGGTGTTGCTGCTCTTATTCGTTCAAGGAATCCGTTTTTAACTCCCGATCAGGTTGAAAGTGTTATGAAGCATTCAGTCATTGATTTGGGGGCAAAGGGAAGGGATGACTATTATGGCTACGGCAGGATTGACGCCTATAAAGCTGTTTCGAATACATCATCCCCAAAGGCAAAAATATCGGCGCCTAAAACCTTTACGATGACGGGGAAAAATAAAGCTGCACTCTCTTTAAAGCTTCCGGGTCATGCGAAGGTTACCGTGACTATCCAAAATGCAAGCGGTCAAACCGTGAGGGAAGTGTTGAACAAAAAAGTATCCGGAACGAAGCAAACGGTCGTTTGGGACGGGAAAGCAGCGAATGGAAAATTTGTTTCAACAGGCGCTTATAACGCAGTGGTAAAAGCATCAAACAGACGGGCGTCACTCACAAAAACGACCATGCTTAAAGTTGTGAATCATACGTATGCCGCTATTTTGGTAAAAGGAGATTATACTTTTTCACCTAAGGCTGGAAAAACCGTTAAGATCCCATATGAGTTAACTCAGAAAGCAAAGGTTACAGCTGTTGTAAAGGATAAAGCCGGCCGCGTCGTCAAAAAAATCATAACAGCGAAAACCGTACCAACAGGAAAGCACTCGTTCAAATGGGACGGTAAAAATGAAAAAGGGAAACAAGTGAAGGATGGAGCTTATTCCTTAAGAATGTCTCTGGTCGATATGCATAAGAAAAAAGGAAAAACGAAAAAGGTTTCTATTAAAATAGATACGATTCGTCCATCCGGAAATCTAGCACTTACATCAACCGTATTTAAGATGGACACGAAAAACCGTACAAGCGCCACATTAAAAGGAACGGAAACAGCCAAGGTTCATGTATTTGTTATCGATGAAAAAGGAAAGATTGTAAAACAATTATTCTATAAACAAGCGAAAACCGCCGCCTTCATCTGGAATGGAATGAATGCTAAGAAGCAATTTGCTCCTGAAGGACGCTACCGATATCTTATCCAGTTAAAGGATGCGGCGGGGAATTTTTCGACCCTCAAAAGCAAATACTTTACGTTACAAGATTGGCGTGAACCGACCATCCAGGCAGCAAAGGATGTTACTTCAACTGTACAAGATTTGAAACCTATTGGTTATACATTAAGTAAAGCAGGAAAGATAACCATTGACATTACTCAAGGGGAAACATTCATCAAATCTATTAAAAACAATTCTGTTGAAAACCTAGGAGGTCAATCGTTCCAATGGGACGGAACAAATAGCAGCAATCAGCTTGTCACCAGCGGTGATTACCAATTTAAAATCACGATTGTGGACAAATATGGAATGTTGAAAATCTTTATAGGAAATATTCATATCGAATAAATAAAAACGAGGGTTCCTTCATCAAAGGCGGCCCTCGTTTTTTACCTCTAATTTAATTCCAATTGTGCTTTGAGTTCTTTTTGAATTCTTTGTTTTTCAGCATCTGGAACAATGTAATAGTAAATATGATTAATCATCGCGCCGTTTCCTTTAATGCTTATTTGTTGAACATTATTGGCGGCAACACGGTAATTCTTTTGAATATCTTTCATTTGATCAAAGTTTAAATTGGTTCTTACATTATTGCCTAGTGCTGAGAAAATGCTTTGGTATTTTGTAAGTGAAGAAAGGCTTGCACCTTCTCTAAGAACACCTTGAATAATTTCACGTTGGCGTAATTGGCGTCCAAAGTCACCTCGAGGGTCTTCATGTCTCATTCGAGTAAAGGCAAGTGCCTTTTTTCCATCTAACGTAACATTCCCCTTAGGAAAATGGTACCCATCCTGACTAAAATCTAAATCATTGTATACTGTTATTCCCCCAACAGCATCAACAATATCTTTGAATCCTTCCATATTTACTTTAATATAGTAGTCAATTGGAATGTCCAAAAAGTTTTCAACTGTATTCATCGACATTTCTTCATTTCCAAATGCGTAAGCATGGTTAATTTTATCGACTGTACCATGGCCAACGATTTCCGTCCGAGTATCACGTGGGATACTTAGCATTTTTACTGATTTATTATTTGGATTTACAGTTAATACAATAATTGTATCAGAACGTCCTTTATCCCCTTGTCGTTGATCGACACCTAACATGAGTACACTAAAGGGTTGTTTATTGGTTAATGAGACTTGTTCATTACGTTTATCTGATTTTGTTCGGTCTATAGGTTGATGCATTGTTTCAACCGCATTCGTTAATGATTTATATACAGAAAATGCATAAGCACCAATTCCAAATAAAACCAAGACTAAGACAATTCCAGTAACGCGGAGCCATTTTCTTTTTTTCTTTCTTTCAGTAGCTCGCATCATAAAACCTCCAATATTTTATATTAAAACACAAATAATAGAATAGCAGATTTTACCGAAATTTCATACAAATACTTGAAAAAGATGTAGAAAAGTTTGTTTTGATATGTTGGAATCCTTTTTCTAAAAAAACCCGGCCATAACCTCTACTTATCGTTATTTTCTCAAATTAATCTACAGTAAATTTTTTGTAAAAATAGAAAAAATACCTATTAATCTACCAGAAATCCTAGTAGAATAATCTTGCAATACTTGCAAAACAAAATATATGTCGAAGGGCGGAAGATGTGTGAAGAGAAAGATAAAAAGAAACATGAAGAGGCGGTTGTTAAACAGTTCTCTGGCAACGGCACTAGCTCTTACAACAGTTCCACTGAATATTTTCCCACATTCTGCTAAAGCGGAAACGACTGCAACAGGAAATACTGCGACACTTCGTATCCTCGAAACTACAGACCTTCATGATAGCGTGATGGCCTATGATTATTACCAGGATACAGATAAAGGGATTAACTATGGTTTATCGAAAACAGCCACTTTGATTCAACAAGCGAGGGCAGAAAAAGATAACTCGATGTTATTTGATGCTGGTGATTTACTTCAAGGAAATCCAATGGCAGATTATGTAGCAAAAGTCCATCCTATTACTGAAAATGATGTTCATCCGATGTTTAAAGCGATGGGCCTACTCGACTATGATGGTGGTATCGTAGGAAACCATGAATTTAACTACGGATTAGATTTTCTCCAAACAGCATTGAAAAATGCACCATATCCAATTGTTAATGCGAATATTTATGTGGATGATCACGATCAAGATCCTACAAATGATAAAAACTATTTCACACCTTATCAAATCCTTGACAAAAAAATTAAAGATGATGCTGGAAACGAGAAAACGGTTAAGGTTGGGGTTGTAGGTTTTGCTCCTCCACAAATCCTTCAATGGGATAAAGACAATCTTGAAGGTAAAGTGATTGTGAAGGACATTGTTGAAACCGCTACCAAATATGTGAAGGAAATGAAAGATCATGGTGCGGATGTCATTGTTGCTATTGCTCACTCAGGCTGTGATGTGACAAATGATGGGCAGCAGGATGCTGAAAATGCTGTTTATTCTCTAGCAAAGGTTCCTGGTATTGATGCGCTTCTTTTTGGTCATGCGCACTTAAATTTCCCTGCTGGAAAGGAGTTTCATGTTGGAAATGACGTGAAAAATGCTGATCTTCCAGGACTTGATACTAAACAAGGTACCATCAATGGCACCCCTGCAGTAGAAGCGGGATTCTGGGGAAATAACCTTGGTGTACTTGATTTGGCATTAGTACAAAACGAAGATGGATCATGGACTGTTGATAAAACGAAATCAAAATCAGTCGACCGCCCCGTAACAGATGCTACGGCTGTTGATGATGAAATCGTTAATGCTGTAAAAGCTGAACATGAAGGGACACTAGCTTATGTACGCGGGAAAATTGGTGAAACTACTTCTCCAATGAACAGCTATTTCTCACGTGTAATGGACGACCCTACAATTCAAATCGTAAACAACGCACAAACCGATTATGTTAAAAACTGGATTAAAACGAACCGCCCTGATCTTAAAGATGTACCAGTGATTTCAGCAGGCGCACCATTTAAAGCTGGACGTCAAGGGGCTTCTGATTATACAAATATAGCTAAAGGCGACCTTTCTATCAAGAGCGCGAATGATCTTTATTTGTATAATAATACCCTTAAGGCAGTAGAATTAACTGGTGCAGAAGTAAAAGAATGGTTAGAAATGTCTGCGTCGCAATTTAATAAGATCGATGCAAATAATCCGGATGCTCAAGAATTAATTGACTACGGATTCCAACCTTACAACTTCGATGTGATTGACGGAGTAAAATATCAAATCGATGTAACACAGCCAGCTAGATATAATTATAGCGATGGTACAGTAAAAAATGCTGATGCTCACCGTATCATTAATTTCACTGATATGGATGGAAAACCAATTGACCCTGACAAGAAGTTTATCGTGGCAACAAACAACTACCGTGCAAGCGGAGGAGGTAACTTTCCAGGGACAAAAGGTGGCAAGGCAACAATTGTTGTTGATTCTCCTTATGAAAACCGTCAAATCTTGATGGATTATATCAAAGAAAAAGGAGTAGTAAATCCATCAGCTGATAATAACTGGAAGATTGCTCCGATTGATGGTGCTGCAAAAACGTTAACATTTAAATCATCACCAGCAGCAATAAACGTGTTAGCTTCTACACCAAATGTTAAAGATGTTGGTGCATTATCAGATGGCTCTGGTTTTGAGCAATATACTTTAGACCAAAATGTACATGTCCAATTATTAGGTATCAACGACTATCATGGTCAGCTTGATACTTGGAGATCAATTAAAGATAAAGATGGTAAAATTGTAGATTACTCTGGCGGTATCGAATGGCTCGCTGGATATTTGGAACAGAGAGAGGCTACAAACCCAGCTAATACACTTAAGATTCAAGCCGGAGACCTTGTCGGAGCAAGTCCGCCAGTATCTGCCCTATTACAAGACGAGCCTACCATTCGTTTCATGAACGAACTTGGTTTTGACGTAGGTACAATCGGTAACCATGAATTTGATGAGGGTGTTGCCGAAATGAAACGTTTAATCAATGGCGGCAGCAATCCAAAAACTGAAAAATACGAAGAAAAGTATGGGAAGTTTACAGGTTCAACCATGGACTATGTAGTTGCAAACGTAGTGGATAAAACAACAAAAGAACCTATTTTACCTCCGTATACGGTTAAAGAGGTTGATGGAGTAAAAATTGGCTTTATTGGGGTTGTAACAACTGAAACACCAACCATTGTAACGCCAAAAGGTGTAGAAGGTGTTGAATTTACTGATGAAGTCACAGCAGTAAACAAATACGCACAAGAATTAACGGCTAAAGGCATTAAGACCATAGTCGTTCTCGCACATGATCCTGGTACATCCAATACGGATGGATCAAACGCAACTGGAAAAGTTGTCGATATGGCAAAAGCAATTGCTCCTTCCGTTGATGTGATTTATGGTGCACACGATCATAAATATTTAAATACTACAGTAAATGGAAAGCTTTTAGTCCAATCCTGGTCTTATGGAACAGCATTCTCTGATATTGATTTAACGATTGATCCAATCACACAAGATATCGTGAATGAAAAGGCAGAAGTAGTTGACACTCTTCACAGCAAGATCACTCCTGATGCGCACATCAAAGCGGAACTTGATGGATATCAAGAAGATATCAAACCAATTACAGGTCAAGTGGTTGGTGAAACAGCGGATGCTATAAGTAACACTGCAAATGAAAGTGGAGAGTCTGCACTTGGTAACCTTATTGCAGACGGAATGAAAGCTACGACAGGTACCGATTTTGGATTTATGAACTCCGGTGGTATTCGTAACCCGCTTCCGAAAGGAACGATTACATGGGGGGATTTATTTAAAGTTCAGCCATTCGGTAATGATTTAGTCACGATGACTATTACTGGAGTCCAAGTAAGAACATTATTAAATCAACAATTCCAAGCACCGCCAAGCTATAATAAAATTATGGCAATCTCAGGACTACGATACACTTGGTCTGACAAATTACCATATGGACAAAAAGTCCTTGATATCTATCTGCCAAATGGATCGAAGATTGATCCTGCAGGAGAATACACGATCACTGTGAATAATTTCATGGCAGACGGTGGAGACGGATTTACAATCCTAAAGTCTGGTAAAAACCGTGTAACCGATAAGGTTGATTTAGATGCTTTTGTTGACTATTTTAAATCATTGCCACAGCCGGTTAGTGCGAAAATTGAAGGAAGAATTATGATAGATACTGTAGCTCCAGATGCTCCAGATGTGAATGAAGTGAATGATCAATCAACAAAAGTAATAGGTACGACTGAACCTGGTGCAAAAGTTGACGTAAAATTAAATGGTAAAGTTATCGGATCAGCTAATGCATCCGATGATGGCAAATTTAGTGTAACAATTGAACCTCAAAAAGCAGGATCTGAATTAGCTGTAACTTCAACAGATAAAGCTTTAAATACTAGCACAGAAACAAAGCTAGTAGTTAAGGATGTAACGGCGCCAGCTGCTCCCGAGATAGGGAAAATCATTGCTCCTGCTAAGAATGTAACAGGCAAAGCTGAAGCTGGTTCCACTGTTAAAGTATTTGAAGGAAAAACTCTTCTTGGTATGGCTTCTGCTGATAAAAATGGTGTATTCTATATACCGTTTAAATCAGCACAAACTCACGATACGGTATTAATTTTTACTGCTACGGATGCTGCTGGAAATGCAAGTAAAGAAACGGCTATAAAGCTTGTAAAAAGTAATCCAAAGTTTCAGTAAAAACTTATCTTACCATTTGGTGTAATAATTTTCGCGTTGAAGCCCCCTGGATAATTCCAGAGGGGCTTCTTCACTATTTTTTGTAAAATAAACTGCTCTTGTCGAAGTGGATAAAGAGCAGTTCTTGGGTTTTATATTAAAAGAATATCCGTTGTATTAGCCAAATAGCTCCTAATAAAACAATCACCATTGAGCCGAACTTCACTATTTTAGGAGAAGCTTTCAACTTGAACATATAAGTCAAAAGCGGTAATAGCAGAAGTACAATCGTTAATTGAACCGCTTCAATTCCCAGATTAAAGTTAATTAAGGCGACGACAAGATGGCTTTTAGAAATCGCCATTTCTCTTAAAAGTGATGCAAAACCAAGACCGTGAATTAACCCGAATATAAAGGTTATCGTCCAGCGGTGATGGATTTTTATTCTGAAAATATTTTCAAGAGCTACGTAGCAAATACTAAAAGCAATTGTCGCCTCGACAAACCTTGATGGGATGGAAACCAATCCTAACACAGAAAGACTAAGAGTAATACTGTGTGCAATGGTAAAGGATGTGACAATGGCTGCATATTGCTTAAACGTTTGCTTTCTTAGTAACAACGCAAGCAAAAATAACAAATGATCGTAACCAGTTAAGATATGCATCATCCCTAGCTTAAAAAAGGAAAACCAGGTTGATGTAGTTGGCTGAACATGTGGAGCAGGAGGTTGATGTTGTTGGTTTTGATCCGGTTGTGCCGTTTGTCCGCTGTCGGATTGTTGCTCCTGCTGAACCTCGGTGAGCAGCATTGTCCATGTCCGATTATCCCCTTGTAAAGCTGCTTCACTTGTTTCACCTTTATAATTAGCGGATATCAGATTTACATAATTCGTTGTCGGGTCGTTGGCATAAAAACCATCATTAAAGCTAATCGTTTCCCCAGGAGAAAAGCCAGGGTACTTTAAATAGATAGAAAGAAATATTTTGTTTGATTTTTTTACGATTTTCATTTTTTCCAGTTCTGGAGTCTGTTCATTGTTGTCTTTATCAAGAGCAATTCCCTCGGTAAGAAGCTCTTCAATATGGTGCTTTTCTTTGTCTATTTCCGATTGCTGGAGAACCCAGTCTTTATTTTTATCAATCCCATCAATTAGTTCAATAATAGATAAAGTATCAATTGAAAAAACCACTTCTGTCTTGTTTTGATCCATTGTTATTTGCGTATAACTAGCACTATAGGCATGTGCTTGGGCGGTCATGGGGTGGTAAACACAAGATATAAACACTCCAAATAAAAAAATGGCAAGGATAAATCTATATATGGTAGACGTCTGACTTCGTCGATTTTCACCTGAAATAATGTTCACATAAAAACCTCCTGAATTACTATTTTGAAATACTTTCCTGTATATACCATTTTTAAAAAGATAATCAAATCACCTTTATATAATCATATTTCATCTACATTTGTATACAGAAAATAAAAAATTTACAAAATATTTATATAATAATATTGATTTCTATATATCTAAAAGTCGAAAAATTTCGTAGAATTAAAGAGTATTAGAATTAAATTATAGGGAGGTTAGAAAGTGGATTTCAGAAATAAAAAATTTAAGCGTTGGACAAGCTCGTTCATGGCGATTTTACTTCTGATCGGCACGTTTTTGCCAAGCGGTTTGATTGGTAGGGCACATGCAGATATGGCGGATCATGTGGTAATTTCTCAAGTATTTGGTGGGGGTGGCAATGGTTCAGGAAGTACAGCAGCTCCTTACAATAAGGACTTCATCGAATTGTACAATCCAACGGATCAGGATGTTGACCTTACGAACTGGTCTGTCCAATATGCTTCTTCAGGTGGAACATCTTGGCAAGCGACTCCATTAGCAGGTACGATTAAATCACATGGATATTACTTAATTTCTGAGGGCGGAGGTACAAGTGGAGCTGATCTTCCAACACCGGATGCTGGAGGAGCAATACCTATGTCAGCAACTTCTGGAAAAGTAGCTTTATTTAAAGACAAAACTACTGGAGCTTCAGGAGCAAAACCGGCTGAAGCAATCGATTTTGTTGGATTTGGAGCAGCAACAGCTTTTGAGGGCACTGGTGCCACGGGTGGACCATCAAATACAGCAAGCGCTCAACGACGTCCTTATGCAAACACTGACCCAGCACCTGGTAAGGGTAATGCATGGGATACGGACGATAATAAAGCTGATTTCTATGTAGGACCTGTTGCAGCACCAAGAAACACTGCAAGTCCAACCGAAGCCCCAATGGTTCCGCAAATTAGCTTGCAGCCAAAAGGAACTAATATTCAATTTTTACAAAATGGTACCTCAGTTAAGGTAACAGGGGCTGCTGAAGCCGCTGAACCGAATTCAGCTATTAAGGTCTATGAAAGCGCAACCAAAGTAAATGGAATTGGAAATGCTACTACAGCGGCTGATGGATCTTTTACAGTCGATTTTACAACTGACAAAACTTACACATCTGTTTTTGTAGCTTCAACACAAACAGGCCTTGCAGAAAGTGCAGCTATTGAAATTAAACTTGCAACAGCAAGTGCATCTGTTGATCAAACCAAATTGAGCTATGTGGTTAACGATGGAACAGGTACATTAATCGGCGGTGCAGGAAGTGCTGCAGCGAATGCAAACATTAATGTTTACTCTGATAACACTGCGTCTTCCACTGCAAAATTAAACAGTGAGGATATTAAAGCAGGCACATCAGGAGATTTTTCAACCACTATTACCAATGCTCCTGATACTGTTTATGTAACGCAAATCACCAATTCTGCCAAAGGAATTATGCTAGAGAGCGTTCCAGTAACCGTTACGAAGGCAGATACAGCAAAAGTTTCAACGATTAAAGATGTAAGAACCTATGATTCAAATGGACAGCCTTTAAATCTTAATAAGTATTTTACTATTGAAGGTGTCGCAACTGTAGATAACCAAATTCTTGGAACGCAGAAGCAAAACTTCTACATACAAGATGCTACAGGCGGAATCAATATTTTTAGCACAACCTATGAAACTCCCTTTAAAGTTACCAAAGGAGATAAATTAAAGGTTACTGGTAAGGTTATTGTTTACAACGGACTTCTAGAATTTGATACTTCCTCCATTGAAAAAATCAGTGAAGGCGAGCCGGTTCCGGAACCAAAGGACTTATCGATTGTTGATTCAACCACCTTTGCAACGGCAGAACCACTGGAAGGAAGCCTTGTTACCGTGACAGGTAAAGTATCTGCAACTGTAAGTACGCCACCTAACTATAATGTAACTTTTGTTGATGAAAACAATAAAGCTACAACCTTACGGGTTATGAGTACAACAGGGATTGTTCCAGATAACGATCTAGTCATTGGTAAAAGCTACACCATAACGGGGGTATTAGGTCAATATACAACGAATAAAACACAATTAACTACAGGGTACCAAATTTATCCACGATACGTAAAAGATATTGCGCCAATTCTTGGGATCACACATACAGCATTAACAGAAGTTTACGAGGACACGAATGTTCTTTTTGAAGCAAACGCAGATGGCGCAGAGTCTGTGACGGTTTATTACAGAGCAACTGGCACTACCGATTATACTGCACTGCCAATGACAAAAGGCAGTGAGGGTCGCTATACAGCTACATTAGATAAAGAAAATATCTCTAATAATGACTTTGAATATTATATTGAGGCAAAAGCCGGCCAACAGGTGAAAACAGCCGGGACAAGTGCTGCTCCTTTTGCTGTTAAAGTAATTAAGGACACAGTTGGACCAGTATTCAGCGGTGAAACTCCACAAAATGGAGATAAGATTGAAACACCGCAACCTGAAATTTCTGTATTAATTTACGACCCTAGCGGAGTGGATGAAACTTCTGTCAAATTTACATTTGATGATAAGGAAATAACAGCTCCGGATGCAACCATTAGCAAAACACAAGTAAAATATACTCCTACTGAAGACCTTGCCCTTGGAACCCATACGGTGAGCGTTACAGCAACGGATGTAAAAGGAAATTCGAATTCAAAAGAATGGACGTTTGAAATCGTTCCACGATTCACAGGTGGACATCACTATCGTGGTACAACACATAATCACACTGCCATTTCACATGATGCGGCAGGAACACCTGAAGATGCATTAAAAGCAGGTAAAGCCCATCACTATGATTGGTTTGCTTTTTCAGACCACTCACATGATATTGACCCTACGCTAATTGGGCAAGACACTGTTGACCGTAATGGAATGCAGGAGCGTAAAGGCGGGGAGCAGTGGCAATTAGAGAAAGATCTTGCTAAACAATATACAACAAGTGATTATGTCGTATTCCCTGCGTTCGAAATGACTTCAACTACATGGGGCCACTCCAATATTTTCGGAACCGATAACTTTATCGATCGAAAAATCAACAGCGGACAATATCAAGATTTAAATCAGTATTATGCATGGGTTATGACGTATGATGATATCGTTGGTCAGTTTAACCACCCAGACATGTCTGCAAATGCATTCAATAACTTCAAGCCGTACAATAAAGAAGTTGATCGATTATTTACAATGCTTGAAGTAGGAAACGGATCCGGCCACTATGGTTATGCGAATGCTGAAGCTAAGTTCTTTTCTGCACTTGATTTAGGCTGGCATGTTGCCCCTACTTATGGTGAGGACAACCATGAAGGAACTTGGGGTCAAACAAACCAACGGACGGTTATCGTTGCGGATGATCTTTCACAAGATTCGTTAATGCGTTCAATGCGCAATATGCGTGTGTACATGGAAGAAGATCCAAACTTCACATTAGATGTTTTAGCAAATGGCTACTACATGGGTTCAACGGTTGACAGAAAAACATTAAAGTTTGACATCAAAGGAAGCGACTTGGTAGCTGAAGCTCATAATGACTCAGACTATAACTATCTACCAACAAGCTATAAATCTGATGACCGCATTAAGAGTGTTGAATTGATTACAAGCGGTGGAAAAGTTGTTGATTCCATCTCACCAATGGAAAAAGAATTTTCTTGGAAACCTGAGTATACAGTTTCAAGCGGCCAGCAGTGGTTTGTTGTAAAAGTAACTCAGATGGATGGAGAAAGAATTTATTCTGCGCCAATCTGGTCAAAAGAACAGCCAGTTGATGTAAAGGTTAACAGTATTGATATCGACGGTGGCGTGATTGTTGGCGGCAATCCTGCTAAATTATCGGCAACGATTGCGAATAATGGTACACAAGAAATCACGAACTTAAAGGTAGACTTCTACTATGATTCTGTAGATGAAGGCCATTTTATCGGAACCAATGATATCTCATCAATTTTAAGCAAAGGTTCATCCACTGCATCTACAATCTGGAATAATCCTCTGACAGGGGACCATAAGCTAATTGCAGTTGTAACCTCTAAGGATGGACTTGATATTGGTGATGTTCAATTTAACCTTGCAGTAAAAATTAAGGATCCACTGGGAATCAAAGTATTAATTGATGCAAAACACAGCAACGAAAATACATCTGGTGACAGTGGTTCGTATAAAGATAATTTAAAAGCATTCACATTACAGCTTCAAAAAGAAGGCTATACTGTTGCTGAAAATACAGTCACGATTACCGATGAGGTATTAAGCAATGTAAAAGTATTAGTGATGACTGCTCCAAGAACAGCGCTTACAGCAGATGAACAGGCTGCAGTTGCGAAGTTTGTGAAAAATGGCGGCTCATTATTGATGGCTGGTAAGAGTAACAATAGCTCTGACCCATCTATTAATAATGGTTTACTAAGCGACATTGGTACAGCAATCCGCATGGGTAACGACGGAGTCTTTGATGATAGTAAGACAGGAAACTTCTGGTCTGATCCTGCTGTAAGCCCATGGGCTGTAAGGGTACACCCAGGACTTGTTTCAAACTACATTACAGACCGCGTATCATTCATTGATTACTACAGTGGTACAAGCTTATCAGGTGCAGATGGTCAGCCGTTAACTCAATCTGGTAAGGTTACGATCCTAGCAAAGGGTAATGACACCACATATCAAGGCAATATTAAAGGTGGATATACCTATGATGCCGTATCTGACAGCACTGGCGGATCAGCGATTCCATTAATTGCTTCAGATGAAGTCGGTGAAAATGGCCGTGTGATTGTCACTGGCATGAACTTCTTTAATGATAAGCAAATGGATGAGTCATACGAGCCAAAAGGAAATAACGAGTTGGCACTCAATGCGGTAAACTGGCTTGCATATCGTGAAGCAAAAGTTACGAAGATTGCCGATGTAAGAAAATTAGTTGACGATCAAGAAGCAGTAATCGAAGGAACTGTAACAACCAGTGCCGGCGTATTCTTTGATGCTTTCTATGTTCAAGATGAAACTGGAGGGATTATGGCATTTAAAGAAACTCCAGATACTTCATTAAAAGCAGGGGATAAGGTACGTATTTACGGACACCTTAAAACCTATGAAAATAACAAAGAATTCGAGTTTAATAGTTTTGCAACAGATGTGATAAGAGTTGGCAAAAGTACACCTCTTAAGCCGAAGGAAGTTAAGACGGGTGAGGCAACATCGAACGCAAATCAGGGATTGCTAGTCAAGGTAAAAGGGACTGTTGTAAAAAAATACGACGAAAATTCTTATGTAATTAATGATGGTTCCGGTGATGTACTTGTATTTACTGATGGGTATATCGTGAACCAAAGCGGCCCGGTTCCAACTCTTAAAGCAGGTGACACCTTGGAAGCTGTCGGACTTTCCGGTAAGTTTGCGGAAGGCGACCGGATTCGTGTTCGTGATACGAAAGAGTTAATGGGTACACCAGCAAAAGCTCCTGAGGTAACGGGTGTAGAAAACAATCATTCTTACAATCATGATGTAACCATTTCCTTCGATAAAGGAACGGCTACATTAAATGGCAAGGATTTTGAAAATGGAACAAAGGTTAGTGACGATGGAACCTACACACTTGTTGTAACCGATGAATATGGAAACGGAACAACCGTTATTTTTACCATTGATCAAACAGCTCCAAAAGTAACAGGAGTTAAGGATATGGGTCTTTATAATCAAGATGTGATGATTACGTTTAATGAAGGAACCGCAACTTTAAATGGAGAAGTATTTGAAGGTGGTACCGTTGTTAGCAAAGAAGGAAAATACACATTAATTGTAACGGACGATGTAGGAAACAAATCAACCATTGATTTCACGATTGATAAAACGGCTCCAAAGGTTAGCGGAGTAGAGGATGGTTACTATAATCGTGATTTAACCATTAGCTTTGATGATGGCACCGCATCATTAAATGGTGATGATTTTACAAGCGGCACAACGGTTTCAGCTGAGGGAGATTACACCTTAGTGGTAACGGATGATGCCGGGAATGATACAGTTGTAATCTTTACGATTGATAAAACCGCTCCAACTGTAACAGGTGTTGCAGATAATAGTTACTACAATAAGAACGTGACCATTACCTTTAATAAGGGTACTGCAACATTAAATGGGGAAGCTTTCGAAAGTCGCACAAAAGTTAGTGAAGAAGGAACTTACACATTGATAGTAAAGGACAGAGCAGGGAATGAAACAACCGTTCACTTTACGATTGATAAAACCGCTCCAGTGGTCACTGGTGTAAAAGAAAAGGGTCTTTACAATCATGATGTGGTCGTTGAATTTAATGAGCAAGGTGGTTTATTAAATGGGGAGTCCGTTCCTTCAGGAGTTGTTGTTTCCATGGATGGATCCTATACATTAACTGTAACTGACCAGGCGGGTAACGTCACAACGGTTAACTTTATCGTTGACCAAACGGCGCCTGTGCTGAAGGCAACAGTAGATAAGCCAATTCTATCTGTACCAAATCATAAATTAGAAAATATTATGGTGAATTTGGAGTATTCGGATGCGTTATCAGGAATTGATTCTGTTGTACTGGAATCGATTATAGTTAACGAAACCAATGTTGCAGCAGATGATATTCAGGATGCAAACTATGGGACTTCGGATACGGAATTTAAATTGCGCTCTGAAAGAAATGGTACAAGTAATGGAAGAGTATATACGATTACTTATTTGGCAAAAGACAAAGCAGGCAATAGTACTAAAGCGACTGCTACTGTAACTGTGCCGAAGGGGAACCAAGGAAAGTAATTAAATAAAGGTGAATAATTGTATGCCTTTTACAGTGTAAAGAAATAATAGCTTAAAAGAGAATGCCCTCAAATTTTTGAGGGCATTTCTATGAGGGGAAAATATCTCACACTTTAAGCAAAAGGTGGACAGACTTATCAAACCTATTACATTTATCCAAAAAAAGTCAGTCACGAATTTCACCTATAATAGCGTTATAAAGGTTTATTATAATTATGATGGATTGAGTTATACGTCCTACCTGTACAGATAAGCAAAGGGGGTCCAACAGGCACTTCTTTGTTTTTTTGTTAGTAAAATTCAGGTAAATGTAAAAGATAATTGATATACTAAATCTATTAAGGTTAAAATCAATATAGTAATTTGAATTTAATGGATAAATAGATCCTTTTTGTGAATATTTAATTATGAGTGTCGTTATTTTTTATAGTGAGGTGTTTTTTATGACGATTTTAGTTACTGGAGGAGCGGGATATATAGGAAGTCACGCTGCTGTTGAACTTTTGGAAAATGGATACGATATTGTAATTCTGGACAATTTGTCCAACAGTCAAAAAGAATCAATCAATCGTGTTAAAGAACTAACAGGAAGAGATTTTCCTTTTTGTGAAGTTGACATTTTGGATCGCGATGCTCTAGATCAACTATTTAGTAATTACAATTTTGATGCTGTTATGCATTTTGCTGGGTTAAAAGCAGTTGGAGAATCGGTCGAAATTCCATTAAAGTATTACAATAATAATATAGTCGGCACAATTAATCTATGTGAAACAATGGCAAAACATAATGTGAAGAAACTTGTTTTTAGCTCATCAGCTACAGTCTATGGGAACCCAGAGAGGGTACCGATCGATGAATCCGCTCGTTTGAATGCAACCAACCCATATGGACGGACCAAATTAATGATTGAAGAGATTTTAAGGGATTTAAATGTTTCTGATTCTACTTGGAGAATTGCTTTATTACGTTACTTTAACCCGATTGGTGCACATGAGAGCGGTAGAATTGGAGAAAACCCAAGTGGGATTCCGAATAATTTAATGCCATATATTTCACAGGTTGCTGTAGGAAAAAGAGAAAGGCTTTCCGTATTCGGTAATGATTATGAAACGCACGATGGCACAGGGGTCAGAGATTATATCCATGTGGTAGATCTAGTAAAGGGGCATTTGAAGGCACTACAATACTTAGATCACAATGAAGGAATCGAAACCTTCAATTTAGGTACAGGGACTGGATACAGTGTTCTAGATATCGTGAATACTTTTAAAGAGGTTACTGCCCAAGAGATTCCTTATTCGATTACCGATCGGCGTCCTGGGGATATTGGGGTTTGTTATGCAAATCCTGATAAAGCAGAAAAAGTACTTGGGTGGACTGCAGAAAAAGACTTGGAAGAAATGTGTCGAGATACTTGGAATTGGCAATCCAAAAATCCGAATGGGTATGATATTTAATTAGGTTAAACTTTTATAACTAAATCAACATTAGGGTGTTCCAAAATTTTGGGGCGCCCTTTTTTACTGCCGTTTTTGTTCTCCTTCGAATTGATTCCGAGTAGACTATACTAATATATGGATATTTTTGATAGAATTATAGTGAATATAGACTATAAAAAGGATGGGGAAAAAGGTTGAAGATAGGACGTTTTTTAAAAGGAATACTAGCCATTTTCATGATTGCCTCTTTGATGCTGCCAACTCAAAGCGCAAGTGCGGCAGAATTAACAGCCCAGAAGGATTTTTCAAAAAAGGCAGCAGCAGAATTAAATCGATACATAAAAAAGGCTGGAGGGACAGTGACCCTTCAATACCAAGATTTAATAACGGGTGATAGCTTGCAAATAAGAGGGAAAACAAGCGGCCGGGCCGCTAGTACGATTAAACTTCCACTCACCCTCTATATTATGGAGCAGGCATCTAAAGGGAAAATCAACCTAAATCAAAAGCTGACATACAAAAAGCATCATTATTATGGCGGGAGCGGCGTGATTCAATATCAAAAGGTGGGAACCCGTTACACGATTCGTGACTTAGTTAAAAAGGCGATTATCTACAGCGATAATATTGCTTTTATTATGTTAAAGGAACGGGTCGGCCAGGGGAATTTTATTAAATATATGAAAAGCCTTGGGTAAATATACCTATCCAAATGGACAAAATTTAACCTCTGCTAATGATTTAACGATTTATGCTAAAAAGCTCTATCAATTCTCGAATAAGAGTAAATATGGCAAGAAGCTCGTCGGATATTTGAAAAAGACGATATACAATACAACAATTCCCAGTGGGATAAAGGGAGTATCGATTGCCCATAAAGTAGGGATGATCCCGATGTACAAGGTATATAACGACGTGGCAATTATCTATCATCAGCAGCCCTTTACGTTAGCCATAATGACAAAAAATATTTCCTATGAAAGATCTCAAAAGGTAATTGCCGATTTGGCTAGAATTGTTTATAAATATCACAAAGCAAAAACAACTGTGAAATATTTTAAAAGTAAAGCAGATGTTACGGTCTATCAAAAGAGGTCAAAAACAACTGCAATCGGCAAACTTATAAAAGCTGAAACCTTTAAGATTACTTCTAATCAAGGTTCTTGGTACGGAATCAAATTTGGCACAGGAACAGGATATATCGAGAAGAAGTCGGTCACAGCAATCAAAAGTCCAATTAAATTGAATTGGACCACCTCTTCCCTAAAGACTGGGGCTATTGAAATGAATCAAGATGTAAATGTTCTCAGCCAGCCAACAGGCGGCAAGGTTATCGGTGTTCTGAAAAAGGGTCAAGATTGCTATTTTTCTAGGTTAGAAAACGATGTTTACATAATTGACCTAGGCGGAAGAGTGGGATATGTAACCAACAAGGATATAACTGTTGTTTCCAGCAATAAGTAAATGGAACCAGTCCTAGTATTCCTTTTAAAAAGGAGCAAGCTGGCACTGCTAATAGTGGAATCAAGAACATAAAAATAAGAGTATATGACTTATGAGGGGGAAGAATCATGGTTAAAAAGTCGGCAACCGTGCTGTTTGCTATGCTACTAATATTGAGTACGGGATATTTTTCTACTCCTGTTTCTTATGCAGCTGAACGTCATTCTAGTAAGGTAGTCTATCTAACCTTTGATGATGGACCCAACCAGTATACTCCAAAAATTCTTGATATTTTAAAAAGGAAAAAAGCTCATGCCACTTTCTTTATGATTGAAGGAAATATTAAACGGAACCCTAAAACCGTAAAACGCATCATTAACGAAGGCAATTATCCGGGGCTGCACAGTGTATCCCATAGCATAACAAAACTCTATCGCGGTAGTTCTAAAAATGTTGCGATTGAAATGGAAAAGACAAGACAGACATTGCTTAAGGTTGCCCATTTTAATAGTCATCTTACAAGAGTCCCATATGGAAGCAAGCCTTATATGACAAGGCCGTTCCGGGATGCCTTGGCTAATAAAGGCTTTAAAATGTGGGATTGGAATATTGATACGCTAGATTGGAAGTATAATAGAACAAGTCCTGGCACAATCACTTCGAGGGTGAAATCAGGACTTGTCGGAAAAAAAGCTCCGATTGTCATCCTGTTTCACGATTCAAGAGGGACTGCACAGCAACTGCCTATTATTATCGATTATCTTCGAAAAAAGGGCTATACCCTACAGGTTTATAATCCGAAACATAAAATTGTTATGAATTTTTGGGGGGATAAGAGGTTTTAATAAACTATAGGTAAAGATGTAGTGGTTTATAAAGATAGGATATTTTAATAATCGACCTACTGTACGATACTTGAAAGCTAGTTACAAAAATATTATGAGATAAAAAGTAAAAAAGCAGGTCTTTTATTTCTAGTGGACGTGACACGATATACAAAATGCGTTGGAATCTTGATGTTCCATAGAAACAATATGCAACAGATATTGGTTGGGCACATAAACAGGTAGGAGAAATTTATGAGCTTACAATATAATGGATTATTATCAAAATAGATTAGAAATTCCTAGGTATAAGTAGCTGTTAAAAGAAGGGCGTCCCAGAAGCCTGCTTTTGGGCACCCTTCTTTTCCATTTTAAAAGGAAAAAATATTTAACAAATTACATATTCTATACATATTCGGTTTATATTGTTAAAATCAAGTAAGAATATTGTCGAAATGTGAAATAAAATTAAATTTAAGGATAGGTAAGGTACATTTAATTTAAAATAATATAATAGTAATTTAAGGAGTATTCTACATGACGGAAAATATAAAAAACAGATTGGAATACCTTGATATTGCAAAAGGGATATTAATTATTTTAGTTGTTTTAGGGCACAGTCCATATGCAAATCGGTATGTTATTTATTGGTTCCATATGCCAGCCTTTTTTATAATTAGTGGCCTTTTGTACAAAAAAGGTAGACCTGTAAGTCTATTTCAAAACATAAAATCATTATTTATTCCCTATGTAAGTTTTTCATTAATTAATATAGCATCTATTTTATGGGTTAGTCCTATTTATAATGGATTAGAGGGCTTTAAAATTTTGGTGGAAAAACATCTTTATAGTGGAAAAGTACTTGGTGGGGTATTTTGGTTTATTCCTGTATTTTTTTTAACGAAAATAATATTTTCTTTTTTAAGCAACCGACTTAATAACAAGTATTTGGGATTAACAATTGCTATTTTATATACCATAGCACATTTACTATCTATATATTTTATTCCCAACAATAATCATACGAGAACTCCAGAGAATATGGTTTTCCCATGGAATATTGATGTTGTCCCAATAGCTCTAAGTTATTATTTTATTGGCTTTTATATACAAAGATTTACATACATTTTTCACAATTGTAAAAATGTATTACTATTTGCGTTGTTTTGTGTATTTTTTCTAATAATTAATAAATTATATGGTTTAAATTATCAATTTGATATGAAATACTCTTTTTATAAAAATCTTATGTTGGACATGTTTGTCCCATTTATATTTACGATTTTAATTCTTTTCATTAGCAGAATCATCTCTAAGGTAAGTAAAGAGGTACCAAAGGTTTTATCCAAATTGGGAGAAAACTCGCTGTTTATAATGTATTTGCATATTCCTGTTTGCTCCGTTTTGCTAGCAAATATTCGGCCAGAATATACACTTTATACTTTAATAGGAATATCTGTACCAATGTGCTTTGCGATTCTTGTTCAGAAAAATAAATATATAAATTTTCTCTTTACTGGAAAGATCTTCTCTTACGAAAATCATCAATTGGAAAGTAAAACTAAATAACCTTATTTGTCTTCAAAAGCAGTATATGAATATTAAATTGTGAGTTATACAGAATAAAAATATAAAAAGAAATACGTAAATTTAGGGTGGTAAATATAAAGATGGTATTTCAAACACTAAGAAAGTTGAAAAGATTTTTAACAAATTCAAATAGAGATCGACTAAAAAGACAATTATGTATTATTCAGGAAAATCAAAAGTTATACATAAGTGGTGAATTAAATGAAAATTACAAGGCAAAGGAACTTTGGCTTATATCAAATAGTGAAGAATCAAAGATTAAAATTGCTGAAACTAATCTTTCTTCAACATTCTCTTTTGAAACTGATATAACAAAATACAAGGAACAAATTCAGGAAGAGATTTATAAATTTTTCATTTTAGTACAAGTTCCGAAAGATCGATTAACGGAAATTCAATATAATAAGATTCAATCTACTGCGGAAACAATTCAAAGTCCTGATGGTAGTATTATTTTAGAGTATTTTATTAGGGTTGGGAAATTCGAAAAGACGATTTTTCAAGGGTTACATGAATTTACATTAGGAGAAAAATCAGGAATTATCTATCTGACTAAGAACAATTTTGTATCGGTTGCATTTGATAAGGAAGTGAACAGCAAACCAAAGGTGAAAATTAATAAAATCAAATCAACAGGGCATCAATTTTTTATTAGTGGTGAGGTGTCAACAAATAGTCTCCGTATTGTTGAGGCATTCATCTTACTTTCGGGCCGTGAAACAGGAATTAAGGTTCGAATCCCAGTTGAATTAAATTTTATGCCAGAAAAAACCGTTCAATCGTATGGAAATAGTTTTTATTGTTATCAAACAACAATCAATCTAAATACAGTATTAAATGGTAAACCCTTAGACGAGGATATATATGACTTCTTTTTAGATCTTAATCTAAATTATAATATAGCAAATACGTCAGTAAGAATGGGTCATCCATCCATTCGAGCAAAAGGATACTCTCAACCTGCATATGCAGACGGGGGAGATATGATGTATATTGCAACTCCATACTATACCATTAAATATTTTAATCTTTCCCTTCAAATTAATAAGTTCGAAAGGGATATTCTTGTTTATTTGAAACGAATGATGAAATGGGCATGGCTTTTAAGACCTTTATACGCATATCGAAATATATGGATTGTTGGAGAACGTCCTTATAAAGCGCAAGATACCGGATATCGTTTTTTTAAATATATGCGAACAGAGCATCCGGAGTTAAATGTAAATTATGTTATTGAAAAGGACTCTCCGGAATTAGAGAACGTAAAAGAACTTGGTAACATATTGTTTTATGGTTCTAAAGAACATATCTGGCATACAATTATGGCAAGAAGAGTAATAGGTTCTCATCATGCTGATTACTTGTATCCTCTAAGAACAGATAATTTTAAAAAGGTCGTAAAGGCAAAGAAAGTATTTTTACAGCATGGGGTTATGGGAACTAAAAACACTGTCCATTTTTATGGAATTAAATCCCCAAGCTTTGATACAGACTTATTTATTGTTAGTTCTGATTATGAAAAAAGTTATATTGTCCAAGATTTCGGATATAACCCAGCTGATGTAGCGGTTACAGGCTTATCTAGATTTGACAGCCTTTTTCGAAATGATGTTGAAGTAAAAAGACAATTATTAATAATACCGACATGGCGTGAATGGATCGTTAACGATGAAATTTTCTTAGAAAGTGAGTATTTTGAGCGGTACCGCTCGTTAGTTAATCATCCTAATCTTCATGAATATGCAAGAAAATATCATTTTGAAATTGTCCTTTGTTTACATCCTAATATGCAAAGATTTACGCATTTTTTTAGTGACGCACCTGTTAGAATCGTAAGTCAGGGAGAAGTAGATGTTCAATTTTTATTAAAAGAAAGTTCTCTTATGATCACTGATTATTCCAGTGTCGCCTTTGACATAAGTTTCTTACATAAACCAATCATTTATTATCAGTTCGATCGTGATCGATTTATCGGAAAACAACCATCTCATCTTGATTTAGATAATGATCTTCCGGGAGATATTGTATATGACCTTGATGAAGTGCTTAATTGTGTTGAAAAATATGCAAGAACTGATTTTGAAATGGAACCAGAATATAAGAAACGTGCGGGGAGATTTTTAAAATTCCACGATTTAAACTCTTGTAAAAGAATTTACGAGAGAACACTTAAAATTCGTAGAAAACCACTTTATTTATCCTTGTTTAAAAATGAGTTTGTTAAAGCCGCTTATCGTAAGTTTAGGAAAAGTAAACTTTATTTTCCAACAATGAAGATTTTCTATAAAGCAGCTAAGACAGTGGTTCCTATTGATAAGAATTTAATTCTTTTCGAAAGTGGATTAGGACAACAATATGCTGATAGTCCTCGCTATATTTATGAGGAAATTGTTCGAAGAGGCTTAAAATATAAGAAGGTGTGGGTCTATAATAAGCAGAAACGCTTTAAAGATCGTAACACCATATATGTAAAAAGGCTAAGTGTTAAATACTATTATTATTTAGCAAAAGCCGGATATTGGGTCAACAATCAAAACTTCCCAACTTATATCAAAAAAAGACCGGGTACTACCTATGTTCAAACTTGGCATGGGACACCATTAAAAAAAATGCTTTTTGATATAGAAAATGTCCAGGGAAGAACGGATGATTATGTAGAGCGTGTCTCAGCAGCAACAAAAACTTGGGATTATTTGATTTCACCCAGCCCATATGCAACCAATGCGTTTAAAAGTGCATTTCGTTATGAAGGGAATATTCTTGAAATAGGATATCCCCGTAATGATATTTTTTACCGTGAAGAAAGAAAAGTGCTAGCAGGTAAAATACGTAATAGTTTAAAGTTACCAGAAAATAAAAAGGTTATCCTCTATGCGCCAACTTTCAGGGATAATCAAACGAACGGAACAAATCAGTTTACCTTCGACATTCCTTTTGACTTTGAACTGATGAAAGAAAAGCTGGGGAATGAGTATGTACTGTTGCTAAGAATGCATGTTGTGATTAAGAATAAAGTGACGATTCCTGAAGAATATAAGGATTTTGTTTTTGATGTATCAAAATACCCTGACATACAAGAACTGTATTTAATTACAGACGTCCTAATCACGGATTACTCTTCGGTCATGTTTGATTTTGTAAACTTAAAACGACCAATTTTATTTTATACCTACGATTTGGAGTTTTATCGTGATCAATTACGTGGATTTTATATGGACTTTGAAAAAGAAGCGCCAGGGCCATTAATAAAAACGAATGAAACGCTAATAAATGCACTTCGAAATATTAATGAAGTTCAGGAAAAATACAAAGATAAATATAATTTCTTTTACAATAAGTACTGCCAGTTAGAAGATGGGGTTGCTGCAGAAAGATTAGTAAATCAAATATTTGATACCAATACAAAGCTTAAGTAGTAAAAAAACAGGCTGTTGGATAATTTTCAATAGCTTGTTTTTATCTATATTATTTCAACTCCTATACATAAAAAAGAAAAATTGCTAAAATCTAATAGAAATTTGTCAGAGTTTCAGGAAAGAAGTTTGGCCGGGATAGAATCAAATAAAAAAATAATTTAAAAGTAAAAATATATAAATTTGTTCGGAGGCGTAAGTATGAAAAAAGTGAGAAAAGCTATAATACCTGCTGCAGGATTAGGAACAAGGTTTTTGCCTGCTACGAAAGCGATGCCTAAAGAAATGCTGCCAATATTAGATAAACCTACAATTCAATATATTGTTGAGGAAGCTGTTTTTTCGGGAATTGAAGATATTATCATAGTTACAGGAAAGGGAAAACGTGCGATTGAAGATCACTTTGATTTTGCACCTGAACTAGAAAAGAACTTAATTGAAAAAGAAAAATTTGATCTTCTTGAAAAGGTACAATATTCATCAAATCTTGCAGATGTTCATTATATAAGACAAAAAGAACCTAAAGGTTTAGGGCATGCTGTTTGGTGTGCACGTAATTTTATTGGGGATGAGCCTTTTGCAGTTTTATTAGGAGACGATATTGTTCAAAGTGATATTCCTTGTCTAAGTCAATTAATAAAACAGTATGAAGAAACACTATCCTCAGTTATCGGTGTACAACAGGTCCCAAATGAAGAGCTTTCAAAATATGGAGTCATTGATCCTGCTACGAAAATAGGTAGAAGGTACCAGGTGAATAGTTTTGTGGAGAAACCTACACAAGCTGAAGCACCTTCAAATTTGGCCATTATCGGCCGTTATGTTTTTACACCAGAAATATTTATGTTTCTTGATGAGCAAGAAACAGGGGCCGGTGGGGAAATACAACTAACTGATGCTATTCAAAAATTAAACCAGATACAACGTGTATTCGGTTACGAATTTGAAGGGAAACGGTTTGATGTTGGGGAAAAATTAGGGTTTGTTAAAACCACAATTGAGTTCGCTTTGAAAAATAACGAACTTAAAGAGGATATTTTAAAATATTTACAGGGAATTGTAAATTCATACCCAGCGGATGTTAACCTTTAAATCATAAGTTAACACCCATGTAAAATTCAGGGGTGCATTTACCTTTTGAATTAACCCTTTGAATTCATGAAGAAATGTGAGATGAGTTAATTGAAGTTTAATGTTTTTTTAGAAGCGATTTATCGTTTAAAAAATAAACGGATTAAATTGATTTTTAATGTGGATCAAAATAGGATTAATGATATAAATGAGTTTTCATTTGGGATTGTAGCATTATCCGAAGGTTCAGATTTTTTGTTGAAAACTCAGACTAACATTGTAGATAATGGAATTGAAGTTATCATTCCATATAAAGAAATTAGTAAAGTTCAGAATGGATGTATGTTGGATTTGGTTATTTATACTCAAAATAATAACCAATACATTAAAATTATTAATAAGTTAAAAAAGGACTTTACTGTAACTATTAGTGGGGAAATCTTTCTTATTTCCAAATCGGACCATGTTGTAGTAAATAGGAAACTGTTGGAAGAGGCAAGAATAGAAGCAACCACGATTTATTCATATAAAGGAAAAAGATTTGAAATAAGTGGTAGAGTTTATAAGGGGCTTAATTATAACGAGATAAATATAAAAAGCTTTTATTTAGAAAATAATGATACAAGCGAGAAAATATTATTCGAATATTTTACAACAAATAGTGATCGATTTAATCTGGTAATCAACCTAGGAAATTACTCTTTTTATGAAGGTGATTGGCAACTACGTTGTTTAGTAACTTTAAACAACATTGAAAAAGTAATGGATGTTACCTATTTTCTTGACGAACCGAAGGTTCAAGGGGACTACTTGGAATATAATAACTCCCTATATTATTTCGAAATAAGTGAAAGCAAAAAAGCCCAAATCATCATTCATATTAAGAAAAATAAGCATAAATTTATTTTATTTGATATTAAAAAGGTTTCATTAAAGGGGAATTTATTATTAATCCAGGGATTTCTTCCCTTCTGTCTTGTTACTAGTAAGGAAGATAAGGTTACTCAAATTGTTCTCATAAATAGAAGGACAAAAGAGCAAATAAGCTTTCCGATTGAAATAGATCATAAAGGAGAATTTTTAGCTAAATTTTATTTCGATGATACAAAAAACATTATTAAGGAAATAGGTATTTGGGATGTTTTTGTTTCACTGCAAATCAGTGGTATTACTGAACTAGTCCGTATAAAAATGAACTTAAATGAAAAAAATGAAGAGTTCAAAGGCTTTTCAAAACCAATCTTTAATACTAAATATGGCATTTTAAAAAATATACGTTCGTATATTACGATTGACGATAATTTAGCCTTTCAAATAACGGATGATATTTTTACTTGTGATATAACTAAAATAGAGCTAGAAAATGGAAAGACGGTTGTAAATGGTTTTATTTTTAATAAGAATCTTAACTTCACTCCGCAAAAAATATTTCTCCAAAATGTTAATGGAGATGATCAGATTCTCTCTTTATTCGAATTCAAAAAAGTAAACGAAATAGTTTATTTTACGGGGGTTGTTGATTGGCGAACCTTGGATATCGATGTTGTACAGGGAAATGATTATCAATTTATGATTTCAATTCTAATTGCGGATAAAGAATATTTTTTTGAATTAGTTTCAAATTTTGATGATATTCCAAACAAATCTAGAATCTTTATATATCCACCTTTATATGTTACAAATAACGATTATCCTCTTCATGTTAGGCATTATTATGGTAGAAGAAACAATTTGTTAGTAACACTTGGAAATTCATTGAAAGCAAATTGCATTGGCTTGACTCGGAAAAATAAAAAATTATTCATTGAAATATCTGCGGAAATTGAGAAGGTTCCGATTCATTCAAATGATGTTGAATTAATTTTGAAAAATGTAATTACAGAAAAGGAAATTAAAATATTTCCCGAAGAAATCAGTAGAAACAAAACCTACCTTTTTAAAATTAGTGAAAATATTTTGGGAGGTTCTCCTCTTGATTCTGGTAATTATGAAATATTTCTTTCATTATATTTAAATGCTCAAACCGTTGAGTCGAGAGTGAGGGGGCATGACTCAGGGTTAGTTGATGTAAATTCTACTTTTAAGAGTAAAGCTATAAGAGTAGATGAAAAATTATTTTTCTCCCTTTATTTTGACCGCAAAAGTAAAAACCTAAATTTTGAAATAAGGGAACTAAGAGCTAATGAAAAAATTGAAGAAAAAATTAAGTTTTTTTTGGCCAAGGGACTTTCAAAAATTACAAAAGGGTTTATAAAAAAGCCTGTATGGTTAATCGGAGAAAACCTAGGAGAAATCGCTCAGGATAATGGTTTTGCTTTCTTTAAGTATTGTATAGAAAACAAAAAAAGTGAAAGGTATTACTACGTAAGTAAGGAAGATAATAAAAATGGAAAAAATTTAATTCAGTATCATGAAAATATCGTCAGGTATGACAGTTTTAAACATTACTTTTTATATTGGGTTTGCCAATATTTAATTGTAAGCCATGGTATACGTGATGTAACGCCAAGTATTGTACACAATAAAATGAATAGTAACCCTAAAAACATGATCTATCTTCAACATGGAATCATTGCAATGAAAAAGTTAAAATTCAATAAGGATTCATACAATGGAAAGATAAAAAAGTTTGTTGTCTCATCAGTACATGAAAAAGAGATTTTAATAAAGAAAATGAATTTTAAACCAAAGCAGATAATGGTAACAGGCTTAGCAAGATTTGACTCTTTAGTTGATAAAAGTAAGGAAAAAACAACAAAGGAAATCCTACTTATTCCTACCTGGAGAGAATGGATTATTGATTCTGAAACGAACTTTATTTCATCTGATTTTTATTTGAATTGTATAGATTTATTGGAAGATCATTATTTGCATAAACTTCTGGAAGAAAATAATGCAATCTTAAAGTTTTTCCCCCATATTGAAATTCAAAAAAAATATATGCATTATTTCTCTTCATTAAATGAAAGGATAAAAATAGTAAATATAGGTGAACAAAGTGTCCAGGATCTCATTCAGGAAAGCGCCTTACTAATAACTGATTATTCCAGCGTTGCTTTTGATTTCAATTATTTGAAAAAGCCGATTATTTTTTATCAGTTTGACATTCATGAATATTTGAAACGAAGAGGTTCTTATGTGGATTTTACAAAAGATTTAATCGGGGATGTAGCATATGCCAAAGAAGGGCTATTAAAATTGATTACTTTTTATGTTCATAATGATTATAAATATAAGCCAATATATCAGGTTAAATCCAAGAAATACTACTCTTATCGAGATAGAGCGAATTCAAAAAGGATCTATAATGAGATAAAAAAACTTAATAACAAATGATTCACTGAAGAGTAGAGGCGAAAGAATTGAAAATTACATTTTTGGTTTACAATATTTATGGCATGGGTGGTACGGTAAGAACTGTTGCGAATACAGCCAATTACTTTGCTTCCAAAGACTACAAGGTGGAAATTATTAGCATAAGAAGAACTAGTGAAAAACCACTTTTTATTCTTAATCCTAAAATAAAGCTCACCCCATTATTTGATGCTAGAAGAGGAATGCTATTTACAAATAATACTCCAGGGTACAAAAGATTTTTAAAACAGATGCTTTTAAAAATTCCAAGCTTCCTTATCGATAAAAGTGAAGATTTGTATCAAATGTTTAACTTGTTTATTGATTTAAAGTTATTATCTGTAATAAAAAAGATCAATAGTGGAGTTTTAATTACTACTATTCCATCCTTTAATATTTTAGCTTCAAAATATACCAATCAGAATGTGATAAAAATTGGACAAGAACATAAATTTTTTGAGGCACATACCGAAAATCTTCAAAGGAAAATTAAGAAATATTACAAGAAACTTGATGCCTTAACCTGTTTAACCAATGCAGATAAAGCAGATTATGAAGAAGTTCTTAAAGGAGGCCGTGCAAAAATATATAAAATTGAAAATGCTACACATATTCCTGAGGAATCTGCCGAATTAGACAATAAGGTGATTATTGCAGCGGGTAGATACTCATACGAAAAGGGGTTTGATTTACTGATCCAAGCATTTTCTAAAGTTATTAAGAAACACCCTGATTGGAAATTAAAAATATTTGGAGTTGGTTCAGAGGGAGAGGTGTATCGAAATCTAATCTTTGAATTGAAGTCTTATAATAATACTTTTTTGATGCCCAAAACAGATAATATCCTGAATGAAATGGTTAATTCCTCCATTTATGCTTTAAGCTCAAGACGTGAATCATTTGGGATGGTTTTGATTGAAGCAATGTCGGTCGGTGTACCATGTGTAAGTTTTGCATGTACGGGTCCCAAGGAAGTAATTACGGATAAGGTAGATGGAATTCTGGTAGAAGAAGGGGATATTGATGGACTTGCAAATGGTTTATCAGTTTTGATTGAATCTGAAACATTAAGGAAAAAAATGGGGAGAAAGGCTAAAGAAAATGTAGAAAGATATACGTTTAATGTAGTAGGAAGAAAATGGGATAACCTAATTCAAGAACAGCTGAAATTAAAAAAATAAGGGTCTAATCTTTTACGTTGAAAGATTCATTAATTTAGTTATGTAATATTTTTAGATATGAGGTGCAGTATGGAAATAGCGGTTTTAATACCTTGTTATAATGAAGAACTAACAATTGGAAAAGTTATAGATGATTTTAAAAGGGAACTGCCGGATTCAACAGTTTATGTTTATGATAATAATTCCTCTGACCGTACTTCTGAGGTGGCAAAACAACATGGAGCAGTTGTACAGAAGGAAACAATGCAAGGAAAAGGGAATGTAGTCCGTTCTATGTTTAGGGAAATAGAAGCAGATGTGTATGTAATGGTGGATGGTGATGATACTTATCCTGCTGAATTCGTTCATGAGATGATAAAACCTATAGTTAACCATGAGGCAAATTTAGTTATTGGTGACAGATTATCGAATGGAACCTACTTTGATGAGAACAAAAGAATGTTTCATAATACAGGGAATAACCTTGTTAAAGGTCTAATTAATTTCCTATATAAAAGCAATATAAAAGATATCATGACTGGTTATCGTGCTTTTGATAAACTTTTTGTCAAAACAATGCCAATTATGAGCCCTGGTTTTGAAATCGAAACAGAAATGAGTTTACATGCCCTTGATAAGAAATTTAAAATCAAAGAAGTCCCAATAGATTATCGAGACCGTCCTGAAGGAAGCGAGTCAAAACTTAATACCTTCTCAGATGGGATTAAAGTTTTAAATATGATTTTTACTTTATTTAAGGAATTTAAGCCTTTTCAATTTTTTAGTCTTTGGTCTGTCATCTTATTAATTTTGGGCCTAGCTGTTGGAATGCCGGTAATTTATGAATTTATGAAAACGGACTATATTACAAAAGTACCTTCTGCCATTCTTGCTGTTGGTATAGTAATACTTTCCGTTCTTTCGTTTGCCTGCGGCTTGATTTTAGATACAATTTCTTCCCAAAATAAAAAACAATACGAGTTAGAACTAATACGTTTATCATCTGAACTTGGAGGAGGAAAATGAAGATAAGACTTTCTTTTTTCCTATTAATTTTAATTTCGCTTATTTCAACGGTGGGGATTGCATTCTTCTATATACCCATAAGAAATATTCCGATTCCCTATTTGATAATTGAGTTTTTTATCGTTTTTGCTATCCACCTTATTTATTATAAAAAATGTTTTAAAGGTTTAGTCAGTAGTCCAAATAAGCAAGAGAAGGTAATAACTTATACCTCCTCTTTGTTTGCTATTTTGTTTTTAATCAGCTCAAGAGGCCCTCAGAATTTTCTGAAGGATAATTCTTTATTTATTATTTTATTAACATACTTAGGTAGCTTTTTATTAATATTTGTTTGTATTAGCCTTTTTTCGATGGCATTAATAAAAAGGACTAATATTCAGTCTACAAAAAAAGCTGGTTTAAAAGATTTTGTAACCTTTTTTTTAATTATTTTTTTAACAGGAATTGTCTATTGGATGGCCTTCTATCCGGCAGGAATGTCCACCGATTCTTTAAACTCCTGGAATCAGGTTCATACAAAGCAATTCAATGATTGGCATCCTATTATATTTACATGGACAATTATGCTCCTGACCTATATTTGGGATTCACCTGCAATAGTAAGTTTATTTCAAATTGCAGTGCTATCCCTTATTTTTGCTACAACTTTTGTACAATTACAAAGGCTTGGGGTAAAAAAGTATCATTTAGTCATTATGAGTCTAATTATGGCTATCATCCCATCCTTTACTGTTTTTTCCATTATCATTTGGAAGGATATATTATTTAGCGTTAGTATACTTCTTTTTACAGTTCATTTATTTCTAATTAATTACTCCAAAGGATTGTGGTTAAAGCATAAAGGAAATTATTTATTATTTTTCCTTTCATCATTTGGAGTGGTATTTTACCGGCACAATGGTTTTCCTGTATTTGTTTTCACAATGATTGTATTGATTTTAATCTATTGGAAGTCCCTTTTAAAAGTAACATGTTCAATCCTTATTATTTTAGTTATAGCCCATCAAATTTTGACTGGACCCATATTCAAATACTTGGGAGTTGAATCATCTGATCCAAATGAAGCTTTATCGATTCCAACTCAACAAATAGCCAATGTCATTAAGAATGACGGTAATCTCACTGAAGAACAACTAAATTATTACAACAGTATTTTTCCAATAAAAATGTGGAAAGAAAAATATAATCCTTATACGGTAGACCCTATTAAATTTTCCTGGGGGAATTATCACCGCGAGGTTATTTTTGATGACTTCCCCAAATATTTAAAAACTTGGGGGAAAGTAGTTGTTCAAAATCCATTATTAGTGGTAGATGCATACATAAAGCAATCATCTCTTGTTTGGCAAATGAGAATTCCTGAAGGTGGTTATGAATATATCTATAATATTGGGGTAAACAAAAATAATTTTGGAATTGAAAGTAGTCCAATCAGTTCTTCTTTGAATAAATGGGTTACAAAGTATTTAGAAGAATCAAAATTAAATCCGTATATTAAGGTTGTATGGCGCCCAGCACTATACTCCTTTATCATTTTGATATGTTCAGTTGTAATCTTATTGAAAAATGGGTGGAGGTCAGGTGTTGTTGTATTACCGTTTTTATTAAATCTACTTTCAATTGCTGCAGCACTACCCGCACAGGATTTTAGATATCTACTTCCTAGTGTGTTCGTAAGTTTTGTTTTTCCTTTTATGGCTTATATTAATCCTAATCTAAAAGAGGAAAAAAGCAATGGATAATTTTTTAATTAAAAAAAATGGAATTTATGTTGGGATTGGATTAATGATTTTGGCTTCACTCTGTACATCATTTGGTCAATTGTTTTGGAAGCTTTCTAATGCAGCTTTTAATTTTAATTTATTAATTGGATTTTTATTGTATTTTCTTGGAGCCGTATTAATGATCTTTGCATTCCGGTTTGGTAAGCTTTCAATTTTACATCCATTATTAAGTGTAGGTTATGTTGTCAGTACTATTCTTGGGGCGATTTTCTTAAATGAAGATATTAGTATTGGGTCAATACTTGGGATTCTGTTTATCATGGCAGGAGTTGTTGTGATTGGCGGTGAATCCAATTAAAGTTTTACTGTTAATAGTTATGACACTTTTTGGTTCATTAGGTGGCTTTTATTTTAAAAAGGCCAGTTCCTTCTTGTCAAAAAGCATACTAAGCCTTTTTTTATTTTTGTCAATTGGAGGATTTTTTTATGTCGCAGGTGCTTTATTAAATATTTTATTACTGAAAAGACTCCCATATTCGATTGTTTTTCCGTTGACATCTATTACCTATTTTTGGACTATGCTTATTTCGAGAATATGGCTAAAAGAGAAAATTACTAAGAAAAAGTTGATAGGAATCTCACTTATCCTAGTAGGTTGTATTTTATTATCTAGACATACCTGATGTATAACATGCGTATTTCAGATTTCGTATCGTAAAAACAAAAGAAGTGATTTAAAAGCCCTTAAAACAGAAAAAATGCTGGTGAAAAATGTTTAACTTTTCACTAGTTTTTTTTTAGCGTTACCATTTGATGTTAATACCGAACAATATTTTTTGATGAATGATAAGATTCAACAAAAATCAACATTAATTCTTAATAAGTTGTCCAAAAATAATAGTTGTATTATCATAATAGATAATACATAGTGAATTTTGGTATGGAAGTTCTTTGTTTGTAATATATTTTCATGGCTTAAGTGCAAAATAAATATAATCAGGTTTTAATCCTTGCTTCCTTTCCATTTTCCTTAGAAAGAAAGCCTTTTCTTATAAAGAGGTGAATATACAGAGTTGATTTCATCACTAAAAAAATTATCTGTCACTAAAATTACATATAAATGGTTGTTTTTATTCGTCTCTTTATTTCCACCAAAAGAAAATCTTATTATATTTGAAAGTTTTCTTGGGAAGCAATATAGTTGCAATCCAAGGGCAATTTATGAATACCTTAAGAACCATCATCCAGAATATAAAATGGTCTGGAGCGTTGATCCGCGATTTGAAAAAGGATTCATTGATAATAAGGTTCCATATGCAATTCGTTTTTCATTTAAATGGCTGTTTTTGATGGCAAGAGCCAAGTTTTGGGTAACAAATAGTCGGATGCCGTTATGGATTCCAAAACCCAAAAATACAATTTATTTGCAAACATGGCACGG
Source organism: Neobacillus sp. GCM10027624 (assembly GCF_042675345.1). Classification (NCBI taxonomy): domain Bacteria; kingdom Bacillati; phylum Bacillota; class Bacilli; order Caryophanales; family Bacillaceae; genus Neobacillus; species Neobacillus sp. GCM10027624. Next base: position 201,984 of record NZ_JBHTHD010000010.1, read on the forward strand.
TACACCGTTGAAGAAGCTCGCAAATGATATGAGGGAAGTTCTGATGCCGGGAACGACCACTGAAAAATACAAACAAAATTTTTATATAGAATCTAGAAATTGGGATTACTTAATTTCCCCCAATGGGTATTCAACCGAAATTTTTAAGCGTGCCTTTCAATTTGATAAAGAGGTTATTGAGTCCGGTTATCCTAGAAATGATATTTTCTATAAACAGGAACGATACCAAATAGCTGGGGAATTTAAGAAAATACATGGAATACCTGATGATAAAAAAATTATCCTTTATGCCCCAACCTGGAGGGATAATCAGTATTATCAAGTTGGTAAGTATAAATTTGAATTGCATTTGGATTTGGACAAATTAAAAAAAGAACTAGGAAATGAATACATTGTCATTTTACGAATGCACTATTTAGTTGCTGAAAACTTTAATCTCGAATCGTACAAAGGATTCGCCTTTGACTTTTCTAAGCATGAAGACATTCAAGAGCTTTACTTGATTAGTGATTTATTGATTACCGATTATTCCTCTGTCTTTTTTGACTATGCTAACTTAAAGAGGCCAATGATTTTTTTTACTTATGATTTAGATGAATATAAAGAAGATATTAGAGGATTTTATTTTGATTTTGAGAAAAAAGCTCCAGGTCCGTTAGTTAAAACGACTGATGAAGTCATTAACGCCATTAAAAATATGGGTAAAGATCAAATTTCAACAGAGAAGTTTAATGAGTTTTATCAACGCTTTTGTTATTTAGAAGACGGCTATGCAGCTGTACGTGTTGTAAAAGAAGTGATTTTAAAGAATCAATAAGTCACAAAGGGTTTGCCATCAAATTTGTTTGATGGTCTTTTTTTGAGATTGGTTTAGTAATCAAATTATGATTGTAGGTTAAACGCTTGTTAAATTTAGGAATAAATAAGGACCATCGGATAAAAAATAAATAAAACATTACAAGATTATGTCCGGAATATTAAAAGATACAGCTCTTTATTGATAGAAAAAATGAAAGAGTGTATAGTTTATATGAGTTTTTGTTAAGTTTTTGTTGAGTTTTGACAGAAATTCTTTCCCAAAAAATAAGAGGTGTTGAAAAAGATGATTTATGCAGAAATTCTTGCCGGCGGTAAAGGTACCCGGATGGGCAATATCCATATGCCGAAACAGTTTTTAACATTAAACGGAAAGCCGATTATTATACACACGATTGAAAAATTTATATTAAATGATCGATTCGATAAAATTCTTGTGATGTCCCCAAAAGAATGGATCAATCACACGAAAGATATTATTAAAAAGCATATTGGTGTTCAAGAGCGAATTGTCGTTCTTGAAGGCGGATCCGACCGAAATGAATCGATTATGAACGGTATTAATTATATTAAAGAAAACCATGGAATTTTTGACGAAGATGTCATTATTACCCATGATTCGGTAAGACCATTCCTTACTCATCGGATTATTGAAGAAAATATTGATGCCGCTCTTAAATTTGGAGCTGTCGATACCGTGATTGAAGCGATAGACACCATTATTCAATCAACTGATGGGGAATCTATTTCTGATATTCCTGTACGGAGTACCATGTATCAAGGGCAAACACCACAAAGTTTTAATATACAAAAATTGGTTGGCTACTACGAATCCTTAAACGATGAGCAAAAAGAGATTCTTACTGATGCTGCGAAAATTTTTGCGCTAAATGGGGAGAAGGTTCGTTTGGTACGGGGAGAAGTTTTTAATATTAAGGTTACCACCCCTTACGACTTAAAAGTAGCAAATGCCATCATAATGGAGAAGATTAACAATGATTAATCAAGTTTATCGATTAGTGTCTCCAAGACAGTTTGAAGTCACCTACAAAGATAAATCGTTAAAATTTGAAAAAGATTCAATTGTCATTCGACCAACACATTTATCGATTTGTGCAGCGGACCAGCGTTATTACACAGGTTCACGCGGGAAAGAAGCCTTGGCAAAAAAACTTCCGATGGCCCTGATTCACGAAGGAATCGGCAAGGTGGTTTATGACCCAAAAGGTGAGTTTCAAACGGGAACAAAGGTGGTAATGGTTCCGAATACCCCGTCTGAAGAGGATGAATTTATTGCTGAGAATTATTTGCGATCCAGCCGTTTTCGTTCAAGCGGCTTCGACGGTTTCATGCAGGATTATATTTTCCTTGATCGCGACCGGGCAGTACCTATTCCGGAGGAAATGAACCCACATGTTGCCGCCTTTACAGAGCTGATCACGATTGCAATGCATTCGATATCAAGATTTGAAAGAAGGTCCCATACCCGCCGTGATGTTCTCGGTGTCTGGGGAGATGGGAACCTTGGGTTTATTACGACATTGATTCTTAAGAAAAAATATAAAGACAGTAAAATCATTGCATTTGGTAAAAATGAGCACAAACTGGCGAATTTCTCGTTTGTCGATGAGAGCTATTTGATTAACGATATTCCCGGGGATGTTCTTGTTGACCATACATTTGAATGTGTTGGCGGGAAGGGCAGCCAGTATGCAATTGATCAAATGATTGATCATATTCAACCAGAGGGCTCAATTTCGATTATGGGTGTGTCCGAATACCCGGTTGAAGTGAATACAAGAATGATTCTAGAAAAAGGAATTACGATGATTGGCTCAAGCCGGAGTGGTCGTGAGGACTTTGTTAACACCGTTAATTTTATGATGGAACATCCGGATGTTCTTGAATATTTTAGTGTTTTAGTTGGAGAAGTCTGTGAAGTAAAAACAATTCAGGATATCGTTAACTCGTTTGAAAAGGATTTGACCTCATCATGGGGCAAAACCGTCATGGAGTGGAAGATATAAGTGATCTGTATTGTGAAAGGAAGGCATCATACGTGCAGTATTTAAAATTTGCACCGACTATCTTGACGAAATTCGTCATTAACACTCTATATTCCCTGTGCTGCCTCCTTTTCAAAGTGGATTCACAAAGAATTACCTTTGCTTCTTATCGGTCTAATCAAATGACAGGGAATCTTTTATATATTTATAACGAAATGAAGGCAGAATTTCCGAATAAAAACTATCATCTCTTATTTAAAAAATTTGATAGTTCATTGAGCGGAAAAATTGCGTACTTTATTCATCTTGTTAAGGCGATTTATTATCTCGCCACATCCCGATTCTTTATCATTGATGATTTTTATTTCCCTGTCTATGCCATTCACCCTAGAAAAGGAACAGAAATTATTCAGTTATGGCATGCTGCAGGGATTTTTAAAAAATTTGGTTTAAGTACGGTGGGAAAACCATTCGGTCCAAGCCGGGAATATTTAAAGCATATTAAGCTCCACTCCAACTATTCAAGGGTTTATGTGAGTTCAAAGTTGGCCGTACCCCATTTTGCGGAAGCATTTGGAATGGCTGAAGAAAATGTGTTTCCATTAGGCGTCCCAAGAACGGATTATTTTTATGACAGAGAAAAAATGAACCAAATAAAAGAACGCTTTTATTCGCAGTACCCGGGGTTAAGAGGAAAACAGTTAGTCTTATATGCTCCCACCTATCGGGGCAAAAGTCACTATCAGGAAGATTGGAAAAGTCCAATTGATTTTAGCCAGTTGAAGGAAAAATTAGGTGGCGATTTTGCGGTGCTTATCCATTTGCATCCGTATATGTGCGCCCCTAATTTAACTGACCATGAATTTCTTTACCACATCCGTAATGAGTTTACGATTGAAGAATTGCTGACATTGACGGATCTTCTGATTACTGATTATTCCTCTGTCATTTTTGATTACAGTTTATTGGTCAGGCCAATGGCATTTTTCGCCCATGATGTAGAAGATTACATCAAGGAAAGGGACTTTTACCTTGATTATCAATCAATGGTACCGGGGCCAATCTTTTATGATACAAAAGCATTGGCTGAGTGGATTAAGCAGGGGAGCTTTGATTTAGAAAAAGTTAAAGCGTTTCGTGACCGTTTCTTTGATTACTCCGATGGGAAAGCATCGAAACGAATCGTTGACCACTTGTTAAGGAAAGTAGAGTAGATTTGAAGGAGGGTTTTGAACTCTTCTTTTTTCTTATATATTTATATTTGGTTATAAATTACAGATTGGAGATACAGCATGCTGAGAAGAGCGAAAAGGCTTATCAGAAGGGCCATTTTTAGAAAAAAAACGGCGCAAAACAGTAATGAGGCTGTTATCGAGTACGGAAAGTTTTCCGATCAGCCGATTATAGTTGATGATGAAAAAATAATCATTAATAAACAAAACCTAGGTGAGTCGCTTCCGCTGATTGTAGAAATGGCAGGGGTGGAAGAAAGTCTCATTCCCCGCAGAAAAGTGACGACTTTAAAGTGGAATGGCCCGATTTTAGAAATTGCCGGTTATTTTTATATCGAGAACCTGCCGCTTAAGGATGAGGATCTCGTAAAAAAACGGCTTGTGCTGTTAGATGGAGCGGGGATCAAAGTAACCATTCCTTTATATGATATCTCGAAAGAGGACATCGACCATGATGAGGAAATTAGTGATTTGTACTATTGGTCTGGATTCCACGGAAAAATCAACTTTGCGACATTAAATCAAAATGCCCCGCTGCCACAAGGGGAATACAAGGTCTATATTGAGACCGAAGTTCATGTATTAGGGGATAAGGTCTATCGTAAGAGCTTTCCACTGGGGAATATTGAGAAATTCCTTGATAAAGGCTTCCATTCAGCGAAAATGGAGTATTTCACAGCGAAAAGAGAAATGAAATTTAATTTATTGGCCACCTATGATTTGCCGCGGAAGACATTAAAGATCACTTCGAGCAAACTTAAGGATATGGACCCGAGAGAAATGGCGCTCGATGCAGAGGATTATCAAAGAGGGGTCTTCTACCGTTTCTTTTCGAAAACGGTCTTTCAATTCCTATATCGTTTCTATTGCATGCGGCCGATCAAACAAAAGCAAATCCTGTTTGCTTCTGACAGCCGCAGTGATATGAGTGGAAACTTCCAATTTGTCTATGATGAAATCATTAGCCGTAATTTGGATTTTGATATTCATTTTATGTTAAAACGTGGAGTTGACGAAAAGAAAACGTACCGTGAAATCGTTCAACTTGCCAAACTTATTGCCACTTCCCGTTTCGTAATTTTGGATGACTTTTACCCAATGATTTATCCGTTAAAAATTCGTGAAGGTGCCGATTTGGTTCAGCTCTGGCATGCAGTCGGGGCCTTTAAAACCTTTGGTTTCAGCCGTCTTGGCCGACCGGGCGGACCGTCACCAAAATCGATTAATCACCGTAATTATACAAAGGCAATTGTAAGCTCGAAAAATGTTGCGAAGCATTATGCAGAAGGCTTTGGGATTGATGTGGATAAAGTTATTCCAACCGGAATTCCGCGTACAGATGTCTTTTTTGATCAGGAATACCAACAGAATGTCCGTGAACGGCTTTACGAAGAGTATCCTTTCCTAAAAGGAAAAAAAGTGATTATGTTTGCACCGACCTTCCGCGGTAACGGCCAGCAATCTGCCCATTATCCTATGGAAGTGCTAGACCTTGCAAAGCTTTATGACGAGCTTCATGATGAGTATGTATTCTTATTTAAGATTCACCCATTTGTGAAAAACGATATAACGATTCCTTATCAATACAGTGATTTTTACTATGATTTTTCGTCCTATCGGGAAATTAATGACCTGCTCTTTATCTCGGATATTCTTATTACCGATTACTCATCAGTTTGCTTTGAATATGCGTTATTGAATAAACCAATGCTATTCTTCGCCTTTGACGTGGAAGAATATGTTCGAACCCGTGACTTTTATTATGAGTTCCATTCCTTTATACCGGGTCCGCTTGTCCGCTCCGCTGAGGAAATTATTAAAACAATTGAAGAAAAAGACTTCAAGATGGAAAAAGTTGAACCTTTTGTCCGCTATTTCTTTGACCAGATAGACGGAAAATCAAGTACCCGTGTAGTTGATGATATTTTATTACAAGATGAAACAAACGAAGACAAAAAGGAATAAAGAGAAAACACCCAAGCATTTTAGTTTGGGTGTTTTTATATGAATTTAGATATTCCCTTTGTCAACAGCAATTCGTGAATTAACTGAATTTTTCTACAGTCCTCTTCCTTTTATTCTATTTTTAAGCAAGTATTTCCATGAAACTATTTAAAAACTTTTATTAATAAGCGATAATAATAGTATTGTAGAAAATTGCTGTTTAATAGAAGGATTTGTAGTAAAAAAGGATCAAAAATACTACAGGGGTGTATTTTATGAAAGAATTCGGGAAAATCGTTCTTTTATCGACAGGTTTGGTTTTTAGCGGGGCAATAACTCCTTTATCTCCATATAGTTTAGATAAGGCTGAAGCAGCAAGCACCTTGAAGCTTGCCAATATTAGCTATCAAACGACTGCAAATGTAAACCTAAGGACAGGCCCAAGCACAAAAAATCAAGTCGTTACAACGATTCCAAAGTCGAAGACAATCACGGCTTTCGAACAAACTGGAAATTGGTTTAAGATTTCCTATCGGTATAGTTCTAAGGGGAAAACAGTCACGAAAACTGGCTGGGTAAGCGGCCCATATATCAAGAAAATGACTACTGCTGCCCCAAATACCACTACGGTCAAGTTTAAACAAACTATCTACCAAACGACGGCAAGTCTCAATCTTCGTTCCGGAACAGGGACGAAATATAAGGTTTTAGGCACAATCCCAAAAGGGAAAGTATTCACAAGTACCGAGAGGATAGGAACTTGGTATAAGGCTGTTTATACATACACTACTAAAGGGAAGTCCGTAAAAACGACAGGCTGGGTAAGCGGAACATACTTAAAGGAATATTACAAAACTTCCAGCTTCACTGGTGCTTACTACTTTACAAATAAGTCGGTCAGTCTTTATCCAAGTGCCGACACGAAGGAAAAAGCAGTATATAGTCTTGCCCCAGGGAATGGATTTTTCATCACTAGTAAGGTTGTAAACAGTTTGGGCGAAACATGGTATAAGGTCTCCTATAATGGAAAAACGCAATACCTTAATAGTAAAGATGTTACGAAAGCAACGGTTTATTCTTTTACGGCGGCAAATTATCAAGCAAATAAAGATACCAATCTTTACACTTCAGTTGGCAAGGCTTTTTCAAAAGCAGGGCAAATCCCAAAGGGGACGATTATTTCCACAAGTAAAAAAGTGGGAGATTGGTATGAAATAAAATATAACGGGAAGTCCGGTTATGCTGATTCGAACGATTTTTCTAAATACAGCCTACCCACTGAGGAAAATCTGAATGAATCGGGTGATTACCTTGCGATCACAGATGGGGTATTAAGAGTCTATCCTGATGATTCCTCAAATTTATTGTCGACGATTCCAAAAGGGACTAAGCTATCTCCAAGCGCAAAAACATCCAATGGCTGGTTTAAGGTTACGTATAATGGGATGACAGGTTATATCAATGAAGGCACTATCCAAAAGGCTGAGGACCTTCCTCCCGTAAAAGAAGATTCAAGCGAGGCCCCAATTGCCAAGGCAACCTATGTTATTTTGGCAGAGTTAAATCTTCGGGAGTCCAATGATAAAGCGTCAAAAAGTCTTGACGTTATTCCGAAAGGAACAATTGTAACTCCGGCAAGCCTTACTTCTGATGGTTGGTATAAGGTTTCCTATGATGGAAAAACAGGATATGTTTTTGGTAAGTATCTTCAACAAGTGATTACAGGAGATCCAATGGGAAATAGGGACAGCTATCAATTCATTGATTTAAGGACGCAATCCTCGGTAACCCCAAGTCAAATTGACAACTATATTGCAAAATATGAGGCAGATAATAAAAAGACTAGCATTCTCGATGGTAAGGGAGATGTCTTTATTAAAGCTGGTAAAACCTATGGGGTTAATGCCCTATATTTAGCTGCCCATGCGATTCATGAAAGTGGATTTGGCACTTCGGCGATATCAATTGCAAAAAACAATTTATTTGGGTTTGGTGCCTATGATGCCGCACCATATATTTCCGCATACCGTTTTAAAACCGTTGATGACTGTATTTACTACATCGCACGTGAAATTAAAGCCACTTATCTAGAGCCTTCTAGTTGGAAGTATAAAGGTGCTTATCTTGGCTTTAGTACAAAAACGTTATCAAATACTAGAATTGATACCAATAGTGAAGGCATGAACTTTTACTATGCTAGTGACCCAAATTGGGGAAAAGCAATTGCCCAGCACATGCAAAACATTCTAAATTATGATAAAGCCTATTATGCTAAGGCAAATGTGAATACTAGTCCCCAAAACAGGCCCGCGATTCCCACAGGCAGTGATTTATTCCCTAATAATATCATTGCACTTGCGAAAAGTGACATGGTGCTTGACAGCAAAAAGGGAGCTAATGATGCAGTAAAAACAATTAAAAAAGGCTCATCGTTTATCATTTTAGAAAAAACAAATGATTATTGGCTAAGGGTCAAGGTTGGTGACAAGGAGTATTGGACAGATGATATTAAATTTAGTTCTTATGCAAATTATCTATCTGTTCAAAACCTAGGCAGGGTTACAACACCAACGTTAAATGTTAGGTCTATACCATCAACTGAAAAAAATAAACCAATTGGGGAGTTATTTTTAAATGATTTTGTCCAAATAGTTATGAAAAATGATGGGACACTATCAATGGACCCTGAAAAGGCATGGTATGAGGTAGTGTTGTCAAATGGGACACATGCGTGGGTAAGTGCAAGTTTTATATATACAAAAGATTTTAAATAGAATTATAGGATTGTTTTTTCCTATTTTTTTAAAGTGACAACTTGGTAGATTATGTAAATATGAGGTGTTGCGATCGATCCTACTTACGTACGTTCTATTCTGATTAGAAGTTCTCGCTATACAGCGGGGATAGAAAAAGTTGTAAAAGGAAGAGAGAGAAAAGGAAGTGTATGTAATGAAACATATGGGGAAAGCGATTATTTTATCAACGGGATTGTTGTTAGGTGGGGAGATTGTGGCCCCGGTTGCACCGATTGGTATGGGACATGCTGAAGCTGCCAGCCTTGTCCATTTCAAAACATCAACCTATCAAACAACCGCTAATTTAAGAATGCGGACGGGTGCCGGCACGAAGTATAAAACGACTTTAACCATTCCTAAAGGAAAAATGGTTCTATCATCTCAGAAATTAGGAAACTGGTATAAAGTTAGCTACACGTACAAATCCAAGGGTAAGACGGTTACGAAAACAGGTTGGTCAAGCGGGTCATATTTAAAGAAAAAAACTGTCAGCTTAGCAAAGACCTCTGTTTCTAAGACGGTTAAATTTACAAAAACAACTTATTATACATCTGCAAATGTAAATATGCGCACCGGTGCAAGTACAAGTAAAAAGCTGATCATGACTCTTAAAAAGGGTAAAACGGTTACATCGAATGAGAAAAGTGGCAAGTGGTACAAAGTATCCTATGCTTTTACCTCTAAAGGAAAGCATGTGACCAAATCCGGATGGGTAAGCGGCAACTATTTAAAGGAATACTATCGTTATACAAAAACAAGCGGTACGTATTATTTTACGAAAAAAACAACACAGCTATATTCCCATGCAGATAAAAAGTACAAGTATGCATATAGCATTCCTGCTTATAACGGTTTGTATTCATCGCAAAAAGTGGTCAATAGTATTGGACAAACCTGGTACCGTGTTTCATATAATGGCAAGAACCTTTATGTCTATAGTGGTGATGTAAGTAAATCATCCGCCAAGACCTTTGCGAAAAAGAATTACCAGGTGAAGACAAGTACATATGTTTATTCATATTATGGTAGTGCTTATAAACATCTTGTTAGCCTTCCAAAAGGAACTATGATCTCTACCACGCAAAGTGTTGGGACTTGGTATGCTGTAACCTATAAGGGGAAAAAGGGGTATGTTCCTGCCTCCACCTTGCAAACACCACCAAAGGTAAATAACAGTATTAAAGAGGAAAATGTAACCGAGACTGCAAAAACCTATTTAGTAACGGCAGATTTAAATTTGCGAAAATCAGATAATTCATCTTCTGATCGGCTTTCAGTTATTCCAAACGGTTCAACGGTTCAATCCATAACAAAAACAGGGTCCGAATGGTACAAGGTAACCTATAAAGGTGAGACGGGTTATGTGTACGGCTCCTACTTAAAGGAATATACACAAAATGCAGATTACCGGTTTATTGATTTACGCTCCAAGTCTTCTGTAACAGCAGGGCAAATTAATAATTACATCGCTGCTAATGTCAATGGAAGACCTAGTGTGCTGTTAGGTAAAGGGCAGGCTTTTATTGACGCAGGGAATAAATATGGTGTAAATGCTCTTTATTTAGCCGCACATGCGATCCACGAAAGTGCATTCGGGACATCAAGTATCTCCTTAGGGAAAAAGAATTTATTTGGTTATGGTGCCTATGACGCTGCACCGTACTTTGGGGCCTATCGTTTTTCTTCCGTCGAGGCCTGCATAAATTATGTTGCCCAAAAAATGAAAGCTGATTATTTAAATCCTAATGGAACACATTTTGAAGGAGCCTTCCTAGGTTATCGGACGAATGATAAAAATGGAACACGAGTTACAAGCAAAAGCATCGGGATGAACTATTGGTATGCAAGCGACCCAAACTGGGGTAATGGAATTGCCCGCCATATGAATAACATATTGACGTTTGATAAGAGCTATTATAATAAAGCAGCTATCAATACGTATGTTCCTGCAACTCCTGGAATTCCATCTGGAAGCGATAAATTGCCTGTTAATATTCAAGTGGTTGCGAAAAAGGATTTATCAAGTGTGGTTAAAAAGGGAACCAACTTTGTCATGCTTGAAAAAACAAATGATTTTCGCGTAAAAGTTCTTGTGGACAGCAAACAATATTGGATTGATAATATTCGTTTTTCCGTTTATAAGGACTATATTTCAGTTCTCAATTTGGGAAGGGTTACTATTTCTACGCTGAATGTTCGATCCGGTCCATCCACTTCTAAGGGGATTATTGGATACCTTCATTTAAATCAATACGTGCAATTAGTATTGGATGATGATAAAAAAATGATCACTGACAGTACAAAGAAATGGTACAAGGTGAAATTAGCCGATGGGAAAACCGGCTGGGCAAGTTCATCTTATATTGTAAGAGAACTTAAATAAACAAAAAGCTGACATGCATCATATATTGATGTGGTCAGCTTTTTTAATGTTTGATCACAAACACTTATCCAATTCTGGTATTTTAGTGGAAACTTCACGAATATGGATTGAAATTTAAGATTGATAGTCTTATAATGAGTTGGTAAGTTAATTTCATGTAAATAATTGACGATTTTTGATAGATGACAAACACTAAAAGTAATTCTTTCTCACTGAAGGGAGGAAATAATATATGAAAAAAGTACTAACATACGGAACATTTGATTTATTACACTTTGGACATATCAATTTACTTAGCCGCGCAAAAGATTTAGGAGATCACTTAATTGTTGGTCTTTCAACAGATGAATTCAATAAAGGTAAAAACAAACAAGCATATCACAGCTTTGAAAATAGAAAGTTAATTTTAGAATCGATTCGTTTTGTCGATGAAGTGATTCCAGAGAACACTTGGGATCAGAAAATCCAGGATGTAATCAAGCATAATGTTGATATCTTCGTAATGGGCGACGATTGGAAAGGTAAGTTTGATTTCCTTAAAGACTATTGTGAAGTAATATACTTACCAAGAACAATTGGGATTTCTACATCTCAAATAAAAAACGACTTGGGAATGGTGACAAATGGTTAGGGAACTAGCCATTTCTTTGTATCTGTTTGTCTTTAAGTGTGTATTTTCCATCTTAAATTGGATGCCGCTTAAAGACAAAACCACCTTTGTCATCAGCTTTGGTGATAACAGCCAATATGTCTTTGAGGAAATGCGTCGTCAAAACGTCCAAAATGAAGTGGTTTTCCTATGCAAAGGTAAAAGTATCGCTTTTTTTAAGGACTATAAAGATGTTACCTGTGTTCCATTTGAAACCTACAACCTTATGAACTGGTTAAAGTCTATTTATCATTTAGCGACATCCCGACATATTTTTATAGATAACTATTTTGGTTTTCTTGCCAGTGTTACTTTCAAGCAAGAGGTTACTTGCGTTCAGTTATGGCATGCATCCGGTGCGATTAAAAAATTCGGCCTTGAGGATGGGTCCGTTAAAAACAGAAGCGAACGAGCAAAACAACGTTTTTTACAGGTATATCAACAATTTGATAAAGTCGTTGTCGGTTCAGATGTTATGGCGGCTACTTTTATGAAATCCTTTAATCTAAAAAAGGAAAACATTTTAACAACAGGTGTTCCAAGAACGGATTTCTTTTTTAACGAAAAGGAGAAGCAAAAAGCCGTTCAAAAGCTGACTCGTACGCATCGTGTCTTAAAGGATAAAAAGGTAATTCTTTATGCACCAACTTATCGTGACCATGAGTTAGAAAATTTCTCATTACAGCTTAACGTAGAAAAAATGAGCAAAGAACTTGGAAATGAGTACATTTTAGCTTTGCGTTTACATCCAGCAATTAAGAACTCGGTTGATTTCTCTAAATTACACTCGGATTTTATCGTTGATTTCTCCTCCAGTCAGTATGATATCAATGAGTTACTTGCGGTGGCTGATTATTTGATTACAGACTATTCTTCAATCCCATTTGAATTTTCCTTATTACGAAAACCTATTATCTTTTTCGCTTACGATTTAGAAGAATACAAAAAGGACCGCGGTGTTTTAAATGACTTCGAAGAAAATCTTCCTGGTCCGATTGTGAAAGATACTGACTCAATTATTGATTTAGTTCAAAATAACCACTTTGATCAAAAAGTTGTTGATCATTATGCTGAAAAGTGGAACAAATACTCCAATGGCCGTTCAAGCCAAAATTTGGTTCATTATTTATTTGGTGAAAAAGGTGTGCAAATCCAACAACGAAGAGCACAATAATATGGATACCAGCTTCGGGTAGATTTATTGCTCGAAGCTTTATGTTTTTATCCCGCATTAACTGGCAGTAAGACCCTTAATTTTACGAATTTAAGGGTACGATAAGGATATGAGAGTAAACTGCCCGTAAATGCCCGATTGATTCAACTAACAATCAGTTGGGATGAAAAAAATTCCCCACTGATGGAAGTTTCATTTTATAATGCCCATTTGGAGAAATTAATGTATAATGAACAAGGTTATTATTGTTTAAAAGGAAGGACAATTTTGATGAAGTCAATGATTACAATAATAAAGGAGCAAATAAGTTCCTTTTATCTGATTTTGAGACTATCTGCATTTGAAATGAAAAGCGCCAATACGAATAACTATCTTGGTCGGCTGTGGGAAGTACTAAATCCAAGTATTCAACTTGCGATTTATTGGTTTATTTTTGGTTTGACAGTACGTGGTGGTCAAGAGGTTGTCATGGAAAATAAAATCCATGTTCCTTTTTTTATTTGGATGGTAACAGGAATGATTGTTTGGTTCTTTGTTAATCCGACAATTTCAGCAGCATCTCGGTCGATTTATTCAAGAATTCAGTTGATATCAAAAATGAATTTTCCGATGAGTGCAATCCCTTCTTTTGTCATTATGGCAAATTTTTATACCCATGTAATGTTAGTGGCTGTTGTTACAATAATTTTACAATTTACAAAATTTAAACTATCGATTTATTTTATTCAGCTCCCTTATTTTATGATTTCGACATTAATCTTTTTATTAGCACTTGCTCTTGTAACTTCTACATTATCAACGATTGTAAGAGATGTGCAGCAGATCGTTCAATCTATTTTAAAAATGCTGCTTTATTTAACACCACTTTTATGGCATACAGATCATATATGGGTTAAAGGGGTAGATTTAGCTTTTTTATTAAAATTAAATCCATTGTATTATTTGGTTGAAGGATATAGGGCTGCTTTACTTGGAACAACATGGTATCCAGTAGAGTATGCTCAACTTACTCTGTATTTTTGGATTCTAACGCTTGTGTTGTTAATGATTGGTTCTGCACTACACCTGAAATTCAGAAACCGCTTTGTTGATTACTTGTAATATGGGGGTGACTCTACATGACAGAAACGGTAATTGTCAAAAATGTATTTAAAAAATATAAAATGCATAAATCACCAAAGGAAAAACTGCTTGATGTAATATTACCGGGAGGCTACGGCGAAGATTTTTACGCACTTCAGGATATCTCTTTTACGGCCAATCAAGGAGATGTAATTGGTTTAGTTGGGGTGAACGGTTCCGGGAAATCAACCCTTTCGAATATCATCGCAGGAGTTATCCCTCCCACTTCAGGAACAGTGGAATCGCATGGTACTACTTCAATTATTGCGATTTCCTCAGGGTTGGATAATCAATTAACAGGAAGAGAAAACATTGAATTAAAATGTTTAATGCTTGGCTTTAAAAAGAAAGAAATTCTAGAACTTGAGCCACAAATCATTGAATTTGCGGACCTTGGGAAATTTATTGATCAGCCGGTAAAAAAATATTCAAGCGGGATGAAATCACGTCTCGGCTTTGCTATTTCCGTTACCGTTGACCCTGATATTCTTATTGTTGACGAGGCATTGTCCGTCGGGGACCAGGCTTTCGCTGAAAAGTCAAAGAACAAAATGTTTGAATTTAAGGAGAAAGGCAAGACGATTTTCTTTGTCAGTCACTCAATGAAACAAATAAAGGAATTTTGTAATAAAGCCATTTGGCTGGAGTACGGGGAAATTAAGGAATATGGTACGGTAACAGACGTTATAGCCAATTATGAAAAGTTTCTAAAAAAATATAAAGCAATGACGAACGAAGAACAAAAGAAATTCCGCGAAGAAGTAATGCGAAAACAAAGCGGCTTGGCAACAGTATAAAATATATTTCATAAAACCTAAAATGGTTAGCTGGAATTAGCTGCCGTTTTAGGTTTTTTCTTTTTCTAAATGTAAATATTAAAAGTATTGCTTTTACGGAAAGGGGCCGTTGAAAATCAATCGTAGTCGAAAAACGTCTATGGTTTATCTGATTTTGTTTATTTATATTATTTTGCAGCCCATTCTTGATCTCTTAACATCGTTATCGCTACGGATTCGGGGACAGGATTTTACTGCTGGATTAGTGATTCGTTTGGCTTTTCTGGTATTTATGGGGCTGTATGCAATGTTTTTTTCGAAAGGAGTGAGAAATTACTTCCTCCTGTTGGCTGGATTTTTAGTGATTCATTTACTCATCAATCATCACCATAAGCCTATATTTTCAGTTTCCGTTGAAATTAAATACATAGTCAAACTAGTTTATTTTAATGTGGCACTACTCTTTTCTGTTGTTCTTTTTAGCCATGAAGAAGATATCCGAAGGCATAAGGCGATTGATGTAATTGTGATCGCGATGACATTGATGGGAGTAATCATGATGGTTTCCGGTTTAACCGGTACCGCATTTAACAGCTATTCATGGGGAAAAGAAGGGCATGTGGGCTGGTTTTATGCCGGGAATGAAATTGGAGCGATCTTGGCGATGGGTTTTCCTGTAGTGGTGTTGGCTGCACTCCATAAAACAAACTGGGCCTGGATTTCGGTATTGCTTGTCATATTTTCGTTGTTTGCCTTAGGGACGAAGGTTGGTTTTGGGGCAATCGTCATCGTCTTGCTTTTGGCCCTGTTGATGTCCTTGATTGGATTAGTCAAAAATCGTTCCGGATGGATACGGCCAATTATGCTCATGGCACTCTTCGCTGGGATCTCTTGTTATTTTCCGTTTTCCTCCATCGCTAGAAATATGAATATGCATGTGAATTTGGTTGAAGCGAATCAATCGCAGGATGTGGAGGAGGTTAAATCAGAGACTCCTGGAACCACAGGAACCCATGTTGTCCAGATGGAAAATTTGGTGCTGAGCGGGCGGGAACATTTCCTTTCCATACAGAAACAATACTTTAGAGACGCTCCCATTACGCAAAAGCTGTTTGGAATGGGGTATGGGGGAAATTATCCGCAACAACCAAAGCTGATTGAAATGGACTTCTATGATGTGTTTTATTCGTTGGGAATATTCGGGTTTATTTTATACGTTATCCCGCTTGCTTGGATACTGGTTCAAATTGGACGTTACACACTGCGTTATCTTTCGGAAAGCTTTACGATAAGGAATGTATTAATCGCAGCAGGTGCCGCTCTGGGATTAGGGATTGCTTTTACCGCGGGACACGTTTTAACGGCCCCAGGGGTAAGTATTTATTTAGGACTGCTGCTGGCTTATTTAATGACGATTCTTAAGGACCAGAGTGGAGAGAAGGGATTGTAAGGGAACTTGCCTTGGAGCCGGTTCCCTTTAAGTTTGTTTTCTCCTTTTTATAATGGCGATCAGTCCGAGAATTTCTTGCGATTTTAAGAGAAGCGAAAAGGCTGTAAATATAGCAAATGTAATCATTGTAACGAGACCTAGATGGAGAATAGGGTTTGTTACAGGTAAAATGAATGCTGATAGTCTTGAAGCCATAAAGACGATTCCGAAAAGGATGAGTAATTTCCCTAAGCTTTTCTTAAAGGTTAACTTTGCCTTTTTTTCAATCAAGACATGTTTGGAAAGACTGAAAAATAATAATAATGTTTGAAACAGCATAGCAATCGCGGTAGCCAGGGCAATCCCGCCCACACCTATAAAATGAGCCAAAGCGATGCTTAACACGATATTCAAGCCCACCGAAAAGATACTGCATCTCATCGTTACCTTTGTTTCTTTTAAAGCGACAAAACAGCGATTCAAATACTCCTTTAAGGCCATAAAGACCATTCCAAAGGTATAAAAGAAAAAGGCTTGTTTGGTCATCGTAGCTGCGGTTTCATCAAAAGCTCCCCGTTTAAAGGCCAATTCCACTAGGATTCTGCTCTCGACGAGCATTACAACAGCAATTGGAATTGCGGCAAAGGTAATTAACGAAATTCCTTTGAATACCCACTGGACAAACTCTCCCCCTCTTTTAACGGCTGAATCTACAACCGACGGAAAGATCACGGTAATCAGGGATAATAGGAGAATACTAAGGGGCAGGTACATTAATTTATTGGCGTAATTTAATGCTGAAACGCTGCCCTCCGGAAGCCGGGATGCCACCATTCGGTCTACCACTGCATTTATTTGATAAGCACCGGACGCAATGATAATAGGCGAAAATAATTTTAGCGTATTAAAGATTTGTTTCTGATACGTTTTAAAGGCGAAATTAACGTAAAAAACCTGATATTTTTTTATAAAAGGATAAAGTATGAAAAATTGACTGACGGCACCAAGAAGCGTTGCAACCGCGACACCGTAAATCCCATATTGTTTGGTTAAAAATATAATCGTAATGATCACAAATAAATTTTGTGGTATCGCAATAAACGCTGGTGGTGCAAAGACTTTTTCATATTCAAGGATCCCGGTCATGATCGCCGATAGGACAAAAAAACAAAAGCTCGGCAGCATAATCATTGTTAGTTGGTTGGTAAGTTCAGCTTGTTGGGTGCTGAAGCCTGGCGCAATCATTTTTGTCATTAAGGGTGTCACTAAATAGAATACGAATGTTAGAAAAACGGACAACGTAATAAACAGAGTTGCCAAGACGCTAATGATGTTGCTAGCTTCCCTCTTGCTTTTTTCCTTTGCTTCAGCATAAATCGGTGCAATTCCGCTTGTAATCGCCATTCCGACAGCGGCAAACAGCAGGACAGGAATAATCGACGCAACAAAAAAGGCATCAGTAACAGTGGATGCGCCAAAATAGGCGGCCATCAATAGGTCACGGCCGAACCCGAGAACCTTGCTGATTATCGCAATTAACGTTATAATTCCAACTGATTTAATCATTTTCATAAAAGTCACCGTCTTTGACTTGCCAAATGTTTCATTAGCCATTATGGTCAATAATGGAACAGGTTATATGTAAGGATATGAAAGAATGAGGATTACATATGAAAAATAACGTAAATATACTAGGAATCAATTTTTTAAATAAAGGCTTTAATGAGGTTGTTCATTTGCTAACGGAGCGGGTTGCTCAGGGCGTTAAAACGTTTGTCGTAACCGCCAATCCGGAAATTGTGATGTATGCAAGAGAGGACAATGAGTATTGGAAAATTGTCCAGGAGGCCGATTATGTCGTTCCAGATGGATCTGGGATTATTTTAGCTGCTAAAATCTTAAATACGCCGATTCAGGAACGGGTCACCGGCTATGATTTAACCGTAAGGCTTTTGGAGATAGCCAACCAGAATGGCTGGCGTATTTACCTATTGGGTGGCAAGGAGGAAACGAATAAGAAGGCAGTTGCAACTATCTGCGAGCGGTATCCTCATTTGGTGATGGCCGGCTCCCACAATGGGTATTTTAAAGGGAAAGAGAACAAGATTGCTGAAGAAATCAAAGCAGCCAATGCGGATATTGTTTTCGTGGCATTAGGCTTTCCGCGGCAGGAAAAGTGGATTTCTGCTCATTACGCGACGTTTTCAAAGGGGATATTTATGGGGGTTGGCGGAAGCATTGATGTCCTTGCGGGGGAGGTTAAGCGTGCCCCTCTTGTTTGGCAGAAGCTAAACCTAGAATGGTTTTACCGGCTTGTGAAACAGCCATCCCGTTGGAGAAGAATGCTGGCTTTACCAAGGTTTTTGGTGGAGATTTTCAAGGTAAAAAGGTAATTGGTACTGGAAAAACTTTTTATTGGCATCACCCACTTGGATAAATGTAACGTACATGATTTTCCTCCATTATGGTAATAAACAATAATAGATGAAACTTTTTATCGAAAAAAGTCGTCAATTTATTGAACCAGAAGGTGAGAAGGGTGAAGGTGCTTCATTTAAATGCCGGTGGGGAAACCGGTGGGGGAATGGTTCATATTCTTGGTTTGCTTGAAAATGATCAAGAACCCGAAATCATTTTAGGACTTTTTGAAAAGGGCCTTATGTACGAGAAAGCAATCAATAAAGGAATTAAAGTCGTACTATTTCACCAAAAATCAAAATGGGATTTTACCCTTCTTAAAAAAATCATATCATTAATTGATCAAGAGATGATTGATATTGTCCACACCCATGGGCCGCGGGCTAATTTTTACGGCTGTTTTTTAAAAAGAAAAAGGCAAACCATACGCTGGATCACTACTCTCCATAGCAACCCACGCCATGACTTTCTTGGCAGGGGATTGCCAGGTGTGATGTTTACAGCACTTCATTTATGGGCATTAAAAAAGCCAGATCATTTCTTAGCCATTTCCGAACGATTTAAAGATTTTTTAGTCGCTGAGGGTATTGATGAAAATAAAATTACCCCCATCTTTAATGGTATTGATTTTAAAAAAAACTTTTGGACAGAAAAGATCTCGCGTTATGAATTAAACCTCTTGGATAATGATTTCTTAATCATTATGGTTGCTAGATTATGCCCGGTAAAAGGACATTCTACTGTTTTTCAGGTTATCAAGGAATTAAGCCTTCTTCATGACAATGTCAAATTGCTCGTTGTGGGAACAGGCAGCTTAGAAACAGAACTAAAACAGCTTGTTTCACAGCTGGGAATTGAGAACCATATTCTTTTTTTAGGGGAACGTCAGGATGTTCATGCTTTATACGAAATCTGTGATGTTAAATTACTTGCATCCTTTAGTGAGAGCTTTCCACTCGTTTTGCTGGAGGCTGCTCGTGCTAAAAAACCAATCATCACCTCCGATGTCGGCGGTGTTCGTGAATTAATCCCTTCAAAAGAGTTTGGTTGGATTGTTCCGGTTAATCAAAAGGAACCTTTGCTTTATTCGATAAAAGAAGCCATTCACTTTCGTGAAAAGGGTAAGCTAAAGGAAATAGGTATGAATCTTTACAACCATGCTTCCACACAATTCACTATTGAAAACTTTCGTAATAGCGTCTTTGCTGTATATAAAAATCTTGGATAGAAAAAGGATCCATTGTGGATCCCTATGTTACAAAAATCGCTCAAAAAACGGTTATTTTGACATTATTTTTACAAAACGATTTTTTTAGACCAAACTAAAATCTATGTGCTATAATATACACATTGTATCAATAGAAAAATATGCCTTGGTTCTAAAATTCAGAAAGGGGCATTATATTCATAAGGAGGGTCTTTATGCTTTATTTGACCTTTTTATTATGTTTTTTATGCTCCATTCTTATCACACCGATTGTTAAAAAATTGGCCTTTAAGTTAGGAGCAACAGACAACCCGAACCAACGAAAAGTCCACCTGAAGATTATGCCGCGATTGGGCGGTTTGGCGATATATGTAAGCTTCATTCTTGGGCTTCTCCTCATGCATCCAGACAGTCAGTATCACGCAGCCATTGTGGTTGGGAGTGTGATCATATTAGCTGCTGGTATATTAGACGATATCTATGAATTATCAGCAAAAATAAAGTTTTTGTTACAAATTTCAGCAGCCCTCATTGTTGTTTATTGGGGCGGTGTCCATGTTGATTTTATTAACTTACCATTCGGCGGGAACTTATATTTTGGTGCCATGAGCGTACCGATTACCGTCATTTGGATTGTCGGTGTTACCAATGCAATCAATCTGATTGACGGACTTGATGGTTTAGCAGCTGGTGTTTCATCGATAGCATTAATCACGATTTCCGCAATGGCGATTGTCATGGGAGATCCGTACGTCATGACGATGGGTGCCATATTATTAGCAAGTACATTAGGATTTCTTATTTTCAATTTTCATCCCGCGAAGATTTTCATGGGAGATACAGGAGCTCTTTTCCTTGGGTATATGATCGCCGTTCTTTCCTTATTAGGTTTTAAAAACGTAGCGTTTATCTCCTTTGTTGTTCCTGTCATTATTTTAGGTGTTCCAATTTCAGATACATTCTTTGCGATTGTGCGTCGCCTTTACAATAAAAATCCATTATCGGCTCCGGATAAATCCCATTTACACCATTGTTTACTTAAATTGGGCTTTACACATCGACAAACGGTATTGTTGATTTATGCGATGAGTGCGATGTTCGGCTTAGCTGCAGTGATCTTTACGATGACAACAGTATGGGGATCAATTTTAATGCTGATTATCATTTTGTTGGCAATTGAATTGATCGTTGAAAGCATTGGCTTAATCAATGTAAATTATAAACCCTTACTAAAAATTGTCCAGGTATTAGCAAGAAATCGTCAATAATGAAAGGACCTTTTGGAGGGTCCTTTTTATTTTGGAGAAATTAAATACAAAAAAACCGGCTGAAGGTGTCAGCCGGTTTTTTTATTATTGACTTGTTCCAGTAGTATCACTTGAAGACGTAGTAGTTTTTCCTAATAGATGGTTTTTCAAGATTAACTTTGTTTCATCTAGTGAGGCTTGATCTAATCGATAATAATAAATCCCATTAATCCGTGAATCAGAACCATTTAAGGTAAGTGACTCAGTATCTAAGCCGCCTGCTTTAATATAGTTAAGAAACGATAACATTTGGTCGAAGGTTAAATCTGTTGTCATATTTTTACCAACTGCATCGATTACCTTTGAATAATTGGTTACATTTTTAACAGAAGTTGCTTGTGAGAGAATCGACTTCATAATTTCCTGTTGTCGTTTTCCACGATAAATATCGCTGTCATAATGTCTTGTTCTTGCTAGAGCCAATGCTTGTTCCCCGTTAAGATGTTGCATTCCTTTTTGTAAGGTAATGGCACCCTTATGATCCTGAGAATCCTGCTCCGTAAAGGTATATGGAACATTAACATCAATTCCACCTAGGGCATTAATGATATCCATAAACGCATTGAAATTCATTTTTACATAGTAATTAATTGGCATATCAAGTAATTCTTCAACAGTATCAAGGGTAAGCTTTACCCCGCCATAGGCATGTGCATGAGTGATTTTTGTGTAGATATTCTTTTCAGGAATATAAACATAAGAATCACGTGGGATGCTAAGCAGCTTAATGGATTTATCTTTTTTGTTAAAAGTTGCTACCATCAATGCATCTGAACGAGGGTTTCCTTCTTTCCGTTTACTGCTGTCATCGACTCCGATAAAAAGGATCGAAGTATTTTCCACTGGCACATTTTTAAATACTCGTTTGGATTCCCGGTCAATTGGTTTATATGATTTATTCATCACCGATTCTGCCTTATTATAAAGGAAGGTAGCATAGGCTGCACCGCCTAAGGTAATTACTAAAACGGGTAATATGACCCAGGCTAGAAGTCTTTTTCTTCTTTTCTTAGATTTATTATTAATTCGGTCTTGTCTAATCGCAGACATAGATGATCTCCTTTTCATTGTAAAATACTGTATGAAAACATACAGAACCATGATTAATTCTATAATATTTTAGGAGATTGGTAAAATGAAATTTTTTGTAAATCGTAAATTTAATGTTGCATATTGTTGGAATTTGTAAAAAAAGTACTTAGATGACAAAAAGGCCGATCCATCGTTGGTCAGCCGTTTAAATATCTTCCTCCAGGTACAGTATTTCCCCTTCGCTAATTTTACCTTGTCCATTGGTCATTTCTATTATCCAAGTGCTGAATTGCTCAATTTCGCTTTCTTCAACAAAAATTTCAAATTCTACTGTATCTAAATAATGAATTTCTTTGATCGTATAAACAGAAGAACGCAGTTCATTTTCCAATTTACCAAGCCATGTATAATCGACAGTAACATGCATGACTTTCATTAATTTCCGCTCAACCACACCAGTTGCTAAAATTCCTTCTGAAGTCGCTTTTCCGTACGCACGAATCAGTCCGCCGGCTCCCAACTTAATTCCTCCAAAATAACGGGTGACGACAACCGCTGTATCCTTCAAATTCTTTTTCTTTAATACTTCGAGGATCGGTACGCCAGCTGTGCCGCTTGGTTCGCCATCATCATTGGCTTTTTGTATTTGATCGTTTTCGCCAATTAGATAGGCAGAACAATTATGTGTTGCATCCCAATGTATTTTCTTAATCGTCTGGATAAAATCCTGTGCAGCTGCTTCCGTTTCAACTCTTTTTATATGGGCAATAAAACGGGATTTTTGTATAACAATTTCATGTTCTCCGGATTCTTTTACCGTATAGTAGTGGGACAGCATAGTTAGCCTCCTTCTATTTATGTGAAAAAATATTCAGTGTAATATAACTTTAATACTTGTGTAACTTTTGCATGGTATAATAGGACATGTTTATATAGTGTAAACCTGTTAAGGCTTATTTTTAATAGTAAAAAAGTTTTAGGAATAGTACTCTTATTATACAACTTTTTTACGAAATTTGAGGAGGCAGTCAACATCAAATTTCTATAGTAGTACAATTTAAGGTAAAATATGTTAAAAGGCCTTTATTCAAAGATTGAAAAGCAGGGTACACAAAGCTTCTTAATGGAGGCATTTTTATGAAGATAAAAAAAATTAATATGAAGTCGATTGATGAGATTCGTGAAAAAATGATTGAAACCGTTACTTCCAGTAAATCGGATATATTTCAAATTGAAGAGCAGTGCCGCCAGGATTACGACAGCATGAGGGATGAGCTCCAAGCTATTAAGCATATGGTAGAGAAGCTCTCGGGTGAAGGCGACTCCCTTGAGGAACAGGTCCGGCAGGCTCGTTCAAGGCTTTCTGAAGTGAGTATGAACATTAAACATTATTCGGAGGGCGAAGTCCGGGAGGCGTACGAAAAAGCGCACCAGCTTCAAATGGACCTCACTATTAATTGGCAATATAAGAAGCAGCTATTGGATAAACGAGATGATCTTGAGCGAAGACTGCTGGCACTGGATGATACCATTGATCGGGCCGAGCATCTGATATCGCAAATCTCCGTTGTGATGAATTATTTAATGAGTGAAATGGGCGTCGCACTCGAGGATGCGAAAGCGAAGCAGGACTTCGGCTTGAAAATTATTGAGGCTCAGGAAGAAGAGCGTAAGAGAATGTCACGGGAAATCCATGATGGTCCCGCGCAAATGCTGGCCAATGTGATTATGCGCTCGGATTTAATTGAGCGGGTGTACCGAGAGAGCGGACCCGAGGATGCTTTTTCGGAGATTCATAGTTTTAAAAAAATGGTCCGTTCAGCCCTTTACGAGGTTCGCAGGATTATTTACGACCTTCGTCCTATGGCGTTGGATGATTTAGGATTGGTTCCTACCCTCAGAAAATACCTGATAACCATCGAAGAATATCATAACCACTCCAAAATTCATTTTGTGAATATTGGACTAGAACACCGTCTTCCAGCTAAGTATGAGGTCGCATTATTTCGAATGATCCAAGAGTCGGTGCAGAACGCTTTAAAACACGCCAATGCCTGCGAAATTAAAGTAAAATTAGAAATGACTAAGACAGCCATTACAGTACTCATTAAGGATAATGGTGCTGGATTTGATACGAGTCAGAAGAAACCTGAATCCTTTGGGATTATGGGTATGAAGGAACGGGTTGACTTGCTGGATGGCGAAATTATAATTGAATCACAAATTGGTAAGGGAACCGCTGTTACCATTCACGTTCCGCTGCCTGAATAGGAATTAATTAACCAGAACTTAAAGTGATTTAAACAACAAAATCTTATTACAAGGATTAGGGAGGCGAAGAAATTGACAACTAAAATTGCCATTATCGACGATCATCAATTGTTTAGAGAAGGAGTAAAGAGGATTCTCGAATTTGAAAAAACGTTCCAGGTTGTCGCCGAGGGGGATGACGGCAGTGAAGCGGTTCGTATTGTCCAAGAATTCAGTCCAGATGTGGTCATCATGGATATAAATATGCCGCAAAAGAACGGAGTGGAAGCAACCAAGGAGCTTGTAGAAAAATACCCGGAGACAAAGGTCATTATTTTATCGATTCATGATGATGAAAATTATGTCACACATGCACTTCAAACTGGTGCACAAGGGTATCTTTTAAAGGAAATGGATGCCGATGCCCTCATCGATGCAGTTCGCGTCGTTGCAGACGGTGGCTCCTATTTACATCCAAAGGTTACGCATAATCTGGTGAATGAATACCGCCGTTTAACAGCTGGAAAGGTATTTGGGGGTTCATACGTTCAAACGGTGGAAATCCGCCGGCCGCTTCATTTGTTAACGCGCCGTGAATGTGAAGTGCTGCAAATGCTTGCTGATGGAAAAAGTAACCGTGGAATCGGGGAAGCCCTTTTCATCAGTGAAAAAACCGTTAAAAACCATGTAAGCAATATCCTGCAAAAAATGAATGTAAACGACCGTACACAAGCGGTTGTCGTTGCAATTAAAAATGGCTGGGTAGAAGTTCGTTAACGAATATAGTCGTTAAAATACTTTTGGAGAGAGCACGCTTTCGGGCGTGTTCTTTTTTGTGTTTCTTCTCAAAATATTTGATACGCGGATAAAGTAGGTGGATTCGTGGATAAGAGGGCTACATTCGCGGATAAAGTCCGATACATAGCGGTTGAAGTGTAAATTTACACATTGTGCTATTCTAATACCTAGATAATTAATGCAAAATAACCGGATTTCGGCTAAAATGGAAAAACAATAGTCTAGACAAGGATGGTATTTTGTTATGAAAACAGCAGTTGTCACGGATAGTACTGCATACATCCCGAAAGAATTACGTGATAAATGGAATATACATATGGTCTCTTTAAATGTTATTTTTGGAACCGAGGCTTATCAAGAAGAGGTTGACATATCCGCAGAAGAATTTTATCAAGAGGTGAAGGAAAAAGGTCTGCCAACCACCTCACAGCCGCCAGTCGGCCAGTTTGTTGAGCTGTTTAAACAATTAGCTAAGGAGTATGATTCGGTCATCTGCATCCATCTTTCAAGTGGCATCAGCGGAACCATCCAGGGGGCTGTAACCGCTGGAACGATGGTTGAGGGTATTACAGTCTATCCGTTTGATTCGGAAATCAGCTGTATGGTACAAGGCTTTTATGCGCTTGAAGCTGCGGAAATGGCGTCAAAAGGTGCTGATGCTGATATGATCATGGCACGCCTTGAAGAGCTGAAGCGATCAGCCCGGGCCTATTTTATGGTCGATGATCTCTCTCATTTGCAGCGAGGGGGGCGTCTTACAAGCGCACAAGCCTTTATCGGCAGTCTACTCCAGGTGAAACCGTTGCTCCATTTTGAAAATAAGGTCATCGTGCCTTTTGAAAAAATTCGTACACGCAAAAAAGCGATGAAGCGGATCGCTGACCAGCTGGGTGAGGATGCAGCAACGGGTGCGTCTTATAGGGCTGTCATTATCCACGCCAACCGCGAAGCAGAAGCAAATGCATGGAAAGCAGAGTTATCGGCTATATATCCGAATGTTGAATTTTCGATTGGTTATTTTGGTGCCGTAATCGGAACCCATCTAGGCGAAGGCGCAATGGGCATGGGCTGGATGAGGAAATAAGATTAGATCATAAAATCGGAAAACGAGAACATATATTGCCTAACTTGGAACTAAATCGTCCGAATCGGAACATATAACGTTCATATAGGAAAGTAAAATTGAATCTCTTCTATAGATGGTAAAAAGAAGCCCAAGATTCGCATAAAATTAGTTCCGACGTTCAAAAATTGAATGGAAAATTACCTAAGCCAGGCACTCGCTTGGCTTTTTGACTGTCTCAAGGTCAGTTTGGAACATAAAATCAGTGGGTGGGAACATATATTGCTTAGCTTGGAGCATAAACCGGTTAATCAGAACATTTATAAAGTCTCGCTTGAAACATCAAAAAGATTTTTCGACATAAACAGGATATTATCAGTTCCTGTCGAAATTTTAAATGACCCCACTGATTGAATTTTACTACAATCCCCTAAAAAGAAGGTGCCCTCATGCGTTTTGCATTGAAAAACAATTTCCTCCATCCGCAAAAGGAAGATTCCCTGCCGATTTCCCGCATCCCCAACATCCCGCATCCACCGCCTAACCCAAACTTTCACTTTAACCCTGAACTGCAGCAGCTTCTTACTGGCAAACAACTTCTCACAGATGACATCCCATCGAAGGAACTCGAAGCTCACTATGAACAAGGCTATGTAACCTACCGTAAAGGCATTGATTACCTCGGAAAACAGCCGATTTGCGCTCGTTGTGGGAACAAGGACCCACAATGGTTCGCCCGCTTTCCATGCGCACGATGTGGCGAAATATGCCTCTATTGCCGCCACTGTATTATGATGGGAAGAATAAGTGAATGCACACCTCTTATTGGTTGGAATGGTCCCCCGCCAGAAATAAAACTACCCGGAAAGATCATGGAATGGCAAGGGAAACTATCAGCTGGACAACAGACTGCATCCGACAGGGTGGTTGAAGCAATCGAGCAAAATCATGAGCTTTTGGTATGGGCAGTTTGCGGGGCGGGGAAAACTGAAGTCTTGTTCCATGGAATCGAGACCGCACTGGCCTCACGAAAAAGAATTTGCATCGCTACCCCAAGAACAGATGTAGTTCTCGAACTAACTCCCCGTCTTCAATCAGCGTTTCCTGGAATCCTTGTTGCCTCCCTCTATGGCGGGAGCAAGGACCGCCATCTTTACGCACCGCTCACGATTGCGACCACACATCAGCTGCTAAGGTTCTACCATGCCTTTGATACCCTGATCCTTGATGAAGTGGATGCTTTTCCTTATACCGTTGAAGAGTCACTCCAGCATGCGGCTGTACAGGCGCGAAAACCGGTTTCAGCGATGATTTATTTAACCGCAACCCCTAATCAAAAATGGCAGAAAGAATGCCGGCAGGAAAAAAGAGCCTATACAACGATTCCAGCCCGATTCCATAGACATCCGCTTCCAGTCCCGCAATTTGTCTGGTGTGGGAATTGGCAAAAGAAGCTGCATAAAAACAAACTACCCGCAAATGTGCTTCAATGGATAAAAAATCGAATTGAAAGTAATAAACAATCACTCGTATTTTTTCCACATATTCCTTTGATGGAAAAAGCGCTCCCGATCCTACGCCAGTTTGCTCCAAATATAGAAGCCGTCCATGCGGAAGACCCGGAACGAAAGGAAAAGGTACAAAAAATGAGGGGAAAGGAAATTCCATTACTTTTAACGACAACGATCCTTGAACGGGGCGTTACCTTTCCCAACATTGATGTCGCCGTTGTTGGTGCTGAAGATGATATTTTTTCTGAAAGCGCACTTGTCCAAATTGCCGGAAGGGCAGGAAGGAGCGCGGCCCATCCAACAGGGGTGGTCACCTTTTTTCACTATGGTAAAACGGATGAGATGCTAAAAGCAAAGCAGCAAATTGTTTTTATGAATCAAGAAGGAGTTAAAAAGGGACTAATCGATTAAAAAGAGGTGAATTCCGATGATTCTTTTCCAGCAGGACCGTTGTTATCTTTGCCATCAACCCATCCCTCCTATCATTGGATGGAGGGTGATTTTTTCGCCGGAGAAAGATCAGTATCTATGCTCCGAATGTGAAAACAAATTTGAAAAAATAGCAGGGGAGACATGCAGCATTTGCTGCCGGCCATTCTGTAATTTGGATGAGAAATTTCGTCATGGGGACCTCTGTCATGATTGCCTGCGGTGGGAGCAGGATCCAGAGTGGCAGGGGCATCTCGATAAAAACACATCATTATATCTTTACAATGATTTTTTAAAAGAAGTGATTGCTGTATTTAAATTTCGCGGTGACTATGTCGTTGCGAAGGTATTTGCAGTCCAAATTCAAGAAGTCCTTCAAAAAATGAAAGCTGATGTGTTCGTACCAATTCCATTAAGTGAGGAGCGCCTTTATGAACGGGGGTTTAATCAAGCAGAGGCTCTTTTATTAGAAGCAGGTTTTACATCAACATTGCTGTTAACCAGGGTTCACTCTGAAAAACAATCTAAAAAAAGCAGGTCCGAACGGATTCATCTTCCACAAGTATTTGCCATTAACCCGCAAATCGATATCCAAGGAAAAAACATTGTATTAATCGATGATGTATACACAACCGGTTCAACCCTTAGACATGCTGCAAAGCTTATAAAAAAAGAAGGAGCAGCCGGTATTCAATCGCTGACTCTTGGAAGATAGGAAGCAAAATAAAGGTGACAAGCATTGTATGCCGCCACCCCAAAACACTAATATTTCATTCTAAGCGCGTGCTGTGCATTGTGAACATCCTGTCCAAGCAAAGGACCTAAATCATAGGAAGGATAATAGCCGTGTTTGTGCATGTAGTTGTAGGCCCGTTCGTGCGCGTGAATTGCAGCAATCAACTGATTGGTAAAGGTTTTTCTTAACGCAGGTGTTGCCGTTTCCGTAATGGCGGCTGCCAGGCAGCGGACTAACTCTTTAGAGAGGGCTAGCAGATCGGCGGCAAAAAAGCTGACATCCTGACGGGATTCTGCCTCTCTCCCCTGATATCCCGGTGCTGAAGGGTAAAATTGAAGCAGTTCATTTAAGTTTCCTTCAAGCTCCCCAATGCATGTTCTGTAAAGCTCTCTTAATTCCTGGTCTTCAACCTTTTTAAACGACATTTTTAGTTTCATTAAGCCAATGGATTGAAACGCAACAATTTCGTGTAATTCCATTGTTTCATGCCATGCGAGTAATTTTCTTTCTTGCTGAGCCATTTGGATGCCTCCAATCATTTTTTCATCCTTTGTAACCTATTCTATGGGCATATGAGTGGTAAATTGTCCTATATAATATTAAAATTTAGTTAAAATAAATTATCCATTTTACCCAAATTTACCCATGCCCATTCCTCTAAAAACATGTTTGCTACTATATATGCATTGTTTTTGTCATGAAATCGACAAAATAATGTACTGTTTTAGCAGGATATTCATAGGGTAAAATAGAAATGTATTTACATAGTTTTAAAAAAAGGAGGAGTTCACTTATGAATTATAACGTTCGTGGTGAAAACATTGAGGTAACTCCAGCAATTCGCGAGTATATTGAAAAGAAAATTTCAAAATTAGAAAGGTATTTTACTGAAGCACCTGAAGCAAAGGTTAATGTTAACCTAAGGTTCAATCAAGATAAAACTTCCAAAGTAGAGGTTACTATTCCTCTTCCACATCTCGTCCTTCGTGCAGAAGAAACAAATGTAGATATGTATGCGGGGATTGACCTGATTTCTGACAAGCTTGAGCGTCAAATTCGCAAGCATAAAACAAAAGTGAACCGTAAATTCCGCGAAAAAGGCGATTTTCCAATCACCTTTGCAACAGCTGAAAATACAGAGTCTCACGATTTTGAGGATGACGAACTAGAATTGGTTCGTACAAAACGCTTTGACTTAAAACCGATGGACAGTGAAGAAGCAATCCTGCAAATGAACATGCTTGGTCATAGCTTCTACGTGTTCACCAATGCAGATACAAACCGTACAAACGTTGTTTACAAACGTAAAGATGGTCGTTATGGCTTAATTGAGGCACATTAATAAAAGAGAAGCGCAGTTCCAGACCAGGGGCTGCGTTTTTATTTTTCAATATACCAATTTCAGAATGTTCAGTATAATAGGGTTACTAGAAGTAAAGAGGTGTTGACAATGGACTTTGATTTTCATGATCATCCTTATTCATCTCAACGGACCACCGTTTTTGCGGGACGGGGAATGGTCGCAACCTCCCAGCC
This sequence comes from Neobacillus sp. GCM10027624, assembly GCF_042675345.1. Lineage (NCBI taxonomy): Bacteria > Bacillati > Bacillota > Bacilli > Caryophanales > Bacillaceae > Neobacillus > Neobacillus sp. GCM10027624. The sequence continues at coordinate 232,597 of NZ_JBHTHD010000010.1, forward strand.
CCTTGCCTCCCAAGCAGGACTCGATATCCTCAAAAAAGGCGGAAATGCCATTGATGCAGCAATTGCGACTGCTGCGGCATTAACCGTGTTAGAACCAACCTCTAACGGGATTGGCGGTGATGCATTTGCGCTCGTGTGGACTGAAAATAAGCTTCACGGCTTAAATGCCAGCGGTCCTGCCCCAAAAACCTTGACCATTGATGCGGTAAAAGCGAAGGGATATAACAAAATTCCTGCCTATGGCTGGGTGCCTGTTACCGTCCCCGGTGCTCCTTCTGGCTGGGCGGAGCTTTCAAAGAAATTTGGAAGATTGTCCTTAAAGGAAGTTTTAAAGCCAGCGATTGAGTATGCTGAATATGGTTACCCGCTAACACCGATTTTGGCGAAATACTGGGGTTATGCCTATAAACGCTACAAACAAATATTAACAGGAGACGAGTTCCAGTCCTGGTTTGAAACCTTTGCCCCAAAGGGACGAGCACCAAAGATGGGGGAAATCTGGCGGTCGGAAGATCACGCTTCGTCATTACGCTCTATCGCTGAAACAGCCGGTGAAAGCTTTTATCGTGGTGAAATCGCGAAACAAATCGCTGCTTTTGCCGAACACTATAATGGGTTCATTTCTCAAGAAGATCTTGCCGGTTACCGTGCAGAATGGGTGACCCCAATCAGGGTTCATTACCGCGGTTACGATGTCTGGGAGATTCCGCCCAACGGACAGGGACTTGTTGCCCTTCTCGCATTAAATATTGTCAAGGGCTTCAACTTCTCCGAAAAGGAAACCGTCGATACATACCATAAACAAATCGAAGCGATGAAACTCGCCTTTACAGATGGAAAGGCACATATTACAGACCCATTTTTTATGAAAATGAACGTAGCTGACGTTCTCTCCGACGAATACGGGTCCATCAGACGGAGCGAAATTGCTGAAGAAGCCTCCCTGCCACTCCCGTACAAGCCTCCAAGTGGGGGCACGGTTTATCTCGCCACGGCAGACGGTGAAGGAAATATGGTTTCCTTTATTCAGAGTAACTATATGGGCTTCGGCTCCGGATTAGTGGTGCCAGGAACCGGAATTTCCCTCCAAAATCGCGGACATGATTTTTCGTTAGATCCGGCACACCCTAATGCGTTAATGCCAGGGAAAAAGACATTCCACACGATTATACCGGGATTTTTGACAAAGGGAGATCATGCCGTTGGGCCATTTGGCGTGATGGGCGGTTATATGCAGCCGCAGGGGCATCTGCAGGTTATTATGAACACGCTTGATTTCGGTCTGAATCCGCAGGCTGCTTTGGATGCCCCTCGTTGGCAGTGGATTGAGGGAAAAAAGGTTCAAGTCGAGCCGCATTTTCCGCAGCATCTTGCCCATGCTCTGGTACGGAAGGGGCATCAAATCGAGATGGCATTAGATACAGGGGGATTTGGCCGCGGTCAAATCATCTGGCGCGATCCGGAAACCGGCGTGTTAATGGGTGGTACCGAATCACGGACCGACGGAGCAATTGCAGCGTGGTAAGAATTGTGTTCATGGGGACCATTTGGGGAGATATCAACGGAAGTGTCCGAAATAGGTGATATAAAAAACTCGAGAGGAAAGACCTCTCGAGTTTTTTATGGTGCTGTATTTGAATCTGTTGTAGTTGTTTTTGAAGAATCTGAAGGTGTTATTGTATCCGTGCTTTCATTAGTTCCTTTGACTGTAACAGCGCCAGTATTACTGCTTCTTGATTCTGAGGTTGTACCAATGGTTGAACCCGTGTTTAAATCGTTATCCGAATTTTTTAATATCTTTGGAGCATGTGCTGCACTTAGGGCTTTTTCGATTTCTGTGGTACCAGTCCCATGACAGCTAGAACAAGCATCATTATTATCGTGGCTTGTTGATAGTGCCTTACTTGATTCATCATAAACAGCTTTCCCTGTTACTCCATAAATTGCTGTTTTACCGTTGTGGCACTTTAAACAGAATTCCCTTTCAGTGCTAATACTCCAGTTTCCTGCTGTAAAGGAGAAAGCTTTGGAATCCTGGTTTTCATGCCCTAAAATAGCTTTTAAAAGCAGTTTGTTTGATGATCCATGTGTTTCATGGCACTCAGAACAAGGGAATTTGCCATCCAATTTACTTCCATCGATTGCCTTGATGGTATGGCCGGAAACTATCTTATAGTAACTGATCATATCTTTAGCCTTACCGCCATTATGACAGCGTAAACATAACGAATAATTTTCAATTACACCATTCGCAGTTGTTGAATCTTTGTATGCTAAAATCTCGTACTGCGAGTTTTCGTGGTAATCCTTCGGACCGCTAGCAGGGTCATCCTTGTGGCATCTCTGACAATTAACTTCTAAACCATCGATGGTTGATTTAATCGTCCCATCCTCATTTTTTTCTGCATAAACATAATGATCTTTTAATAAGTTAGGATTTTCTTCACTCCAAGTTAAGTGAGGATTATGACATGCTGTACAGGACCCGGATTTTGTTTGATAATCTGTAACGATTTGAGCATCGTGCTTTGATGTAATACTAGTGTCGAAATCATCCATTTTAGGCGCTGTCGTGCCATCGTGGCAAGCCATGCAATAATCATCCGCAAGTTTTGAACTTTCTAAACTTGTATTGTCTGCAACGTGAGTGCTATGGCAATTTGCACATGTGTTTACGTTATTGGTGTAATACCCATGAGGTTGGTTTGTCCACTCTGATTTGTATTTCTGTTCTTCTAGATTTACTGTACTTACGGTGCCGCTCACAGTAGTAAATTTTTTAATCACAGGAAAAACATTGTTTCCTGCGCCATCGGACACGTTATAAAGAATGTAGTAAGTTTTTCTTGGCAATAAAGGATTTGAAAAATGAAAAACCAACTGATTATTTTCCGTGATAGGAGAGATCGTACCTGAGATTGTTCCATCAACCATTCCTTTATTATCAAATACAGTAATTGGACTTAAAAGTTTATTATCTTCGTATTTAATAAAATAATCATCGCTAACAGTGATCTTAATAGATGTGTCTAAGGAAACTTTTGTCATATCATCGGTGGTTATGATATCAATCTGTTTCGTTTGATCAGGCTGTGGTTCTCCGTCTTTAGGAGAAACCTTTGAAATAAAAACCGAAAGATTTATTTCTTTAATATAAGGACGTATGATTTTAATTGGAAGCTTTCTTGATTGGTTAGACTCATCTGTTGCCAAAATAAACAATGTATTAACATCTTGAGTAATGTTTTCAATCGCCCAAGTCCCATCAGCAGATGGAATTATCAAGCCTCCGATGGGAGTATTAGTTGAGTCTACTACTTGCAGCTTGATTTTCTCGGCAGGGGTTTGGTTATCTGAAACCAGACCTTCAGTTGTTGTCGTTCCGTCAGGGTTGGCCGTTATTGTTTTCACAGAAAGAGAGGGGCTGACGGTATCTGCTGTTTCTGCCAGTGCAATATTGGGGCACATAGGGGACAGGAAAATCGTTAGGAGCACTATGAACATGAAATATATTTGTTGTTTTCTGTTTAGTAATAACATCTAATGGTCATCCCTTTTGCTTCAATTTGTAATTTTCATTTGATAAAGGATGTTTACAAAAATAAACAATTTAAACTCTAGCCGTATGTATTAAACCTATAATCTACATTATTATTATATGTTTATTGAAAAGATAAATCGAACGACAATCTAGTGAAGAATCTTTGACAGCTTTATGAACCTTTGCCATAATAAAATGTAAGAAAACAGCCTACCAAAGTAAGCTGTTTTCTCTAACTTAAATATTCATTTCAGGGCTATCAAATAGTGGGGCTATTTGGTAGTTTTTTTCTTACCATCCGTTTTGTAAGCCTACTTTATCGTAAGATCCACCTGCACCAGATTGGTTGTCAAATGTAGAACCATTACGGAAGCCTTCAGAGTGGGAAGAAGTATGACATCCCCAACATACTGACATGTTTGTATAGCGTTTTAACGCAGAGGATGGGTCTTTGTCTAACAAGTATTCTTTAGCTTTGGCTTCCCTTGCAGCTGTTCCTGTTACTTCTGGGAAGTAAGTATTGTCCGCAACAATATCATCTAGGTTTTTGCTTCTTGCGTCTTTCATAACTGTTACATCAGTACCATGAGCATAGTGGCAGCGTACGCAAGTATAGCTATCAGAGTTAGTGCTATGACGGTACGCCGTGTTCCAAGTACCTGAAGCTGAACCAGAGGCTGCAAGATAATCGGTGTGGCAAGAAGAACAGAATTTGTTCATTGCAACACCATAGCCTGCAAATTGCTTGCCAGCCCATAAAGATTTAACGTTTGTAGTGTATAATGGTAATTTGTATTGGTCAGATAACTCATTATCTTTAACCATGTCTAATTTTACAATATATGCACGTGCAATGTTTGCATAAGTAATCTTGTCCAGTAAAGCTGTTCCGGAAAGTTTAACATCATCACTAGTATCAGTAGAAGTATTCTTATTATCAGTAGTTACCGAAAATTTACTAGGATTATTTACAGCAAAGAATCCATTTCCTGAGATCATATAACCATCTTTTATGCTGTCAGTATTTAAAATTGAAGTATCCTTATCAGCTGTTGTAGCATTACCATCTTTATCATAAGATGTCATTGTAATTGAACCTTGTAGACTGGACCAATAAATCTTGTAAGCGTGACCGTCAGCCCAATCATAGCCATGGAGCCATGGATCTTTTTCTTCAACATATTTAGAGCCGTCCCAGCTCATAAGTTGATAAACAATGTTTCCAACTGCGACCTTCTTGGCAGCATAGTCAGGTTTTACAATATCTGTGCCAGTTGCAGTGAATTTGTAAACTACGTAATTAGGTTTGCCGTCAGCAGGTAAAGTAGACACAACCGGTACATTTGTTAATTTCTTACCACCCTCATCTACAGGTGTATTACCCATGCCGTTAGGGTTGAAGTTCAATAAACGGTCAGAGTAAGAACCGTGTGGTGCGTGACAGCTAGCGCAAGTGAATTCTTCAGACCAAGAACCGTCCCCGTTTTTGTTACCGCCAGGAGCTGCTTTGACAGAAACTGCACCGTTTGCCATGTGGATTGACATATTTCCATCATGTGTTCCACCGAAAGTACCTGCACCATCAGAACCTTTTCCAAAAACATTATAGAAGCCCAATGTACCGTCATGGCAGGCAGTACAAGTTGTGTATACGCCGTCTTTAAATAATAAATTCTTAGATGCAGCGGTATGTGTTTGGTGACAGCTTGCACAAGAGTTAGTATTGTTTTGATATTCACCGTGAGTACGATGAGTAGTTTGACCAGCGATTTGTTTACCATCTTGGGCAGTAGTTACTAGATCCTGTGATTTTATTACTTGATTAAAGTTAGCAGTTTGCCCACCAACACCTTCACCAGATTTGTTAGCATTTATGATTCCGTTATCAAAATCACTGTCATTTGAAGCTTTTGTTGCATCTAAAATAGCGTTCCAGCCAAATGAAGTTTTTTCACTAACTTCATTACTATCATTCACCGCTTCAATCTCCAATGATGTTGCTTTTTCTGGTTCTAGTGTAATAGATGCAATGTTATCTGTAATTGAAATTTCTTTTGTTTGTTTAGTGCCATCAAGATAAACATTATAGGTTAAACCGTCTACGGCTTTCCATTCAATTGTAATGGAATGGTCTTTATTCGCAACTGCTTTTAATTGTGTTGGAGAAAAAGGTGCAGCTGCAAATGCTACAATGCTTAGCATCCCTGCCAGTATTAGCATTAATGCGAATGAAAAGCTAAATTTCACCTTACTCATTCCAAAAACCTCCCTGAATTTCTCTTATTTCTCTCTCTTTATCTCATAAACTATGAACCTCTGGGACTCTTGCATTTTTCGTATGACATCACCTCCTTTAAGGATGATAGCAGGTTAATAATAAAGAGCAATTCGTTGGTTTACGGTGTCGGTGATGTATACATGGTCATTTCCATCAACGAACAAGCCGTTAGGAAGATAAAATTGCTCATTGCCGTCACCCATCGTGCCAAAGTGGAAGACTTCTTCACCATTGTTATCAAACCCATAAACTACGTGGGTTAGATTATTGACTACGTACAAGATTCCGCGTGAATCAACACCAATACCCCGAGGATTAACAAATACGGAAGAACCTTTGCCATCCTTTGATCCATTAATCGTACGAATGTATTTGCCATTTTTATCATATTCTAGTACTCTTTGATTTCCAGAGTCGGATACAAAAACATCATCATTTTTATCAATTGCAACTGCGTTAGGAGCTCTTAATGGATCCTTTGCTGTTTCACCGGATTTGATTTCAAGGAGTTTTTTTCCATTTAAATCAAAGACAAAAACTTTATTTAATTGGATATCGGTTACATATAAATGATCGTTGTAAATTCGAATTCCACCAGGGGATTTAAGAATATTCTTTTTATCTTGAATTTTAAAATAACGAATAAATTTGCCTTTTGGTTCATGAATGGAGATTTTTCCGTTGTATAAATCAGCTACATAGACGTTTCCATCTTTATCACCTGTAATTCCATAAGGGAATTTAAACTCTCCGGGATTTGTTCCTTCTTTTCCGAACTGAGCAATTGGTGTACCGGATTGGTCGAACATTTGAACCTGCTTGTTGTTTGTATCGGTTACATAAAGGAATTCTCCGATTTTAGCAACATCCATTGGTTTATCTAAAGAATGATCAAAATCGCCGTAAAACAATTGACTGAAGGTAGGAGGGCCATTTCGATCTACTATTTTTGTTACTTTATCTACCTTGGTTTGTAAGTTGAAATAGTAGATAATAGCAAAGGCAATAATGGTTAGAGAAACTATTACGCCCATCCAAATATAAACGTTCATTTTTTTCACAGTTATCAACCCCTTTATTAGCTGTTCTTATCATTTGAAGAAACTCTTTTTAATCCTTCAATTGCAGGTTTATACATTGGGTCATAGCCAAGCGCTTCTTTATAAACATCTTCTGCCATTTTTTTGTCGCCTTTATCTTCGGCTACTTGGCCAATTTCGAAAATGATATCTGTGTTTCCAGGCATAAGCTGGTTTGCTTCGTTAAGAGCTTTAATTGCATCTGAGTACATTTTTAATTTTCTGAACGCCATACCTTTTAGTAAATGACCCTTATAATCTCGAGGAGAGAGTTCTGTAGCCCTTTGAGCCATCTGGAGTGTATCATCGTTACGATTTTCCTCTTTGTAGGCAAGTCCAAGGTTGAAATAAGCATCAAAATTATTTTTATCCAAATCGAGAGCAGTTTTATATTGTTTAATAGCTTCGTCGTAATCTTCATTTAAAAAGTAAGCATATCCTAGATCTACTCGCGCTTTTGAGTCGTTTGGTTTTCCATCAACTTCATTTTTGGCACTTTCTAACTGTTGAGCAAGACGATTCATATCGTACTTAGGCCATAAATATTTTTTACTTATGATATAACCTGCACTTATTGATATTGCTAGGGTCATAGCCAATATTAGCAGCGTCTGCCACCAGTTGAATTTTTCATTTTTACTTGTCTTTTTATTTTTTTTCTTTTTTGGTGACTTCTCATGATCCTGTTTGAGAGGTTGAACATGCGATTCCATATGAACCCTCCTAATCTTGCAAAAATGATGTTAACTACTCCTTATGACAAGTAGAACATGTATCCTTTACGTGACAGGTATAACAGAGATTGGTAACTTTTTGTTTTTTTCCTAATGGTATAGGATGTATGGATTTATCAAATGATCTATGCATACTCGGATGACAAGAAGAGCAAGCAGAGATAGTTGTTTCATATTTTCCTGTTTGTTGGTAATTGTGACAGGCTAAACATTGCTGTTTATCCTTTAAAGCTTGGTCTTTATGTTCCATCATCCACCGACTATTATGGCTTGCCGGCCGTTTGCTATGACAATCCTTACAGAAAGTATTTTCTTTTGCATAATCCAATTCGGTAATATGTGGTTTGGTTGTTTCAATGTTTTGCAGGACCTTTTCTGCAGGAGAAGCAACTTCAAGCCCTTCAATTTTCTCCTTCGACATATACCCATGGCAGGAGTCACATTTTTGAAGATCCTTGCCGGCTTTTAAACCGTGAGTAGATGCTTTAAATTCAGGATTTTTATGACTCTTTGGTTCCATTCCTGTTTTATGACAGGTTTCGCAGGCTGTTGAAATATTTCTAGCCTTATGGCATTCCATACAAGTGTCCATGTCAGGTCGGGAAAATTTCAAATCGGACATTGCTTGTGTACCGACGGATTGATCCCATTTATCATAGTCTGTCCGATAGGTCATTTTTCTGTCGGCGATTTTCCCATGGGTGACGCTGCTATGACACTGCACGCACTCTACTCCTTCTTTTAAATGCTTATCATGGGGGATGATCAGATCCCCCGATGGTGTCACATCCCGTGTCTTTAAATTGTGACATTTTTCACATGCACTATTAGGTACCTCATTCGGCATCCGGATAGGGGTGGCGGTAACGCTTGAAGAATGGTTTTTTAATTGTTCAACCAGCCCTTCCGCTTTATCCTTCGCTAATTTCTTGAAAACTGGATCGGTATGGCAGTTTACACAATCCACTTCATTATGAGTCGATGCTTTCCACGTGTAATACTCCGGTTTCATTTCATGACAACTTTGGCAAAATTTCGAACTGGATGTTGCCTCTAACCCTGAAAATCCTGCAAAGAATAAGATGGTTAGAAAAAACAATGTGATCGTCATATATTTGATTAACTTATACCGATAACGGGGAGGGGCCGGCAGCTCAGTTTGTTCTTCTTCCATAAAGTGTCCCTCCATTTTTATAAAAATTATTTTCTTACAGGACTTTTAAAGCCGGTTCTATGACAGTACTCGCAATATACATCTGTAGGTGCTTTCGTATCAGTTGATCCTGGCTTTGGTTTTTTCTGATCATGGCAGACGAAGCATTGAGATTTCGCTTCAGCTGTCAATGCTTTCGTTGAGTGAGCTGTCAGCCATTGAGCGCTTTTCGTATGTCCAGGAGGACGTTTACTGTGACAGGTGCTGCAAAACTTATTAATACGGGACTGATCTTTTACCAAATTGATATCAGGCTGATAATGTGATTTTTTTGTACCTAATTTAAGGATTGAGATAATGTCCTCTTTTGGTATTTCTCTGATCCATTTGGAATCTTGATGGCAGTTTACACATTTATTTAACTCTTGAACCGCTGTACTTCCATGTTGTTGGTTCCATAGGGTAACTTTGTGGGATTTTGGTACTTTAAGTTTTTTATGACAGGTTCCACATTCCATTGAAACCTTTACATTTGTTTCTTGCTTTCCAATCGCTTGTAAAATGATTTCCTGTGTCTTTTGGTCATGTTTGGTTGCGAGTTCTGACGTATTTTCGCCTTTCTTCACTGGCTCCGTGGATGCTGACTTGGTTTTTCCTTCTGTAAGTTTTTCAAGTTCTTCTGGATTTGGCGGAACATTGTATGCGACATCTTTCCAAGGTTTTTCACCCTTGTTCACTTTATCGTGACAATCGATACACGTTCCCATGTTCGGACGCACATATTTTTCTTCAATTAATTTTTGCGCATTTTTTTCCGTCCACTCTCCACGGGCACTGTCAATATTTAAACCGCGGGCAGCGATCTTCGCGTGGACAACCCCTGCGTGACAGGTGATACATGGAATGCCTTTTTCAATATGGCCTTTATGGTTGACCTTTAAGTCACCAGATGCGGTGACAAGCCGGTTTTTCGAGTGGCACTGTAAACAGTTTTCATTTGAAACGGCTTCTTCCTCTGTTTGAACGATTTGTTTAGGGACACCAGTAACATGGTAGTAAACTTCCTTCATAGACTTCACCTTGTGTGTCAGCATGTTGGTGACCCCGGGCTTAATATGGCACTGCACACAGGAGATTTGGTTATGAGCGCTTGCTGTATAGGTGGTATACTCCGGTGCCATTTCGTGACAGCTGGAGCAAAAGGATGGCGAGTTTGTAATGGAAAGTACGCCATATCCTCCGCCAAAAACAACGATACAACCAACGAGGGATGCAAATAACAATTTCCAGCGGGTAACTGGATTTTTCCAATCTATATTTCTCCACATTTGCCAGAGTCTCTTTATTGGGCCCGATTTTTTTCTATTTTCTCTTGAATCGGGTTCGGCCTCGGAATCTTTCTTTACTCCCCAAAAGCCCATTTTGCTCACCCTTCCCATTTTTGATTGAGCTATCTCTCTTTTTTTCCATCCAAACCTCTCTAAAGGTAGTATCTAACATAGGATGTGTATATTCCAATGTACAATTTGTGAATATTTTTTCAAAAGGATTTTATGATGAAAACAACGTTAATACCTTGTAAAATAGGGGATTGATTAATAACTTGCAGGTAGTGGTTGGGTGTATAAGTGTTAATTTTTATACGGAATTTGGAACTTTTATTCACCTTTTTTAGTATTAAGAAACTATCGATTAATAGAAGAATTAAAAAAGATATTGATACAATTTTTCTTCAATGGGAACTTTGTTGTCACACACATAGTGAAGTGGTAAGATGGAAAGTGATATTCAATTCATTTTGGCAGGATTTAGTACCTAATATTGCGAATTCTTTATAATAGCAATCTCGATAAAAAGGAGAGTTCAATCACATGATGGGGATTTTAAATAAATTGTATGATGTGAATAAACGTGAGTTAAAACGGTTGGACAAACTTGCGAATCAAATAGAGGCACTTGCGTCTGATACTGAAAAATTAACCGATGATCAGCTCCGTGAAAAGACGGCGGAATTTAAACAACGCTATCAAAATGGTGAATCCCTTGATGATGTGCTAGTTGAGGCGTTTGCTGTCGTCCGTGAAGGGGCCCGTCGTGTCCTTGGATTGTACCCTTATCATGTACAGTTAATGGGGGGGATTTCTCTCCATGAAGGAAACATTTCGGAAATGAAAACCGGGGAAGGTAAAACGTTAACGGCTACGATGCCGGTTTATTTGAATGCTCTTTCCGGTAAAGGAGTTCACGTTGTAACGGTCAACGAATACCTTGCAAGCCGTGATGCTCAGGAAATGGGACAGCTTTATGAATTTTTAGGGTTAACGGTTGGATTGAACCTAAATAGTATGACCAGTGAAGAGAAGCAGGAAGCATATGCTGCGGATATTACTTATGGAACCAACAACGAATATGGCTTTGACTATCTTCGTGATAACATGGTCCTTTATAAGGAACAAAAGGTTCAACGTCCGCTTTTTTATGCAGTCATTGATGAGGTGGACTCCATCCTAATTGACGAAGCGCGTACACCGTTGATTATTTCCGGTTCTGCACAAAAATCAACGGCTCTATATATTCAAGCAAATGCGTTTGTGCGTACGCTGACGAAAGAAAAGGATTATACGTATGATGAAAAAACAAAAGGCGTTATGCTGACAGAAGAAGGGATCAGCAAAGCAGAGAAGGCTTTTGGTATTGAAAACTTGTTTGATATGTCTCATGTTTCGTTAAATCATCATATTAACCAAGCGTTAAAAGCCAATGTCAGCATGCATCTAGATGTGGATTACGTCGTTCAGGATGGCGAAATTGTGATTGTTGACCAATTTACCGGCCGTTTGATGAAGGGACGCCGCTATAGTGAGGGCTTACACCAGGCGATTGAAGCAAAGGAAGGCTTAGAGGTACAGAACGAAAGTATGACAATGGCAACGATTACGTTCCAAAACTACTTCCGTATGTATGAGAAATTAGCAGGGATGACGGGTACGGCTAAGACGGAAGAGGAAGAATTCAGAAACATTTATAATATGAATGTTATCGTGATTCCAACGAATAGACCGATTGCCAGGGATGACCGCGCGGATTTAATTTACTCTACAATGGAAGGGAAGTTTCGAGCTGTTGTTGATGATATTGCAGAGCGACATCAAAAGGGACAGCCTGTGCTTGTCGGTACAGTTGCAATCGAAACGTCTGAATTAATTTCCAAGCTCTTATTGAAAAAAGGCGTTCGACACAATGTCTTGAATGCGAAAAATCATGAACGTGAAGCAGAGATTATTGCGGAAGCAGGCCATCAGGGTGCGGTAACGATTGCAACAAACATGGCCGGCCGTGGTACAGATATTAAGCTTGGCGAAGGGGTTACTGATTTAGGTGGTCTTGCCGTTATTGGTACGGAGCGACATGAAAGCCGCCGGATTGACAACCAGCTCCGTGGGCGTTCCGGCCGTCAAGGAGACCCGGGGATTACCCAGTTTTATTTATCAATGGAAGATGAGCTTATGCGCCGCTTTGGTTCTGATAATATGAAATCGATGATGCAGCGCCTTGGGATGGATGATTCCCAGCCCATCCAGAGTAAAATGGTGTCAAAAGCAGTAGAATCAGCGCAAAAACGCGTTGAGGGTAACAACTTTGATGCGCGTAAACAGCTGCTGCAATATGATGATGTGCTTCGCCAGCAGCGTGAAATTATCTATACGCAGCGCGATGAATTACTTGAGTCTGAAAACTTGCGTGAAATTGTCGAAGGCATGATTTTACGAACAATAGAGCGGAATATTGAGGCGCATGCGTCAATGGCGGATGATGAAGAAAATTGGAACCTACAGGGCGTTGTGGACTTTGTCCATGCCAATCTTCTTCCTGAAGGGGATATCACCTTAGAGGATCTAAACGGTAAAGACCCTGAAGAGATGACCGAGGCTATTTTTGCTAAGGTGAAGGTGCGTTATGATGAAAAAGAGGAGCTGCTTTTCCCAGAGCAAATGCGTGAATTTGAAAAAGTCGTTACCCTTCGCTCTGTAGACTCGAAATGGATTGACCATATTGATGCAATGGATCAGCTTCGTGATGGAATCCATCTACGTGCATACGGACAGACGGATCCTCTTCGCGAGTACCAGGCGGAAGGCTTTGCAATGTTTGAAGCAATGGTTACTTCAATTGAAGAAGAAGCTGCCATGTACATTATGAAGGCAGAAATCCGTAATAATTTAGAGCGTCAAGAAGTGGCAAAAGGCGAAGCGGTTCATCCGAAGGAAGATGGAGAACCCGTTAAGCAGAAGCCAAAGGTGAAGCAAATGGATGTAGGACGAAATGATCCATGCATTTGTGGCAGCGGTAAAAAGTACAAAAATTGCTGTGGAGCAGGGAAATAATTGATTTTTTCATATAAGAAGCGAAATCATATGGGATTTCGCTTCTTGTTTTTCTTTGGGTTTAAATGATAGAGAACTATAAGTTGTGAATAACTTATTTGCGAATGTGGATATTGTTTATTGAATTGTTGATATTTTTTGTGAATTTGTTAATAACTAACTGAATATGTGGATGAATAAATGTATCTTGTTGATAAGTATTAAAAAACCATCAGGTATCCACAAGGTGTTTTTCCTTCGTTAAAAAAGTATCCCCAACCTAGCAAAAACGGCTTGTTTTGGATTTTTGGAAGGTATGACGTTATAATAGATTAGGACTGACTTAAATTATTTGCATATACTACGTTACAAAATGAATTTTTTATAGAGGTGACCAGAATGGAATTAGCAGAAATTCGGAATGAATTAGAGAAAACAGCTAAACGTTTAGCGGACTTTAGGGGGTCTCTTTGACCTTGAAAATAAGGAAGCAAGAATCGCTGAATTAGACGATCAAATGCTCCATCCTGATTTTTGGAATGATCAGCAAGCAGCTCAGGTCGTAATCAGTGAGGCGAACGGCTTAAAGGATCAAGTAAATGAATTTACTGATTTAAATGAAACGTATGAAAATTTGGAACTAACTTATGAGCTTGTAAAAGAAGAAAGTGATGCGGAATTACAGGCGGAACTGGAAGAAGAGCTGGGACAGCTGACAGAACGCTTAAATCAATTTGAATTACAGCTTTTGTTAAGTGAAGAGTATGACAAAAATAATGCGATTTTAGAGCTTCACCCTGGTGCAGGCGGTACAGAATCACAGGACTGGGGTTCAATGCTTCTTCGGATGTATACAAGATGGGCTGAGAAAAAGGGCTTTAAGGTAGAAACGCTTGATTATCTACCGGGAGATGAAGCTGGGATTAAGAGTGTAACTTTAGCCATCAAAGGGCATAATGCCTACGGTTATTTGAAGGCAGAAAAAGGTGTACACCGCCTTGTCCGGATTTCGCCATTTGATTCCTCGGGCCGCCGCCATACCTCCTTTGTTTCATGTGAGGTTATGCCGGAGTTTAACGATGAAATTCAAATCGATATCCGCACAGAGGATTTAAAAATTGACACTTACCGTGCTAGCGGCGCCGGTGGTCAGCATATTAACACGACCGATTCAGCTGTACGGATTACCCATGTTCCGACAGGGGTAGTAGTAACATGCCAGACGGAGCGTTCGCAAATTAAAAACCGTGAGTCAGCGATGAAAATGTTAAAAGCAAAGCTGTATCAGCGCGAAATTGAACAGCAGGAAAAAGAACTTTTGGAAATTCGCGGCGAACAAAAAGAAATTGGCTGGGGAAGCCAAATCCGTTCCTATGTTTTCCATCCGTACTCAATGGTCAAGGATCATCGTACGAGTACCGAGTCAGGAAATGTGCAGGCCGTAATGGACGGGGAAATTGATCCGTTTATTGATGCTTATCTAAGATCAAGAATTTCATAATCAATGAAAAAGCCTTTGCAGGATGACCCCGCAAAGGTTTTTTCATTTTTAAGGGACAAAACCTACCTGTAGAATAAAAAAATTGTGCCAAAAAATAATATTAAGGACGAAATCCAACAGAAGCGATAACGATTTAAGGATAAAATTCATCCCCTTGATGAAGGACGTTTTTAGGAATATCCATGGTATTTCGTCCTTCATTCCCTTGATGAACGACGTTTACAGGGTTATCCCCCGTATTTCGTCCTTCATTCCCTTGATGAAGGACGTTTTTAGGAATATTCATGGTATTTCGTCCTTCATCCCCTTGATGAACGACGTTTACAGGGTTATCCCCGGTATTTCGTCCTTCATTCCCTTGATGAAGGACGTTTTTAGGAATATCCATGGTATTTCGTCCTTCATTCCTTTGATGAACGACGTTTTCAGGGATATCCACAGTATTTCATCCTTCATTCCCTTGATGAAGGACGTTTTCAAGGATATCCACAGTATTTCGTCCTTCAGGAGCAATAGCGAAATGTCCAAAAAACCAATTCTAAGGGAGAAATCCAATTGTCGTACCAGCAAAACATCTATAAAATGGGCCTTTTAGGACAAAATGATTTAAAGAAGAAAAAGTCTTATCACTAATACCCCTATTCCACTTTATCGCTTCAACTGAATGCTATTTACACCAAAAAATACCCATGCTATACTCACACTCGAAATTGATAAACACAAGGGGAATACGAAATGAATAAAGTTCTAGAACTCACACAAACGAATCCTAAAATCGAAGTGGCCTTTGACTATGTTTTTGTCCTCATCGGATCAGCCATTATTGCGATTTCTTTTAACGTTTTTTTACTGCCTAATCAAATTGCTTCCGGCGGAGTAAGCGGCATTAGTACAATTTTACATACTGTTCTTGGATTAGAGCCAGCGTATGTTCAATGGGCCTTCAATATCCCGTTGTTTATTGCCGGCGTCATTTTTTTAGGAAAACAGTTTGGAGCAAAAACACTCGCCGGTACCATTTTTTTACCTTTCGTTGTTTATTTTACAAAAAATATGGACCCATGGACCCATGACGCTCTACTTGGAGCATTGTTTGGCGGTATTGGCGTTGGACTTGGCTTAGGAATTGTTTTTAGAGGCAGAGCATCAACAGGAGGAACAGACCTTGCGGCACAAATTATTAATAAATACACTGGTTTTACACTTGGGACATGTGTCGTACTCATTGACGGGTTAATTGTCCTAACCGCTGCGATAGTATTTGATATCGAAAAAGGGCTTTATGCCCTCATTGGTTTGTATGTGACCAGCAAGACCATCGATTTAATTCAAGTTGGTTTTGGTCGTTCAAAAATGGCCATGATCATTACTAGTAAACAAGAAGAGGTTCGCACAGGAATTTTGAATAAAATTGACCGTGGTGTGACAAAACTATCAGCATATGGTGGATTTACTGACCATGAACGCCCAGTACTCATGTGCGTGGTTGACCAAACGGAGTTCACAAAATTGAAACAATTGGTCAAAACCCTTGATCCATCTGCTTTCATCGTGGTTATGGATGCTGCGGAAGTATTGGGAGAGGGTTTCAAACGCGCGTAGACTTGGTATACTAGTTAGGTAATGGTAAAATTTTCTGAAGGGGGAGTAGCAGGTGAAGAAAAAGCTACTTACATTATTATTGGGAACTTCCCTAGTAATGGGACTTGCTGCATGCGGCGGCGGATCGGACACATCTAAAGACAAAGACACAACGACCAAAACTACTGACACAAGCGGCGGAGGAAATGATGTTGCCGCAGCAGCTGAGAAAATTACGGCTCAAAAATGCTCAAGCTGTCATGGTGAAAACCTTAAGGGTGCTGTGGGCCCAGACTTAACAAAGATTGGATCTAAGTATTCAAAGGATCAAATTTTAGACATTCTTAAAAACGGGAAATCTGGCGGAATGCCTGCTGGCTTAATTTCCGGCGATGATGCTGACAAAGTGGCTACATGGCTTGCGTCCAAAAAGTAGTAATTTGAAGGAAAAACGTTCTGTCCTAACACAGAACGTTTTTTTTATGTAGAAAAATGTCGAAGTTTGTAACAGCTGTAACTGTAGAATTTGCGGGAAAAACGTATATTCTTGTATTCTTTGAAAAGAAACTGTAATATATTTATCGCTTTTAATAGTGTTTGATGATGTTATAATAGGGCTATGCGAAATTTTGCACGTTTCGTATAGTATTTTGCGGTCTTTTGCAAAAAATAAAAGATTATTGTCGAATTTACTTCATTCACAATAACTTTCCTACAGGTGATTAAATGATAGAAATGCAAGAAGTATACAAGAAATACCCAAATGGTGTATCCGCAATTAATGGGATCGATGTTCGAATTAATCCAGGTGAATTTGTCTATGTGGTAGGTCCCAGCGGCGCTGGAAAATCCACTTTTATTAAAATGATGTACCGTGAAGAGGTTCCTACTTCCGGAACGATCACGATGAATGGTGTCAATTTAGCAAAATTAAAGATGAGAAAGGTTCCGATTTTTCGCAGAAATCTTGGTGTTGTCTTCCAAGACTATAAGCTTCTGCCAACCTTGACTGTTTATGAAAATATTGCCTTTGCCCTTGAGGTGATTGAGGCACAGCCTAAGTTTATTAAAAAGCGGGTCATGGAGGTTCTCGACCTCGTTAATTTAAAGCATAAGGCAAGAATGCTTCCGACAGAACTTTCAGGTGGGGAACAGCAGCGTGTGTCAATCGCTCGTTCCATTGTAAATTCACCGAAGGTTGTGATTGCCGACGAGCCAACTGGTAACTTGGACCCGGATACATCATGGGAAATTATGAAAATATTTGAAGAAATTAATAACCGCGGCACAACGGTTGTCATGGCGACCCACAATAAAGAAATTGTTAATACAATCCAACATCGCGTAATCGCCATTGAAGGTGGAAAAATTGTTCGTGATGAGCAGAAGGGGGAATATGGTTATGAAAATTAGAACCATTGGCCGCCATGCCCGCGAAAGTTTAAAAAGTATCGGCAGGAATGGATGGATGACATTTGCCTCTGTAAGTGCTGTTACCGTAACTCTCATTTTAGTTGGTGTCTTTTTTGTGATTATGATGAATCTCAATAAAGTGGCCCAAACGATTGAAGAAGACGTTCAGATCCGCGTTCACATCGATGTTGCCGCAAATAAAGCCGATACGCAAAAATTACAGAGCGAGCTTGAGGGCATTCCTGAAGTAAAAAGTGTGAAATTCTCATCAAAAAAAGAAGAATTAAAGGACTTAATTAAGGGTCTTGGTGAGGAAGGACAGGCATTTAAGCTTTTTGAACAGGATAATCCGCTTAACGATGTATTTATTGTAAAAACGAAAAATCCAACCGATACGATGATGGTTGCAAAGAAAATAGAAAAGTTTAATTTTGTTGCAAAAGTAAAATATGGCCAGGGCAGTGTGGAAAAGTTATTTAAATTTATTAAGGCAAGCCGAAACGTCGGTGTCGTCCTAATTATTGGTCTATTTTTTACAGCCATCTTCTTAATTTCAAATACAATAAAAATTACCATTATTGCGAGAAGAAGAGAAATCAAGATTATGAGATTAGTAGGAGCAACCAATAATTTTATTCGCTGGCCATTTTTCTTAGAAGGGCTATGGCTGGGAATATTAGGATCAATTTTGCCAATTATCTTAATCGCGATTGCCTACTATAACGCATATGATTATTTGGCTCCGAAACTTGCTGGCAATTTTATGCAAATTCTTCCTTACAAACCATTTGTCTATCAAGTATCCGGTATGCTGATACTCATGGGGGCGTTAATTGGTATTTGGGGAAGCGTTATGTCTGTAAGAAAATTCTTGAAGGTTTAGTCTTCTAGAGGAAGGGTTCTTTACTGCACCCTTCCTTCCTGTTTTATAAATAGGATTTACATAGATTGAGGGGAAAGGAGAGGAAGGAAAATGAAAAAATCAGTTGTTGCATTTACAGTTGCAGCTTCAATGGGAATAGGCAGTTTATTTACGGGGAATTCCCTTGTAACAGAAGCAGCTTCTATTTCAAATTTAAAAGATAAACAAAATGAAATTCACAATAAACGTTCAAATTTAAAATCCGATATTAATGATGCGAACACAAAAATCAATGATTTACAAGGGCAGCAAGCAAATGTGAAGTCCGAAATGAAACGCCTTGATTTTGCCATTGGTGATACCAATGCGAAGATTCGCGAGAAGACGGCTAAAATTAGTGAAACCCAGGGCAAAATCAATCAGCTTCAGGGAGAAATAAAAGTAATTGTGAATCGGATGGAACAACGCAATAATTTATTAAAAGAGCGTGCACGTAATTATCAAGAAACGGGCGGAATGATCAATTATATTGATGTGCTGATGGGTGCAAAAAGCTTCAGCGATTTCATTGACCGAGCCAATGCCGTTGCAACCATTATGGAAGCTGACCAAGAATTATTAAAACAGGCGGATATGGACAAAAAAGAACTAGAAGAAAAACGGACGAAGGTAGAAAAAGATTTGGCTAATCTTCAAGAGCTGAAGAGTGAATTAGAACAAATGAATAAGCAATTAAGTTCGCAGCGGAACGAAAAGGATAAATTACTCTCAAAACTCGTTCGGAAAGAAAAAGAAGTTCATGAAGGAAAACTAGCATTAGAAGAGGAAGAGCAAATCCTTGCCGGGCAGGAGGCAGCGGTTCAGAAAGCCATTCAATTGGAAAAGGATCGCCAAGCAGCAGCAGCGGCGGCTGCACAAGCAGCAAAAGCGCCTGCACAGCCTAACGGCGGTGGGGCTTCCGGTAAAGCACCGGCGATTTCGGGCGGTACCTTTACGAGACCTGCCGCTGGTGTCATAAGCTCCGGATTTGGGACACGTCCAGGATTCCGCCCAGGTGAATTCCACTACGGAGTTGATATTGCCAACCACGCATCGAATGTACCGATTCTGGCTGCGGCAGATGGGGTCGTGATTCGATCCTATTATTCTAACAGTTATGGAAACTGTATCTTCATTTCACATTCAATTAATGGACAGGTTTATACGACGGTTTATGCCCATATGGAAGCACGTCTAGTAGGAACTGGGGCAGTTGTGAAGAAGGGCCAGCAAATTGGAATCATGGGAAGTACGGGGGATTCTACCGGCCAGCACTTGCATTTTGAACTTCATAGGGGGCAATGGGTGCCAGATCGTCATAATGCGATCAATCCTGTGGGCATCGTGCCACTTTAAAGGAAGAAGCTAAGCTTCTTCCTTTTTTGATTGTAAAAATGTATGGAGAATTCATAACTCGTCCCTTTCCAACATATAAGTTAATAATTAGGCTGATATGTGGCGCCTTTTAAAATGTAAATGGACAGGCATTTTTCGCCAAAGGAGGGACGCGAGATTGAAACGAAAATGGATTGCCCTTATGATGACGGGTTCGCTTTTAACAGGGGCCGGCGGGACATATGCAGCAATGCAGTGGGTAGAAAAGCCAATAGGGAATTCCACCCTTGACAACAAGGATCATACCTCACTAACAAATGATACAGAAAATCTAGAAAAAGTAGATCAGGCTTATGATTTGATTTTAAATCGATACGTCGAAAAGGTAGATCGAAATAAACTAGTAGAAGGAGCCATCCAAGGGATGCTTTCGGTGTTAAATGATCCATATTCGGTCTATATGGACAAAGAAACCGCTAAGCAATTTACTCAAACCTTGGACTCCTCTTTTGAAGGCATTGGTGCGGAGGTTGGAATGGAGGATGGGAAAATTGTGATTGTTTCCCCATTCAAAGGCTCTCCTGCTGAAAAAGCCGGATTAAAACCACATGATCAAATTTTGAAGGTGGACGGGAAGAGTGTGCAAGGGCTTGACTTAAATAAAGCTACCTTAAAAATCCGCGGTAAAAAAGGAACGACTGTAAAATTAGAAATTGCCAGACCTTCTCTTAAAGACCCGATTACCATTGAAGTCATGAGGGATGAAATTCCGCTAGAAACCGTACATTCATCTATTAAGGAACAGAACGGGAAAAAGATTGGCTACCTTCAGGTAACTTCTTTCTCTGAAAATACGGCAGAGGATTTTAAAAAGGAATTGAGTATACTTGAAGACAAGCATATGAAAGGACTTATTATTGATGTTCGCGGAAATCCGGGCGGATATCTAAACAGTGTTGAAAATATTTTGAAGGAATTTGTCCCAAAAGATAAGCCGATGGTTCAAATTGAAAAGAGAAATGGCGATAGAGAACGATTTTTCTCTTCATTAAAAGAGAAAAAGGAATATCCAGTGGTTGTTCTTGTTGATAAAGGCAGCGCATCTGCATCCGAAATTTTAGCTGGGGCTTTAAAAGAGGCAGATGGGTATCATCTGGTAGGTGAAACTACTTTTGGAAAAGGAACGGTTCAACAACCCGTTTCAATGGGGGATGGCAGCAATATTAAATTAACCCTATTTAAGTGGCTGACTCCAGATGGAAATTGGATTCATAAAAAAGGAATTAAGCCGGATGTGGAGATTAAACAGCCGGAAATATTCCATACCCATCCGATTCAGGTTACCGACCCGCTCGAGCAGGATATGAATAATGAACAAGTAAAGAATGCTCAAGAAATATTAGCCGGACTGGGATTTTCCCCTGGACGTAACGATGGATATTTTAGTGCTGAAACCACAGCTGCAGTAAAAGGATTCCAACAATATAATGGATTACAGCCAACAGGAAAAATCGATTCCATCACAGCAGCAAAGCTTGAAGAATCAGCTATTAAGGAAATGAAAAAAGAGAAAAATGATCTGCAGCTTCAAATTGCTTTAAGGATTGCTGCAAAATAGGAAACAACGGCTTCGGTCGTTGTTTTTTGTTTTATATAAACAAATTATGACAATTCTGTGAACATTGTGGAATAATAGGAGATTTCCACGGAAATAGTGATGGGCTGGATGGAAATATAATTAGCGACAGCTGAATATATGTGGAAACGTGCAGAATAACCAAGGAATTTAGCTGATTGTATTTTTTGTCCAATTTCAAGAAACTAGCAATAGGTTTTATAGCGGCAATTTGATAAAATATACTTTAAGAGACTTTACAGAATAGATTGAGAGATTTATTTATAAAGGCAGGTGACAAAAAGTTGGCGCAAATATGGTTGGTAGAACTGCTAAAAGGAATTGGCAAGTTATTTCTACATCCCATTTTTTATTATCTTCTATTCTTATCAGCAATTTTAGGAGTAATGAGAGTAAAGCGGGAACGAAAAAATTTCCATGTTCGGGCGCATGATGCATATTTTGAGCTTCGGCAGCTGTTTCCTCTAGGGATCATGGTAGGTCTTTCACTTTCGATTGTTTCCATTTTGGCGGGCATTGTTGTTCCGTTTGAGGCAATCGTTCTCACAGCTGCCTTTACGTTATTGTGGAGTTTTACTGCCAATATTCGGTTGATGTCACCCGTTTACACAGTTGGTGCGGCATTTTTTGCCTTAATCATCATGGCAGAAAATAAATGGTCAATACCCCTTTTTTCACAAACGTTTCATTCGCTTGACCAAAAGGTATATCCGTCAGTAGTGGTATTATTGGCACTTTTATTTATTGCCGAGGGAGTCATGATTGTTAAGAACGGCAGTAAAGGGAGCTCTCCCAAACTGGTAAAAAGTAAACGGGGTCAGAGTGTTGGGGCCCATGAGGTAAAAAGATTATGGTTTTTACCGATATTTCTCCTCGTACCGGGGGATGCACTTAGCCTTCCGTTCGATTGGTGGCCTGTTTTTCATGTCGGGGCTGAAAAGTACTCGATCATCCTTGTTCCCTTTGCAATTGGTTTTCAACAGCAAATCCAAGGGATGCTTCCAAAAGCGGCTATTCAGCTTTATGGACGTCGTGTAATTGTACTTGGCTCGTTGATCGCGATTCTTTCCATTGTCGGCTGGTGGTATCCGCTTCTGTCGATTATTGTAGCTGCATTTGCTGTGATTGCCCGTGAGTCATTAGCGTTAATCCAAAAATTGAAGGATGATAGTCTGCCATTTTATTTTTCAAAAAAGAACAATGGTTTGATGATTCTTGGAATTATTCCGGAATCCCCGGCAAGTAAAATGGAATTGAAGGTTGGGGAGCTTGTGACAAAGGTCAATAGTGTTGCAACTTATAACGAAAAGACCTTTTATGAAGCGCTGCAAAAAAACCGCGCTCATTGTAAACTAGAGGTTCTCGATACGAATGGAGAGATTCGTTTTGTCCAGAGGGCTTTATACGAAGGCGACCATCACGAACTTGGAATCCTTTTTGTTCAGGATGCGCGGAAGTTTGATGATGAGAAAATCAGCTGAAAAAAAAGAACCATTGCGGTTCTTTTTTTTTGCCTTTAAACCTTACTCGCCTAAAAAATCTTTTTAAATACTATAAGACAATGATTTATACATATATTGAAACATTCAAATAATTGTTTGACCATTTTAACAACCTAACATATACTAATACTCAAATAAACATTTGAATAATGGTGGTGAAGGAATTGAAACATGATGATATTTGTGAAGTAACCTGTGTGGATGAAGGAAAAGTTAAGAAGGTAAAGGAAACAGTTTCCCAGCAAAATACAGTGGCTGTTTCACAAATATTTAAAGCGTTGTCAGATGACACTAGAATTAAAATTGCCTATGCCTTAAGCGTTGAAGATGAATTATGTGTATGTGATGTAGCGAACATCGTAGGCAGTACCACTGCAACAGCATCCCATCATTTACGACTGCTTCGAAACCTCGGTTTAGCGAAATATCGAAAAGAAGGTAAATTAGTCTATTATTCTTTAGATGACGACCATGTGAAACAATTGATTCAAATCGCGTTCGAGCATCAAAAGGAGGTGGTGGTCCTTGAGTAACGCTTTAGAAAAGTCGAACGAAAAAACCATTTACCGTGTACAAGGATTCACCTGAGCGGGCTGTGCGACAAAGTTCGAAACGAACGTAAAACACCTGGATGGTGTTTCTAATGCAAGTGTAAATTTCGGAGCATCGAAGCTTACGGTTTATGGTGAAACAACAATTGAAGAGCTTGAAAAAGCAGGAGCTTTTGAAAATATAAAAATAATTCCCGAAAAACAACGATTCGAAGAGAAAAAGGAACCATTCTTTAAAAAACATTCTTCCGTCATTGCCTCATTTGTTTTCCTTCTCGTCGGATGGTTTTCAGCGCAAATGAATGGCGAAGAGAGTATTTCATCCATCATCGCTTATGGGGCGGCAATTTTAATTGGCGGATATCGCCTTTTTACCACGGGATTTAAAAATTTATTTCATTTAGAATTTGATATGAGAACTCTAATGACCATTGCCGTAATTGGAGCAGCAATCATTGGTGAGTGGGGAGAAGGAGCAACCGTTGTCATCCTGTTTGCGATCAGTGAGGTCCTAGAATCTTATTCAATGGACAAAGCTAGACAATCGATTCGTTCCCTAATGGATATTGCTCCAAAAGAGGCTTTGATACGGAGGGGAAATCAAGAGTTTACTGTAGAGGTGGACGATATTAGGATTGGCGATATTTTAATCGTGAAACCCGGACAGAAAATCGCTATGGACGGACTTGTAGTAAAAGGGGCATCGGCCATTAATCAGGCCGCGATTACAGGGGAATCTGTCCCTGTTTCGAAAACAGTTGATGATGAAGTATTTGCTGGAACACTTAATGAAGAAGGCCTTCTTGAAGTCAAAGTGACTAAACATGTGGATGATACGACGATAGCGAAAATCATTCATCTGGTTGAAGAAGCTCAAGCAGAACGTGCTCCATCTCAAGCATTTGTCGATCGCTTTGCCAAGTACTATACTCCTGTTATTATGTTCATTTCTCTGTTAGTAGCGGTACTTCCACCGTTGTTAGCTGAAGCTGATTGGAATAAATGGATTTACCAAGGGCTTGCAGTTTTAGTGGTTGGGTGTCCTTGTGCCCTTGTAATTTCCACACCTGTATCGATTGTGACTGCCATTGGGAATGCAGCACGAAATGGAGTTTTGATTAAAGGCGGAATTCACTTAGAAGAAATGGGAGCCATAAAAGCCATTGCCTTTGATAAGACAGGAACCTTAACAGAAGGAATTCCAGTGGTAACGGATTATCTACCACAATTGAATAAAAATTCGAATGAGATCCTTATGATTGTGGCTGCTTTAGAAAAAGGATCCCAGCATCCCTTAGCATCTGCCATCTTGAAAAAAGCAGAGCAGGAAAATTTACCTTACGAAGATTTAGAGATTGAAGACTTCTCTTCTATTACCGGTAAAGGGATTAAAGGTAAAGTAAACAACAAGATGTATTATGTAGGAAGCCCTAATTTATTTGAAGAAATTCTATCTGACGGAATACCATCAAACTTAGACGAAATGATTTCTGAATTGCAAATTCAAGGGAAAACCGTTATGGTGGCGGGTACTCCAACAGAAATATTGGCATTACTTGCCGTTGCAGACGAGGTTAGGGGGAATAGTAAATCAGTAATTCAGAAACTTCACTCGTTAGGAATTCAGAAAACCATCATGTTAACAGGTGATAATAAAGGGACTGCTACTGCGATTGGCCAGCAGGTTGGAGTTTCTGAAATTCAAGCTGATCTCTTGCCTCAAGATAAACTAACCTTTATTAAAGAATTGAGAAATAAATATGACCGAGTGGCAATGGTTGGGGACGGTATAAATGATGCCCCAGCTCTCGCTGCATCAACTGTCGGAATCGCTATGGGTGGTGCTGGAACGGATACTGCTTTAGAAACAGCAGATATTGTTCTAATGGCAGATGATTTAGGTAAACTTCCATTTACTTTAAAACTAAGCAGGAAAGCATTATTTATCATCAAACAAAATATCACATTCTCATTAGGGATTAAGCTATTGGCTTTATTACTAGTGATTCCAGGATGGTTGACCCTTTGGATTGCGATTTTCGCAGATATGGGTGCAACGCTTATTGTTACATTAAATGGGATAAGACTTCTTGGAGTAAAAAACAAATAATATTGGCTTCTCTTTAGTGGGGAGCCTTTCCAATATCGTTGTCGCAATTAAATCTTTGTAAAGGAGTTATTAAAATGGGACATAATCACAGCCATCACCATGGTCATGGTCATGGACACAGTCATGCCCCTGCAAGTTATGGTTTCGCATTTGGATTTGGTATTATTTTAAACACAATTTTCATTATAATTGAAATTACCTTTGGTATCCTGGGGGATTCTCTAGCACTGCTTGCGGATGCGGGGCATAACGTAAGTGACGTACTCGGATTAGTTATTGCTTGGGTTGCCGTTTGGTTAGGAAAAAAAGCACCGACAAAAAAAAGGACCTACGGGTATAAAAGAAGTTCTATCTTAGCAGCATTATTCAATGCGGTTTTCTTACTCGTAGCGATCGGTGCAATTGCCTGGGAAGCAATACAGAGATTTTCTTCTCCTGAACCAGTTGCTGGGAAGACGGTTATCATCGTAGCTGTTATTGGTATCGTAATTAATACTGTTACGGCGTTATTATTTATGTCAGGGAGAAAAAACGATCTGAATATTCGTGGAGCCTTCCTGCACATGGCTGCAGATGCATTCGTTTCTTTAGGCGTAGTGGTTGCGGGTTTTGTCATTCTTTGGACGGGATGGCAATGGCTTGATCCATTGGTCAGCCTCGTTATCTCCATCGTTATTTTCTTTGGTACATGGGGATTGTTAAAGGAATCCATTAACTTATCGTTAGACGCTGTCCCAGAAGGGATTGACTTAACTAAAATAAGAGAGTATTTAAGTAATTGGCCAACTATTATCGAAGTCCATGATTTGCACGTATGGGGGATGAGTACGACAGAAGCGGCCTTAACCGTTCATTTAATTCGATCTGAAATCGATGATAATGATGAGCTGCTTCAAAAATTAACGAAGGAATTACATGACCAATTTGGTATTGAACATGCCACTATCCAAATTGAAAAAGGAACCTTTAGTTGCTCGCTTCAGCCCGAAGGTACTATTTAGATAAATTAACTTATTAGTCCTTATAAATCTACAATGAAAAAAACAACGAATTTTCGTTGTTTTTTTTCATTGTGTAGAAACTGTCTTTATTTTTGATTCAAAATAATGTTAAAAGATGTTCCCTGTCCAACTTGGCTTTCAACAGATATTTCTCCTCCATGGGCTTCAACTAATTGCTTTACAATTGCTAGCCCCAATCCATAGCCCCCAGTTGATCTTGAACGAGATTTATCCACTCTGTATAAACGGTCAAAAATATGTGGTAAATCTTCTTCCGGAATACCTATTCCTTGATCTTTGATTGACAGATGAATGACTTCATTTTCTTTAAAAACTGTAATTATGGTAGTAGTATTTTCTTTTGAGTATTTGCGGCTATTATCTAAAAGGTTTAAAAGAACTTGCTCGAAACGAATAGGATCCAACTCAAAAGATAAATTTTTAGGGCAGGCAAGTTGCAATTTTATTTTATTACTTTTAAAGGCTGGTAAAACTTTATTAAAGATAGATTGTAAAAAATCGCTGATATTAACTTTTTCTTTGGAAATTGAAAAGGTATTATGATCCAATTTAGCGAGGTCAAATAATTCTTTAAGTAATAAGCTTACATGCTCGGATTCCTCTTGGATAATTTCGAGGTATTGGGCACGGTCTGTTTCACTAAGTTCCTTTCTTTTAGCAATATCTGCATAGCCCTTAATATAGGTTAAGGGTGTGCGGAGTTCATGTGAAATACTTGCCAGAAATTCATTTCGCTCTTGTTTTAAATAATTTAAGTCATTTGCAAGAGTCTGTATGGATTGTGCTAATTCTCCCAGTTCATCACGGGAAGGCGGTGGAAGTGTAACGGAAAAGTCTCCTTTGCTTAATTTTTTTGTTGCTTCTTTCATCGAGATCAATGGCTTTGTTAATGCCTTCGATAAAAAGAAAATCGTTATAATCATGAAGATAAGAACTAAAATAGATGCTAAAAGGAAATGTTTATTTAATTGAGAAATTAACTTCTGGACCTCATCTGTGTTCTTGAACATATATACATATCCCGCTTTTTCTCCGCCCTTATTAAATGCGGTAACAGTTGCAATATATTGTTCCTTTTGCCAATCCGATTGCAGTACTCGTCCATTTCTTGGGAGGTTATCGATCGGTTTATTTAATATAGTTCTCATGCTACGGTTGATTTTACTAGATGAAAGTAAAATATCACCGATTGTGTTCGTGATAACAACTTCAGTATCTGTATGGGATTCCATTAAACCGATGTGATGGAGTGTGGCTGAATCTGAAGTGATTTCTAAAACAGCCCGATGACTATTTCCCCTTGCCTGAAGTGAACCCAGCTCCTGATGAACCTGCGAATGGACTAAATTATTATGTAAAAAAAACATCGAAAAAATTTCAATCACCAAAATACAGAAAAAAAACCACAAGCCTAATTTAATCGAAATCTTCATACCTTCCACCTATTATGATTTTAATTCAGAGCCCTCTTTTATCCACTTATATCCCATTCCCCAAACGGTATGTAGATGGTTGTCAATTGGAAAGCCTGCATTTCTTAATTTTTCTCTTAAATTTCTGATATGGGAATCTATCGTTCGGTCATCAATATTCGAATTTAGACCCCAAAGGGCTGTCACTAAATGATCTCGTGAGTAAACTTTCTGTGGATTTTTTAAAAACAATCCCATTAAAGCAAATTCCTTCGGTGTAAGTGGAATAAGCTGGTTTTGAAACTTTAATTCCACCGTTTCTTCATTCCATACTAGTCCTTTAAAAACAAGCTTACGCTGAGGATCGATTGAATGATTTGTTCTTCTTAACAATGCTTCAATTCTTGCTAATAGTTCCTCTTCATGGAATGGTTTCGTCACATAATCATCGGCGCCATACTTTAATCCTTTGATTACATCGACTGTTTCACTTCTAGCCGTTAACATGATAATGGGAATATCTGAAAATTCCCTGATTTTTCGGCAGGTCATCCACCCATCTATTTCAGGCATCATCACGTCAAGGAGCACGATGTCGATATTTTCCTTCTTCAGGTGAGTTAAAGCATCTTTCCCCGATTCAGCCTTCAAACATCTATAATCATAAGGTGTTAAATATAGAGATAAAAGGTCGAGCATACGGGTTTCGTCATCCACTAGTAAAATTGTCTTCATAATTATCCCACCTTACCCTTGTTACTATCATTATAAAAGAAAAATATGAAGAAACCTTGCAGATGGAAGTGTTTTATTATTTCGATTTTGTGTCAATTGGCTCGGTTTTTATAAAAGACAAACTTTGTCCAAGGAAAAACCATAGTTTCTGCACACTTTTCCATTAAAGTGAAACCATGTTAATCAATACTCTTATTTTAAAATTTATGGGAACGAGGTGAATGGTTTTGAAAGTTAAATGGTTGTTGATGATTATTCTGGTTATTGTATTTTCGGGTGGAAGAATGGCTATGGCACATGAAGGGGATCAAAAGATGCAATCTACATCAAGCCCTAACGGAAATGAACATTCCGAGCACAACATGGAAGGAATGGACATGAGCGGGGAACACAACACTGACAGTCATGATATGGAAGGAATGGATATGAGCGGGGACCAAGGCACTGACAATCATGATATGGAAGGAATGGACATGGAGGGCAGTGGACACTCCCATGGACCAGTAATTGAAAAACCAGCCAATTTAAAGGTGTTGGGTACTTATGGTGCAGTTAATCTTTCGTTTATTGTGATTGGAATATGGAATAAGTGGTTTAGAAGAAAGGATGTTTCTAATGGCAATTCCAAGTAATCAATTAGATAAAGAGAAAAAACGGATGAAAGAAAAGCAGCCTTATAATCTATTATCCATACCGATTATAAAAAAATTTATTCAAAGCCGATGGTATCCAGGCATTTTTCAATGGATCGTCCTCACCGTTTTTTCCGTTATTGTTTATGAATTAGTTGCCGGAACCGTTGACCCAACACGAAATGTCGGAACTTCGTTAACCTGGGTTTTATGGTGGCCGCTAATCCCAATCTTTTTCCTCGTAATCGGAAGGTTTTGGTGTGCGATTTGTCCATTTGGCAAATTGAGCGATATTGTTCGAAAAACGATTGGCAGCAATCGGCCGATGCCGAAGTTTTTAAGAAAATATGGGCTTTGGATGATTGACCTTTTTTTTATCGCGATTACCTATAGCGATCATATTTGGGGAATTGTTGAATCACCAAGAGGGTCAGGTTATTTACTACTATTACTTGTTACTATGGTGGTTGGGACATCCGTTTTCTATGAAAGAAGAACATTCTGTAAGACTCTTTGTTTCCTAGGAGGATTATCTGGTAACTATTCACGTTCCGGTTCATTAGAACTTCGCGGTACTCTGGAGATTTGTAAGACGTGTAAAACTCAGCCCTGTTTTAAAGGGAACGATAAGGCAGAAGGCTGCCCAATGTTTCAATTTGTACGGACAATGGATTCATCGGCTGATTGTAACTTATGCGGAAATTGTGTAAAATCTTGTCCTAATAACTCGATTCGAATTTCTCCAAGAGTTCCTACATCGGAATTATGGGGAATTAAAAAACCGAGACTAGAACATACCTTCTTAGCCGCCGTCATTATGGGAATTGTGTTTGTTCAAAACATTACAATGGTGGCGATTTGGCAGGATATTTTAAAAGCAATTGGTACTGTAACGGGTACAGATCATTACAATGTAAACTTTACGGTTGCCTTTATTATTTCAATGGCCATCCCAGTTTGCCTATTATTTGCAACAGCAAAAATTGCTACTTTAACAGGTGGTTCTGTTGAGAAGGTAAAGAAAAACTTTATTCGATTCGGTTATGCAATCATTCCATTAGATTTAGCCGGACATCTTGCTCATAATTTATTTCATATCATTACAGAAGGAAAGGCTATCTGGTATAATACCGCGGGATTATTTGGATTGAATGTGACGAGAGGCGATTTAGCTTTTGCTCCGGCTTCATCCGTTCAAATGCTCCAGTATATTATTATCGTGATTGGAATGATTGGTTCCATTTATACAGCTTATCGAATTGGCAACAAAGGATCTTTTAAAGTATTGATGCCGTATTATACTTTAATGGTAATACTTGCAGTAGCAAATATTTATTTGTTCTCACTCCCAATGATGCACAGGGTCTGAAACACTAAAAACCTTAGCCTGTAAGATCAATTCATTCGGCTAAGGTTCTTTTAATTCCGCATGCGGTGGGAATCACGGCATGATACTAATTCCGTTTGGTGTTTTTCCAACGTTTATCGTCTTGATCACCTTATTTTGGGAGTTGTCGATAACATTCACGGTATTTTCAAACATATTGGTTACATATGTTAATTTATTGTCTGGACTCGTTACGACCCCATGTGAGCCTTTGCCCGTTTCAATCGTTGCAGCCACTTGTTTAGATTTTAAATCTACCTTAGTTAAAGAATGTGAAGGAGCATCTTCTGTTCCTTGATTAGCAACGTAAGCAAATTGATCGCCCTGTCCAATATAAACCTGTGCAGGACCGTTCCCAACTCTGACTTTATCTACTTTTCCTGAAGCTAAATCTACAATGGCTAAGGCATTTTCTTTATTTAATGTTACAACTAATGTCTTACCATCCGTTGTAATTCCAGTCGTGACGGGTGTTTCTCCAACTTTAATTTTTTTGTCTTCCTTCAGGGTTTGAAGGTTTAGAACACTCACAGTGTCCTCCCCCATATTTGCCACATAGGCGAACTGGCTATCCTTTGATATTCTGAATCCGTGCGGACCCTTTCCGGTCGGAATGGTTTTAACTATCGCATAATTCTTAGCATCAATCACTGAAACTGTATTATCCTCATTGTTTGTAACCATGACGTACTTCCCATTTTCCGTAAAGACGATATGCGCAGGATGGTTGCCTACTTTTACCTCTTTAATAATCTTATCTTGAATTGGATCAAAGAATATTGCTTTTCCTGTCATATCCATAGAATCGTCATGGCCATGCCCATTCATCATTTCTGGAATAACCGTAGCAGCTACCACTTTTCCATTAGGCGACACCTGAATATTATGAACGGCTCCTTCAAATTTAAAGGTTGAAATAACCTTTTGCTCATTCGGGCTTATTTTTGAAATACTTCCACCTTCATTTGCTGTAAAGAGGAATCGAGCTTCCTGATTTGTTTTTGATACCTGAGTTTTTTCTGTTTTTCCATTTTCCTTATTGGTTGTATTTCCACACCCTACAAGAAATAATGACAAAATTAACATGCTGGTAAAAAATAAAGCTAAATATTTTTTCAATGATTTTTCCTCCTTTGCAATTTCAATACCATGATAATGATTAAATTTGCAGAAAGTATGGATTTTGATAAAAATGTTACAATAGTCGGCTATAAATGTACGTGAGTTTTGGCGAATTTTTGACAAAATCAAAAATGCATTATTTCTTGATATTTATCTGATAAAGTTATTTTTGTAGTAATGCTGTTAAAAAAATATAAATTAATTATAAAATTGGGCTTTACATAGGGTAGGGGGGTATAGTATTATAAAAACAAGGGAAAATATAATAAAATATTCGAAGGGAATGAACATAATGGAAAAGGTATCATTAAATGTTATAGGAATGTCTTGCGGTCATTGTGTAAAGGCAGTAGAAGGAAGCGTCGGTGCACTTAACGGTGTCAGTTCCGTTAAGGTCGATTTGAAAGCAGCAAAAGTAGATGTGGAGTTTAATTCACAAGAAGTTTCATTAGAGAAAATTAAGGAAACCATCGATGACCAAGGTTATGATGTGAAATAAAGATTGTGAAAAAGACGTGCTAGCTCCTAGCACGTTCCTTTTCACAAAAATATATACCTATACAGGGTATAAGGAGCTGGCTTTTATGAGTCAAAATATAAAAGAGACCAATTTACAAATCTCTGGAATGACCTGTGCAGCATGCGCCATTCGAATTGAAAAAGGTCTTAATAAATTAGAAGGCGTTGAAACTGCAAATGTGAATCTGGCCTTAGAAAGATCCAATGTTAAATATGATCCCGAAAAAGTCAAGGTGGAGGAAATTGAAAAGAAGATTAAGGATTTAGGATACGAGGTTATCAAGGAAAAAACTGAATTTGATATCACCGGAATGACCTGTGCCGCTTGTGCGACCCGAATTGAAAAAGGCCTTAATAAGTTAGATGGTGTTGTAAAAGCAAATGTGAATTTAGCGCTTGAGAAAGCGACAGTGGAATACAATAGTGCGGTTCTTTCAACGGGTGAAATCATTCAAAAGGTGGAAACCCTCGGTTATGGTGCTCATATAAAGGAAGATGTAAAAGATACGATTGACTATCGGCAAAAGGAAATTGAAAAACAAACAGGGAAGTTTCTCTTTTCGAGTATCCTTTCAATCCCGCTTTTATGGGCAATGGTAAGTCACTTCAGCTTCACTTCATTCATATGGGTTCCGGAAATGTTTATGAATCCGTGGGTTCAATTAGCTTTGGCCACTCCAGTTCAGTTTATTATCGGGAAACAGTTTTATGTTGGTGCCTATAAAGCCTTAAAAAATAAGAGTGCCAATATGGATGTTCTCGTTTCACTGGGAACTTCCGCTGCTTATTTTTATAGTTTATATCTATCTATTGCATCCATCGGAAGTCACGGGCATTCAGTGGAGCTTTATTATGAAACAAGTTCAATCCTGATTACATTGATCATTCTTGGAAAGCTGTTTGAGGCGAAAGCAAAAGGTCGTTCATCTGAAGCGATTAAGAAATTGATGGGGCTTCAAGCGAAAACAGCAATGGTTGAAAGAGCAGGAATCGAACAGGAGGTCCCGATTGAGGAAGTAATCGTTGGGGATATCCTTCATATTAAACCCGGTGAGAAGATTCCAGTCGATGGAAAGATAATTGAGGGCCGTTCGGCTATTGATGAGTCGATGTTAACAGGTGAAAGCGTTCCTGTTGATAAAAGTCCTGGTGATGAGGTAATTGGATCTACCATCAATAAAAATGGATTTCTCAAAGTGGAAGCAACAAAAGTTGGCAGGGATACAGCTTTGGCACAGATCATTAAAGTTGTGGAAGAAGCCCAGGGATCAAAAGCGCCGATCCAACGTCTAGCTGATAAAATTTCCGGCATATTTGTCCCTATTGTTGTGGCACTTGCCGTCCTAGCCTTTGTTGTTTGGTATTTTTTCGTAACACCCGGGGATTTTGCAGAGGCTTTGGAGAAGTTGATTGCTGTTCTCGTAATTGCCTGCCCGTGTGCATTGGGATTGGCAACACCAACTTCGATTATGGCTGGTTCAGGGCGTGCAGCAGAATATGGAATTCTGTTTAAAGGCGGGGAACACTTGGAAATGACGCATAGAATTTCTACTGTTGTTCTCGATAAAACTGGCACAGTTACAAATGGAACACCGGTTTTAACCGATGATTTCACATACAACTCTCAATCAGAAGAATTTTTATCACTTGTGGGATCTGCTGAGAAACAATCCGAACACCCGCTTGCTCAAGCAATCGTTCAAGGAATTAAAGATAAAGGAATTGCCTTAAAGGATGTAACGGAATTTGAAGCGATACCTGGATTTGGTATAAAAGCAATTGTCGATGGAAAAGAGATGCTGGTGGGAACAAGAAAGTTAATGAAAAAGTTCAATGTATCTGCGGAAAACGCTCTTGATCAGATGGATGCTTTAGAAAAGGCAGGAAAGACTGCAATGCTTACAGCAATAAATGGTCAATTTGCTGGGATTGTGGCCGTTGCGGATACGATAAAAGAAACATCCCAAACAGCGATCAGCCGCCTGAAAAATATGGGAATTGAAGTGATTATGATTACAGGAGATAATCAGCAAACCGCGAATGCAATTGCAGCTCAGGTTGGGATCGAACGGGTAATTGCCGAGGTACTTCCTGAAGGGAAGGCGGATGAAATAAAGAAGCTGCAGGCACAAGGTAAGAAGGTTGCCATGGTCGGAGATGGAATCAATGATGCACCCGCCCTTGCTATTGCCGATATCGGTATGGCGATTGGGACTGGTACGGATGTGGCGATGGAAGCAGCTGATATTACGCTGATTCGCGGGGATTTAAATAGTATTGCTGATGCCATTTTTATGAGTAAAAAGACGATTCTCAATATTAAACAGAATCTTTTCTGGGCGCTTGCCTATAACACACTTGGTATTCCTGTCGCTGCCCTTGGGTTCCTTGCTCCATGGCTTGCAGGGGCAGCAATGGCATTCAGTTCCGTTTCGGTTGTTTTAAATGCATTGCGGTTGCAAAAGGTTAAATTGTAAAGGTGTGGATATGATCCACGCCTTTTTGACGGTGAAATCCTTAAGGAAATACGGAATTTCAAGAGCTAAATTCATTTTTCTGTTGCAATTTTGTGAATAAATTTTTAGAATTAATTAACAGAAAGAAATGAATGAGGTGTACCCATTGGTGATTGAATATTTATCGGCACTTATTTTGCCGGGTTTACTCGTTTTATTATTTACCCGGGTCACTTACAATCGGCTTATTGGTCTTGCATTAACCGTCGCACTTATTGCTGCCTCTGCTTATAAAGGTTATACCAACACATTACCGCTTATTATCATTGATGCTTTATCATTAACGGCCGGTTTTTGGCTGGCTGCAAAAATGAAGCCGAGAATAATAAAAAAAAGTTAGATACTGCTTTTATAGTCTGCCAAATCGAGATTTGGCAGACTTTTTAATTTGATCCGCAAATAAAGGGGGACAATTCGCAAATAAGTAGATAAAATTCGCAAATAAACTAGAAATTTCCGAAGAAAAACACCAAATATAATGGTAATCTCAAAAAAAACGAATATTCGTTCGCATATTATTGGTTTGTTTTTGGGGTTTTGTGGTAAGATGGTAATATATTATGGAAAGAATCACTTTTCAGCCGCAACCGGTCCGAGACTTTTTTAAAAGGCAGAAAAGTAATGAATCGAACCTATTGTATTTAGGGGGAAATTTTGTGAAGGACCAATTTGAATTAGTATCTAAATATTCGCCGCAGGGCGATCAACCGGAAGCTATCCGTCAATTAGTGCAAGGAATCCATGAAAATAAACGTTATCAAACCCTTTTAGGAGCAACAGGGAC
Source organism: Neobacillus sp. GCM10027624 (assembly GCF_042675345.1). Taxonomy (NCBI): domain Bacteria; kingdom Bacillati; phylum Bacillota; class Bacilli; order Caryophanales; family Bacillaceae; genus Neobacillus; species Neobacillus sp. GCM10027624. Next base: position 268,405 of record NZ_JBHTHD010000010.1, read on the forward strand.
GGGTAAGACGTTTACGATTTCCAATGTCATCAAAGAGGTAAATAAGCCAACCCTTGTGATTGCCCACAATAAAACCTTGGCCGGCCAGCTGTACAGTGAGTTTAAGGAATTCTTCCCAAACAATGCTGTGGAGTACTTTGTCAGCTACTATGATTACTATCAGCCGGAAGCCTATGTTCCACAGACTGATACATTTATTGAAAAAGATGCAAGCATTAACGATGAAATTGATAAATTGCGGCACTCAGCAACCTCGTCGCTTTTTGAGCGAAACGATGTCATTATCATTGCCAGTGTCTCGTGTATTTATGGTCTCGGTTCGCCAGAGGAATATCGTGAAATGGTACTCTCCCTTCGAACAGGGATGGAAATTGAACGCAACCAGCTGCTCCATCGTCTCGTCGATATCCAATATGAACGAAACGACATCGATTTCAAACGGGGAACATTCCGTGTCCGCGGTGATGTGGTCGAGATCTTCCCCGTTTCACGGGATGAGCACTGTATGCGCGTTGAATTTTTCGGCGATGAAATCGACCGGATCCGTGAAGTAGATGCCTTAACAGGAGAAATTATCGGAGAACGGGACCATGTTGCTATTTTCCCTGCCTCCCACTTCGTTACAAGAGAAGAAAAAATGCGCATTGCCATTGAAAACATTGAAAAAGAACTCGAGGAACGCCTAAAGGTCCTTCGGGAAAATGATAAATTGCTTGAAGCACAGCGAATCGAACAGCGGACACGCTACGATCTGGAAATGATGCGGGAGATGGGCTTTTGTTCAGGTATTGAGAACTATTCGCGCCATCTAACATTACGGCCGCCAGGTTCGACACCTTACACCCTATTAGACTATTTTCCTGAGGATTTTTTAATGGTTATTGATGAATCACACGTGACATTGCCGCAGGTCAGAGGAATGTTTAATGGGGATAAAGCGCGGAAAGAAGTGCTCGTTGAACACGGATTCCGCCTGCCTTCCGCATTAGACAACCGGCCGCTTACGTTTGATGAATTTGAAAAGCATATTCACAATATTATTTTTGTGTCCGCCACCCCTGGTCCCTTCGAACTGGAGCATACACCGGAAATGGTTGAACAAATTATTCGGCCGACCGGCTTGTTAGACCCACCAATTGAAGTTCGTCCAATTGAGGGGCAGATTGATGATTTAATCGGTGAAATCCAGGATCGGGTGAAGCGCAATGAACGTGTGCTAATTACAACATTAACGAAAAAAATGTCCGAGGACCTAACCGATTACTTAAAAGAAATCGGCATTAAAGTTCAATACCTTCATTCAGAAGTTAAAACGCTCGAGCGGATTGAAATTATTCGCGAGCTGCGTCTTGGTAAATATGATGTCCTCGTCGGAATTAACCTGCTCAGGGAAGGTCTCGATATTCCGGAGGTTTCGCTTGTAGCTATTTTAGATGCGGATAAAGAAGGTTTCCTCCGTTCCGAACGCTCTTTAATCCAAACGATTGGCCGTGCTGCGCGGAACGCCAATGGAAAGGTAATTATGTATGCTGATCGGATTACCAATTCAATGGAAATGGCAATCAGTGAAACGAAACGCCGTCGTGAGATCCAGGAGGAATATAACCAAAAGCACGGGATTACACCACAGACGATTCAGAAGGATATTCGTGATGTTATTCGTGCCACGCATGCGGCTGAGGAGCAGGAAGACTACAAACCGGCAGCAGCACTTGGCAAGCTGTCCAAGAAAGAAAAAGAGCGCTTAATTGCCGATATGGAAAAAGAAATGAAAGAAGCTGCCAAAGCACTTAATTTCGAGCGTGCTGCCGAGCTTCGTGATTTAATTTTAGAATTGAAAGCGGAAGGATAACGTTAATCATGGCAATGGAAAAACTTATTGTAAAAGGAGCAAGGGCTCACAATCTTAAAAATATAGATGTTACTATTCCGAGAGATAAACTAGTGGTCTTAACGGGACTTTCCGGGTCAGGAAAGTCCTCGCTTGCCTTTGATACGATATATGCAGAAGGTCAGCGCCGTTATGTTGAATCCCTTTCCGCCTATGCCCGGCAATTCCTTGGACAGATGGATAAGCCGGATGTCGATGCGATTGAGGGATTATCCCCGGCAATCTCGATTGATCAAAAAACCACAAGCCGAAATCCGCGGTCAACAGTAGGAACAGTAACCGAGATTTATGATTACTTACGACTGATGTTTGCTAGAGTTGGCCATCCCACTTGTCCGATTCACGGAATTGAGATTTCATCACAAACGATCGAGCAAATGGTGGACCGAATTCTTGAATTTCCGGAACGCACGAAAATGCAAATCCTTGCCCCGATTGTATCTGGCCGTAAGGGAGCACATGTAAAGGTGTTCGAGGATATTAAAAAGCAAGGCTTTGTTCGTGTCCGGGTCGATGGCGAAATGCTGGATCTCAGTGATGAAATTGAGCTGGAAAAAAATAAAAAGCATTCCATCGAAGTAGTTGTGGACCGGATTGTCGTTAAAGAAGGCGTTTCTTCAAGGGTAGCTGACTCCCTTGAAACGGCCTTAGGACTCGGCGGTGGAAAAGTAATTGTCGACGTTATAGGGGAGGAAGAACTATTATTCAGTGAAAACCATGCCTGTCCGCACTGTGGCTTTTCCATTGGGGAATTAGAGCCGCGAATGTTTTCTTTTAATAGCCCATTTGGTGCCTGCCCTCAGTGTGACGGGCTCGGCTCGAAGCTTGAGGTCGATGTTGACCTTGTGATTCCAAACAAGGACTTAACGCTAAAACAGCATGCAATTGCCCCGTGGGAACCGACCAGCTCGCAATACTATCCACAGCTGCTTGAGGCAGTCTGTGATCATTATGGTATCGATATGAATATTCCAGTTATAGATATTCCAAAACACCAAATGGATAAAATATTATACGGATCTGACCGTGAAAAAATTTATTTTCGCTATGAAAATGATTTCGGACAAATCCGTGAAGGGCATATTGAATTTGAAGGCGTACTCCGAAACGTTGAGCGCCGTTATAAAGAAACAAGTTCCGATTATATTCGTGAACAGATGGAAAAATACATGGGGCAGCAGCCATGCCCGGCTTGTAAGGGGTATCGTCTAAAACCAGAAAGTCTCGCTGTCTTAATCTCCGGCAGGCATATTGCCCAAATTACCGATCTTTCGATTGAAGAAGCACATCAATTTTTCTCCGGATTGCATCTTTCAGATAAAGAGATGCAAATTGCCAGATTAATTTTTCGTGAAATTAGCGAGCGCTTAGGATTTTTGATCAACGTCGGTCTTGATTATTTAACCCTCAGCCGTACAGCGGGAACTCTTTCCGGTGGTGAGGCACAGCGGATTCGCTTAGCCACCCAAATTGGTTCACGGTTAACCGGGGTTTTATATATTCTTGATGAACCTTCTATTGGACTGCACCAACGGGATAATGACCGTTTAATTGGAACCTTGCAGAACATGCGCGATATTGGAAATACACTGATTGTCGTCGAACATGATGAGGACACAATGCTCGCAGCGGATTACTTAATTGATATCGGTCCAGGTGCAGGGGTGCATGGCGGGGAAGTGGTTTCTGCTGGTACACCGGAGGAAGTGATGGCGGATCCTAATTCTTTAACCGGCCAGTATTTATCAGGAAAGAAATTTATCCCGCTGCCACTTGAACGACGAAAATCTGACGGTCGTTTTCTTGAAATTAAAGGGGCCTCGGAAAACAATTTAAAAAATGTCAATGTGAAAATTCCACTTGGAATGTTTATCGCAGTTACCGGTGTCTCCGGTTCAGGAAAAAGTACGTTGATTAATGAAATCCTTCATAAATCACTGGCGCAAAAGCTGCATCACGCCAAAACGAAGCCGGGTGAGCATAAGAGTATTAAGGGGATTGACTATTTAGAAAAGGTCATTGATATTGACCAATCGCCAATCGGCAGAACCCCGCGTTCGAACCCGGCGACGTACACAGGTGTATTCGATGATATTCGCGATGTTTTTGCGACAACGAATGAGGCGAAGGTCCGCGGCTATAAAAAAGGCCGTTTCAGCTTTAATGTTAAAGGCGGCCGCTGTGAGGCCTGCCGTGGTGACGGGATTATCAAAATTGAAATGCACTTTTTACCTGATGTGTATGTTCCTTGTGAAGTGTGCCATGGGAAACGCTATAACCGTGAAACACTTGAAGTAAAGTACAAAGGAAAGAACATTGCCGACATATTAGATATGACCGTGGAAGCGTCCGTTCAATTTTTCGAGAACATTCCAAAAATCAGCCGTAAGCTGCAAACGATTTTGGATGTGGGTCTTGGCTACATCAAATTAGGGCAGCCCGCAACAACCTTATCGGGCGGGGAAGCGCAGCGGGTGAAGCTGGCTTCAGAGCTGCATCGACGTTCAACTGGAAAGTCCTTCTACATTTTGGATGAGCCGACTACTGGTTTGCATGTCGATGATATTTCTAGGTTGCTTGTTGTGCTTCAGCGCTTGGTAGAGAATGGCGATACCGTTCTTGTTATCGAGCATAATCTTGATGTGATTAAAGCAGCGGATTATTTAATTGATCTAGGTCCGGAGGGTGGCGACAAGGGCGGTACCATTGTGGCGACCGGTACACCGGAAAAAGTCGCAGAGGTCCCTGAGTCCTATACAGGGAAATATTTAAAACCAATTCTTGAACGTGACCGCCTGCGGATGAAAAAGCAAATTGATGAAAAAGAAATGATTGCAAAAAGCTAAGGCTAAGTGCCCTAGCTTTTTTGCTTGGGAAAAACTGAAACTTTAATTCCACTCAATTCGTATTAATAAAGTAGTAGGGAAGGCGTAAAAATCCCAAGAACGGAATAAGATGAATAGAATAAATGATTCGGGGTGAAAAACATGAAAGAGGAAAGAAAACGGATTTTACAAATGGTTGAAGAGGGGAAATTGAAGGTTGACGAGGCACTATCCTTGCTTGAGGAGCTAGAAAAGGCACAGCAGACCATGGAGCAAAAACAGGAACAAATCGTTCGTGAGCTTTCCACTGCAGTCAAGTTTGAGGAAGCGAATAAGGAAAATCAAGAATATGCAAATGGAAATAGGTTCCAGTCTACAAAAGATAAAATATTTGAGTTTGTTGATTCCGCTTTGAAAAAAATTAAAGACTTTGATCTCGATTTAAACTTCGGACAATCCGTAGAAATCTCCCATATTTTTCATCATGGCGACGTTTATTTAAAGGATATGGATTTGGATGTGGCGAACGGCTCATTAAAAATTGCTGCGTGGGATCAGAAGGATGTTCGGATTGAATGTCAGGCAAAGGTATATCGGGTTGATACACCTGAACAGGCAAGACAAAACTTCTTAAAGGATGTCATTTTTGCCATTGAAGGGGAAAAACTACGCTTTACGACGCAGCAAAAATGGATGAAGGTCGATGCGGTTGTGTATATCCCGCAGGCACAGTATGAACGAATTCGTGTGAGAATGTTTAATGGACCGATTTCAGGTGAAGAATTGAATGTAACAGATTTTCGCGTCAAAACCGCTAATGGTAAAATTGACTTAGCAAAGGTAACTGGAAAGCGGGCGGAAATCGAAACAGCCAATGGTCATATAAAGCTTCAAAATAGTATTATTGATGATATTGAGGCTGAGACCATTAATGGAGCAATTAAGCTGGATGGGAATTTTAGAAAGATGGCAACGCAAACATTCAATGGCAATGTAACTTACAGCCTGAATGGCAGTCGCTGTGAGTTAATCTCAGCAAAGGCAACCACAGGCAGTATTGATCTATATGTTCCGGAGGGTGTTCCAGTTAATGGGGAATTAAAGACCAATCTCGGCGGCTTTAATATGAAGCTTGAGGGGGTCCAAATTCTCGAGGAAAAAAGCGAGATGATACAAAAATTACTGCGTTTCGAATCGATTAATCATCCTGACCGACAGTTAAAGGTATTTGCCGACACAAAAACGGGTTCTATTACCATTCATAAATCAGACGGAGTTATTCCATTTAAATAGGTGGGAGTTTACATGAAAGAAACATTATTACCAAATGAGCAGGATGCAAGAAGATGAGATGGCTGATAGGAGTCCTAATTAATGCTATTTTATTTATGGCGCTTGCCGGATATTTTCGCGAAAGTATCCAACTGGCAGGTTTTACAGCTGCCCTTCAAGCAAGTTTTCTGCTCTCCATACTAAATATTTTGGTACGCCCACTGTTAATCCTGTTAACCCTGCCGGCAACCATTTTAACACTTGGTTTATTTTTGTTTGTGATTAATGCGCTTACTCTTGAGATTACCGATGCCATTATGGGACCGGCTTTTGAGATATCCGGCTTTGGAATGGCTTTGTTTGCTGCCGTTATCATGGCAATTGTTAACCTGATTATTCAAAAAACCATTCTGGAACCTTCTAAAAAACATTAAAATGAAAAAGGCTGTTAAACTTAGGTGTTGATTTCCGCTCCAGGCACAAGCGGTTCGTGGGCGGTCCGGGGAGCTTCCTCGTCGCTTCGCTCATGCGGGGTCTCCCCTGTTCTGTACTCCCACAGGAGTCTTCGTGCCTTCCGCTCCAATCAACGTTGTTCAAAAATCAACATTGTTTTTTAACACCCAAATGAAAAAATAGCGCGGGAGGCGACTCTGCGCTATTTTTTTGCTTGTAAATGGACAAGGTCATGGGATATTTAATAGAGTTGCATCTATTAGTTTTTTTTCTTCTATGGCGTCATTTCAGAGAAGTTGTCTAAATTATTTGGTTCTTGTTTAAAAAATGCTAAAATAAGAGGAAACTTATTTTAATTAATACCGCTAGCATCAGCACTTATAACCAAATCATCAACATCATTAGAAGTTTGCGCTTTTCTAAAAAAGGAGGAACCTACTTGGTAAAGGTACGCACGAAGGAAATTTTAGAAAAATTTCATCTAGAACTTATGAGTGGTGAAGAAGGAATTAATCGCCCGATTACCACAAGTGATATTTCCCGCCCTGGAATTGAAATGGCTGGATACTTTGAGTTTTATCCTGCAGAGCGAATCCAACTGTTAGGAAAAACAGAGCTTTCCTTTTTTGAGGAACTCACACCAAGTGAACGCATGTCCCGAATGGAACAGCTATGCACCGATATTACTCCGGCAATCATTGTCACACGTGGATTAGAGGTTCCTCAAGAACTGATTGAAGCCTCCGAACGCGAATCTGTTCCTGTCCTCCGCAGTGGTATGAAAACAACTCGTTTCTCCAGCCGGTTAACCAATTTTTTAGAAAGTAAACTTGCACCAACGACCGCTGTTCACGGTGTATTAGTCGATATTTACGGCGTCGGGGTGTTAATTACTGGTAAAAGTGGCGTTGGTAAAAGTGAAACTGCTTTGGAATTGGTGAAACGCGGACACCGCTTAGTGGCAGATGATTGTGTTGAAATCCGCCAAGAGGATCAAGATACCCTTGTTGGAACTTCTCCAGAATTAATCGAGCATTTATTAGAAATCCGCGGGCTCGGAATCATCAATGTTATGACGTTATTTGGTGCGGGAGCTGTCCGCAGTAACAAAAAGATTTCACTCGTCATTAGTCTCGAAAATTGGGATTCTCAAAAACAGTATGACCGCCTAGGTTTAGATGAAGAAAAAATGAAAATTATTGATACGGATGTCACCAAACTGACTATTCCTGTTCGCCCCGGACGAAACATTGCCGTAATAATTGAAGTTGCTGCGATGAACTTCCGGCTTAAACGGATGGGTGTAAATGCCGCCCAGCAATTTACTGAGCGTCTCTCCGAGGTCATTGAAGAAGGGGAACATGAAGACATTTAAGGGAAATAAGGAGACTAGAACATGAAAGAAAATATTCAGCCGCTTAATCCCATTGCCTTTACACTTGGACCTATTCAAGTGCATTGGTATGGAATTATTATTGGTTCAGGGTTAGCGCTTGCATTGTTCCTTGCCATCAGGGAGGGGAATCGCCGCGGCCTGCCAAAGGATACCTTTGCAGACTTAATGCTCTGGGCGATCCCGATTGCGATTATTTCAGCGCGGATTTATTATGTGATTTTTGAATGGAAGTATTATGCCCAGCATCCAACTGAGATTCCAGCCATATGGAATGGCGGGATTGCCATCCATGGAGCCCTCATCGGTTCTGTGATTACCACCTATGTTTTTGCGAAAAAGCGGGGAATTTCCTTCTGGAAAATTACCGACATTGCTGCTCCAAGCCTCATCCTTGGTCAAGCCATCGGCCGATGGGGGAATTTTATGAACCAGGAAGCTCATGGTGGGGAAGTCACAAGAAGCTTCCTAGAAAATTTACATTTACCAAACTTCATTATCAATCAAATGTATATTAATGGAACTTATTATCATCCGACATTTTTATATGAATCTGTCTGGGACTTTATTGGCTTTATCTTATTAATGCTGCTTCGCCGTGTTAATCTGCGCCGTGGGGAGTTATTCCTTTCCTATGTTATCTGGTATTCCGTCGGTCGTTTCTTCGTTGAGGGAATGAGGACTGACAGTCTTATGCTGACGAGTACCCTCAGAATGGCGCAAATGATTTCCATTGTCCTGGTCATTGGTGCGGTGGCAATCCTGCTGATTCGACGAAAAAAGCATCTGTCAGAAGAGCGTTATTTAGATCAATCCATTTCATAAGGCGGTGTAAGAAGCAACCATGATGAGCAACATTACCACCCTTCTATTTGATTTAGATGGGACATTAATCGATACGAATGAATTAATCATTGCGACTTATTTACACACACTTGAAAAATATTATCCAAACAAATATAAACGAGAAGACGTCCTTCCATTCATGGGTCCTACCCTTCATGAGGCATTTTCAACCGTTGACCCAGACCGGGTTGAGGAAATGATTTTGGAATATCGGACCTATAATCTTGCCAACCATGATTTGCTTGTGAAGGAATTTCCTAATGTGCTGGAAACCATCGGTACTTTGAAGGAAAAAGGCTATAAGCTTGGAGTTGTCACAACCAAGCGTCATGATACGAGTTTAAAGGGTCTTCGCTTAATGAAGCTGGAGCAATATTTTGATGTTGTAGTTGCGATGGATCATGTGACAAAAGTGAAACCAGATCCGGAACCGATTCTTAAAGCGTTGGAGCAATTAAATTCCCAACCTGAGGAAACCATCATGGTCGGAGATAATTTCCATGATATTTTGGCTGGGAAAAATGCCGGAACAAAAACAGCAGGAGTTGCTTGGACCATTAAAGGCCGAGACTATCTTGCTAAATATGAACCAGATTACATGTTAGAGAACATGGCAGACTTATTAACCATTCTCGGAGAGTGAGAAGGATGAGAAATACAACCCGCTATCCGGTTGAAGGGGCGAATTCCCTATGGCATGTTTATAAGACCGTGCCATTTTGGAAGGTGGTCAAAAATTTTATTGTCATTCAGCTGGCCCGTTATACGCCGTTTCTCGGAATGAAAAATTGGCTGTACCGTACCTTTCTTCGGGTAAAGGTGGGGGAGCAAACATCCTTTGCCTTAATGGTGATGCTTGATGTTATGTTCCCGGAAAAGATCAGCGTCGGCCGCAATACGGTGATTGGTTACAATACCACCATCCTGGCCCATGAATATTTAATCAAAGAGTATCGGCTTGGCCCAGTCGACATTGGCAGTGAAGTCATGATTGGCGCGAATTCGACGATTCTCCCTGGCGTCACAATTGGAGACGGGGCTATCGTTTCAGCCGGAACCCTTGTACATAAAAATGTACCTCCTGGAAGCTTTGTTGGCGGAAACCCCATGCGCGTCATCTACACAAAGGAAGAACTTGAAAAAAGATGGGCAGATGACCCAATTTATCAAAAATAAATAAGTTTTAAGATAGAGCCCGGTTTTTAGACTAGGCTCTTTTCTATAGTACAGACTATTCATAAGATTTTTTCGTTGACGAACCGCTAAGCTAGGGGTAAACTACTAATAACTTTACTTTACTTTACTACCATATTAGCAGACTAAAGGATTACCATAAAAAGGATGATAGTAATGAGCCGTTTGTTTATGTTTGAAAAGCCTTTGGGCATGAGAGATACTCTCCCGGAGTTATTTGAAAAGAAACATCATGTTCAATCTTTGTTAGCTGAGACAATTAAGTATTGGGGCTATCAATTTATGGAGACCCCAACTCTTGAATACTATGAAACGGTTGGAGCGGCATCCGCCATTCCCGATCGTCAGCTTTTTAAATTACTGGATAAAGAAGGGCATACGCTTGTATTAAGGCCAGAGATGACCGCACCGATTGCGCGTGTCGCTGCCTCGAAGCTATTGCAGGATGACCTGCCATTAAGGTTAGCCTATACTGCCAATGTTTATCGAGCTCAACGGCGCGAAGGAGGACGGCCAGCTGAATTTGAACAAATTGGCGTCGAGTTTATCAATGATGAGACCATCTCGTGTGACGGTGAAGTGATTTCTCTTCTGGCCTCCTCTTTAAAACAATCCGGTTTGGAGAAGTTTCAAGTATCGATTGGCCATGCGTCCTTTACCGAGGAATTATTTTTACAAATATTAGGTACAGAGGAACGGGCAGATTCATTAAGGAAATTTTTATTTGAAAAAAATTATGTAGGGTATCGCGAGCATATTTCTTCGCTTTCGTTGTCCTCAATTGATAAACAAAGGCTTCTGCAATTCCTCGAATTACGCGGCGGGGAAGAAGTAATAGGCATGGCGCTCGATTTAATCGAAAACGAACAAGGGAAGAAAGCCATCCTTCAGCTCAAAGAATTATGGGAGGTCCTCCGTGACTACGGTGTACAGGATCAAGTAAGGTTTGATTTGACCCTTGTCAGCCATATGAGTTATTATTCCGGGATTTTCTTTGAAGCCTATGCAGGTAATGTTGGTTTTCCAATAGGAAATGGCGGACGATATAGTTTAATTGAGAAGTTTGGTAAAAAAGCAAGTGCGACTGGTTTTGCACTTCAACTCGACCGGATATTGGAAGCAATGGGTGAATTTGAAACCCCAAATGAACTACAATGCATTTTCTTCAGTCAGGAACGGCGGAAGGAGGGCATTAAGTTAGCCCAAAAAATGCAGGGGCAGGGAGAGCGTGTCGTGCTCCAGGATATTTCTGGCGTTAAAAATCTTGATGCTTTTTCAAAGAAATTTTCTAATACCATTTATTTAATCGGAAAAGCAGGAAAGGAGCCTGCAGATGAGTGATTTACTAACGATTGCAATGCCAAAAGGACGGATTTTTGAAGAGGCGGTTGTTTTACTTAGGAAAGCAGGTTATAAGCTGCCACCGGAATTTGACGATTCCCGCAAACTGATAATCGATATTGAGGAAGAGGGCCTGCGATTTATTTTAGCAAAACCAATGGATGTCCCTACCTATGTGGAACATGGGGTTGCCGATGTTGGTATTGCTGGGAAGGATGTTATGCTTGAAGAAGATCGGGATGTTTATGAACTACTTGATTTAAAAATCAGCAGCTGTTATTTGGCAGTAGCTGGTCTCCCAAACACGAAAATGAACGATGTAGCCCCAAAAGTGGCTACAAAATATCCAAAAGTAGCCGCCGCCTTTTTCCGCGAGCAGGGCGAGCAAGTGGAAATTATCCGTTTAAATGGATCGATTGAACTTGCCCCGATTATTGGTTTATCCGATCGGATTGTAGATATCGTTTCTTCCGGCCGGACATTAAAAGAAAACGGTCTTGTGGAATATGAACGAATTGTCGATGTCACTTCACGGGTCATCGTCAATCCTGTTAGTTATCGAATTAAGGATGTAAAAATAAATGAACTCGTATCAAGGCTAAAAGAAGTGGTTTCAGCGGAGGTGGATTTATAATGAAAATTCAAAAAGTGGATGATTTGGTTTCCATTAAACGTTCGATTGAGACCGGTACGTCGGAACAGCTGTCGATTGTAAAAAATATTCTCTCCGATATCCGCACCCGCGGCGATGAAGCGTTACGGGAGTTTACAGAAAAATTTGACCGTGTACAATTAGCTTCTTTTTCCGTAACGGAAGAGGAAATCGCGGAAGCCTACAAGTCGGTGGATGAGGATTTTGTTGCAATTGTTCGGGAAGCAGCGGAAAACATCCGCTCCTTCCATGAAAAACAGCTGCGTCCTTCCTGGATGACAACAGAAGAAAATGGAACAATCTTAGGACAAAAAATCACACCGCTTGATTCCGTGGGCGTCTATGTACCGGGTGGAACCGCCGCATACCCTTCTTCGGTGCTGATGAATGTGATTCCGGCTAAAGTCGCAGGGGTTAAACGGATTGTTATGGTATCGCCGCCCGACAAGGAAGGGAAGCTGCCTGCAGCCGTTTTAGTTGCCGCAAATGAAGCAGGCGTGAAGGAAATCTATAAGGTCGGCGGGGCACAAGCGATTGCTGCACTTGCCTATGGAACAGCCTCAATTGTGGCTGTTGATAAAATTACCGGACCAGGGAATATATTTGTTGCTCTGGCAAAACGTGAAGTTTTTGGTGATGTCGATATCGACATGATAGCCGGACCTAGTGAGATTGCAGTTCTTGCGGATGAAACAGCTAGGGCCGAAGAGATTGCAGCAGATTTATTATCACAGGCAGAGCATGATCCACGTGCCTGCAGTGTTTTGGTTACACCATCACAACGATTGGCAGACGAGGTTTCTTTGGAGGTTGAAAAGCAGCTGGATTTGCTGCCGCGAAAAGAAATTGCTGCGCGTTCCATTGCAGATTATGGTGTCATTTATGTGGCGGCAAATCTAGATCAGGCAGTGGAGACAATCAATGTCCTAGCACCTGAACATTTAGAAATTATCACGGAAAATGCAATGGAGCTACTTGGAAAAATCCGTCACGCAGGGGCGATTTTTATTGGACGATACAGTTCAGAGCCGGTGGGCGATTATTTTGCCGGTCCGAATCATGTATTACCGACAAATGGAACAGCACGGTTTTCCAGCCCGTTAAATGTGGATGATTTTCAAAAGAAATCCAGTGTCATTGTTTACAGTGAAAAAGCTTTAAGGGATAACGGTGCAAAAATTGCAGCGTTTGCCCGTATGGAAGGGCTAGAAGCACATGCAAGGGCAGTGGAAATAAGACTGAAAAACTAACTTTGGGACAATTTTTTGCTATTCGCAAATAAACCCAGGCAATCTGCAAATATAAGTCTTGGATTCGCAAATAAGCAGTGGATTCTCGAATAAATTTAGAATAAAAAACAACGTGGGAGGCCCCTTCATGGAAAGAGTGGCAGGAATTGAACGGAAAACAAATGAAACACAAATTAAACTTTCTTTAGCAATCGATGGTGAAGGGCATTCAGAACTTGAAACAGGGGTGCCATTCCTTACACATATGCTTGACCTATTTACAAAACATGGGCAATTTAATCTTATGGTGGATGCAAAGGGCGATATCGAAGTTGATGATCACCATACCACAGAAGACATCGGAATATGTCTCGGACAGGCACTTCGGGAAGCACTTGGTGATAAGCGGGGAATCAAGCGCTATGGAAATGCATTTGTCCCAATGGACGAAGCACTAGCTCAAGTAGTCGTTGATCTCAGCAATCGCCCGCATCTTGAAATGCGTGCGGAGTTCCCAGGTCAAAAGGTAGGGACTTTCGATACCGAACTCGTCCATGAGTTTTTATGGAAGCTGGCACTTGAGGCGCGAATGAACCTTCATGTCATTGTACATTACGGAAAAAATACACACCATATGATCGAAGCTGTTTTTAAAGCATTGGGCAGGGCGCTTGATGAAGCGACGACGGTTGACCCACGTATCAAAGGGGTTCCATCGACAAAAGGGATGTTATAAAGAGTATAAAATTACATTAAGTTTGTTTTTATCCGCGGACCTACGCTGTTATCCGCGAATCATCAAATGCAACAAACATCGAAGGGAGTGTACTTAATGATTGGCATTGTCGACTACGGAATGGGCAATCTTTTTAGCGTCAGTAAGGCACTTGAGCGTTTAGGCGCAGATTATTTTATTTCCGCCCAAAAAAGTGAATTGCTCGCAGCAGATGCGTTAATTCTTCCGGGCGTCGGTGCGTTCCGAGACGCAATGGAGCTCTTGCCAGTGGAAACGATTAAAGAATTTGCCGCAACAGGAAAACCGCTTCTTGGCATCTGCCTTGGCATGCAGCTTCTTTTTGAAGAAAGTGAAGAAAATGGGCCAACGAAAGGCTTAGCTCTTTTACCTGGGAAAGTACGCAGGTTCCCGGGGAAAACAGCAGAAAATGAAACTTACAAAGTTCCCCATATGGGCTGGAACCGCCTTGAATTTGTAAAAGCTTCGCCTCTTTTAAAAAATCTTGAAGAGGATTATGTTTATTTTGTCCATTCCTATTATGTGGACGCAGCTGACTCGGATGTATTATTGGCGAAGGCAAACTACCATGAGGAAGTATCTGCGGTTGTTGGCAGGGATAATATCTTTGGAATGCAGTTTCATCCGGAAAAAAGCAGTAAGCTTGGAATGGCACTTTTAAATAATTTTTTACAATTGGTTGATAAAAAGGAGGCTGTGCGATGAGTATCACAATTTATCCTGCGATTGATATGCGGGGCGGAAAATGCGTACGCCTTCTTCAGGGAGATTACGAAAAAGAAACGATTTATGGGGACTCCCCTTTTGCGATGGCACAACAATTTGCGGCAGATGGGGCAGAATGGATTCACATGGTAGACCTTGATGGGGCAAAGGATGGAAAACGCGTTAATGACGGATTTGTTATTGAGGCAGCAAAGCAATTGTCGGTGAATATTCAAATTGGCGGCGGCATTCGCTCTGAAGAAGATATCGCCCACTACTTAGAAAATGGGGTAAATCGGGTGATTATTGGAAGCATTGCCGTTTCTAATCCTGATTTTGCAATTGAAATGATAAAAAAATACCGAGAGCAAATTGTAATCGGCATAGATGCAAAGGATGGCTTTGTGGCAACACATGGCTGGCTAGATACATCAAAGGTAAAGGCAGTTGATTTAGGCAAGCGGTTTGCTGAAGCCGGTGCCGAGACGTTCATTTTTACAGATATCGCCACGGATGGAACGCTTGCCGGACCAAATATTGCCGCGGTTTGCGAACTGGCAAAAGTGACGGGCAAAAATGTGATTGCTTCCGGAGGCGTGAGCAGTTTAGCTGATCTCAGTGCCTTAAAATCGGTTTCCTATCAGGGCGTAAGCGGTGCGATTGTTGGAAAGGCCCTCTATGAAAAACGGTTTACTTTAAAGGAAGCACTTGACGAGGTGAGAGTATGGCCTTAACAAAACGAATAATTCCTTGTTTGGACGTAAAAGAAGGCCGGGTTGTAAAAGGAATCCAGTTCGTCGAGCTTCGCGATGCCGGTGATCCTGTGGAACTAGCGAGATTTTATGACGAACAAGGTGCTGATGAACTTGTATTTCTTGATATTTCCGCATCAGTTGAAGGAAGAAAAACGATGGTTGAAGTTGTAAAAGCAGTTGCCTCCGAGCTTGCGATCCCCTTTACGGTTGGTGGGGGAATCAATGCTTTAGAGGATATGAAACGAATTCTTCGGGCCGGCGCAGACAAGGTATCATTAAATACAGCTGCCGTTTTAAATCCGAAGCTGATTGAAGAAGGCGCTAATTTTTTCGGATCTCAGTGTATCGTTGTTGCCATTGATGCAAAATTTGATGAAGAGATCGGGACGTGGCGTGTTTATACCCATGGCGGCCGCACACCAACAGATAAAAAAGTAGTAGAATGGGCACAAGAAGCCGCTGCCCTTGGTGCTGGAGAAATCTTATTAACGAGTATGGACAGCGATGGCGAGAAAAATGGCTTTGACCTTGAACTGACAAAAGCTGTGAGCGATGCTGTATCGATCCCGGTTATTGCTTCAGGCGGAGCTGGAAATGCAGCCCATTTTGAAGATGCATTTTTAACAGCAAAAGCGGATGCGGCACTTGCTGCTTCGATTTTTCACTATAAAGAAACGTCGGTACATGAAGTGAAGGGCTACTTAAGGGAAAAGGGAGTGACAGTAAGATGAAGGTGATTTTTGATGAAAAGGGACTTGTACCCGCAATTATCCAAGATGCGGGTACAAAAGAAGTATTAACTCTTGCTTATATGAATGAAGAATCGCTCAAAAAAACATTGGAAACAGGAGAAACATGGTTTTACAGTCGCTCGCGCCAAGAGCTTTGGCATAAGGGGGAAACAAGCGGAAATACACAGTCTGTAGTGAGTATTAACTATGATTGTGATCAAGATGCGCTTCTAGTACTTGTTTATCCAAAAGGTCCAGCCTGCCATACTGGTGCGGTTAGTTGTTTTTCCGAAAGAGTATATGAAGGCGTATCAAGTTTGGGCGATTATCAAATTCTCCAAACACTTGAGAAAGTGATTTTAGACCGGCAGCGGGAACGTCCGGAAGGGGCGTATACGACCTACCTTTTTGAAAAAGGCGTCGATAAGATTTTGAAAAAAGTAGGAGAAGAAGCAGCGGAAGTGATCATTGCAGCAAAAAATCGCAGCCACGAAGAACTAAAGTGGGAAGCATCAGACCTACTCTACCACCTTCAAGTTTTATTGGTCGAACAAGAACTTCCTTTTAAAGAAGTATTAAAAACCTTAGAAGAAAGACACAAAGACCGGTCATAAGTTGACTGGTTTTTTCTTTTCGACAAAATTCGGGCGGTGCCTGTCACCGCCCGAGTTTTGTCGATTCTCTCCTGTCTTTGCTTTCCAGGCTCTTCTCGTACAAGCCCCTATTATGTTATACTACATTAGTTATGTATGTTTACTGAAAGATGGAGGACTTTATGGGAAAAGACTCGAAAGCAAGAATTCAAAAGGGAAAGATTCTCTCATTTGTCCCAACAGGGGAATATTACTTCAAGAAGGGATTAAAGGCCTACTATCGACGTGACTTTATCAAAGCAAAAAAATATCTGGGGCGTGCCATGCAGCTTGAACCAGGTGAGCCGATTATTATTTGCCAGCTGGCGATTGTATCGACAGAACTAGGTGAATTTGAAAATTCAAATCGACTTTTGCATCAGATCCTTGAAGAACTTGATGAACAAATGGTAGAATGCCATTATTTTCTAGCTAATAATTATGCCCACATGGGATTGTTTAAAGATGCTTATCACCATGCAAAACTTTATATAGAGCTTGAGCCCGACGGTGAATTTATTGAAGATACAGAAGACCTGCTAGAGTTACTTCTCTTTGAAGAAGAGGATCTTGAAGATGAGCTATATCAGCAGGATGATCTAATTGTAAAACAAGAACAAGCCAGAGATTTATTAGAGTCAGGATATTTTCCAAAGGCAATTGAATTATTAAAAGACGTTGTCGAAGAATACCCAGAGTATTGGTCAGCCTATAATAATTTAGCCCTTGCCTATTTTTATTTAGGGAAAACGGAAAAAGCAGAATCGATTTTAGAGGATGTTTTGGTGAGAAATCCAGGAAATCTTCATGCCCTTTGCAACCGGCTTGTATTTGCCCATTATCAAGGGCAATTTAAGAGTGCTGAAAGATTGATGGAATCGTTGAAAAAGATTAAACCGCTTCTTGTTGAACAACAGTTTAAATTAGGAGCAACGTTTGCCTTGGTAGGGGAATATGAACCTGCCTACTTTTGGCTTAAAAAGCTATATAAAAATGGTTTTGATGGAGACGGTCCATTCTACTATTGGCTCTCATGTGCTGCCTATCACATTGGTAATAAACCTTTTGCCAAAAATATTTGGAAAAAAGTTCTGGAAATCAATCCAGAAAAAGAAGGCTTTGAGCCATGGAATTCTGACAAAGTGCAGGGGGGCGGATTTGAGGACCATCCAAGTTCTATTTTTCAAAAATTAGACAGCGATTATATTGAGGAACGATTATTTGCTCTCTTTCTTACAGCTTTATCTGATAAGGCGGAAGATATTTTTTCATCCAAACGATTTTTGGATAACCAAAAGCTGACGCCGATGGAACAGGAATACATGTCGTTTATCAAATCCGGTACCCCATCGATTTCGGCTGATGCCCATGAAATTGCCGAGCTATTATACCAAAATCATCAACCAATTGGTCCAATTGAATCGGGTTTATATTTAATCTGGTTTTCGACATTTGTGGAAATCTCGAAGTCGAATGTCAAATTAAAAAATAAGCAGGCCTGGGCCGGAGCAATTGAATATGTTTGGAACAAGCTTCGCAGCGAAAAAGTAACGCGTGAGGAAATTGCAGAACGGTATGGTCTTTCGGTAGCAACTGTCGGAAAATATGTAAAGTTTGTGAACAACTTTTTAAACTGAAATAAGGTATTTTCGCTCTTTTAACAAGCATATTTTTGGACTATAATCTATTTGTTTTATACGATTAGGGAAAGGGAATGATATAACCTAATCGTATTTTTTATAGGGAGTGAAAAAAGTGTCCGAAGAGAAAATTTATGATGTTATTATTGCGGGTGCCGGCCCAGCTGGTATGACCGCTGCAGTATATACTTCACGTGCAAACCTTTCAACACTTATGATTGAGCGCGGAATGCCAGGCGGGCAGATGGCCAATACTGAAGATGTTGAAAATTACCCAGGCTTTGAAAGTATTTTAGGCCCGGATTTATCCACCAAAATGTTTGAGCATGCTAAAAAGTTTGGTGCAGAATATGCCTACGGTGATATTAAAGAAATTGTGGACCATGGTGAATATAAAGTAGTGAATGCTGGTTCAAAACAATATAAAGCCTATTCGGTCATCATTACGACTGGTGCTGAGTATAAAAAGGTTGGCGCACCTGGCGAAAAGGAACTTGGCGGACGCGGTGTTTCTTATTGTGCAGTTTGTGATGGTGCTTTCTTTAAAAACAAAGAACTTGTTGTAATCGGAGGCGGAGACTCTGCCGTTGAAGAAGGTGTATATTTAACAAGATTTGCATCAAAGGTAACGATTGTTCATCGCCGTGATCAGCTTCGCGCTCAAAAAATTCTTCAAGACCGAGCGTTTGCCAATGAGAAAGTGGACTTCATTTGGAATCATACCATCAAATCGATTAATGAAAAGGATGGCAAGGTTGGCAGTGTTACATTGGTTTCTACGGTAAATGGTGAGGAGCAGGAATATAAGGCGGATGGTGTATTTATTTATGTCGGAATGCTGCCGTTATCGAAACCATTTACAAACCTTGGGATTACTAATGAAAATGGCTATATTGAAACAAATGAACAAATGGAAACAAAGGTTCCTGGAATTTTCGCTGCTGGTGATATTCGCGAAAAAACATTGCGCCAAATCGTAACCGCTACAGGCGACGGCAGTATTGCCGCACAAGCTGCCCAGCATTATGTCGAGGAGCTAAAAGAAGAATTAAAACAAAGACAATGAAAATAATGGAAAAAAGTAACTCTGTTTTAATTCTTTTGTAACAGTAGTGAAATATTGATGGGGTATGATAGAGATAGTAATTGACCCCCTTTAAAAATATACCTTTTTGCGCACAGGCCAAAGCCTGTGCTATTTTTTTGCTTTTCCAGAGGATTTAAATATAGTAGGAAATTTTTAGTTAATTATCAAATTTGTATTCATTGTGACTGGATATTAAAAATAGTATAATGAAATGAATCATTATCACGGAAATTCTTTTGAAGAAAAATTAATCGATAGAGGCTAGTTTTTAGTGCGTGGGGTTAGGCGCTTACGTTTGTGAAAGAAGGTGAGAAAAGTGCAGCGAGTCACCAATTGTGTTTTAATAAGGGATAATCAAATCTTGTTGCTGCAAAAGCCACGGCGTGGCTGGTGGGTGGCTCCGGGCGGCAAAATGGAGCCGGGTGAGTCTGTCAGAGATTCCTGTATTCGTGAATACCGCGAAGAAACGGGAATATATTTGAAAAACCCACAATTAAAAGGCGTTTTTACGATGATTATCAGAGAAAATGATTGTGTGGAATCTGAATGGATGATGTTTTCATTTTTGGCTAATGACTCAGATGGAATGGATGTCGAGGAGTCAGAAGAAGGAATTCTTCAATGGCATACATTGGATCAGATTAAAAATCTGCCAATGGCAGCGGGTGATTATCATATTATCGATTATATGATTCACGGAAAAGGAATCATTTACGGCACTTTCACGTATACAAAAGATTTTGAACTAATCAGTTATCGATTAGATCCAAGCTAATTTATAGGGGGAATTGAAAATGAGTACCGGGTCTACGGGCGATACTCAAATGGTCATCATTACAGGAATGTCTGGAGCAGGAAAAACAGTTGCCATTCAAAGCTTTGAAGATTTAGGGTTCTTCTGTGTGGATAATTTACCCCCAACATTATTACCAAAGTTTCTTGAACTAATGAAGGAATCAGGGAATAAAATGAATAAAGTGGCCTTAGTCATGGATTTGCGTGGGAGAGAGTTTTTTGATCATCTTTTTAAAGCTCTTGATGACCTAGCCGAAACCTCATGGGTTACACCAAGAATTTTATTCTTAGATTCAGATGATTCCACTTTAGTGCGCAGGTATAAAGAAACAAGACGGTCACACCCGCTTGCCCATGAAGGGCTTCCGTTAGAAGGAATTAAGCTAGAAAGAGAGCTATTAGAGGAATTAAAAGGCCGGGCCCAATTAATTTATAATACTTCAGAGATGAAACCGCGCGAATTGCGGGAAAAGATTTTAACGGAATTTACTGCGAATAAAGAACATATCTTTACTGTTAATGTCATGTCATTTGGATTTAAGCATGGGCTTCCAATTGATGCTGACCTTGTATTTGATGTGCGTTTCCTGCCAAACCCACATTATATTGACCATATGCGCCCTAAAACAGGAATGGATGAGGAAGTCTCCAGTTATGTTTTAAAATGGAGCGAAACCCAAAAGTTTTTAGAAAAGGTTACGGACTTGCTTTCCTTTATGCTTCCTCATTATAAGCGGGAGGGAAAGGCACAATTGATTATTGCGATTGGTTGTACGGGCGGGCAGCACCGCTCAGTAGCACTTGCGGAATATATTGGGAAGTTTTTCGAGAAGGATTACAAGACTTGTATTTCGCACCGTGACATTGAAAGGAGAAAGGAAAAAACTACATGAGCAATTTCGGACAGCCAAGAATCGTCATCATTGGTGGAGGAACTGGATTGCCTGTTTTGTTGCGAGGATTAAAGCAATATCCTGTTGATATCACTGCGATTGTTACCGTTGCGGATGACGGCGGAAGTTCAGGGAGATTGCGGGACGATTTGCATATTCCCCCGCCCGGAGATATTCGTAATGTATTAGCGGCCATGTCGGATGTAGAGCCGCTTGTCGAGGAAATGTTTCAGCATCGTTTTAAAACCTCAAATGAGTTGTCAGGACACTCACTTGGGAACCTCATCCTTGCTGCTATGACATCGATTACCGGCAACTTTGTGCATGCTATTCAAGAAATGAGTAAGGTTTTAAATGTTCGCGGCAAGGTATTACCCGCTGCCAATCAGAGTGTAGTACTGCATGCTGAAATGGAAGATGGGGCTGTCGTTTCGGGTGAATCGAAGATCCCGTATTCCGGTAAAAAAATAAAAAGGGTTTTTTTGACACCAGATGATATTCGTCCATTACCTGAATCCATTCAGGCGATACGCCAGGCTGACCTAATTATCATTGGCCCAGGAAGCCTTTTTACAAGCATTTTGCCGAACCTTCTAGTTCCAAAGCTTGGCGACGAAATATGCAAGGCACATGCAAAAAAAGTGTATATCTGTAATTTGATGACGCAGGCAGGGGAAACGCATGGCTTTACAGCTAGTGATCATGTAAAAGCGATTTACAATCACATGAAATGTGCCTTTATTAATACAGTTCTGGTCAATAATGAAGAAATTCCACCGGAGGTACAGCTCCGTTATAATGAAGAATTAGCGGACCCTGTTCTTTATGATTTTCCGCGTCTTTACGAGCTCGGTTTAGAAGTGGTTCATGCTGATATTGCGGTTCAGGAAAACGGGGCATTAAGGCATGACCCGAAAAAAGTAGCAAACATCTTATACAATTTGCTTATAGATGAAACTAAAAAGCGTTATCATCGTAAATAATAGCAGGCAAGAAATTTGAGGGGGGTGAAGGGATGTCTTTCGCTTCAGAAACAAAAAAGGAATTAACCAACTTGGAAGTGAAAACGTGCTGCATTCAGGCAGAGCTTTCTGCTTTAATTCGAATGAACGGTTCCCTTTCCTTTTCAAACCGGAAGTTAGTTGTCGATATTCAAACGGAAAACGCGGCAATTGCAAGAAGAATTTACACATTGTTAAAAAAGAGCTATGATGTTCAAGTCGAGTTGCTCGTTCGAAAAAAAATGCGTTTGAAGAAAAATAATGTTTATATTGTCCGGTTAGCGGATCAAGCAAAGGAAATTCTAGAGGATACGAAAATCTTAGGTGTGGGTTTCACCTTTATTCATGACATTTCAAACGATTTAATCAAAAAGAAATGCTGTAAGCGTTCTTATTTGCGCGGTGCATTTCTTGCAGGGGGATCCGTGAACAATCCGGAGACGTCTTCCTATCATTTGGAAATTTTTTCGCTTTATAAGGAACACAACGATTCTTTATGTGAATTAATGAATACATTTGGATTAAACAGTAAAACGCTTGAGCGGAAAAAAGGTTTTATTACTTACCTAAAGGAAGCAGAGAAAATTACCGAGTTTTTAAATATCATCGGTGCTCATAATGCCCTTTTACGTTTTGAAGATGTCCGAATTGTTAGGGATATGAGGAATTCAGTTAATCGTCTTGTCAATTGTGAAACAGCGAACTTAAATAAAACGATTGGTGCATCCATCCGCCAGGTAGAGAATATACGTTATATTGATCAAACAGTTGGACTTCATATTTTACCGGAAAAGCTTAGGGAAATTGCGGAGCTCCGTATCAACTATACAGATGTTACGCTTAAAGAGCTTGGTGAAATGGTTTCCGGAGGAGCAATCAGCAAGTCAGGAATCAATCATCGTTTAAGAAAAATTGATGAGATTGCAGAAAAACTGCGCCTTGGTGAAATAGCTGTAAAAAATAGATAATACTTTTGAGGAGGATACTAGAAATGTTAGAGAGACAAGTGGAGGTAAAATTGAAAACCGGTCTTCAGGCCCGTCCTGCAGCCCTATTCGTACAGGAGGCTAACCGTTTTTCGTCAGATGTTTTTCTTGAAAAGGATGGCAAAAAGGTCAATGCAAAAAGCATTATGGGGTTAATGAGTCTTGCTGTCGGTTCAGGAGTGGTCATTAATATTATTGCTGATGGTACGGATGAAGAAAATGCCATTACGACCTTAACTGATTTTGTCGAAAATGAACACCATCATTAAGAAAAAAAGGGTTGGCTTTTAGAAAAGCCAACCCTTTTTAAAAAAAACAACCGGTCAAAGACCAGTTGCTTTAAACATTACTTTTTATTATTTTTCTCATCCAATAAATTGCGGGTAATAATGTTATCGATTAACCCGTATTCTTTTGCTCTTTCAGCTGTCATAAAGTTATCGCGGTCTGTATCCTTGGCAATTACTTCAAGCGGCTGGCCAGTACGTTCTGCTAGGATTCCGTTCAATTTATCACGGAGGAATAGAATCCGTTTTGCAGCAATTTCAATTTCAGTTGCTTGTCCTTGCGCACCGCCAAGTGGCTGGTGAATCATGACTTCTGCATTTGGAAGGGCAAAACGCTTGCCTTTTTCCCCTGCAGCCAGTAAGAATGCTCCCATGGAAGCAGCCATTCCAATACATACTGTTGATACATTCGGCTTAATATATTGCATTGTATCGTAAATGGCCATTCCAGCTGTGATACTTCCGCCAGGGCTGTTGATGTAAAGAGTGATGTCCTTTTCAGGATTTTCAGCTTCAAGGAATAATAATTGGGCAACAATGGAGTTTGACACATTGTCATCGATCGCACTGCCAAGCATAATGATCCGGTCTTTTAATAGACGAGAATAGATGTCATATGCTCTTTCCCCTCTGTTTGTTTGTTCAATAACTGTAGGAATCAAATTCATTTTTCTTCCTCCTCTAAGTACGAAATTTTAAAACTTATGTACTGTTATCATACACTGATGGTCAATAAAGGTCAAACATTTCGACTGTAAAATTGTTCGACAACTTTCCTTCCTTCATCATTTCCATCTCTCCTAAATTTAAACCTATTTTACCCTTGCATTTAGGGCAGATATCGCATATAATAGGTAAGTCGCTAATATTTGCCCTCGTGGTGCAACGGATAGCACGTAAGATTCCGGTTCTTGAGATGTGGGTTCGATTCCTGCCGAGGGCGTCACTAATCGTTAAGTTTACGGTGCCTCTGCGCTTTTTTAAAGCGTGGG
This sequence comes from Neobacillus sp. GCM10027624, assembly GCF_042675345.1. NCBI lineage: Bacteria > Bacillati > Bacillota > Bacilli > Caryophanales > Bacillaceae > Neobacillus > Neobacillus sp. GCM10027624. Next base: position 292,759 of record NZ_JBHTHD010000010.1, read on the forward strand.
GGCATTTTTTTATTTCCGGGTACAAACCGATTAAAAATACCACGCAGTACAAAGCCGTCCCTTGCAGTTTTGCAAAGGAGGTTACCGCAATGAAAAGACGTAAATCCGTTTCCACTGTACTAACCGTAAAAGTAACACGCACCCTTTCAAGTTTCCGCGACACAACTGCGGAATTCCTTAAACATTGCCGCATAAAAGGACTATCATCGCACACCGTTAAGTTTTACGAAAAAGAACTTAAACAGATCAGGCGAGGGTTTGCCGAAATTGATGCGCCACTTTCAGACATTCGCAAAATAGAAGCCCACCACATCGAACAATTCATCGAATATCAGCAAGGATTAGGCCGTGCCGTCAATACGATTAATTCTCGTCTTCGTGCCGGTCGTACATACTTTAATTTTTGCGTAAGAAGAGGATACATAACGACCAATCCGTATGTTGACATTCACCAGCTCCGTAAACGACATGAAGTCGGGGCCACGTTTAACAAGCGCCAGCTCAAACGCTTACTTGATGCACCTAACACTTCAACGTTTATTGGCTTGCGTGACCTGGCGATTATGCTGACCTTCGCTCATACCGGTATGAGACTGACCGAACTAGTATCTTTACGCATTCAGGACGTCAGTTTTGACGGAAAAGGCGCCATTAATGTCCAACGTGCTAAGAACAGATATGCGCGTCGTATACCGCTTACAAAGCGCTTAAAGACGGTCCTTAAAGCCTACATAGAGGAAAGAGGCGTCCTGGACACCGATGCGCTATTTATTACCGTCGAAAATCAGCCGATCGGACCGCGCTCTATTCAAGATAGGCTCCGGCAATATGGGAAGCAAACGGAAGTAGGTAAAGAGGTAACGGTAAGCCCTCACGCATTCAGACGGACATTTTGCCGATTAAAAGTAGAAGCCGGCACGAACTTATTCGTCTTGCAGCGATTAACCGGGCATCAGTCCTTAGAGATATTAAAGCGTTATGTAGAGATATACGGAAGAGATTTAGAGGCAGCAATCGAGCAGGGATTCGAAGGTATTTAAACATAAAAAAGAGTGCCAGCCGCTACCAACGGCCAACACCCACAGATAAATCGATAACTACATAATATCGAAAAAAAGCGTAAAGGTCAACGCTTATTTAGTTATACGCTTTTAATCGAACGTATGTTTGTTTATTGGGATAGGCGCTCTCTAAACGGGGAGAGTACGCAAATGAAAAAGATAACGATAATTGCCAGCGCTGAGACGTTCGAGAACCTTTCGACGTTTGAGACTATCGAGCAATTGAACGAAACGGTGCGAGAGTATAAAAGTAAATATTTGGAAACACTATCGAATACGGAGCTTACGCTGATCGACAACCTCCATCGATATTCCGCTAAGTATAAAGGCGTAAGCTTCCTATGCAAAAATAAACTCGCAGAGCTGATCGGCAAGTCACGTCGGACGGTTATTCGAGCATGCCAGCGTTTAGAGGCGCTTGGAATCATCCGTCAATACGCAATGAAAAGGGCTAGCGACATGCAGCAGACGTCTAATGCTATTGTGATTCAGCCGGTCAAATTAGACGACGTCGTCCAATCTGCACAACGCGTGACGTCACGTGATTCCGCTAATGTCACACAAGAGGTCCGCGAAAATGTCACACCAGTAAAACAAATTCCTTCTAAAACAAATACAATTATAAATAATACGTATACTTCCGTATATGTTCGCTTCAAAGAGTTCGTGGCCAATTTCGTTAATGACCGCAAGCTAACGAATAAGCTCTACGGCATCTACCTGGCGCAAACTTCTTATATTCGCGATTGCTATGAGACTAGCGATCTCTTAAACACCGGCCTGCAGGCGCTTAAGATTGCGTTTGTAGCGACTAAACGGAAGAAGCTGCGCAATATAGCCGGGTATTATCACGGCACGTTGGACCGCTTGCTCGACCGTTTATATGCGGATTTAATTTTTGATTAAATTAAAAAAGCGCCAATACTGACGCTTTTTTAGGGATCCGAACATTTTGGCCACTTACAATACTCTTCCCACTATAATTTATGTTACCGTATCAAATTCGGTATGGTTAAGTGCGGAAACTTCGTTTTTATATTCATACAGAACGCCTGTTCGTGCTATAATAAACGCGAGAGGAGCGGTAATATGTCCGAAGTGACTATCGAAATTCACTATAACGTAGACAGCCGAATCACGCAGAAGGGTTCCTTTCCGCTGAGAGGAAGACGGCCAGAACACGTTGCCCTGGCGTTTTGGAAGCAGATACGGAAGGAAATGTCCTATCATGCGATATTAGAAAAGGTCCTTATTGATGGCGGTAAGGATATTACGGAGCAGGTGAAGGATTTAGAAACGCAAGAATGGCGCATTGTTGATGCCGTGGATTTACCGTTTTAACGTGGATATTACGGATATACCTACCGGGGGTATATAATAGAAGAAACTCGGAATGATTCCGATTTAGAAGGTAATGGGGCGTAAGGTTAACTTATACCTATGGGGGTATCGGAGTGGCTTCCGCATCAACAAGACGCGACCGGGGCGGACGTCTCTCTAAAACTCAGGGGGTCATGTTCCGGGGGTGATCCGGTGGGGTAAGAAGGGCGGGCATACCGGAGTGGGTCACTGATGCAGCTCGCTGATACCTTCCGCAAAACGACCGTTATTCGAACGGGGGATACTCGGGGGATATTGCGGGAGTATATAGGCGCCAGGGTGTCCGTTTATCCGTTCGTTTATCAAAGTTCGTGAAGCATCGAGTCGGACCGTTTAGCGGACGAATGCCAAACGATGAACGACCGCAAACCCCCCAAGGGTATGCCGGCCAGCCCGTTCGTTTGACGGTTACAATTAGCGCACAATTTTTTAAATCCGAGGGGTTCGAAAAACGTCCGTTTATCTATTGACTTTCCAATTACTAATCGGTAATATTAACGTAAGAGGAAAATCACGGTAAAGGGGTCGGTTGAAATGGGTTATACTTTCGGATATGCAAGGGTAAGTACGGATGATCAGTCGCTTGATTTGCAGCTTGATGCGTTGAATAAGTATGGAGTAGACGAAATGTTCATCGAGAAGGAGTCCGGCAAAAAGAAGGACCGTCCGCAGTTGGAACGATTACTTGATAAGCTTCGCGAAGGTGACACCGTTGTCGTCTATAAACTGGACCGGATCGGCCGTAATCGGGCGCATCTATTCCAGTTAATCGAATCCTTCAAGGAAAACGGTATTAACTTCGTTTCTATCCGCGATCAGATTGACACAACGACCGCAGTCGGCAACATGTTCTTCGGAATGCTGGCCGTTCTAGCGCAATTTGAGGCGGACTTAATATCAGAACGTACAAAAGCCGGACTTGAAGCTGCCCGCGCTCGAGGACGCAATGGTGGTCGCCCATCAGCCGATCAGAGCGCGATTGACCATGCGCTGACCCTTTACGATAGCAAAAAGTACACGGTGCCGGAGATAACGAAAGCGACTGGCGTCAGCAAAACAACGCTCTATAAATACGTGAAGGAAAGAGAAGAAACTGGGAAATAACGAAGAGCCCTGGCGTAAAATTGTCGGGGCTTTTTTATATTTTAGAATCATTCAAATCATGAAATTTGTTAAGTATTATAGTTTTTCGTATAAAACCCTCAGTTTTCTCCTATTTTCTCCGATTTACTGTAAAATTTAAGTTTGACAAAATAAAAGTTTTTTGCGTCCTTTACAATATGTAGTGGTGTCGAAATTATTATGAACACAACATGTTGATTTTTTGTGTTATGCCGTGATACTTTATTTACAGGGGAAATATTTGCTTGTCCCTAAAAAACTTTTGACCAAACGGACTTTTTTAAGTAAGTTTACAGTGAAAAGGAAAGAAGGGAGGGAGAACGATGAACTGGGATGTTATTGGAGTTGTCGGGGTGGTTTTAACCGGTGTCGGGGTCTTGTTCCAAATATTAAGTTGGAATAACGATCGTAAGCTTCTAAAACGAAACAATCCGCCAAGCCAGGAAGGCAAGACGGACAGTTTCATGGGATAGTGTGTTGTTTATTTTTTGAGACCTTGGTGTGGGAGCTAAGGTCTCTTTTTCTTTTTTATTATCTAACACTTATATTATATATGCGTACTTCCGAAGTCAATCGAAAAATTCTACAGTGAAATTATAAGTCGAAGAAGTCATCCGGTCTTGCATTCGGATCAACCTCGCGTATTACCTTCATTATCTTCTTAATTGTGCCGACGGTAGGATCGCGTTTGTCTGCGCATAATTCACTAATAGTAGTCCGGCTCACCTTCGATTTAGATACCAGCCACTCTTGCGAGATCCCTCTCGAATCAAGCCAGCGGCCTAGCCTCGATCTTGGCTTCCCTCCGAATAGTCCAAACATTTCTATCTCCCTTTCGCGATATTGATAGAACAAGTTATTTCCGTCGGTGAAACAAATTATACCTGCGAGTGAAAATAATTATTTTCGCGGACATGTAAACTGGTACAATCCGTGCGACATAGGCTATTAACACGAAAGCAAAAGGATTCTAAAAGTTTTAGTTTTCTATTCTATAAGTTTATCAACTGTTTAAGTCGATAGCACTCGTACAAGTAGAAACGTAGTAATAGTCGAAAATAGGAAATCTGTTAAGAATGAGCGAAGCGGGAAGGAGGGGAAGGGGGTCCGGGGGAAACCAAGAAAGTATTCAGATAATTTGACAATTTAGAATTCAGAAAATTAGGAGGAATTAGAATGTTATTTGGACCGGGAATTTTAATCGCTGGTGGTAGTTTTATCGCAATTACCTTGCTCGATAAGTTAGCGGAGGAAGTCGGCATCTATTGGATAGGAACAACGCTAAAACTACTGATTCCAGTCATTGCAATGGTCGCAAGTATTTACTTCTTAGAAACTAATGCGTTATTGAGGTGGCTGCGATGAGCATATGGGCGAAATTAAAGACGCGGCACAAGCTGGTAAAGGCCTTTAAGAATGGCGGACTTCATTTAACGCATAAAATTGACGACAACAATGAGCGCTTAATCCTTCCAAAAATCCACTCAGTTAATATCTACGATTCTGCCACGACCATAACCTTCACTATTCCAAACGGACTCGATCCGAAGCTAATCAAAAAGAGCGAGTTTCTATTTAAGCAATACTTCGGAAAGGATACGACTCTTGAAGGCGAATTGAAACTATTTAAATTGACGATTGTCACGAAATCAAAGAAGGAAAAAGTGCCGTATGACTATCCGCAGTTACTCGAAATCATCAAACGCGAAGGCTATTTTATGCCGATTGTCTGCGGTCAGGATAGTAATAAGCAGATGCATATATACGATGCAACCAATAATCCGAACTTGCTTATATTCGGGCAGCCTGGAAGCGGTAAGAGCTCGATTCTACACGTCATTCTCACAACGCTAATCCAATTATATTCAGAGGATGAAATAAACTTCTATATTGCGGACTTTAAGCAAAGCGAGCTGGCCGTCTATGAAGGTGTGCAGCACGTTAAGAGTGTGAGTTATCAAGTGAAGGATTTTGCGCCAGTTCTTACGCATTTAAAGAAGGAACTGATAAAACGGGGCGAATTACTGAAGAATCATCGCGTAAGACACGTTAACAAATTGCCAGCAGATAAGAAGCCTCCTTTTATCGTTCTATGCGTGGATGAGTTCGTGATGATTAATGATGCGGACATAATGGCGGACCTGTTGCAGATAGCTTCGCTCGGCAGAGCTTACGGGATATATCTAATCCTTTCGATGCAACGACCTTCGCATAAAATCCTCTCGACTGATGTCCGGGGCGTTCTATCGGTCCGAATGGGCTTCAGAACGGTTGACAAACGGAATGCCATGATCGGAGAGACTCCGGGAAGTGAAAAGATAAGCAAGGATGAGCCGGGCAAGTTCCTGCTTAATCTCGATGAACTTACGGAGCTGCGAGCACCTTATTTAGACGAGGAAAAGACTGAGGAGATACTGGCGAAGTATAAATCGGATGATTGGACGAACCACAATTATAGGAAAGTGGCGACATCGCCACCGAATGAGGAGCCAAATGATGCGACGTCGCAACATTTAACAGAGAGTGAGGTTTTTTACGATGCCATTAAGCAACCGTGATAAAGAGATAATCAAAGCGTTAAATAAGTTTCGCGTGATGGACCGGGATTCCATCGCTGAGCTTTTCTTCAGTAACCTCAAAAACCCTAAATTCTCGGCAAATAACGTCTTGCTACGGTTATTACGGGACGGTCAGATACAAAGGAGCACCGCGTTTGTGCCGTATGTTTACTTCGGACCTGATACGCAGATAAAGAAGAATAGTCAAAAAATCGGCCATTTCCTCGCAATATTAAACGTATATAAGGAAATGCGGAAGCTCGGACGCCTGGAAACGTTTCTTGTCGAGCCGAAATACTGCAAAAAGTCGGCAGGAGCTGAGCCGGATATCTTTGCCGTATTCCGTAACACGCCATTTTTTATCGAAGTCCAAAAGACCGTCTATTCCGAAAAACAAATGCTCGAGAAGATGCAGCGATATGTAGACCTGTTTAATTCCGGTGTAATGGGGAAACCTTTTCCGCATGTATTGATATTATCGGATCAGAGATATGCGTTAGATGATGGCGATTGGCCTTTTCGCGTGTTCCAGGCGGAGTCATTTACGCAATTTAATCAGTCATTGAAGTCGGAGCCGCAGCCGGTTAAAACCGTAGAACAGGGCGGCATTAAATTTAAAATAGGGTAATAAAAAAGGCGCCTTACTGGGCGTCTTCTTTGTTTTCTTCAATTGTAAATAATTCCTCGACGGATACCTTTAAAGCTTTTGCAACTGATATTAATACGTCTATGTCATAACGCGCCTGACTATCGAATCGGCTTATTGTCGGTTCTGTTACGCCAGCGAGTTCCGCAAGTTCTTTTCCGTTGATGCCTAGCTCTTTACGGATTTCGTTCATTCGTGGCTTTGCAATATATTTTGCCATCGATCTCTCCTCCAATTCTAACTAATTACTAATTACATATTACACATTAGAAATTTTTTCGTCAAATGCGCTTGACTTACTAATTAGTAATTGGTAATATAAAGACAAGAAATAAATTACACATTAGTAATCAGAAAGAGGTGCGGAAAATGGGTAATAAATTTGCTAACATACTCGATTTTATTGACCGAGTAATTGAGCACACCCAAGATGAAATTGACCTTCGTCGAAGATTTCCGTCAAACGAGCGAATGAGATACACAGCGGACGGTAAAGAATCGGTCCTCGAAAATGTGAAGTTTATTCGCGAAGAACTTGCAAAGTTAATTAATAGGTAATATGTCGCATTAAGTCGAAATTTATTGTCTGAATTTGGTGAAAAAAACTATTATAATTGGAGGAGTTAGCATGAAAAGATTAGTAAAAGTTCTATATGTATTCGATGGAGTCGTTAAAGAGAGTGAGTTGGAACGTGGCATACTTTTCGGTGATCGAGTGCTCGTAGCTGGAAAAGAAGGAACAGGGTTATATAACGCAATACCAACTGCTCAGCCGGACGTTTACCTCGTTAACCTTGATTCAGATGGCCGGGATTACTTAAGCCAGGCTCCGGAATTTCTACTTGACTTAGTAATGGTTTAATCAAATAAACGGTCGGTGCGTCTACGGCAAAGGCGCATCGGCTGCCCACGGCAATGGGCAAATAGCAAATAATCGAATGACCTTCGGTGGAGTCTTGAACAAAACTGCGGCAACAGTTAAAGATTGCACCAAGGGTCATCGATTGAGTCGGTTTCTCAGGGCAATTAGGCGGGCCCGCGAGAGCCGTCTTTTTATTTTGCGGAAAGGCGTCCGAAAACTAGGGTTCATATCGTCTAAGTATATGTAAGGGTGCGCGGATATGGTTGCTGAAATGACATACTTATTGAAGGGTATTTTTTCTGCGGAAACTGTATCGGTTGGCTTTCGCGGCTTGTTCTATAACAAAAGATTGTGATTGCCCTTACGCAACATTTTTTGTACATGGCAAAACTTCGAAAATAAGTAGGGCTTTAGAACGATTTTCAGTTACATTTTACACTCAAGTTCACAAAGTTGTCACAATTGACGGGACTTTGGTCACTTTTTCTCCTAATTTTCGGGAATTCACAAACTAAAATTTCGCATATAAGTGAGAGGAGTTTTAAGAGATTGTGAAATTTTCACAAACAAAGGGGAATTCCGTGTCTGAGGCCTAAGAAATCATCTGGGTCTTTTTTGCCGTGGATTTGCCGTCAAATTAACGCCCTAGACGCGATTTAATACCTAAGGTGCTAAAACGCTTAAAACGGCTCTGAGAGCCTCCTAGACGCCTTAAAACACGACTAGTACAGTTTAATTGCAAAATTATCCAATTTAATCGTACCATATGCCGTGTGATTTCGTCAAGAGCCTCAGTTTTAGGGGTTTAGCCGCAGTAAATTTCTTTATATTTAGGAAGACGGAGCTACTCCCATGACTCTGTCTTTCCCTTTTTATTTACGTGGGAGTTAAGAAAATTGAACAATATTAGGAGGAATTATTTTATGAGCCCGAAAGTTTTCCGTTTTATTAGGCAATCGCAAGGATTAACGCAAAAACAACTAAGCGAAATGTTAGGTATTAGCGAAGCTATGGTTTGTATGATCGAGCGAAACAAGAAAAATATCAGCGCAAGAGTTAATAAAAAATTCCGAGAAACGTTCGGCAACGAGTATGTAGAAAAATGCCGCGCGTTCTTAGAAGAAAATTAAGGGAGGAATTTTCATGGGAGAAAATAAAGTTTTACCGTTTGATACGGAGATGGGCTTCACCGGATTACCGAACGCAGTCTGTCAATTCTACGTAAGGCATCCGAAATTCAATCCGTCAGCAGAACGACTCTATCGTTATTTGTTGATGCGGTATAACCCTAATATCGGATATGCCTTTCCGTCCTGGAACGCAATAGTAAGGGAAACTGGATTAGCAAAAGGGACGGTCAGCACGGGCCTTGAATCGTTAGAGCAGCTCGGGCTAATTAACCGCCATAACCATGATAACGGCAGCGATTGGAATAACAAATTCTACACGTTTAATAAACCAATCGAAAATGAGGCGGAATTTAATCGAAGGTTTGCTTCGGAGATTGCAGCGCTTAAAGCGTCTAAGAAGCCGAAAGGTGGAAAAAAGAAAAAGGCCGACGCTGGGAACGTCGAGCCTCAAATAATATCTATTACCGAAAATATAGCACCGGAAAAGGTTGCTAGTCAAGTAGAAAATGAGATTGAAGATAGTTGGTTTTAAAGGTAGTTCAATTATTGAAATAGGGTAGTTCAATTATTGAAATAGGCTAGTTCAATTTTTGTACTCTATATATATTTACTTATACAGCTTTACGTATATAGAAATACATTGCGCCATTTGCTAACGCAAAATGTCGCTGCGATTAGATATGCAATATGTATTATTGCTGAAGTAAAAGAAACCAATAGAGAGATACAAGGTGGTTCAAAAATTGAACTAGGTAAAATACAAAAAACATGGGGGAATAAAACATGGGAGAAATCAATTATAGAAATCCAGGCGAAGGTGCTATCGAATTTGCAATAACGTTTGTAGAAGGATTAAGCATGGCGGAAGCATTACCGATACTCCGACAATTAAAAGACGGTGAACTACATGACGCAGCCGACAAGCGGATTAAACGCTGCGAATGGTGCGGCTATTATTACCGTGATAAGACCAAGCCTAACAATTCGAAAGTATGTGGTCCATCCTGTAAATTTGCGAAAGACAATCTCGCTAAGGCTATCAAAAAGGCGGATGCTGCGTTATTAAAGCCGAAGAAAGCGAAGTCGTTCCAGCAAGAAATGTACACATTTTATTCGTATTGGCTAGAGTACCCTGCTTATCTTTCTGAACATTACATGCTGAAACGTGCTCATCGTTACGAAACGCCATTCTCGCACGATAAACTCGAGCAAATTGACGCGGCAAAACAACGAGGATATAAAAAGAAAAGTAAAGCGACTCCGACGGACGGAAGCGATAAGGTGCAAATAAGAGGGATCAGACACGGCCGCTCTTACGGTGAAGTGGAAATATCGCAATTAGAGCCGGATTATTTTGCGAAAAAGTATTCGGAGGAACATCTTAAACAAGAACGCAGACGGGCGGTAGAATTTAGCCGCAGTAAAAAAATGCATATATAGGAAAGCCCAAGAGAGTTCGGTAATTTTTTTGGGCTGAATGTGAATAGATAGGAGGTTATCGTATTGGATGGAATGAAAGCGAGGGCGCTTAGATACTACATGGGCGAGTCGATGGACGGTTTCGCTAAACAACTCGGAGTTGCTGCGTCAACTATTAGTGCAATTGAGAATGGACAGCGTGACATAACAGATCATATTCGCGCGAAGTTAATTAGGATTGAGATGCAGATGCCTTCCGAATTTTATACTTTTTATGAGAAATTCAAAAACAACGCATAATTACCCATAATAATTTTATGTCAATAGTTAGGGTGTGTCAAGAATGAATGAAAAAGAAAAGCTCGGCTATTTAATCGCCTATTTACAAGCGTTAGCCGAAATAAGTCAGAAATCTGAAGTGAAGGTATTTTCGGAAATAAAACGAGTGATTAAAGAGATTGAAGAGTTAATTAAAAAATAACGAATGAATGGAGCGGAATGAACGAATGAGCGAACTATTAGAGTTAGTGAAACGCATTGATGCAAAGGTATCGGTAATTACGAAAGGCGGTGCCCGCTAATGGAGATGCGTATTTGTAGGATTTGCGGAATTGAAAAAGAACTGACGCTTATGGAGATTGATTCGCGCCATAAATCAAAGTATACGAATCGCTGCCGCCAGTGTAAGCATGATTCGGATGATAAGGCGTCCAGAGCATACCGAAGTCTTAAAGGTCGATCATCAAAGCTAGGCATTCCGATGGAAGTTACTGCAAAAGAAATCCGCCTCTTGTTCGGAATGTTTGACGGAAAGTGTGCCTATTGCTCAAAACGACCGGAAAAGGAACACAATCTACACCTTGAACATATTTGCGCATTGTCTGAAGGTGGTCGCAATACATTGGCGAACTTGTTGCCCGCTTGTGCTAGATGCAACATATCGAAGAGTAATAAGCCGATAGTTACGTATTTCTTTGATAAACGCGAAAAGTTTCCTGATACTAACCTCTCGATGGTCGTGGATTACATGTCTTTATTGCAAGGCGTAAGTAAAGAGGAAGTGCTTTCGGAGCTGACGGATGAGCATGTGGCTTATGAGTTGAAGCAAGAGCGGTTATCCATCAGTAAAGAGGCGAGTAGGACATGAGCAATCAGCTTTGGAGGTTAGAACCTGGCTGGCTTGCCGGTTACACAGAGGACCGCAAATTAATAGGACGCATCCGTAGATACAAAGATTGGGCAGTTATGGCTGACTATTACAAAAATAACCGGTTCATTGGGTGTCAATATAAGATACCTATCGAACAAAGACGGGCAGCAGAACGGATGTTTAACGTGACCGATTTTAAAGAAAATAAGCCGATTTAAGCAGTTTGGAGGCGTTACCCTTCCGCTAGTATTCAGAGAGGAAAACGCAAGCCAAAAACGGCTAAAATAGCAAGAAAATCTGTTAATTACACACATTTTTGGAGGAGATTAAGATGACAACTAAGCTAGTTTATAAGAATCGTTTTATTGTTGCACATGTCGAGTACGAAGGGGAACATTTTGAGTATAAATTTGGACGAAGTAACTCCTTAAGGCATATATCTGAGACCCTTCCGAAACTGGTTACCGATGAGTTGTTCATGAGACGTATTAGAGAAAGGGTGACTGCGTAAGTGGGGAGACGTAGTTCAAAAGAAGCGCGCTACGACCGGATGGATCAGTATGAAAAACGCAAGTATAAAAGAAAAAATAGTCCTTTAGGGCGCGAGGAAAAGGACTGGACCGAATTCTTAATGAAAATGATTAAAAGAGGCGCAAGCAGTTAAAGGGGGGATTTAGCGATTATGGCAATATATACAGCGGTTGCGAACGTTGAGAAATTAGAGGCTTCAGAGTTCCTCGTTATCAACCTTTACGACAAATATTTAATCGATCAGATAATCGGACCGTATGAGGGACCGGAAAAGGCAATCGAACGAATTAAAGGCTTAATGGAGCGTCATGGCGGTTCTGTTCTTCTAATGACGTCAAACCGTGAAATTTATGCGCAGACTTTAAACGAGCCAGGTATTCACGGGGTTATTAAGCATTATGATTCCGTCAGTGAAACGGCTTCGAGCTTAAAAGATGCCGAAGAGATTTTGCGAGATATATACGATATTGAATCGATTGTACCTTTGCCGGAATTACCGAAATGGCGCCTAAGACTATATTTATTTTTTATTAGATTAACAGACAAAATCGGAGGAAGTGGTAAATATGTTGAAGTTTGATTTATATGAGCAATACCTTCAGGAGCAAGAAAACGCAAAGGCAGCACGCCAAAAGTTTCTCGATCGTGAAAGTGAAGCGATGGAAAATTACGTTGCTGCTCAGTACAAATACGAAAACACACTGGCGGCATGTATTCGCGAAGGAAAGGACCCTTCAGAAGAACTTGACGCCCTTGACCAAGCAGTCCAAGACACTAAAACGATCTATTTGCGAAGAAAGCAAGAAACGGAAGCTAGCGGTCGTTATATCAGCGGCAGCATTAAGCCGGGTGACGTGGTAAAGGCATTTAACGCTGGTTATAAGGGAAAAGTCACTAATTCAATTTTGCCGTCCATAGAAGAGCGCGTGGAGATGGGGCGTAATTTAATCTTATCGGCAATGCTTGATTATTTCCAAGCGCTTCAGGAATATCGTCCAATTACAGATGAGATGAAAGAATTAGCTATTGCTGCAAGAGAAAACGGGGAAACGTCGGCTTATATTGCGGTAGAAAATCCAATATTAAAGAACGCTGACTTTGACGGAAGGGCTCAAGTGGTTAATAAAGTCCTTGGAGTACCTTCGGACGTGATAAATGTAGAAAGTAAGCTCCGTTTACCTGAGAACGCTGAATATATCGAGAAAATTAAAGGGGAGAAAAAATAATGAAACAACATTTTACTATTCGTGAAAGAGAACTACAGAGCAAAATGCTGTCAGGAGAGTTACTTGAGGCTGATATTAAAGCAGCTTTCGAATTAGCGCAAGACACAGGCAAAATCGAACACCGCAGCCTTTATTCTCAATTAAAACAGGCATACGCAGTTCAGGAAGAGAAAAAAGCAAATACTCCGGACGATAGTGTGATGCAATTTGCCGAAGATCTCGTCAAGCTATTCAAGGAAGATAATGACCTCGACAGTTCTTTAAAACAATATGAGGCGATTAAGCAAGCATACCAAGCGAAAACAGAAAAGGGAGATGACGAATAATGGGTTGGAGAATGATGGTACTAGAAACAGGAACAATAATCGACGGTGACTCGGAACTGCTTAGCAAAATTGAAGGTGAGGACCTATCCGATGTAGATATTAGCGAATTCGCTTTATCAGCGGATGATGTAGCTAATGCATACAACCTAGCGAAAAGTACGCGATACACCTACGTTTATGAGAGCGGTGTTCAAAATCCTCAATTAATTAAGACTCATGATAACATCAAACGTTACGCAGTCCTAAAACAAGCATATCTTGATCAAGCCAACGCCAACTAAGGCGTTTTTATTTTGCGCATTTGGACTAAGTCAGTCGTCATGCTGAAGGTAGGAGCGCATCATAATTTCCTCCAATTGGCGGCCCTTCCCCCAGGGTCGTCCTTTTTACATATCGCCTGATGAACCAGCGGACGGCATACCGCTGACGGGAGGGTTAATATATGCCGAAGAAAGGGAGGAGAACAATGTTACTAGAAACAAGAATAAGGCGGTTTGACCAATTTACGAGAGACTTAGATCAATCGTTTAACAAACTTGCACAAAACCGCAGAATCTCAAGGTCCGCTTTGGCTCACGTTTTTTGGTACGAAAGCTTTTTCAGAGCTCTCGAAAACGATCCGCAGTGGCAAAGCATTGCAAAAGCTAGCCTAGAAGTAATCGCTCGATTCAAAAACCTGGCGGAAGCATTCAATAACGGGCAATCTGATGCAGTGACAGACCATCTCGCGCACCAATTTGCGAAAGCAGTAGATAAAAACACTGAGGAGGTGCTGAAATGTTTAATCTCCAAGCCCGTCTAAGCCTTAGAGATGATTTCACTTCTCCAATGCGTCGTGTTTCTCGTCAAATTCAACAGAATCAGAGGTCGATTGAACGATTAACTCGTGCTCATGAGGAAAACGGAAGATCAACTTCACGGGCAACCAGAGCAGCAGAACATTTTACCAATGCTCTTCGCGGAGTAGGAGGTGCCTCCAAGGGTATTTTCTCATTAAAAGGCGCCTTTGTCGGTTTAGCGGCTGCCATTGGTGGCGCCAAAGCTGCGCAATCATTGTTTAATAAAACGATCGGAGAAGCGGCCAAATTTGAACAGAGCTCGGTAATGATTGACGCCCTATTTAACGATAAAAAGGCGTCGTCAAAGTACCAAAAGATGCTTACGGACATGGCTATTAAGTCTCCGGTATTCAATTCCGCTGATATGTTCGACAACTCAAAAAGCTTTATCACGTTGACTAAAAATACGAATGAATTACAGAAAATGTGGAAGCTGGCTGAACGAATGGCTGCAATTGATCCGATGCAGGGCGTTGAAGGGTCGGTTATGGCATTGCGTGAATTGTTTTCGGGTGACGCTACCAGCATGGTCGAACGTTTTGAGATGCCCCGTAAAGTGATGAATGAAATCAAAGGAATGGATCTTCCGGAGCAGGTGCGAGCCCTAAATAGATACTTTAATTCTATCGGAATGACCGAAAAAATTATCAAGGATGCCGGAGGAACGACGCTCGGTATTTGGTCGCAGATAACGGAAGCCGTCGATAAGATGCTCCGTGAAATGGGTCAGCCAGCACTTTCGGTAATTAAGAAGTTCCTTGGCGAAATCAATAAAGGTATAAGTGGCGGTGATTTAAGCGGATTCCAACAGACTGGCGCTAATATCTTAAAGAATGTTGCAACTGGATTTGTAGCTGCGGCAAAAGGAATTGGAAAATGGATTAGTAGTATTCAAAATAACGCAGAATTCCAAAAACAGACAACTCTATTTGGGCGCGTCAAATGGGTCATTGAAGACCTATTCAATAAGTTTAACGAGTGGTTAGATAATGGCGGAAGAGATAAAATCGCCAATACATCTAAGGCATTAGTCGAAATTTTAGCCGCTACTATTGAGGCATCTGCGGATACGCTCACACCAATCGCAGTAAACTTAGGGTCTGCAATTGGTTCCGGCATTGTTTCGGGAGTAAATGAAGCGCTAAAGTCATCTTGGATTTTGCAGATGCTGGCTGATCCTCAGTCTGCGGTAAAATGGGCAAAGCAAAAGGCAACGACTATTATTGCTAAAAAAGTATGGGGCGTCTCGCATTCGGGCTCTAAATCGTCCACACCAAGCAGCAGTACAAAAGGTGTAAATCCTTATGGTGTACGGACGAATGGTCCCCTTCCTTCGCATCACGGTGGATTAAATCGGGTCCCATATGACGGATACGTGGCGCGTCTCCACAAAAATGAAAAAGTGGTACCGGCTTCCCAAGTAAAAGACTACGAAAAAGGCGGAAACGTATACCAATTCGGAGATATTCATATTAACGGAACCGGATCGTCCAAAAAGGATGCTGATAAACTATTCGAATATTTCGTTAAGAAGATCGAAACTGCTGGCGGTGCCGGTGCTTAGCAATAACGGCTGACTTCTTCGGAGGTCGGCCCTTTTTTTGTCTACTGACGAAAACACACGCAATACAGACGCTAGAATTTTTTTCCATTTATCTTAATCTTTGCGATATAATAGGCATTAAGGGGGAGATAAAATGACTACTGAAGGTGTTTTGGGTCTTATAGGCGGTATTTTAGGGCTATTTGCTGCGATGATTGTATTTATTTTAGGCGGGCTTATTATGGAAGAATTAATCTGGAAGGCTCTAGTCGGATTTGTTTGCGGTGCTGCCGGAATAGTTGGCGCTGTCTTAACGAAGAAGAATCCGCATATGGCATCCGTGTTATTGATTGGGTCCGCTGTTGCCGGAACATACTTTATTACCTGGACGTACTTATTAGCGGATGTACTGTTGATTATTGCGGGGATTATGGCGGTTAGAAAAGGCGATAAGATAGTCGATGCAGAAACGATTGACCAATAGTGCTTGAGATTCGCTCTCAGACGAAATTATCTTTCGTTTTGCGAATGATTGTCCGTCTCGATTCGTTTAAATGACGATTAAGTTTCCGTTGCCTCTGCGGATTTTTTACCGTTGACAACCTACGACTCTAGCGTTATGATTTGAATAACGTTAAGGTTCGTCTTTGTAAAAAATATCGCGCAGTGGTTTTACGGAACATTGCCGTAAACGTTATTAGATTAACGATTACCCTCGAGAGCGCCAACGGGTGGTGCAACGGATAGCACGTAAGATTCCGGTTCTTGAGATGTGGGTTCGATTCCTGCCGAGGGCGTCATAAAAGCCTCCTGTTCTGTAACGACAGGGGGTTTTTATTTGTCTAAAATTTCGACACTTTTTTAAAAATATCTGAAATCATTTAACCTTCAAAAAAATATCCAAGTTCCTTAAAACCCTTTTAAAGCCTGTATTCTTCGCAATCCAATCGAAAAAAATATTCCATATACCAATTTCTTGCCATACACCAAATCCCTTCTATCATGTAAAATAGAACTATGGGGGGATTGGAATGAACTTAAAGGCTGGTTTATGGCAACAGCAAACGTTAAAATTAACCATGACGCAGGAGCTCTCGCAGGCTATTGCGCTTTTGCAATACAACGCTCAGGAACTAACTGCTTTTTTGGAAAATAAAGCGCTTGAAAATCCCCTAATGCAGATTGAAAATGGGAATGTTCAACCGATGAATCCGTTGATTGACCGAAACCGGAAAAAATCCCAAAAAGCAGAAAAAGACTGGATTGAACAGATTGCCGGAAAGACTGGGAATTCACTTGAGAATCAATTAATTTCTCAATTAAACTTAAAAACTCTTACACCTGAGCAATTAAAGATAATCCGTCATCTTATTCATAATCTTGATGAAAACGGTTACTTATTAGGCAATCTGACTGATATGGCAAAAGCGTTAAAAGTGCCGGAAGAGCTTGTCAGCGAATGCTTACTTATCATACAAACACTTGAACCAGTCGGAATTGGTGCCCGGAACCTACAAGAGTGTTTATTGATTCAAATAGAATGGGAATATCCTGATGAAGAATTGGCTCATAAAATCATTTCCGATTACTTTGTTCCCTTTGCAGATAAGAAGTGGAAACTGATTGCAAAAGAGCTGCAAGTATCACTAAAGGATATTCAAGATGTATTTGATCTTATTCAACTGCTCAATCCTAAGCCGGGAGCACAATTAGGCCTAGGGGATAATACCACTTATGTTATTCCTGATGTCATAGTCGAACGGAATGGGGACGAGTATACGATTCGGATGTGCGATGACTCCCTGCCAAGACTTTCATTTAATGATGGTTACTACAAGAAATTTTCTGGTATTCAAGGGCAGGATCCTAGTGTTACGCGGTTTTTACAAGAGAAAATGCAAGATTATCAGTGGATCTTGAAAAGCATTGAACAAAGGAAAGAAACATTAACAAAAGTAGTGGCGAAAATATTAGAAAAGCAGGTAATCTTTTTTCAAAAGGGGCCAAATTATTTATCGCCTATGACAATGAAGGATATTGCAAGTGAACTGGAAATTCATGAATCTACGGTCAGCCGTGCTGTTCGTGAAAAATTTGTGCAAACGCCAGTTGGAACTTTCCCGTTAAAAACATTTTTCACGAGTACCATTCAAACTACATCTAATGAAAATACTTCATCAACATTGGTAAAAAAAGCAATTTCTTCTTTGATTGAAAAAGAAGATAAGCAAAAACCACTATCTGATCAAGAAATTGTTGAACAGTTAAAAGATGCTGAAGGGATGGTCGTGTCGAGACGAACCATTGCGAAATATCGTGAACAATTAGGAATTCCTTCTTCGTCCAAAAGAAAGCGGTTTAATTAATGGTTGTGTTTAAAAGTAATTGTTGATTTACTAAACAATGTTGATTGGAGCGCAAATCAGTACAGCTTCCTAATTAAAAGGAGTTAAACATGGAACCAATTCTCGTCACCTTATATACCAGAACGCGCTGTCCATTATGTGATAAAGCAAAGAATACTTTAATGGAACTTAAAGAAACTTGGAATTTTGCTCTGGAAGAAATTGATATAGAGGAAAGTGATGAACTAACGGAACGTTATGGCTTAATGATTCCAGTCGTTCATATTGATGGGGAAGAAGTTGGATTTGGCTATGTTGATAAATTTGACATAAGTAACCGTTTGCAAGAAAAATCTGAATCTTAACTGTTGAAATTACATTTCACTCCTGCTACAATAAAGGAGTGATTTTTTTTAGCTGTAGCGGGACATAATATGTCACAGGTGGACATTTTGTGACCAACTACATAATATAAAAGGAGCTTATGCTCATGCAATCAATCATCGACATCCAAAAAAGGCTAGTTCCTGATATTCTACAGATGCTGCAGAAGAGACATCATATTCTTAGATACATCGGATTCATGCAGCCAGTAGGAAGAAGAAGCTTAGCCGTAAGCCTTGGGTATACGGAGAGAATTCTCCGAAGTGAAGTGGATTTTTTGAAGGATCAAAACTTAATATTCATCAATAGTGTTGGAATGAGTCTAACATCTGATGGAAAAAATTTACTTGAAGATTTAGAAGGACTCATGCGTGAACTTAAGGGCATTGATGTGATGGAATTAGAATTAAAGCATCGTATGGGTATTAAAAACGTCATTATTGTCCCGGGTGATAGCGAAGACTCTCCTATGGTGAAAAAGGACCTTGGTAAGGCAAGTGCCTCTTACATGAAAAAACATCTGGGAGGGAAAAATATTATTGCTGTGACCGGTGGGTCCACAATGGCGGCAATTGCCGATGAGCTTTCTCCGGAAACGGACCAAAAGGAGATTTTATTTGTTCCAGCACGGGGCGGTGTCGGTGAGGATGTTCACAATCAAGCCAATACCATTTGCTCGATTATGGCGGCAAACATGAAAGCGAAACATCGTGTATTTTATGTGCCCGATCAGGTTAGCCCGGAGATTTATGATTCACTTATTAAAGAGCCTGGGATTCATGAGGTTTTAGAGTTAATCCAATCGGCTAGCATGGTTCTCCATGGGATTGGGGACGCTATGACAATGGCTGAACGCAGAAAATCAAGCTCCGAAATCCTAGGGAAAATTGAAGAGGAAAAAGCTGTTGGCGAAGCATTCGGTTATTACTTTAACGAACTGGGTGATATTGTACACAAGGTATCTACCATTGGTATCCAACTCAGTGACTTGGCCCGCATTCCGGATATCATTGCGGTAGCAGGCGGTGCATCAAAGGCTAAGGCTATTCGGGCCTATATGAAGCAAGCACCGGCATCCACGATTTTAATAACGGATGAAGGTGCAGCAAGAAAGTTATTAAAAGGGTAAATCCTTTGAATATAAATCCTTAACCAATTAAAGGAGGAAATTATCATGACAGTAAAAGTAGGAATTAACGGGTTTGGTCGTATTGGACGGAATGTATTCCGTGCGGCATTAAACAATTCAAATATCGAAATCGTAGCAATCAATGACTTAACAGATGCTAACATGTTAGCACATCTTTTAAAATATGATACTGTTCACGGAACTCTTACTGAGGATGTAACAGTTGATGGTGAATACTTAGTAGTTGGCGGACAAAAAGTAAAAGTTATCGCTGAGCGCGACCCTGCACAACTTGGTTGGGGAGATCTTGGTGTTGAAGTAGTAGTTGAATCTACTGGCCGCTTTACAAAACGTGAAGATGCAGCAAAACACCTTGAAGCGGGTGCTAAGAAAGTAATTATCTCTGCTCCAGCAACAAACGAAGATATCACAATCGTTATGGGTGTTAACGAAGATAAATATGATGCAGCTAACCACCATGTATTATCAAATGCATCTTGTACAACAAACTGTCTTGCACCATTTGCAAAGGTACTAAACGATACATTTGGCATCAAACGCGGTATGATGACAACTGTTCACTCATATACAAATGACCAACAAATCCTTGATTTACCACATAAGGACTACCGTCGTGCTCGTGCAGCTGCAGAAAATATGATTCCAACATCTACTGGTGCTGCTAAAGCCGTTTCTCTAGTTTTACCAGAGCTTAAAGGAAAATTAAATGGTATGGCTATGCGTGTTCCAACTCCAAACGTTTCTGTTGTTGACCTAGTTGCAGAATTAGAAAAAGATGTAACAGTTGATGAAGTAAATGCAGCGTTAAAAGAAGCTGCTGAAGGTCCATTAAAAGGAATCTTAGCTTACAGCGAGCTTCCATTGGTTTCTAGTGACTACAATGGCGCAACTGTTTCATCTACGATTGATGCGTTATCAACAATGGTACTTGAAGGAAATATGGTTAAAGTACTTTCTTGGTACGATAATGAAGTTGGATACTCTAACCGTGTTGTTGACTTAGTAGATTACATCGCTCAAAAAGGACTTTAATCATAGAACATTTTCGATTGGACGGGATTGGCAAAAACGCCAAAGGCAGTCTATAATGGAAAATGGCGTGACAAAGGGGAGAGGGGAAGATTCCCCCTCCTTTTTTTAATGTAATTGGATGTACCATTGATCGTTATTCGAAGTACATATTAAGGAGGTCCTTTTCATGAACAAGAAATCATTAAAAGATGTGGATGTTAAGGGAAAACGCGTTTTTTGCCGAGTAGATTTTAATGTTCCGATGCAAGAGGGGAAAATCACCGATGAAACGCGGATTCGAGCTGCATTGCCAACCATCCAGTATTTAAGGGAGCAAGGGGCAAAGGTTATTTTAGCGAGCCACTTTGGCCGTCCAAAAGGCAAAGTAGTAGAAGAAATGCGGTTAGCTCCTGTTGGCCAACGTCTTGCAGAATTGCTCGGCAAAGAGGTTAAAATTGCCGATGAGGCGCATGGAGAATCTGTAAAAGCCTTGATTGGAACGATGAATGATGGGGATGTTCTCCTTCTTGAAAACGTTCGTTTTTATCCAGGTGAAGAAAAGAACGATCCAGAACTTGCGAAAGCATTTGCAGAACTTGCGGATGTGTATGTGAATGATGCTTTTGGTGCGGCACATAGAGCACATGCTTCAACAGAAGGTGTTGCCCACCATCTTCCAGCTGTGGCCGGATTTTTAATGGAAAAAGAGTTGGAGGTACTTGGCAAGGCTCTTTCCAATCCAGAGCGTCCATTTACAGCGATTATCGGCGGTGCAAAGGTAAAAGACAAAATTGGCGTTATTGAAAATCTATTAGAAAAAGTGGATAACTTAATTATTGGCGGCGGCCTTGCTTATACATTTATAAAAGCGCAAGGTCATGAAATCGGTCAATCACTGCTCGAAGAAGATAAAATTGACTTAGCTAAGTCTTTTATCGAAAAGGCAAAGGAAAAAGGCGTTAATTTTTACATGCCAGTGGATGCCGTTATCGCAGATGAATTTTCGGCGGAAGCGAATACACAGGTTGTTTCAATTGAAGCGATTCCTGCTGATTGGCAGGCACTTGATATTGGTCCTAAAACCGCTGAGATCTACCGTGAAGTCATTAAAAAATCAAAATTAGTCATTTGGAATGGACCGATGGGTGTATTCGAAATGGATAAATTTGCAGGCGGAACAAAAGCAGTTGCCGAAGCACTTGGAGAAGCGGAAGAAACATATTCCGTTATTGGCGGTGGAGACTCTGCAGCGGCAGTAGAAAAATTCCATTTAGCAGATAAAATGAGCCACATCTCAACTGGCGGCGGTGCTTCTCTTGAGTTTATGGAAGGAAAAGCATTACCTGGAGTCGTGGCGTTGAACGATAAATAATTTTTTTCAACTATAGAAAGGATGGTCCAGCATGCGTAAACCAATCATTGCAGGCAACTGGAAAATGCACAAGACTCTTTCAGAAGCCAAAAGCTTTGCAGAAGAAGTGAAAACATTAGTTCCTGCACAAGACAAAATTGAATCCGTCATCTGCGCACCTGCGTTATTTTTACAAAGCTTAGTGGAAACAGTTAAAGGCAGTGATGTAAAAATTGGTGCACAAAACATGCATTTTGAAGAAAGCGGAGCCTTTACTGGGGAAATTAGTCCAAAAGCTCTTGCTGATTTAGGAGTGCAATATGTAATCATTGGGCATTCGGAACGTCGTGAAATGTTCAATGAGACAGATGAGTCTGTAAACAAAAAAGTTCTTGCAGCTTTCCATTACAATTTAACTCCAATCGTTTGCTGTGGTGAAACACTTGAACAGCGTGAAAACGGTGAAACGATGAATTTCGTTGGAGGCCAGATTGAAAAGGCGCTGGCTGGTTTAACAGATGATCAAGTAAAACAAACCGTTATTGCTTATGAACCAATTTGGGCAATTGGCACAGGTAAATCCTCCACTTCAGAAGATGCAAACGAAGTGTGTGCACATATTCGTCAGGTGGTTGGAAAGCAATTTTCGGAGGATGTTGCGAACGCAGTAAGAATTCAATACGGCGGCAGCGTGAAACCTGGCAATATTAAAGAATACATGGCACAACCTGATATCGATGGTGCTTTAGTTGGCGGAGCCAGCCTTGAAGTGCAATCATTCCTGCAGCTATTGGAGGCAGGAAGCAATGAGTAAATCTCCTGTTGCGCTCATTATTTTAGACGGTTTTGGATGCCGTGATGAACATAAAGGGAATGCTGTTTATCACGCGAAAAAGCCGAATTTTGATCGTTATTGGGAAACTTTCCCTCATTCCCATTTAACGGCATCCGGCGAAGCAGTAGGTCTTCCTGAAGGACAAATGGGAAACTCTGAAGTCGGGCATTTGAATATCGGTGCCGGCCGGATTGTATATCAAAGCTTAACTCGTGTAAATATTGCAATCCGTGAAGGGGAATTTGAAAAAAATGAAACCTTCACCGGAGCGATGGAACATGTAAAAAAACATGGAACAAGTCTTCATTTGTTTGGATTACTTTCAGATGGAGGAGTTCACAGTCATATCAACCATATGTTTGCTCTATTAAAGCTTGCAAAGGATGAGGGCGTTGAAAAGGTATATATTCATGCCTTCCTTGATGGCCGTGATGTTGGGCCGAAAACAGCAGAAACATATATTCAGCAGACGCTGGACAAAATGAAGGAGTATGGTGTTGGCGAATTTGCTACCATCTCTGGAAGATATTATTCAATGGATCGTGATAAACGCTGGGAGCGAGTTGAAAAATCCTATCGTGCAATGGTTTATGGGGAAGGTCCTTCGTACACAAATCCATTGGAGGTTGTCAAGGATTCGTATGAACATGGCATTTTCGACGAGTTCGTAATTCCATCTGTGATTACAAAAGAAGATGGACAACCTGTGGCAACGATTCAGGATAATGATGCCGTGATTTTCTATAATTTCCGACCTGACCGTGCCATCCAAATTTCAAATACGTTCACGAACGAAGATTTCCGTGCTTTTGACCGTGGTCCTCAGCATCCAAAGGATTTATTCTTCGTTTGTTTGACACATTTTAGTGAATCGGTTGATGGATATGTTGCTTTTAAACCATCAAACCTTGATAATACCCTTGGTGAGGTCTTATCGCAAAATGGATTAAAGCAATTGCGAATTGCCGAAACGGAAAAATATCCACATGTGACGTTCTTTATGAGCGGCGGTCGTGAGGATAAATTCCCTGGGGAAGAACGGATTTTAATAAATTCCCCAAAAGTAGCCACATATGATTTGAAGCCTGAAATGAGTGCATATGAAGTAACAGATGCCCTGTTAAAAGAAATCCAGGCAGATAAATTTGATGCCATTTTACTAAACTTTGCTAACCCTGATATGGTTGGCCATTCAGGAATGCTGGAGCCAACGGTTAAGGCGATTGAAACGGTTGATGAGTGTTTAGGAAAAATTGTTGATCTTATTCTTGAAAAAGGCGGAAAAGCGATAATTACTGCTGATCATGGAAACGCCGATGAAGTAATCACGCTCGAAGGTGAGCCAATGACGGCCCACACAACTAATCCGGTACCTGTGATTGTAACAAAAACAGGTGCCCAATTACGCGAAGATGGAATACTTGGCGATTTAGCCCCAACCATGTTAGATTTATTAGGTGTACAAAAACCAGCTGAGATGACAGGAAAATCATTAATCAAATAATTAAATTTATTTTTAGGAGAGATACAAATGCCATTTATTGTTGATGTTTATGCACGTGAAGTTTTAGATTCCCGCGGTAACCCTACTGTTGAAGTTGAAGTATTCACTGAATCAGGCGCATTTGGCCGCGCATTAGTACCAAGTGGTGCCTCTACAGGTGAATACGAAGCTGTTGAGCTTCGCGATGGTGACAAAGAGCGTTACCTTGGCAAAGGTGTTTTAAAAGCCGTTGAAAACGTGAATGAAATTATTGCTCCATTCCTTGTAGGCGAAGAGTTCAGCGTCCTTGATCAAGTTGGTGTTGACCAAGCTTTAATCGAGTTAGACGGAACTGAAAATAAAGGTAAATTAGGAGCAAACGCGATTCTTGGTGTTTCGATGGCGGTTGCCCATGCTGCAGCTGATTACTTAGATGTTCCTTTATACCAATACCTTGGGGGATTCAACTCTAAGCAGCTTCCAGTACCAATGATGAACATCGTAAACGGCGGAGAGCATGCTGATAATAACGTTGATATTCAAGAATTTATGGTTATGCCTGTCGGTGCGCCAAACTTTAAAGAAGCATTACGCATGGGTGCAGAAATTTTCCATAGCTTAAAAGCAGTTCTAAAAGGCAAAGGCCTTAACACAGCTGTTGGTGACGAAGGTGGATTTGCTCCAAACCTTGGTTCTAACGAAGAAGCACTTCAAACTATCGTGGAAGCAATCGAAAAAGCTGGTTACAAACCAGGCGAAGAAGTCATGTTAGCCATGGATGCTGCATCTTCTGAATTCTACAACAAAGAAGATGGGAAATACCATCTTGCAGGTGAAGGCGTTGTGAAAACATCTGCAGAAATGGTAGATTGGTACGAAGAGCTTTCTTCTAAATATCCAATCATTTCAATCGAAGATGGCCTAGATGAAAACGACTGGGAAGGCCACAAGCTTTTAACAGAGCGTCTTGGCAAAAAAGTTCAATTAGTTGGTGATGATTTATTCGTAACCAATACGAAGAAGCTTGCTGAAGGTATTGAAAAAGGAATCGGCAACTCAATCCTAATTAAAGTTAACCAAATCGGAACTCTTACTGAAACTTTTGATGCGATTGAAATGGCAAAACGCGCGGGCTATACTGCTGTTATTTCTCACCGTTCTGGTGAAACAGAAGACAGCACGATTGCTGACATTGCAGTAGCAACAAACGCTGGTCAAATCAAAACTGGTGCGCCATCACGTACAGACCGTATCGCAAAATACAACCAATTGCTTCGTATTGAAGATCAATTAGGTGAAACAGCTAAGTTTAACGGAATTAAGTCTTTCTATAACTTGAGTAAATAATATAGTTCTTTTTGAATTGAAAACTCCTAAAAATGTGATAAAGCCTCACATTTATAGGGGTTTTTTTATACCCACCTGTATTTGGTAGGTAAATGTCGAATAGTTCATACTGCTAGACTAAATTTTGTCGAAGTGTAGATATTTCGGAGTAGATAGAGTGTAAAAGTGTAATGAAATGGACTTAGAAAGGTTGAAATTTAGATTGTAACTAGAAAATACAATCAGACGTTCTTACCAAAAAATCACCATTTGGTTAAAATGACCATTGTTTACTAAAAATTCCAAATAATGAATAATAAGGAGGTATGACAAATAAAGGGGGAATCCGATAGATGTTGCGAAAAAAATCGATTATTACAATCTTAACAGCAAGTATGGTTCTTTCAACTGGGGCCGTTTATGCTCAAACGACAAGTTCGGCCAATGGACAATCAGACACAGCTTTTGACAACAAGATTATCAAAAAAATCAGTGCGGATAATATGTATAACACCATTGCCTTGTTATCTGAGCAGCCGAGGGAGGCTGGCACAGAAGGGGAAGTTCGTGCAGTAAATTACATAGAGGGGCAATTTAAGAGTTTAGGTCTTGAAACAAAAGTAATCCCTTTCCCTATTTACGATTATCGGACAAACCATGTGTGGGTGAAAATTGGCGGTACAGACTTGTCTGGAACAGCTCCCCGTGCGTTCAGCGGTAGTGTAAGTGGAAAAGTCACAGCTCAGCTTATGAATGTTGGAAAAGCAAAACCTGAGGAAATTACTGATGCTGTGAAAGGTAAAATTGCCTTAGTGGAACGTGGGGACCTAACGTTTGTTGAAAAGGTGCAAAATGTTCTTGAAAAAGGTGCCGTTGGGGTACTTATGTATAATAATGGTAGTGGGAATAGTTTTGGGCAAGTTTCAGAGGGACAGAATATCCCGGCTGTTGCTATCACACGTGCTCAAGGTTTGGCATTGGTTGAGCAATTAAAGTCCGGACCGGTTGAGTCAACCTTAGATGTCGATATTGACAAAATTGAGAAAACCTCATATGTGGTAGAAGCGAAATTGAAGCCGAACAACAATAAGGATACAGGACAAATCATCACCATTGGGGCGCACCATGATTCTGTTCATGGCGGCCCGGGAGCAAACGATGATGCCTCAGGAGTATCAGCTGTCCTTGAATTAGCACGTATATTCTCTAAAACTCCAATTGACACAGAGGTTCGATTCCTTACCTTTGGTTCAGAGGAAAGAGGTCTGGTTGGTTCGTCGTTTTATGCATCTCAGCTTCCAAAGAGCGATGTGGATCGTATGGTTGCCCACTTCCAAATGGATATGATTGGCGGGCGTGATGCAGGGGAAGATAATCCAGCAGGCGGCTTAATCATGTATACAATCGACGGTAAGAAAAATCTTGTAACGGACTTAGGATCCTCTGCTGGTGCAAGAACGATGGATGTAGCAATACCATATGGACAATTAGGGCGAAGTGATCATCAGCCATTCCATGAGCTTGGAATTCCTTCAGCACTATTTATCCACTCACCGGTTGAGCCTTGGTATCACCAACCGACGGATACAATTGATAAAATTAGCAAGGAAAAGCTTCAGCAAGCTGCTTCGATCGTGGGAGCCGCTGCTTATCAAATTGCTCGTCCAGACACGCCAGCTCTAGTAAATGCACACGTAGCTCCAGGACCAGTTGATTATGATTTTGAGGACCGCCCAGTAGATTAATAAAATTAATTCAAAACCGCTTGAAACGAATGTTTTAGGCGGTTTTTATATACGTCTTAGGATAGTCCTATTCCTTTTCTAAAAAGCATATTTGAGAAACTGCTTCCGATTATCCGTTGATCTCCCAAAAGCTGTCAGAACAACTCTATTGTGAAAAGGGAAATAATATGGTAAATTTAAGATACTGTGATGCACGTGTAACTGGAGGTGGCCTTATGCATACATTAGTCGTAATCTTATTAGTAATCGTAAGTATCGGACTTATCGCTGTTGTTTTACTTCAATCAGGAAAAAGCGCTGGTTTATCCGGTGCCATTTCAGGTGGTGCTGAATCACTATTCGGTAAGCAAAAAGCTCGTGGTATCGATCTAATCCTACATCGTATTACCGTCGTTTTATCGGTGTTGTTTTTTGTACTAGCTGTTGCTGTTACCTACTTTAAAGTTTAATGACAAATGCTCAAAACCCGGCTGGATTGCCGGGTTTTTTTATCGCTCTAAGCCTTTTTTCTGGAATGTTCGCCACCCCATTGCTTAAACTAAGATAAGCTAGAGATTAAGAAGGAGTTTTTACATATGAGAATTTCATTACCAAAGCCATTTACCTTTGAAGGAGGAAAAAGAGCGGTTCTCTTGCTGCATGGATTCACCGGGAATTCCTCCGATGTGCGGATGCTGGGCCGTTTTCTTGAAAAAAAGGGCTATACTTGCCATGCCCCACATTATAAAGGACACGGAGTCCCTCCGGAGGAACTTGTTCATACCGGTCCTAAGGATTGGTGGCAAGACGTACTGAATGGCTATGAATTTTTGAAAAATAATGGTCACGAGGAAATTGCAGTCGCCGGTCTTTCCCTTGGCGGGGTATTTTCTTTAAAATTGGGTTACACTGTACCTATAAAAGGCATCGTAACCATGTGTGCGCCTATGTATATTAAAAGTGAAGAGGTTATGTACCAAGGAGTTTTAGAATATGCCCGCGAATTTAAAAAAAGAGAAGGAAAAACAGAGGAACAAATCGAATTGGAAATGAACGAGTTTGCAAAAACTCCCATGCAAACATTACGCGCTCTTCAGGAGCAAATCGCAGATGTTCGGGACCATGTTGATTTAATTTATGCTCCAACCTTTGTGGTTCAAGCTCGCCATGACAACATGATCAACACGGATAGCGCCAACATTATTTACAACAACATCGAATCTGTTCAAAAACAAATCAAATGGTTCGAAGATTCCGGACATGTGATTACTCTAGATAAAGAGAAAGAACAGCTTCATGAAGATGTATATGCCTTTTTAGAAACATTGGAATGGAACGATTAAAGCACCCGAAAAGGAGGGATTTGCTTGGAAGATACAATTCAAAAGCATATTGACAAGCTTTTGCATTATATGAAGGACGAAGCCTATAAACCGTTGACTGTACAAGAACTTGAAGCTGCTTTTGGGATTCAAGATTCTAGTGACTTTAAGGAGTTCGTTAAGGCATTAGTCCAAATGGAGGAGAAAGGATTAGTTGTTCGAACCCGGAGTAATCGCTACGGCTTGCCGGAAAAGATGAACCTAATCCGCGGAAAATTAACAGGCCATGCAAAGGGCTTTGCCTTTGTGATTCCAGATGAGCCGGGAATGGACGATATTTTTATTCCTCCAAACGAAACAAACACGGCCATGCACGGTGATACGGTATTAGCACGCGTGTCATCAGAGAGCACCGGCCAGCGCCGAGAGGGCAGTATTATCCGGATCATTGAACGAGGAATTCAGCGAATGGTCGGAACCTATGTGGAAAGTAAAAGTTTTGGTTTCGTGATTCCGGATGATAAAAAGTTTGCTAGTGATATTTTTATCCCGAAAGCTGCTTCAAAAGGAGCAGTAGAAGGGCATAAGGTAGTTGTAAAATTAACTACCTATCCAGAGGGACGCAAAAGTGCCGAAGGGGAAGTCGTTGAAATTCTTGGACATAAAAATGATCCGGGAGTGGATATCCTCTCGATTATCCACAAGCATGGCTTGCCAATGGCCTTTCCGGAGGATGTTCTGCAGCAAGCAAATGAAACACCGGATACGATTGATGAGAGTGAACTGGAGAACCGACGTGATTTACGGAACGAAACCATTGTGACGATTGATGGTGCAGATGCAAAGGATCTCGATGATGCCGTAACAGTTACGAAACTTGAAAATGGAAACTATAAGCTTGGTGTACATATTGCCGATGTCAGCTATTATGTAAAAGAAGGATCACCGATTGATGTAGAAGCTGCAGACCGGGCAACAAGTGTTTATTTAGTAGACCGAGTAATTCCGATGATCCCTCACCGGCTCTCAAATGGAATTTGCTCGTTGAATCCAAAGGTGGACCGCTTAGTTCTTTCTTGCAATATGGAAATTAGCTCGGAAGGCCAAGTGGTGGATCATGAAATTTTTCAAAGTGTCATCAAGACAACAGAGCGGATGACTTATTATGATGTTAATCGAATTTTGATTGATAAAGATGAGGAAACAAGAAAACGTTATGAACCGCTAGTTCCAATGTTTGAGTTAATGGAAGAACTGGCTGCGATTTTACGCGATAAAAGAATGAAACGGGGCGCCATCGATTTTGATTTTAAAGAATCGAAGGTATTAGTCGATGAGGAAGGAAATCCAACAGATGTGGTTCTCCGTGAGCGTTCCGTTGCTGAGAGATTGATTGAAGAATTCATGCTTGCCGCAAATGAAACGGTCGCAGAACATTTTCATTGGATGGAAGTTCCGTTCATTTACCGAATCCATGAAGATCCTAAGGAAGATAAGCTAAGGAAATTTTTCGAGTTTATCACCAATTTTGGCTATATTGTAAAAGGTACAGCCAATGAAGTGCATCCAAGGGCGCTTCAAGAAATTATTGAAGAGGTACAGGGAAAGCCTGAGGAAATGGTTGTTTCAACGGTGATGCTGCGCTCAATGCAACAGGCGAAGTATGACCCGGAAAGCTTAGGGCACTTTGGTCTTTCAACGGAATTTTATACCCATTTCACATCGCCAATCCGACGTTATCCAGATACGATTGTGCACCGCTTAATTCGCACGTATTTGATTGAAGGTAAGCTGGATGAAGCGACAAGGGAAAAATGGAATGTCCAGCTTCCGGAAATTGCAGCCCATTCTTCAAGAATGGAGCGCCGTGCTGTTGATGCGGAGCGAGAAACGGATGAATTGAAGAAAGCGGAGTATATGGAGGACAAAATTGGTGTTGAGTATGATGGAATCATCAGCTCCGTAACCAATTTTGGGATGTTTGTTGAGCTTCCAAATACGATCGAAGGACTTGTCCATGTCAGCTATATGACGGATGATTATTACCGCTTTGATGAACGCCACTATGCGATGATTGGCGAACGTACAGGTAACGTGTTCCGTATAGGTGATGAAATCACGGTTCGAGTTGTGAAGGTGAATAAAGAGGAGCGCTCG
Source organism: Neobacillus sp. GCM10027624 (assembly GCF_042675345.1). Classification (NCBI taxonomy): domain Bacteria; kingdom Bacillati; phylum Bacillota; class Bacilli; order Caryophanales; family Bacillaceae; genus Neobacillus; species Neobacillus sp. GCM10027624. The sequence goes on from NZ_JBHTHD010000010.1 coordinate 323,640, forward strand.
ATTGATTTTGAAATCGTCGGGATGAAGGGTACACCACGCCGCGAACGGTCAGAGGCACCTAAAGTCTTTAAGACCGGCAGTGATACCAATAAACCTCGTAGAAACAAGCAGCAGGGGGACCGCAATCAAAGGTCTGGTGATGGCGGCCAAGGCGGCAACGGTTCCAAGTCGAAAAAGAAGCGTAAATTCTACGAAAATGTGCCTAAAAATAAAAGCACAAAGCGGAAAAAGAGAAGATAGTGTAAGGAGGGCCTTCTAGAGGCTCTCTTTTGATTGTACGAGTTATCATAATCTGCTAAAATTAAACCCAGAAATAGAGGTGAGAACATGCCAAAAGGTGAAGGAAAAGTTGTTGCGCAGAACAAAAAGGCTTATCATGATTATTTTATTGAAGAAACATATGAGGCGGGCATCGTTTTGCAGGGAACTGAAATCAAGTCAATCCGTGCGGGTAAAGTAAACCTAAAGGATTCATATGCCAGAATTCAAAATGGCGAAGCTATTCTTTTCGGGATGCATATCAGTCCCTATGAGCAAGGGAATCGCTTTAATCATGATCCATTAAGAACCCGTAAATTATTGCTTCATAAACGTGAAATCAATAAGCTAATTGGTGAAACAAAGGAAGCGGGCTATGCGCTTGTACCATTAAAGCTTTATTTGAAAAATGGCTTTTGTAAGGTTTTAATTGGCCTTGCAAAGGGTAAGAAAAATTATGATAAGCGTGAGTCTCTGAAACAAAAAGAAGCGAAGCGTGAAATTGAGCGTGCATTCCGCGAACGTCAAAAGATGTAGTTTACAAATACTTACAATTGAATTTTTCTCTCAGTGTGTTATAATAAGTTTGTCGCTAAGGAGCGACGGAAACTTTTGCTCTTAACTAATTCTTGAGCACCCGAACGTCTTGCTAAAATCTTTCATTAGATTTTAAGCACATTTTATAATGGGGACGCTACGGATTCGACAGGGGTAGTTTGAGCTTAGGTTGCGAGTCGAGGGGATCGGCCTCGTTAAAACGTCAAAGCCATAACTGGCAAAACTAACAACAACCTCGCTTTCGCAGCTTAATACTGCATAGCGGTTCCTCCCTCCATTGCCCATGTGGTAGGGTAAGGGACTCACTCTAAGTGGGCTACGCCGGATTCCACCGCCTGAGGATGAAGGAAGAGAACAACCAGGCTAGCTGACCGGACGCCTGTCGACAGGCATATGGATCAGCGAAGCGCCAATATGTCGACTACACTCGTAGAAGCTTAAGTGCCGATATCTTTGGACGCGGGTTCGATTAGTAATTAGTCGCCTTGTGTGGTAACACACAAGTGATAATTCGGCTTTATCGGTGAAACCTAAGTCGCATAAATGCGATAAGGCAATGCCGAGCGGTATGTGGAGTAATCCAACAGCCGTGTATCGACTTATAGGCTGCCATGATGAGAGTGGTAGTACTAGGATGCGAATCCTCACCTAAAAGGTAAATTTATGGTTCGCATAAGACGCCGGAGGACCTGTATGATTGCAGGTTCAAGATATAGTCAGTGCCATGACGAAAGCATGGAAACGCACGTCCCGCCGTCTCCACCATACATAGGTGGATACAAGACTAGCATAAATAATGCTGGTCTTTTTTATATTTCAAAAAACTTTTCCTCAAATGCTATTTTCTTCTCCAATAATTCTGTGTTGTACTTTCCATTCCTAAGAGTCACCTTTTCATAGTTCTTGAGTATCCAAAGTGCTCTTTTTCGTTTTTTTTCTACTCTTAAATAAGGAGATATTTGTCTTAGTATGGATAAAACATCCTCTTTTTTCTTTATATTTAATGTGAAGGAATCTTTATGCCGTTCTGGATTATAGTTCTTTTTGGTATTGAGTATTCCGCAAGTTAAAGTTTGAACATAAATTAATAGTTCTTTATCTGTTGATGCAATTGAAATACATGGTCTTCTATATTCATTTTCATGCATTCTGGTTAACGAAATAGAACCTTCACCATCAATTATGCCTGCAACATAAGCAGCTTCCCAACCTTCCATTGTGTTGCACCCCTTCAAAATGGCAAACATTCGTTCTATTTAATATTAATACTAATACCATGAGTTTTCAATTATTTTATAGTCTTGGAGTATTATCAAAAAGTGGCTAAAACTGACAAATGGGGAAATTGAAATTTAGAGATTCCTTTCTATCCTTTTATGTCCTGACACCATAAATCAGGTCATTCGTTGAGGGAATATCCTCCTAAATTTCCTCAAGTTTTGCCCTTTTGTTCTATTGAAGGGTGTTTCGGGGTTCGATATAATTAATAAATGTCGAGAAGTGTCGAAAAAAGTTATTGAAGGAGGTATATATGATAAAACAACGTATACCATGGTTCGATAACGTAAAAGGCCTTTTAATATTTTTAGTAGTGTTTGGGCATTTTATTGAATCATACCGAAATCCAGAACATCCTGGTATTATTTTGTATTTTTATAATGTAATTTATTTTTTTCATATGCCATTATTTATTATGATAAGCGGATATTTCTTTCGACCGCAAAAATTTGAACGGATTATTCAATTAATTTCAGTGTACCTAGTCTGGCAAATCGCGAACGGCTTCTTACAAAAATTAATACAGGATCATTCTCTGGTCAATTTGTCACCTAAAGGAAGAATATTTGATTTATTTGACCCGTATTGGACGCTGTGGTACTTACTTGGAATCGTCGTTTGGAGTATTGTTACACCATACTTCCTGCGCCTGCGGTATCCAATTATCATATCGCTTATTTTTGCCGTTGCCATTAGTTATGTAGATCATGTTCCATCATGGTTCTCGATGAGAAAATTAGTGAATTTCTACCCATTTTTCTTAATTGGCTATAGCCTTGCGAGGAAAAACATTCTTATCAGCCTTAGTCAAAAAACGAAAATTTGTAAAATACCAATACGATGGGGAGCCTTATCCGTCGTGGCCGTATTCCTTGTTTTTATGATCTTTTTTAACCAATTGCCATCAGGGACAGAATTTTTATTTTTACGAAGCTCCTACAGCTTTTTTACTTGGTCAATCTTAAAGGGAGCAGTCATTCATCTAGCTTACTATGGAATTGTTGTCGTTCTTTCCATATCACTTATGCTGCTTGTTCCTAAGGAAAAGAAACTCATTTTCTTTAATAAACTCGGAGTAAATTCCTTGTTTATTTACTTGATTCATACAAATATTGTCCGAGTATACCGCGAAATAGCACCGGAGCAGCTTGTCAGCCATAAAGGATTTGTCATTTTGGGGGCCATCCTATTTGCTTCAATTGTCTGCTGGCTTCTGACAAGAAAATTTATTCTCAACCTTTTCAAGCCAATTATTTTGCCACGTTTAAACTGGATGATAAAGCAAAAAGAAGTCCACTCATAAATGTTTTGCCATTTTATGTCCAGAAAGGTATACTATTTTGGTGGAAAAAGTTTTATTAAATAACTTTAGGTTGGGAGTAGGAAAATGTCTCAATTAAATATTGAAGCCTTTCGCGCGATTAATAATCTCGGTAGAGACCATTCGTTTTTAGACCCGATTGCTGTTTTTCTTGCAGAATATATGCTTTATTTTTTAATTTTAGGAATGTTAGTTTATTGGTTTACTAGAACCGATAAAAACAGAATGATGATAATCTTGTCGATTATTTCTGTTGCTGTAGCTGAAGTCATCGGAAAAATAGCCGGGAAGTTTTATTCCCATTACCAGCCGTTTGCGGAGCTGCCGCATGTTAATAAGCTTGTAAGCCATGCTGTAGACAATGCGTTTCCGAGTGACCACTCGATAATCTTTTTTTCAATATGTTTTTCAATCTTGTTGGTACGCAAAAAAGAGGGCTGGTTATGGATTATTCTGGCCTGCTGTGTAGCCATCTCCCGTGTAATGGTTGGCGTTCACTATCCTCTAGATGTAATGACAGGTGCTCTTATCGGAATCATTTCTGCTTTGTTTGTTTACTTGATTGCTCCGAAGCTTTCTATCTTAAACAAATTGCTTGCTATATACGAAAAAGCAGAAGGAGTCATTCTGCCAAAATCGAAATCTGGAGACAGAAATAAAAACTTTTAATCAAAAAGGGCTGAAACTTTAAAGTTTCAAGCCCTTTTTTAAGTTATCGTTAAAATCCATGAATGCAGGATGGATAGGAAGGACAAAAAGGTTAAACTTGTAGATACAGAAAGAAACCATCTTAAATACTTGGAGCCCATTCGTGAAAATAAAAATGATGCGCATAAACTAAACCAAATAACCACAGTCACAATGATGAACCCGTCCAACAAATAATAGGGCATTACTACTTCAAAAAACGCCACGCCTAAAATGATACTAATAATAATTGGCCAATAGAGATCCTTGCTTTTCATGATAACAGCCTCACTTGTCTCCTCAAGGCATCCTACTGAAAGCAGGGGATAGAGAAAGTAAGGCAAAACTAGACCAAAGCAAATTCCAGTCAGGAGCCTTCGGATATTGCTTGATTCAAATAAATGCAAATAGGACCCCAACCCGTCAATCATCAATGGAACGAGAAACAACAAAAGGAACAAGCTTGTTTTTACAGAAGGGATGGTTAAGCTTTTTTTCCTTTTTGTTAAATGCAAATAAATAAGGGATGAAAAGATCCCGATATAGATTCCCGTATCTCGGGCACAAACTGACAGTGTTTCACCCGAAGCATGGAGTGAACGTTCCTCAAGTTGATGACAAATCGCTCTTCCTAAAAAATGAAATAATTCTTGAATCATTATTGTTACCCACTCCTAAAGAAAAACCCAATCCACAAGGTGAATTAGGTTCTAAAATGATTTAATATCCGGACATAAATGCAGGACTAATTGAGAGCGCAGATGCAGCAAACCAGCAAATACAACTTAAGACAATGGAGACAATTCCGACGATCAAGCAAGTTTTTCCAACTTGTTTCTTTTCAGGTTCCTGATCATTCAACCATATGATTCCTAAAATAATTCCGACCACAGGTATAAAAAACGATAAAATGTAAAGCAGGGCTCTGATACCACCTGTCATTATCGTTCACCTCCATTATTTAAGGGAAAGTTAATACTTATGAATATGTATGTGGAAGGATACCCAATTTTGTCTGTCCTTGTTTTAAAATTTATGCTGTGTTAAAGGTCAATAAGGGATGTAATTTTCTCATTGACAATTAAAAGGTACACAATTATAGTTAATTTTGTTAATAGTTAATGAGTTGAACAGTTAAACAATAGAATCATTTTTGTGAGGTGAATGGATACATAATGTCTAATCCAAGCATCAAAGAACTAGTCGATCGTTATATCACTTTATCGTTTTCCGTAAATAAAAAAGGAGAATCGCTGGTAAAAGAGCAAATCAGCAGTGATCTTACTAGTGACCAACACTATATGTTAAGGTATATCCACAAATCAGGTACCTGTACATCTACTGAATTAGCAGAAGTATTTGAAGTGAAAAAGAGTGCCATCACCGCCATCATTAACCGGATGTGGGAAAAAGGGTTAATAAAGCGGACCCGTGATGAAAATGACCGCCGTGTTGTTTACTTAACGTTAACGGAAAAGGGTATTGACTTATTTGAACAAACGGAAGAGCGAATTCATAAGTTGGTCGAGTCCTTGATTACCCAATTCGATGAAATGGAAATTAAACAATTTTTAAATACGTATGAAAAGATAAATCGCATACTTAGCGAAAATAAAGAGCTACAGCAGGAGGAGTAAACGGTGAGGTTTATTATTAAAAGTAAATGGCTCGTGCTAATTGCCTGGATTGTGATCGTAGTGGGGTTATTCATGATTGCTCCGAATATGGCTGACCTTGTCCGTGATAAGGGGCAGGTGGATGTTCCAAAGGGATATTCCTCCCATTTAGCTACGGAGATTATGAATCAGGTTCAGAAACAAAAGGATGGCGGCAAGGAAACCCAAGTCGCCCTTGTGTTTCATGATAATAAAAAGTTAACAAGTGCTGAAATAGAGGAAGCAAAAAAGGCGATTCAAGCACTGGAAGACAACAAAGAAAAGCTTGGTATTACAGAAATACTAAGTCATTTTAATGAAAAGAGCTTAAAAAATCAGCTTGTTGCCAAGGACGGAAAGTCCATCCTTGCTTCTCTTAAGGTGAACTGGAATGACCGTGAGCCCAAAGAAGTCAGTGCTGCCTTGTATAAAACAATTGATACTGTAAAGGTGGATCATTATTACACCAGTAACTGGATGATCAATGAGGATTTGATGAAAAGCTCTGAAGAAGGCTTGAAGAAAACAGAGGGAATTACAGTTGTGTTTATTTTAGCTGTATTACTACTTGTTTTTCGTTCATTAATATCACCGTTAATTCCATTGCTAACAGTGGGTATTACTTATCTGGCTTCGCAATCAATTATTGCTATTTTAGTAGATAAACTGAATTTCCCTGTCTCCAACTATACACAAATCTTTCTGGTTTGCGTTTTATTCGGAATAGGAACGGATTATTGTATATTATTGCTTAGTAGATTCAAAGAGGAATTATCTCAAAGAGAAACGGTCGTTGATGCAATCGTAGAAACATACCGAACCGCTGGACGAACGGTATTATTTAGCGGTTTAGCCGTTATGATTGGGTTTGCCACGATTGGTTTTTCTCAATTCATCCTCTACCAATCTTCTTCAGCAGTAGCCATTGGAGTGGCAATGCTTTTGATCGCCTTATTTACAATCGTTCCATTCTTTATGGCGGTATTAGGGCGGAAGCTTTTCTGGCCTTCTAAGGGAAGTGCAGAACATGCCGAGAGCAAGCTTTGGGGGGCAGTCGGAAGGTTTTCTCTAGCCCGTCCAGTGGTTTCATTATTAATTGTTGCGGCCATTTGTGTTCCATTTTTAGTTACGTATGATGGGAAATTATCGTTTAACTCATTAGAGGAAATCAGCGGAAAGGTTCCTTCTATCCGTGCTTTTAATGCGATTGCTGACAGTTTTGGTCCTGGTGAATCAATGCCGACGCAAATCGTGATTAAAAATGATGAGGCGATGAATTCGACGGACTACATCGAATTGGCTGAAAAAATTAGCCAAGAGGTTGAAAAAGTAGACCAAGTGGATACGGTCCGCTCGGTAACAAGGCCTACAGGTGAAAAAATTAAAGAATTTTATGTGAACAAGCAAGCAGAAAGTCTTGAGAATGGTTTAGGCAAAGGCAAGGATGGAATTACGAAAATTAGTGATGGTCTTCAGGAAGCAGGCAGTAAGCTCTCGAAGTCCGGACCGCAGTTAAAGGGTGCGGTCAACGGGATTAATGGATTAATTTCGGGAACAAATCAGCTAAAAGGCGGGCTGACAGAAATTCAAACCAACCTTACCAAAATTGAAAACGGAATTCGTCAAGGTTCAGCGGGTTCTACTGAATTGAAAAAAGGATTGGAAAAAACGAAAGCAGGCGCCGAGGACTTACTTGCTGGCTATAAAAAGCTGCAAAAGGGTTATCAGGACATAGATGCGAATCTTAAAACATTAAACTCCAAATATAGGGATGTAGCCGGTGGATTAACCTCTTTATCCGGTGCGCTTGCCCAGATTAAGGGTGCAGATTTTACCTATTTGGAAAGCCATTATGATGGATTGGCGAAAGAAGGGCAATACCAAAAAATAAAAGGAACCGTTCAGGTACTGCAGCAGCAGCTAGCACCTCTTTCTAGTGGTCTTAATCAGTTAAACGCAGGTCTTTCTCAAATTACAATGGGAATGGATACGGCGAACGCTGGATTTGCAAAAGCAAATGGCGGCCAGCAGGGACTTGCTTCGGGGCTGGAAAAGTTAATTAAAGGAATTGAGCAGCAGCAGGCAGGACTTGACAAGTTGGCAAACGGTCAAGGTCAAATTGTTGCTAATATGCCAAAACTGACTAGCGGTTTGTCTGGAATAAACGATGGACAAAAGCAGCTGCTTTCCGGATTTGGCGGTCTAACTGGCCAGTTAACACAATTATCCAACGGGCTTGACCAAAGTGCGAAAGGTTTAAATCAAGTGTCGGATGGTCTTGGTTCTGCTCAAGGTTATTTATCCGGTCTTTCTGACTCGACCGGCATGTCCGGTTTCCACCTGCCAAAAGAGGCGGTGGAAAGTAAAGATTTTAAGCAGGCGTTAGATGCCTATATGTCAGATGATCGGAAAGTCATGACCATTGATGTCGTTTTTAAATCAAACCCTTATTCTAATGAGGCGATTAACCAGGTTCCTGAAATTAAGGATGCAGTGAAACGGGCAGTTAAAAACACGAAACTTGAAAATGCTGTTGTAGCTGTTGGCGGGATCACCAGTACAAATGCAGATTTAAATAAGATGTCAGGACAGGACTTTTCAAGGACAGTTGTGTTAATGCTGATTGGAATCACGCTTATTTTAATTCTTTTATTTAGATCTATGATCATGCCGCTTTATATTATCGCTTCCTTGATTTTAACCTACTTTACGTCAATGGCGATGAATGAGGCACTGTTTGTCAATCTATTAGGTTATACGGGAATTAGCTGGGCCGTTCCTTTCTTCGGATTTGTGATCCTGATGGCCCTTGGAGTGGACTACAGCATTTTCTTGATGGACCGATTTAATGAATATAGGGATTTAAAGGTAGAAGATGCGATGCTATTATCAATGAAAAAAATGGGTACGGTCATTATATCGGCTGCAATTATTTTAGGGGGAACATTTGCGGCGATGATGCCATCAGGAATGTTATCCTTGCTTCAGATTGCATCGATTGTTTTAATCGGTTTATTATTATATGCTTTCGTCATCTTGCCGTTGTTTATTCCTGTTATGGTTAAAAATTTTGGCAAAGCCAATTGGTGGCCATTCCATGGGATGACAAATAATTTAAAATAAAAACGTAGAGGCATCCATTCGGGTGCCTCTAGTTTTATAAATATACAGATAATATTCTTTCTAAAAAGTAACCATTTTAAAAATGTTTTGTTATAATGAAATTAGTATATTTAGACTATAAGTACAAATAATGGGGTTAGATTAAATAGATGATCAATAAACTTTGGCAGAGCAGCGGTTTTAAAAGAATTTTAATCTTCATTTTCATTGCTCTTATCATTTATGGGATGAAAGAGATGATTAATTTAATTTTATTTACCTTTATTTTTGCGTTTTTAATGGATCGTTTAGTGAAATTCATTGAGGGGAAAGTTCGACTGAATCGAAAGATTATTGTTGTTATCTCCTATGCAGTGATTGTTGGATTGCTTTCGTATGGATTGGTTGTTTATTTACCGCTTATTGCAGCAGAAATCACGCAGCTTATAAAACAATTAACCACCTTCTATACAACCAAGCATGATAATATTGTTTTAAATTACATCACGGAAAAAATTGAAGAAATCCAAATATCGAATTACTTAGAACAGGGATTCACTTTCTTAATCAAATATTTTACAGATATAAGTAAGGTAAGCTTGCAAATTCTTTTGGCCCTTTTAATGAGTTTATTTTTCTTGTTGGAAAAACCAAGGTTAATGGAGTTTACAAAGAAATTTAAAAAGAGCAAGATTTCCTCCATTTACGTTGAAATTGAGTTTTTTGCCCGAAAGTTTGTGGGGACATTTGGTAAAGTAATCGAGGCTCAATTAATTATTGCAGTCGTTAACTGTATTTTAACAACGATTTCTTTATGGATTCTGGATTTCCCGCAGTTAGGCGGACTTTCAATTATGATCTTCCTTTTAGGTCTCATTCCGGTTGCTGGAGTGATTTTATCGTTAATTCCACTGACGATTATCGCCTATAGTATCGGCGGTTTGATGAAGGTTCTTTATGTTGGAATTGCCATCGCGATTATTCATGGAATTGAAGCCTATATTTTAAATCCAAATTTGATGTCGTCTAAGACCAATCTTCCTGTTTTCTATACGTTTATTGTCTTAATTTTCTCTGAGCACTTTTTTGGGGTTTGGGGTTTGATTGTCGGAATTCCGATCTTTGTTTTCCTTCTGGATGTATTAGAAGTGACGGATCAAAAAAAGGTATAATTTGAACCCCTCATTCTAAATAGAAAGAGGGGTTGTATTATTGAAAAGGTATGAAGGAGGTTATTTTGTTGAGCGAATGTAAACTTGACCATTCCCAAGCAGATGTAAAAAAGAAATATGAATCGCAGGCATCCTTTTTGCCTGATGAGATGCAGCCCTTATTTGAGCAGTTTTTTGAAAAAGAACACGCACAGGAATTGTTGAATGAAGTCTTTCATTTATTAAAAAAATACGATCTCGCATCCGATGAAGAGAAAAGTGAGCGGAACAATCGTTTATTTCTAGTGTTGGAAAATGTATAAAATGAAGGCCCGTTTTTAAGACGGGCCTTTTTAGCAGATACAGGTCTTTTTCTTTACGCCAATTTTTCCTTTTTGGTCGATTTTTTGAATATAATCGACCGCAAGTGGCACTTTACATGCTGTTTTCCCCACATCAACATGCACCTTTCCGATTTTTTCTGCCACTTTCATTGCCTCATTATATAAGGAAACGACATACGCACCAACACATATCACAAAGAGATTCATCACGTAACGGACCCGGTTTTTCTCTTCATGAATGGAAGCTTCAACCTGATACAGCAAATGGCGAATTTCAGTTATATCTAAATTTTCATCTGGGGCAATCGATAAGTAATTTGCATACGTGCTCCAGCCGCTAACGGCAATCATTTCTTCCTCAGACCTCATCCACTCTCGTGCAAGTTCTAGGGCATATTGACTTTCGGCGGCCACACCTGCAACCGTATATTCGGCAAGTAAATACCAATTTGCTTTCTTCACCCAATCTTGGAGGGTTTCTTTTGAGATTGTTTTTGGATTAATCGACAGCCCCGCCAAATACATTGCATCATGGTTACCTGAATTAAATAACGCTAATGCTAATTCATGATCCTTTTTTACGTATTTAACTAGTTTTTTTAAATCTCCAACCTTAACTCCAAAAAGAGGTTCTTTTGCTCCATGGTTGACAAAGGTTTTTTTCGTTTGTTCGGACCCGAGTTCAGCCAGCTTTATCATTATTTCATCAAATGTCATGTACTTCTCCTTGTTTACGAATTTGCAGGAATAATCACCATTTCGTTTCTTAAATTCTTGACGATTAAAGTAAAATCCTTCTACAATATACCTTGTTTTCTAAAATATACCGTTTTTATACAAGTGTTTCTTGAGATTTTTTCATGATTCCAGGTGATTTAGAAAATATTAAGGGTATTAATTATATAAAAAGAATAGGGGATACGATGAGAGAATTATTTCAGTTATTAAAAAAGGGCAATAAGTCAGCGATGCTGGCGACGATTATTAATACGATCATAGCCATCATTAAAGGGGTTGCCTATTCGTTTACGGGAAATGTAGCGATGTTCGCTGAAACGATGCATAGTTTAGGGGACGCGGCGAACCAGTTATTTGTTTTTATTGGTTCTGCTTTAAGTAAAAAAGCACCAACGGAACGATTTCCCAATGGATTCGGCCGCTTGGTCAACTTAGTTCTTTTAGGTGCAGTGCTAGTCGTTGGAATAATGGCATTTGAGACAATTGTGGAAGGCTATCATCATGTCGTCCATCCTACAGCATCCCATGGGTTTATCCTTAATATTGTCGTGTTAGGAGTCTCAACGATTCTTGAGACAACCGTTCTATTTAAAGCGATGAAGGAAATTTTGCATGAAGTCGAGATCCAGGCTAAAGGCTTAAATGTATTTGCCCAAAGCTTTGCGAACTTGGGCAGAGCAAAGCCTGCAACAAAATTGGTTTTCATGGAGGATATGGTCGCAACTCTAGGAGGCTTACTGGCCATTGTGGCTGTCCTCATTTCTCATTTTACCGCAATTCATCAGGCAGAGGGACTTGCTTCGATTATTATTGGAGCGATGATGTTCTTTGTTGTCGGCAGGGTATTTTTAGATAATGCGGCAGGTGTAATCGGGCAGGCAGATGAAGAAATGGAGGACAAAATTGGTAATCTCGTGATGGCAGATCCTGATGTGAAGGATATCCAGGGGATTACCGTTATTAAAGAGGGGGAGGATCTCCACGTTGAATTAGAAATAGAGGTCGATCCGAAATTGACAGTTGCTGCAGCAGATGATATAAAAGATCGCCTTGAAGAAAGAATTATGGCGGAAAAGGGTGTAGTCGATGTCACAATCGAAATTGACGAAGATGATCAAGTCATGAATTGGAAACCTCAGACGGAAGAAACGGCAAAATAAGTATAAAACAAATTGTATGTTGGGAACCTAATTTTAAACCATGTTTTTAGGGGGGATATAATGGTTTCACATACCGCAAGATTGTCCAGTTCAGAAATTGGGGGATTATGGGCAATTTTTCTTCAAGAGGATATGAGTATTCGTTTATTGGAATATTTTATCCATCATAATCAAGATGAAGAAATAAAAAGTGTACTAGAGCAAGCTCTTACTGCTTCCATTAGTCGTATTCAACAAGTAACCGATATTTTTAAGGAAGAAGGAATCCCCCTGCCAGATCGACTTACAGATGAGGATGTCGACCTTTCTGTCCCTCCTTTGTTTTATGATACATTTGCGTTAAGCTTTGTCTATTCGATGGGCCGGATGACTATGGTCAATATGGGATTTGTCACCGCAAATGTCGCAAGAACGGATATTCTGAGTTTTTTTACAACCATAGTGAAAGAATCTGCCACTTTGTATCAAAATGCTACTACTTTAATGCTTAAAAAAGGAATCTATGACCGCCCTCCGATGATTCCATACCCTAAAAAAGTTGAATACATTGAAAAACAATCCTATATATTGGGACTTGGTAAGAAAAGACCGTTAAACACAGCGGAAATTACTGAGATTTTTTTTAATGTCGAACGGAATTATTTTTCAATTCTTATTTGTACTGCTTTTTTACAAATTGTTAAAGACAAGGAAATACGAAAGTATATTAAAGAAGGCAAAGAAATTTCTGAAAAACAAATCAGGGTGTTTAACGATCTTCTCCTGAAGGAAGAGCTTTTAGGAATAAAGCCAACACAGATGGAGGTAACGGATTCACAAGCGGCTCCGTTCTCCGATAAATTAATCGTTTTGCTCTTTCATTCTTTAAATGCTATTGATATCACATTCCTTGGGCACGCACTGTCCTTGTCAATGCGGACAGACCTAGCGGCCCATTATCAAAAATTTATCCTTGAGATTTTACTTTATGAAGAGAAAGGTTTTACTATCATGGTAAATAGAAGCTGGCTGCAAATGCCTCCACATGCACCCAATCGAAGAGAATTAGAAGGTTTAACGTAAAAAAGGTTCGTCGTCTCGACGAACCTTTTCTTATTCCCACGGTTTATTAATGGTTAAGTGCTCTGCTAATTCTTTGCTGTTTTGTCTATGCACTTTTCGTTCTTCAGCCCGTTTTGAAGCCGTTTCATGCAATTTTTTTTCTTCCTCAGTTTCAGGAATGATTCCAGGTACTGGTGCGGGTTTGCCGTCATCATCTAAGGCAACAAACGTTAAAAACGCGGTGGCAGCAATTTTTCTATCCCCAGTAATTAGATTTTCAGCAATAATTTTTACAAAGACTTCTAATGATGTTCTCCCTGTCCAGGTTACAAACGATTCGAAACAAACAGAATCATCAGGAGTAATTGGACTTAGAAAATCAACAGAATCGGTAGAAGCTGTAACACATTCTCTTCTTGAATGCCTTACAGCAGAAATGGATGCAATCATATCTACATCACTCATTAGTTTTCCGCCAAATAAGGTATTGTGATTATTTACATCATTTGGAAAAACTCTGCTTGTTCTTACTACTACTGACTCTTTACAAGTTTTTGCGTCCATATTTTTAATCCTCCCGTAAGTGCTCGCAATATATTTATTTTTTACCAGAACTTCTGGCACTAACCGAAAATTCTAATCAAATGTTCATGATAAATTAAGGAAAAAAGTGGTTTAATGAAAGCATTATGATAAAAAATAAGAAAAGGAAATGGATGGTATGGGGGATTGGAATGGTAAAAAATCTTCTAATTTGTTTAGTCGTCGTATTGATGATTGTTGGACAAACAGCCTGCCAAAACAATAATGGATTCATTAATCGTCCTCATCGGACTTTAGCAAAACAGCATGAAGTTAGTCTTAAAAAGATTGTCCAAAAGGGAAACAATGAACAAGAACGAATTAAAGATTATTTAACTCGCATGCATCTGAATGGAAGTGTTACGGTTATCAAGAATCATAAGTTGGTCTTTAACAAAGGGATGGGCTATGCGAATTTCAAGAATCATATTTTGAACCAACCCTATACTACCTATCCCATTGGTTCGATTTCAAAGGCGTTTGTAGCGGTATGTATCTTACAACTGCAAGAAAAAGGAATACTTTCGATTGAAGACCCTTTATCAAAATATATTCCCGGTTTTCCTAATGGCCAAGAAATAAAATTAGTTCATTTATTAAGCCATACATCAGGAATTCAAAAACCGCTGTGGAAAGTCTGGGATACTAAGCCCGTGGATATGATAAACGAGGCGGAAAGAAGACCACTTCTATTTATGCCGGGCACAAGATGGGATTATAAGGACATTAATTATCTCATTTTAGGCTATATTGTTGAGAAGGTGTCGGGAACAACACTACATGAATATATTCAACATCATATTTTTGCTCCTGCAGGTATGAAAAGCTCAGGATTTATTACGAGGGAAAATCTTTTTCCTTTCACATCAACTGGGTATTTAAAAATAGGTCAACATCTGCATTCCATTAAAAAGCTAAATCCGTATCCTCTTTTTGGCTGTGGAGATATATTTACAACTGCCCTTGATTTATCTCGTTTTGATGAGGCATTATTTGGTGGTAAACTTATTTCTAGAAATCGTTTGAAGGAAATGCTTAGGCCAAGAAGTATCTCGAAATATGGACTTGGGCTTTATAACTATGGCAATAGCATATTAAGCCGAGGCGTTTTATTAGGGTGGGAATCGCTTCATGTATATTATAATGATAAAACCCAAATTACGATTTTATTGAATATTCATTCCAAAAGGACAAAAATTAAAGCCATTGCAAATGATATTCACACAATCATAAAATGGGGGGAATCCCACAATTTGGAGACGTGACCTAGTAATTTCCTAATGGCAGTGTATAGAATGGAGGAAAAAGATGAGTATGCAAAACCAAATTATGCAGGAGTTAAATGTATCTTCTGAGATTAACCCTAAAGAGGAAATTAGAAAGCGAATTGACTTTTTAAAAAATTACTTGCTTAAAACAAAGGCAAAAGGTTATGTTTTAGGGATTAGCGGCGGTCAGGATTCAAGCCTTGCCGGGCGCCTTGCACAGTTATCGGTTGAAGAGCTGCGGAAGGAAGGAACGGAAGCTGTTTTTATTGCAGTCCGTTTGCCCTATGGTGTTCAACAGGATGAAGACGATGCACAAAGATCGTTGTCCTTTATTCAGGCAGACCAGGACTATGTTTTTAATATAAAATCTTCTGTTGATTCTGTTCAAACAGAGTATGATGGGATGACTAAAGGTAAACCTTTAAGTGATTATCAAAAAGGAAATGTAAAAGCTAGGATGAGAATGATTGCCCAGTATGCAGTTGGAGGAATGGAAGGGCTACTTGTAATTGGTACGGATCATGCCGCTGAAGCTGTTACCGGATTTTATACGAAATATGGTGATGGGGGCGCAGATGTTCTTCCGCTTACAGGTTTAACAAAGCGCCAGGGAAAAGCTTTGTTAAAAGAACTTGGAGCGGATGAGCGTTTATATTTAAAAGTACCGACAGCAGATTTACTGGATCATAAGCCAGGACAAGCAGATGAAACAGAGTTGGGCATTTCATACGATGAGCTTGATGATTACCTTGAAGGTAGACCTGTTTCAAAGGAAATTGCCGAGAAAATTGAAAACCGATATCTCATGACTGAACATAAACGCCAACTGCCAGCAACCATGTTTGATTCTTGGTGGAAATAAGTTTTAATAACCTATTAGAATTTTCTGATAGGTTTTTCTACATTAATTTTTAATAATCGGATAAAATAACTTTACAGAAGTAATTAGTTGTAATATGATAATCCAAGTAAAACACTAAGAATTAGGGGGTTATATTGTGAAAAAGCTTTCAGTATTATTTGCACTTTTACTAAGCTTTATGTTAATTTTGTCAGCATGTGGTACAAGCAATAAAGATACCACTAAAGATAATAAGAACGATAATCAATCTGCTTCAAAGGAAAAAGACTTATTGGCTAAGATTAAAGCAGATGGAAAAATTCTTATTGGTACGGAAGGTACATATGCACCATTTACGTTCCATGATAAAAGCGGTAAATTAACCGGTTTTGATGTAGAGGTTGCTACTGAAGTGGCCAAGCGTCTAGGAGTAACACCGGAATTTAAAGAAACACAATGGGATGCTATGTTTGCCGGATTAGATGCAAAACGTTTTGACGTGGTTGCCAACGAGGTTGGAATTCGTCCAGACCGTCAGGAAAAATACGATTTTTCAGATCCATACATCACATCAAAAGCGGTTCTAATTGTTCGTAATGATAATAATAAAGTGAAAAAATTTGAAGATATAAAAGGTTTAAAATCTGCTCAATCTATGACTAGTAACTATGCGGATATTGCAAGAAAATTTGGTGCAAATATTACCGGAGTAGAGGGCTTTAACCAGGCGATTGACTTATTAGCATCTAAACGTGTTGATGTAACGGTCAACGATAAAATTTCTTTCTTAGACTTTAAAAAACAAAAGCCTGATGCACCTGTTAAAATTGCGGCAACTTCAGCGGATGCTTCACAAAGCGGATTTATGTTTAGGAAAAACAATCAAACACTAGTAGATGCAGTAAACAAAGCATTAAACGACATGATTTCAGATGGAACATACAAAAAAATCTCTGAGAAATGGTTTGGTGAAGATGTACTTAAATAGTATTTTTGCTGACCCGGAAAGAACAGCACGTTTAATGGATATTGCACAAAGTTCCTTTCTGCCCCTTTTGAAAGGGGCTATTTTTTATACAATACCCTTAACGCTGATAACCTTTGTCATTGGTTTAATCCTTGCCATCTTAACAGCGCTGGCGCGGATTTCGCATCTTAAAGTTTTACAAATGATTGCCAGAATTTATGTTTCTATCATTCGGGGAACCCCATTGTTAGTCCAGCTGTTCATCATTTTTTATGGCTTACCGACGGTTGGAATTACACTGGATTCCTATGTCGCAGCCATTATTGGTTTTTCTCTTAGTGTCGGTGCTTATGGATCGGAAATTATTCGTGCCGCGATTATCTCAATCCCAAAAGGACAGTGGGAAGCAGGTTACTCGATCGGAATGTCTTATTCTCAAGTACTTAGAAGAATTATTCTTCCTCAGGCTACAAGAGTCTCGATACCGCCATTATCAAACTCGTTTATTAGTCTTGTAAAGGATACATCGTTGGCATCTCTTGTTCTTTTAACGGAGTTGTTTCGAAAGGCACAGGAAATTGCTGCAACCAATTATGAATTTTTATTGGTTTATAGTGAAGCGGCACTTATTTATTGGGTCATTTGCTTTTTCCTTTCCATCCTTCAACAATCATTGGAAACGAGATTGGACCGCTATGTGTCTTAAGTAAAGGAGAATGACCATGATATCAATTAAAGGACTATATAAGCAATTTGATCAATTAGAAGTATTAAAAGGGATTGATCTTGAGGTAGAAAAAGGAAAGGTTGTTGTCATTATTGGCCCGTCCGGTTCTGGAAAAACAACGATGCTTCGCTGCTTGAATGTTTTGGAAACACCTACGAAGGGTGTTATTTCTATCGAAGGACAAAGTCTTGATTTTTCTAAGCCTGTTTCAAAGAAGAATATTGCTACCTTTCGTCGCTTAACCGGTATGGTTTTTCAAAATTATAATTTATTCCCGCACAAAACCGCAGTGGAAAATGTGATGGAGGGGCCGATTATCGTCAAGGGTGAAAGTAAAGATTCGGCTCGTAAAAAAGCAGTGTCTCTCTTGGAAAAAGTCGGACTTGGTGACAAAATAGATTACTATCCTGCACAGCTTTCCGGCGGACAGCAGCAGCGGGTAGGTATAGCCAGAGCGCTTGCAATGGAGCCGGAGGTTATGTTGTTTGATGAACCGACCTCAGCTCTCGATCCTGAACTTGTTGGGGAGGTTCTTAAAGTAATGAAGGATCTTGCCCAAGAAGGAATGACGATGATTGTCGTTACCCATGAAATGCGCTTTGCCCGTGAAGCAGCGGATGAAGTTATTTTTATGGACCAGGGTGTTGTTGTTGAAAGAAACAAACCGGAAGAGATTTTCACGAATCCAAAAGAAGAACGGACACGGAAGTTTTTAAATATGATTCAGTAAAGTGTTATGGCTAAGGTCATAGCACTTTTTGTTTTTCAATCGTCGAATGATAGTGCCTGTGCAAAGGGAAAAATCGTGAGCCCGGGAACTAACAGAGGTTGATAGTGCCCGTTTGAAGGAAAAAAGCAAGAGCATGGAAACTAACAGAGGTTGATAGTGCCCGTTCGAAGGAAAAAAGCAAGAGCCCGGGCACCAACAGAGGTTGATAGTGCCCGTTCGAAGGAAAAAAGCAAGAGCCCGGGCACCAACAGAGGTTGATAGTGCCCGTTAGAAGGAAAAAAGCAAGAGCCCGGGAACTAATAGAGGTTGATAGTGCCCGTTCGAAGGAAAAAAGCAAGAGCCCGGGCACCAACAGAGGTTGATAGTGCCCGTTCGAAGGAAAAAAGCAAGAGCCCGGGCACCAGCAGAGGTTGATCGTGCCTGTGAAGAAGAAAAAACCAAAAGCATGGGCACAATCAAGCGTTCATAGTGACCGAGAAGAACAAAAAACAAGGGTATGGGTACCGAAAAACTACCGCAGTTTCTGCATATGCATCTGCAAAAGGAAGAAATTTTAAACCAAACAAAAAACATTCCCCCACTACCCAATATTTTCCTGTACAATGATAATGTGAAACCTTTTACATATTTTATACGTATATACAAATATAGACAAAGAAAAGGAGTGGTGCCTATTTATGGAGCCGTTAAGCATTCCTTTAGAAACCATCTATTTATACGCACTTATCATTTCAGGTGTTTTAACCATTTTGTATGTTTTGTTTGCGGATGTGTTTCATTTTCATGGAACCGGTGATGGGGGGCTGCATTTTTTCAATCCGGTACTAATTTTTGCATTTGTGACCATTCTCTCAGCCAGTGGGTTTCTGCTGGAAAAATTGTCATCACTCCATTACGGATTGATTTTGGGGATTTCTGCTGTCTTAGCTTTTATAGTGGTGACATTATTAAATGTTTTCGTTCTTATTCCCTTATCGTCAGCAGAAGAGTCACTTGTTTACAAAGAAAGTGATTTACGCGGCAGAATTGGCACAGTTATCACAGCCATTCCAGCAGACGGATTTGGGGAAGTCATGATTGAAAATATTAGCGGCAGAATTGCCAAACCTGCTTCAAGCTTCGATGGCGTGTCCATCCAAAATGGCACGAAAGTACTAGTAGTCCAAGTTGAAAATGGGGTCCTTCAGGTAACCATTAATCAAGAGATAGAAAGCTTTTTATAAGGGGGAGTTTCAATGGGCTTTGGAATTATTTGGGTAATCATTGGGATCGTTGCATTAATCCTAATTGCCTTAATCGGGGTTTTTATTACAAAATATAAAACGGCAGGGCCGGATGAGGCACTGATTGTAACAGGTAGTTTCCTTGGAAACCGTAATGTTCATGTGGATGAATCAGGTAATAAAATCAAAATTATCCGCGGCGGAGGTAGTTTTATTTTACCAGTCTTCCAACAAGCAAAACCACTCAGTCTTCTTTCCAGTAAGTTAGAGGTTACGACACCCGAGGTTTATACGGAACAGGGAGTACCTGTTATGGCTGACGGGGTTGCTATTATTAAAATTGGCGGCTCAATTAGTGAAATAGCTACAGCAGCAGAGCAATTCCTTGGAAAGGCGAAGGAGGACCGCGAAAATGAAGCGCGTGAAGTGTTGGAAGGTCACCTGCGCTCCATTCTCGGTTCGATGACCGTTGAAGAAATTTATAAAAACCGTGATAAATTCTCGCAGGAAGTTCAAAGGGTCGCTTCACAAGACCTGGCAAAAATGGGCTTAACAATTGTATCGTTCACGATTAAAGATGTCCGTGATAAAAATGGTTATCTAGACTCATTAGGTAAACCACGAATTGCTCAAGTAAAACGTGATGCCGATATTGCCACAGCTGAAGCAGAAAAAGAAACACGGATCAAAAAGGCTGAGGCATCTAAGGAAGCAAAGCGTTCTGAATTGGAACGAGCAACAGAAATCGCTGAAGCAGAAAAAATCAATCAGCTGAAAATTGCTGAATTCCGCCGTGAACAGGATATTGCCAAGGCGCGTGCCGACATGGCCTATGATCTTGAAAGTGCCAGATCGAAACAAGAAGTTACGGAACAGGAAATGCAGATTAAGATCATTGAAAGGCAAAAACAAATTGAACTGGAAGAAAAAGAAATTCTCCGTCGTGAGCGCCAGTACGATTCAGAAGTAAAGAAAAAAGCGGATGCGGACCGCTACTCTGTTGAGCAGGCTGCTGCTGCAAATAAGGCAAGAGAGATTGCAGAAGCGGAAGCCAATAAATACCGGATTGAAGCAATGGCGAAAGCGGAGGCGGAACGCATCCGGATGGATGGTCTTGCAAAAGCGGAAGCACAGAAAGCACAAGGTCAATCCGAGGCTGAAATTATTCGCTTGAAAGGCCTTGCTGAGGCAGAAGCAAAAGAAAAAATTGCTGAGGCGTTCGAACAATTCGGTCAAGCCGCGATTCTCGACATGGTTATCAAAATGCTTCCAGAATATGCGAAGCAAGTGGCCAGCCCGCTTTCAAATATCGATAAAATTACCGTTGTTGATACGGGTGGCGAATCGGGTGCGAATGGCGGCGCTAATAAAATTACCAGCTATGCGACAAACCTAATGGCGAGCCTCCAAGAGTCATTAAAAGCTTCAAGCGGAATTGATGTAAAAGAATTAATTGAGAATTATTCTGGAAAATCGAATGTAAAAAGAAGTATTGAGGAATTGACTGAAGAAGTGAAAAAGACAGCAGAATAAATTTTAAAAATCCTTATCCGTTGTGATAAGGATTTTTTTGCCTAAAAAATAAGATGCCCCTCAAGCAGGGACACCACTATATAAACAGAGAGGTTTAAGGAAAGAGCAACCAGTTTTTCTTCCACTTTCGTTCTTACACCTACATATTAGCGGGAAAGATTGAAGATATGATGAAGAAGTTGTGGTGAATTTGTGAAGTTGAAAACATCAGAGACCTCAAATGTTATAGTAAGGGTGAGAGGGAGGGGTGTCGGATGAAAATTTTACTAGTAGATGATGAAAGAAGAATAATCGAAGTTCTCGAAGCCTACCTCGAAAGGGAAGGATATGAGATTCATTGTGCTGATAATGGTATTGATGCTTTGAAAAAAGTGAAATCCGTTCAGCCTGATTTAATTATATTAGATTTGATGCTTCCGGATATTTCTGGTGAAGAGGTTTGCCGTTTGGTCCGGAAAGAATCCGATGTTCCGATTTTAATGCTGACAGCTAAATCGGCGGAGGATGACCGGATTAATGGAATCATTATCGGAGCTGATGATTATTTAACAAAGCCATTTAGCCCGAGAGAAGTGGTTGTTCGTGTACATGCGATTTTACGTCGTGTGAAAAAATCAGAAAAAGTGGAACGGCTTGAATTCAACGGCAAAAAGCTTGCGATTGATCTCGAAAAAAAAGAAGTAACTATAAACGGCCAAGAAATTATGCTGACTCCGATAGAATATAAGCTTTTAACCAATATGGCATTAAATCCGGGGAGAGTCTACAGCAGAATAGATTTACTCGAAAAAATTCAGGATGAGGGCATTTTTTACGAAGGGTATGAACGTAGTGTGGATACCCATATAAAGAATCTTCGTAAAAAAATTGAGTTGGAGTCACGGCAGCCGGAATTTATTTTAACCGTATTTGGCATGGGCTATAAATTTGGAGGCGTTGCCGATGCTGCAGACATTACGGTCTAAAATTCTCTTTTATTTATTATTAATCTCTATGATTGGGATTCTATTGGTCAGCTTTTTTATCCAATGGGGGTTTGAAGCGAGCTTTAAAAGCTATTTAGATCGCAATCGTGAAAAAAAGATTGAAAGAGTGATTGTTGAGATTGAAAAAGATTATAAAAAAAATGGCCATTTTACAAGTGACCCCGTTTTTAACCTGCTTCATGAGCGTGCCATGACCGACCAGCTCTATTTTCAATTATTCGACCGTTTTGGCCGCCTGCAGATGGACTCCTCAAAAATCAGAGGAATGTTAAATAGCTTGGGATTAACAGAACCGGTTACGATTGGCGAGGAGTGGCATACGAAATCCTATACGCTGAAGGTAGACCAAACGGTGATTGGGAAGCTGGTAGCCATTTATCCCGAAGGATTGATTGATGATGAGCATACATTTTTGCAAACCATTCAGTTATATATTTATGGAGCTGTTTGTTTGACCATTGTCCTTGCAATTCTTTTTAGTATGCTTTTTTCCAAAAAATTAACTTTGGGTTTGAAAAAACTCTCTTTTGCAGCGGATGAACTGCAGCAGCATAATCTTTCTGTTCGGATTCCTTTGGCAGGATTGCCGACAGAGGTAAAAGATTTAGCGATTTCGTTTAATAATCTGGCTGAATCCTTGGCGAAGGAAGAAATGCTGCGTAAGCAATTTACCGGTGATCTTGCTCATGAACTAAGAACACCACTTGCGACGTTAAGGAGCCAAATCGAGGCCTATCAGGATGGAATTTGGGAACCGACACATGAGCGTTTACAGCAAAGCCATGAGGAATTAATGCGTTTGGTTCGCCTTGTCAATGAGCTTGAAAAACTGCTTGCAGCGGAAAACCCGCAAATTCGCTTGGAAAAAATTGAATTAGAAGCAGGAAGTGTCATTGCGGCTTTATGGGATATGTTTCTACCAGTGTTTAACGAAAAAGGTGTTCATCTTGATATTGTTGAACCAGCGGATGAAGAAATGTTCTTTGCGGATAAAGACCGATTAGTTCAAATCCTTTCAAACGTTCTAAATAATGCGCTGAAATATACGCCAAAAGGGAAGAATGTTACGATTTCGGTTCTTACCGAAAAAGAGGAATATGTTGGATTTCAGATTGTGGATGAAGGCTCTGGTATCGCAGAGGATGATATCCCCCATATTTTCGAACGATTTTATCGGGGCGACAAATCCCGTGACCGTAAAACAGGAGGTGTCGGGATTGGCCTATCCATTGTAAAAGCTTTGATGGAGGCCCACCAAGGAATTATAAAGGTTAAAAGTACAATAAACATTGGGACAAGCTTTACACTATGGTTCCCAAGGGAAATTAAAAATTGAAAAGCCCGCCGTAATTGGCGGGTCAGATTAGATCATTCACATTATAGATTCTTCCCGTTTCTGCTTCACCGCTAAGGGCAAGGTCAACAAGTGCATTCGCTACTTTTTCCGGTGGAAGCAGCATGTTGTTTTCTTTAAATTCTTTAAACCGCTCCAGCTCTTTAAATGCCTCATTGGATGAGGAACGAATGGTTTTCTGCATTTTTGTGTCCATGATTCCAGGACTAAGGGCATAAATTTTATGCTTCGATTTCGCTGCCACCTGTTCTAAGGCAACCGTTTGGGTAAACATATTTAATCCGGCCTTTGCGCTGCAATAAACGCTCCAGCCCTCAATCGAACGGACCGCTGCACCTGAAGTGATATTAATGACCTGAAGGCTTGTATTGGCCTGCTGCGCTTTATTTAAAAATAGATTGGTAATCAGGATGGGGGCAATCAAATTCACATCGATATTGCGAATGATGGGGGTTTGGTCTAAATTGCCCACTATGTGAATCGGTTCAATCACCCCTGCATTGTTAAATAAATAGATTTCTTCAGGATTTTTTAGAAAAATATAATGGGTGATGAGCATAAAGATTTCCTGCACTTCCTCTTCCAGAGACAGGTTGCAGGAATAGTGTTTATAGTAGATTCCTTTTTCAGCTGCTAATTGTTTAATTTCTTCATTTTCTGTCCGGGAAACAGAAATGACTGCTATTTCTTCCATTAGTAATCTTTTCGCAATCGCTTCACCTAAGCCTTTTGAAGCCCCTGTAATAATAGCGTATCTCATGTCATCCCCCTAGGTTCTTTTTGAATAGTTTATTCCTCTTTTTTCCTTAAATCAACCAATCGTTCAAAAATTGTTCAAAAGTGAGCATACAAGATTGTAGTACTATAGACGTAAGAACTTTTTATTAAAGGATGAGATTTTGATGACAAAGCTTCTTTATATAACTGTTAACCCAAAGAGGGATGCAAAGCTTTCAAAAGGAATGCAGATAGGCGAGGTTTTTCTGGAGGCATTCCAAAAAGAAAAACCGGATGTCGAGATTATTCAAATGCATTTATATGACATGGAAATACCGGAAATTGATATGGATTTAATGTACGCACGTGCGAAGCTATCCTTTATGGGACAAACCTTTGACCGATTATCTAAGGCAGAACAAACGAAAGTAATGAAAATGCATGCTCTTGCGGATCAGTTTATTGATGCGGATTATTATGTCTTTGTCACACCGTTATGGAACCTTGGCTCCCCAGCCATATTAAAATCCTTTCTTGATAATCTATTTATTGTTGGAAAAACCTTTATCAACACAGAGGATGGTCCTAAAGGGCTATTAAAAGGAAGAAAGGCGATTCATATTCAAACACGCGGAGGCATTTATTCGACTGAACCTATGGCTGATTTCGAATTTGGCGACCGTTTTTTAACAACAGCACTGGGTTTCCTTGGTTTGGAAGTGATGGACTCGATTATTGCTGAAGGAACAGATCATTATCCAAAACAGGTACCGGAGATTATGGCAAGGGCCAAAAAAGAAGCCATGGAAAAAGCAAAGGCAATGGCAAAAGAAACAGTTATCATTAGCAACTAAAAGCGGCTCAGAAGATGAGCCGCTTTTTTAGAACTTACCTGTTAATTGGAAAAACAAGACCGCAAATCCTAAAATCCAAACATAAATCGCAAAAGGCTTTAAGGAATGCTTTTTCAAAAATTCAACCATCCATTTGACGGCAATATAACCAAATATAGCGGAGGATACAATCCCAACTAATAACGCCGATAAAGAAATGGTTTCACCCTTACCCTCGAATAAATCAAAAGACTGAAGGACTACTGCACCCGCAATCGCCGGTGTCGATAGGAGAAAGGAAAAGTAAGCAGCTGTTTCGCGGTCCAATTTTCTCCATAATGCGGCAACAATGGTCATACCGGACCGGGAGATGGCTGGAAAAATCGCGGCTGCTTGAAAAGTGCCGATAATAAATGCATCCTTATAGCTGATTTGGTCCATTTTTTTATAGCCATTTTTTGCTGAATCCGCAAACCAAAGGAAAACCCCTGTAATTAAGAATTCCCAGCCGATTGTTGCTCCTGTTTTAGAAATTTCATCAAAATAATCCTTAAAGGTTAATCCAATAAGAACGGCAGGGATAGTTCCAATAATTAATAATAAAGTTAGTTTACTAAACGGTTTTTTGATGATATAGATAAACTCGTTCTTATAAAATACCAATACGGCAAGCAGCGTTCCGAGATGTAGCATGGTATCCAATAAAAGCCCCGCTTCTTGCAAGCCAAACAAATTTCTTCCTAAGTATAGGTGACCTGTACTACTGATCGGTAAAAACTCTGTTAATCCCTGAATAATTCCGAGTACCAGTGCTTCAAGTTTCGTTAACATATTTTCCCTCTCTTTTATGGTAATGGAAAGCTTGTTTACTTTATAAATATTCGTAAAAAGGCGGGCTATTCAATTATTTATTAAATTTCTCCTTATCTTCTCTCAAAGATTAGCAAATAATTGTATTGTTTAAGTAAAAATAGTGCAAAAGCTTTTCATTGTCCCATAAAATAGAAGTAAGTATGTTGGAGGGGAGAAGCACAGTGAAAAATAGCCATTTATTATTTAATACATCCATTGGTGTTCAAAAGCCTGAAAATATCCGTAATAAACAGCAAGCTTGCCCTTTTTGTGACCGCGACCAATTGACGGATTTGATTGAAGTCGATGGTCCTATTATTCTTTTAAAAAATAAATACCCTGTTTTGGTAAACGCTTATCAAACCGTTTTAATTGAAACAGATGAATGCCATCAGGAATTATCGATGTACTCGAAAGCTCATTTACATAGACTTTTGCAATTTGGCCTAAAACATTGGCGTGAAATGGAGGAAAGTGGTCATTGGAAATCAGTCATCTTTTTTAAAAACCATGGGCCATTATCAGGAGGAACAATTGCCCACCCCCATATGCAGATTGTTGGCTTAAATGATCTTGATTACAAGGAGAAGGTCTTCGAAGGTGTATTTGAAGGGATTGTCATAGAAGAAACAGACGGAGTGGTCTTTTCTTTATCAACTAAGCCAAGAGTTGGTTTTTATGAATTTAACGTAGAAATGGCTGATGCCGGATATGTCGAGGCATTTGGAGATTATATCCAAACAGCAGTTCATTATATTTTAAACCATTTTCCATTTAAAGCTACCAGCTATAATTTATTTTTTCATCATATTCATCAAAGAATTTTTGCGAAAATTGTGCCCAGGTTTGTGACAACCCCGCTGTATATTGGCTATGGGCTTCCACAGGTACCCAATAATTTGGAATGGATGGTGGAAGAGGTTAAGAAAGTCTACTTTCAACCTGAAATTCCCAGTGAAAATCTGGATTAACCATGTAAATTAACCCATTCGATGGTTAGAAGTTGTGATTTGCGGATAATAAAAATATAATGAAGAAATGTAAAGATTCTTTTAAGGGTTCGTTACATTAAAAGGAGAATGAATGAGCATGACTTCCAATCACAATAACTCAACTTCGAAGCTTGATTATAGTCTTATTTTTATCTTATTGTTACTCTGTTTAGCCAGTTGTATTTCGATCTATAGTGCACAGGCAAGCGGCCAATACAAGGAGAATTTTGTATTGAAGCAAATTATCTGGTATGCAGTGGGGGGCGGAATCATTGCCGGGGTTATGACCTTTGATTCTGATCAATTAAAGAAAATCACATGGTACCTATACGGCTTTGGTATTTTTCTTCTAGTATTATTAATTATTGCCCCGCCAAGTATTGCACCAGTCATCAATGGCGCGAAAAACTGGTTTAAGGTCCCTGGGATTGGTTCGCTTCAGCCATCAGAGTTTGTGAAAATCTTTATTATCCTGGCTCTGGCATGGGTGATTGAAAATCATCATCATAAACATCTGGTAAAAACGATGCAATCGGATTTCTGGCTTTTAATGAAGCTGGGAATTGTAACAATGTTTCCGTTAATGCTGATTATTAAGCAGGACTTGGGGACTTCGCTTGTCTTTTTATCCATCATGTTAGGTATGATTTTTATCTCGGGAATCTCCTGGAAACTCCTTTTACCGATTTTTTCAGCTGGAACCGTGCTGATTTCCACCATTTTTTATTTTGTATTGGTGAAACCGGATTTGTTGGAAAAGTATCTTGGGGTAAGGCAGTATCAGTTCAGCCGGATCTATTCTTGGCTTGATCCCTATAATTTTCAAAGTTCTGCTGGCTATCAATTAACACAATCCCTTCTGGCAATTGGTTCCGGACAAACATCGGGAAAAGGATATGGGAACAGGGATGTATATTTACCCGAGAGTCACACTGACTTTATTTTTAGTATTGTCGGCGAGGAATTTGGCTTTGTTGGTGCAAGTGTTTTAATCAGTTTATTTTTCTTGTTGATTTACCATATTACCAAGGTGGGTATGGAAACGAAAAATAATTTTTATACGTATATATGTGTCGGGGTGATCAGCATGATTACCTTCCACGTTTTTCAAAATATCGGGATGACCATTGGAGTATTACCTATCACCGGTATTCCGTTGCCGTTTATCAGTTATGGCGGCAGTTCGTTAATGGGGAATATGATGGGGCTGGGATTGATTTTTTCCATTCGGTACCATTATAAGAAGTACATGTTTTCAACTACATCTTAATTAGATGGAAGGTGTCGAAAGTGGAAGAGAAATTTTTGCAGCAATTCGAAGCAATGCTCGATAAATACAGCGAACTCCTTGTCGGAGACGGCGATGCAGAAACAAAAGAAAAAGTAAAAGTATGGGCACTCTACTCCCATATTGCCAAATCCATGCCCGCGCTGGCCAAGCATTGGAATAGTATGTATCCAGAAGCAAAAGAACAAATGAAAGAAATTGCCGGCGAAATCAAACAAATGAATGAAGAACATCGTAAGAAATAAATTCGACAAAAATCGGGTGGTGCCTGGCACCACCCGATTTTTGTCGAAAAGCTATTATTGTCCAGCTCCAGCGCCTAGCCCCTCGAGTCGCTTCGGCCCTGCCGATGAAGTCAAAGAACGACTTCACCGTCAGGTCCTCCAGCGCTTGGCTACAGAAAGCTACCGCTTTCTGTACGCATTAAGTGCGACTAAGTCTCTGTCTTCGCTACGCTTGCCAATCGACTAGTCTTACTATATCGGGTCTGATCAAGGCGCTTCTGCTTTTCTTATTGAACCATTCCGCCATTTGGAAGTTGGTTGGTGTAGCCTTGGAATTGCTGGTAGGATTGTTGAAGTTTTTGTTGTTCGGCGGCTTCGACTGCGTACCAGCCTTTTTTAAACATTAGGTTGTATAGGTCTCTTTGGCAATTTTGTGTTTCGGTAAAGATCTGCATCATGTCCTGGTAGAGGCCTTGATGGCTTGCTTCGTGCAAGGCCATGCTATAGGAAGTGGTCAAATACTTTTCAGTTGTTAATAAATCGTTGATAAAATCTCGTTCATTCATTTGCGGTGTTTTCGGAACCTGTGTTTCGGGATTTTTAATTTTTTGTTGGTTTTGGTTCTGATTTTGGTTCATCATAATCTCCCGCTCCTCTCTTATTGCATACCATTTAGCGGTTGCTGTGAATTTGCATGGTGCCCAAGATGATTAAGCAGCTGCTGATAGTGGCGCTGATGCATTTGGCCGCACTTTTCAGCTTCCGTTTTTAACTCTTGGTCCTGACATTGCTGGGCAAAAAAATGGGCCTTTTTAGCCGCCAGTAAATTCCATGACATCATATCGGTTAAATAAAGAGAATCCTTTGTTGATATAATCCCGGGAGGCTGCTGCATGATATTCTGTTGATTTTGCATATTCATATTTGACTGAGCCGTATTCATATTTTGTTGCTGCATAGTGATTACCCCTCCTGCATCCATAATCTTTTACCACTTTATCCTTTGTTAAAAGAGAATTTTTATTCCCGTAAAAAAATGCATATTCTGTGAACAAAAAACAGGCTGAAGAAATCCAGCCTGCTTATCTTTTCTTGAATTGGTTGTTTTGGCTGTTCCTTTTTCCGCCGCCGTCATTTTCAACGTTAGGACCAGCATCCCCCTGAACGCTTGCTGCACTTACTCCTGCTTTGGAGGGGTTTTTTTTCATTTTGCCCATGATTATCACCTCAAAAATAGAATGCCCATTGATTAATTTTTATTGTATTAAACCTATAAAAATTAATTTTCAAAAAAATTTCAATTTTCCGCGATTATAGATTGCGCAAATTTTTAAAATCTTTTATAGTTAATAGTAACAGAACTCATTCAAGTAAATTTTTTTTACTCAAAAAATGAATGAGTATTCATTCAAAGTATTGAAGGGGGAGACAATGTTGAACCAACTAATTAAAAAAGCAGCTGTTCTAGGATCTGGAGTAATGGGCTCGGGAATTGCTGCCCATCTGGCAAACAACGGCATTCCAACACTTTTATTGGATATTGTGCCTCGGGAATTAACGGAAGAAGAAAAGGCGAAAGGGCTTACTCTTGAAGACAAACAAGTCCGAAATCGTATTAGTCATACATCCATTCAAAAGCTTTTAAAACAAAAACCGGCACCATTAACGGTGAAAAAAAATCTTGCCCTTATTGAGGCAGGAAATCTTGAAGATGATCTAAGCAAATTAAAGGATGTTGACTGGGTCATCGAAGTGGTCGTTGAAAATTTAAATGTCAAAAAGCAGGTATTTGAGCGTGTTGATCAATATCGTAAGCCAGGCAGCATCATCAGTTCAAACACATCAGGAATTTCTGTCGAAGCAATGGTTGAAGGCAGATCAGACGATTTCAAGAAGCATTTCCTGGGAACTCACTTTTTCAATCCTCCAAGATACTTAAAATTGCTTGAGGTCATTCCTACTCAATATACCGACCCCGAAGTTCTTGCTTTCATGAAAACCTTTGGTGAGGATGTATTAGGTAAAGGAGTCGTCATTGCAAAGGATACACCAAACTTTATTGCTAACCGTATTGGTACGTATGGTCTTTTGATTACACTTCAGGAAATGCTAAAAGGCGGTTACAGTGTCGGTGAAGTGGATTCCGTTACAGGTCCGTTGGTTGGCCGTCCAAAAAGTGCAACCTTCCGGACTCTCGATGTGGTTGGTCTCGATACCTTTGTCCATGTCGCCAACAATGTATATGAACAAGTGGAAGGAAAAGAAAGGGAAGTTTTTGAAGTTCCCGCCTTCATGAATACGATGCTTGAAAAAGGCTGGCTAGGCAGTAAATCCGGCCAAGGGTTCTTTTTGAAAAAAGGCAAAGAAATCCTTGAACTTGATCCTAGTACATTAGAATACGGTCCACGTAAAAAATTATCCACGCCTGCGGTCGAACTGAGCAAACAGGAAAAGGGCAGTGCCAATAAATTGAAAGCGCTTGTATATGCCAAGGACCGTGCCGGTGAGCTTTTATGGAATATATTCAGTCCCGTTCTCGTTTATTCCGCTCAATTACTAGGCGAAATCGCCGATGATATTGTTGCGATTGACCGTGCAATGAAATGGGGCTTCGGCTGGGAAATGGGCCCATTTGAAACATGGGATGCCATTGGTGTAGAAAAATCCGTTCAAAAGATGAAAGAAAACGGACTTGAAGTCCCTGCTTGGGTTACAGAAATGCTTGAAAAAGGATTTACGACTTTCTACAAAGAAGAATCCTTCTACCATAACGGAGAATATAAACTGGTTGAATTTAATCCAAAGGTAATGGATTTGAATAAAATTAAAAAACAAAAAGGGGTCATTAAGAAAAACAGCGGCGCCAGCTTAATCGATATCGGAGACGGTGTAGCGCTTCTCGAATTCCAATCTCCTAATAATGCCATCGGTCTTGATATCATCCAAATGGTAAACTTCGCCATTGATGAGGTAGAGAAAAACTACAAGGGTCTGGTGATTGGGAATCAAGGGAAAAACTTCTGTGTCGGAGCCAACCTTGCAATGATTCTGATGGAAGCACAGGATGATAATATTTATGAATTGGATATGGTTGTTCGTCATTTTCATCAGGCGATGATGAAAATTAAATACAGCTCAAAACCGGTTGTAGCGGCACCATTTGCGATGACACTTGGCGGAGGAGCGGAGATTTGTTTACCGGCTGCCCATATCCAAGCATCTGCCGAGACTTATATGGGACTTGTTGAAGTCGGTGTCGGTTTAATCCCTGGCGGCGGCGGAAATAAGGAGCTTTACATTAAGCATTTAGAAAATCTTCCAAATGGTGTGCCATTTGATTTGCAAAACGTCGCTAATAAAGTGTTCGAAACGATCGCAATGGCTAAGGTGTCAACCTCTGGGGAGGAAGCGCGGGAAAATAATTTCTTAGATTTTGCTGATGGAATTAGTGTAAACAGCGATCACCAGCTATACGATGCAAAGCAGGCGGTTCTAGCGCTCCATGAAAAAGGCTATAAACCAAAGGTTCGCAGAAAAGTACCTGTTGTTGGTGAAACCGGTTATGCGACCCTGTTACTTGGTGCAGAGGGAATGTTCCTATCAGGCTACATCTCCGAGCATGACTTAAAAATCGCCAAAAAACTTGCATATGTCATCGCTGGCGGAAAGGTTCCATTTGGTACTGAAGTAGATGAACAGTATCTATTGGATTTGGAAAGAGAAGCATTCCTTAGTCTTGTTGCAGAGCCAAAATCACAGCAGCGTATGCAGCATATGCTTGTGAAAGGAAAACCATTAAGAAACTAAAATAATAGATTGGTATTCTTTGAAAAATGAAAGAAAGCGAGGGAACGTAATGAGAGAAGCGGTCATTGTAGCCGGAGCTCGGACCCCGGTAGGTAAAGCGAAGAAAGGAACGCTTGCCAATGTTCGTCCTGATGACTTGGGAGCATTGGTAGTAAAAGAAACATTAAAACGTGCCGGAAATTATGAAGGAAATATCGACGACTTAATTATAGGCTGTGCAATGCCTGAAGCGGAGCAGGGAAATAACGTCGCACGTAATATAGGTGCCTTGGCAGGACTCCCTTATACGGTTCCAGCGATTACCATTAATCGTTTTTGTTCCTCGGGCCTTCAAGCGATTGCCTATGCAGCTCAAGGAATTATGCTTGGCCACACTGATACCGCCATTGCTGGTGGGGCAGAGTCAATGAGCCTGATTCCGATGATGGGTCATGTTGTTCGTCCGAATATAAAATTGGCGGAAACAGCGCCGCAATATTATATGAGCATGGGCCATACAGCAGAACAAGTGGCAAAAAAATATGGAATTACCCGTGAAGACCAGGATGCCTTTGCGGTACGAAGCCATCAACGTGCTGCAAAAGCGCTTCAAGAAGGTAAATTTGTCGATGAAATTGTTCCGGTAGATGTCACAATCCGCACAGTTGGCAAAGACAATAAGCTGGTTGAAAAAAACATTCAATTCTCACGGGATGAGGGAGTACGCCCTGGTACGAATCTGGAAACTCTCGCGAAACTTCGCCCGGCCTTCTCGGTAACAGGGTCTGTTACGGCCGGTAATGCTTCACAAACCAGTGATGGAGCGGCCGCAGTAATGGTCATGGATCGTGAAAAAGCGGAATCGCTTGGACTAAAACCATTGGCCAAATTCAGATCATTTGCTGTTGGCGGCGTTCCGCCGGAAATTATGGGTGTAGGCCCGGTTGTTGCCGTTCCAAAAGCTGTAAAGCTGGCAGGCCTTGAACTTTCTGATATCAATCTCTTTGAATTGAATGAGGCCTTTGCTTCCCAATCGCTTCAAGTTATTCGTGAGCTTGGCCTTGATGAAGAAAAAGTGAACGTAAATGGCGGCGCAATTGCACTTGGCCACCCGCTAGGCTGTACAGGTGCCAAGCTTACATTGTCACTCATTCATGAATTAAAACGCAGAAATGAACAATTTGGTGTCGTTACGATGTGTATTGGCGGCGGAATGGGCGCTGCTGGCGTATTCGAATTACTATAAAAAATTTAGGGGCTCCCCTTAGCCCCTTTTAAACCTAACTCACTGATATTTTTGATAGGAGGAATTTTTAAATGGCAAACCAAACTGAAAAAATCATTAAAGGCGGAAGCTTTTTAATTGAAGATGTTTCCTATGACCGTGTGTTTACACCTGAGGATTTTTCGGATGAACAAAAAATGATTGCGAAAACAACCGAAGACTTTGTTGAAAATGAAGTGCTTCCACAGGTTGAGTATTTAGAAAAACATGAATTCGACCGTACAGTAAAACTCTTAAAAGAAGCAGGTGAGCTTGGACTACTTGGTGCAGATGTACCGGAAGAATATGATGGATTAGGCTTAGATAAAGTTAGCTCATCACTTATTACTGAAAAAATGTCAAAGGCCGGCGGGTTCTCACTTTCACATGGTGCTCATGTCGGAATTGGATCCCTTCCAATCGTCCTGTTCGGAAACGAAGAGCAAAAGAAAAAATATTTACCTGCACTTGCTTCAGGTGAAAAGCTTGCTGCTTATGCCCTAACAGAGCCAGGTTCAGGATCGGATGCACTTGGTGCAAAAACAACAGCAAGATTAAATGCGGAAGGAACTCACTATATTTTAAATGGTGAGAAGCAGTGGATTACCAATGCCGGTTTTGCAGATGTGTTCTGTGTTTATGCAAAAGTGGATGGTGAGCATTTTACTGCATTCATCGTTGAAAGAGATTTCCCAGGCGTTTCAACGGGTGCTGAAGAAAAGAAAATGGGAATTAAGAGTTCCTCTACTCGGACGCTGATTCTTCAAGATGTACCAGTTCCAAAAGAAAACCTTTTAGGCGAATTTGGCAGAGGTCATGTTATTGCCTTTAATATTTTAAATATCGGTCGTTATAAGCTCGCAGTCGGTGCTGTTGGCGGTTCTAAAAATGCTTTTGAAATGACCGTAAAATATGCTAATGGGCGCCAGCAATTCAAAACACCAATCTCTCAATTCAATCTAACAAAAGAAAAATTCGGTACCTTGGCATCAAAAATTTATGCTGCTGAGAGCTCTGTATATCGAACAATTGGATTATACGAAGATAATCAAGGAAAACTTTCAACCGAAGAAGCAAAAGACATTAAATTAGTGGCTAATTCCATTGCCGAATATGCAATCGAATGCTCTCTAAATAAATTCTTTGCAAGTGAAGTTTTAGATCAGGTTGTTGACGAAGGTGTACAAATTCATGGCGGCTACGGCTTCATGCAGGAGTATCCAATTGAAAGAGCCTACCGTGACTCCCGTATTAACCGAATCTTTGAAGGAACAAATGAAATTAACCGTCTTCTTGTACCAGGAACATTTGTGAAAAAAGCAATGAAAGGCGAACTGCCATTATTCCAAAAAGCATTACAGCTTCAGGAAGAATTAATGATGTTAATGCCGGAAGAACCAGGCGACGCGCCACTTGCACAAGAAAAATATTTAGTAAAAAATGCAAAGAAAATTGGTTTATTGGCTGCTGGTTTAGCGGCACAAAAATACGGTAAAGCACTTGAAAAAGAACAGGAAGTTCTTTCGAATATTGCGGACCTCGTATCCAATGCCTATGCGATGGAATCCGTTGTATTACGTACGGAAAAAGCAATTGCTAAATCAGGTATTGAAAAGAATCAACAAAAGCTTCTTTATACGCAAATTTTCTGTCAAGAAGCCTTTAATGAGATCGAGCAGATTGCAAAAGAAACATTAGTTGCGGTTGAACAAGGCGATACGCTTCGCATAATGTTGTCTTCGCTTCGTAAATTCACCCGCCATACCCCAATTAATGTTATTGCGAAAAAACGAGAAGCTGCAGATGTAATCATTGAAGCAGAACGTTATATCGTTTAATTCATATGAAACTCCCTTCTTTTAGAGGGGAGTTTTCTCTTTTTTTATAAAAATTTAGATGGCAGGAAGGATTTTTGCGAAGAAAGTCGAATTTTTTCTAATGGACTTGATGATAGAATCCATTCTAATTCCTACTTAGCAGGATCGATTTAAATTGTCTTATTATTGTGCTATTTTTATATTAGGAATTTTGACTCCGTTATGGTAAGATTCAATTGTCACTCTGAAGTTTAATTTTGGAAAAGAGGGCGGTGAAACAGATGTCTCTGACTTTTTATTGGTATCCTAAATGCGGGACCTGTCGAAAGGCAAAGAAATGGCTGGATGATCATCATCTTTCCTACAAGGAAATACATATTGTTGAAAATCCCCCTTCTAAAGAGGAATTAATGGGATTTTATCAAAAAAGCGGTTTAGAGCTGAAAAAATTCTTTAATACAAGCGGTTTAAAATACCGCGAATTAGGTATTAAAGATAAAATGAAGTCTGCATCCGATGAAGAATTAATTGATTTACTTGCATCAGATGGGATGTTAATCAAAAGGCCAATTTTAACAGACGGAGAAAAAGTTACCGTTGGCTTTAAAGAAGAAGAGTATGAGCAAAAATGGCTGTAAGCGTTTAACCATCTACTTTTCTTGTCTTCATTATGGAAATCGATTTTTTTATCGATAATAGATTTTAGAAATATTAATGGAGGGATTTCGAATGAGTACACCAAAAGAGTTACGTTATTCTGAAGAACATGAATGGGTAAAAGTTGAGGGAGAAAAAGTGCGAATTGGAATTACTGACTTTGCACAGCACGAACTAGGAGATATTGTATTCGTTGAGCTTCCTGAAGTTGGCGATGAAGTTTCTGCTGACGAACCATTTGGCAGCGTTGAGTCCGTTAAAACTGTTTCTGAGCTTTATGCTCCTGTCAGCGGCAAAATCGTTGAAATTAACGAAGATTTGAGTGACAATCCTGAATTTGTAAACGAATCTCCATATGAAAAAGCATGGATGATTGTAGTAGAAGTTTCCGACAGCAGCGAATTGGACAAGCTGATGACTGCTGAACAATACGAAGAAATGATTAACGAATAATCATGTAATCCCAGCACCTTGATATCAGGGTGCTTTTTCACTTTATTACCATTCTTCAAAAAGTATATTAGGAAACAAATAATACAATATAACAGGAAATACCTTCATTTAAAAAGTTATCTTTATTTCTAATTTTTTAGGTAAATATGGACATAAAAGCAAGGCTCACGTTATATGTATATCTAGAATATGTTAACATAAACACAAGACTTCATAATACAGGTGATGATATGAATGACTCATATGTTGACAAGGTTCTTATTGTGGAAGGGACATCTGATAAGAGAAAGGTCAAAAGAATTGTAAAGGAACCTGTTGAGATCATATGTACCAATGGGACCATT
This sequence comes from Neobacillus sp. GCM10027624, assembly GCF_042675345.1. Taxonomy (NCBI): domain Bacteria; kingdom Bacillati; phylum Bacillota; class Bacilli; order Caryophanales; family Bacillaceae; genus Neobacillus; species Neobacillus sp. GCM10027624. Next base: position 360,371 of record NZ_JBHTHD010000010.1, read on the forward strand.
AGCATTACAAAATTAGATGAATTAATTGATTTTCTTGAGGACAAGGATGTCTATATTCTAGTGGATGCAGATGCGGCTGGAGAAAAACTGCGAAAACAATTTAAAAGGGAATTTCCCCAAGCTGAGCATATCTATATTGATCGGTCTTACCGCGAAGTTGCAACAGCCCCTGAACACCATCTTGCGACCGTCTTATTAGGGGCAAATATTGATGTGCATACACAATTTTTGGAGAATTGCTGAGTGAATCGATGAAAGAATGGAATCGAGATGAATTTACATCATTTATAGAAAATAAATCGACAGGGCTCGTGTACTTTTATACGCCCCTATGTGGGACCTGTCAGGTAGCATCAAGGATGCTGCAAGTCATTGAACAAATGGTGGATTGCAGAATGGGGAAAATGAACTTAAACTTTTACCCCGATTTTGGGAAAAGCTATGGTATCGAGAGCGTTCCGTGTCTAATGTTTATTCATGATGGCCAAGTGGTTGAACTGCTCTACGCTTTCCGCTCTGTGCCTTATCTAATCGAAAAAATCAATGAAAATCTAACATAAAACAGATGCTGCTACCTGAGCAGCATCTGTTTTAATTTGTCGACAGGTTTTGAAAGGATTCTGGTTCTTTTTGCTGAAATAGTTAGTAAGCAAATAGAACGGAGTGATAAAGATGATGGAAATGATTCAAACCTTTCTGATCAAGGTTAAAGAGCGTGATCACATACGGTCTCTATTAAATAATGCGGATTGTCTGATGGTCCGTTTTATTTGCGGGCGGCAAAGCATTGAAATTTTTTTAAAAAATGGAGAATGTACATTGTTGCATGATCCAAGTGAGAATTTTACAGAATGTGAAATTTACGGTGAGATAGAAACAGTTCAACAGCTTCTTTCAGGTGAAAGGAAATTGAGATCTCTTATGCAGAAGGGGAGGCTCCAAGTAAAAGCTTCTTTCCGAACCTTGCTGCTTTTGGAGGCGCTTTTTTATTTAACTAAAATTGACACAAATTCTTACAGAATAATCTAAATAAACCTATTGACTCTATCGGAATAAAGGTGTATTATCTGTTTAAATATTCAATCAATAATAACAATTCAATAAATATTCTTATCCAGAGCGGTGGAGGGACTGGCCCTATGATGCCCGGCAACCGGTTTTTACACGGTGCCAATTCCAGCGGAGCAATATGCTCTGAAAAGATAAGAAGAGAGAGCCCCCTCTTCTTATGAAGCGGGGGTTTATTTTTAAACAGGGAGTGGATTTGTGTGGGAGTCGATCAAAAGAAATTACGTTTTGAAACTTTAAGTGTTCATGGAGGCTTATCTCCAGATCCCGTAACGGGTGCTCGTGCCGTTCCAATTTATCAAAACAATGCCTATCAATTTAAAAGCACTGAACACGCCGCTAACCTTTTTGCGTTAGCAGAACCAGGTTACATATATACACGGATTCATAACCCCACCACAACTGTCTTTGAGGAAAGGGTTGCCTTATTAGAAGGCGGTGTTGGGGCTCTTGCAGTTGCAAGTGGGATGGCCGCCATTACCTTGGCAATTTTAAACCTTGCTCAAGCTGGTGATGAAATTGTCGCAGCATCAACATTATACGGCGGCACTTACAATCTTTTTGCAGTGACATTACCAAAGTACGGAATTAATGTGAAATTTGTTGACCCTGAAAATCCTGAAAACTTCCGTACTGCCATCACGGAAAAAACAAAAGCGGTTTTCGCCGAAACAATTGGCAATCCAAGCTTAACCATATTAGATATTGAAAAAGTGGCCGATATTGCCCATGCGGCAGGTGTTCCGCTGATTATCGACAATACCTTTGCAACACCATTTCTCTGCCGTCCGATTGAACATGGTGCAGACATTGTCATTCACTCTGCTACAAAATGGTTGTTAGGAAATGGTACAACAACAGGCGGGATTATTGTAGACGGTGGTAAGTTTGATTGGAATTCGCCAAAATTCCCGGGCTTTACAACACCAGATGCGAGCTATCATGATCTTGTTTATGCGGAGGCACTTGGTGCGGTTGCCTATATTATCAAGGCACGCGTTCAATTGCTGCGTGATCTTGGACCGGCATTAAGTCCTCAAAATGCTTTCCAATTTGTCCTAGGGCTCGAAACTCTTCATGTTCGTATGAAAGAACATGTTGCCAATACGAAGCAGATTGTGGATTATTTAGTAAACCATCCTGCTGTTGAATGGGTATCCTATCCAGGACACCCATCACATCCTGACCATGAGCTTGCTGAGAAATATTTACCAAAAGGTGCCGGCTCAATGGTTGTATTCGGTATCAAGGGCGGTAAGGAAGCAGGAGCTAAGTTAATTGATTCCATTACTCTCTGGGCACATGTGGCCAATGTTGGGGATGCGAAGAGCTTAATTATTCACCCGGCAAGTACCACACACCAGCAATTAGACGCTGAGGGTCTTAAAGCAGCTGGAGTTTCTGAAGATTTAATTCGTCTATCAATCGGTATCGAAAATGTTGAGGATTTAATTGAAGACCTTGAATCTGCTATTGAAGCAGCAACCGGGTTGATATCGTTAACGGCCAATGCCTAAAACTACCATGTTTGATTTTTTCTAAATATGTAGAATTTTCGTTGACACTCCTTTTTATCCGTGATACGATAGCTTTCGTAATAAAATGATTGCTTACATCATATGTGTGTTAATTGAATATAGGATGCTTAAATGCTCTTATCCAGAGAGGTGGAGGGATGTGCCCGATGAAGCCCGGCAACCGTCAATTTAATTGAAATGGTGCCAATTCACACAAAGCGTTTGCTTTGAGAGATGGGAGAAAGGTTGAATTTATTATGCCTTTCTGCCTGCGCAGAAAGGCATTTTTATTTTCCTAATATAGAATGTTTTATTCAAAACCATCAAACCCTATGTTTAAGTGATACTGAGCAATTGGAATTTTTTACTTTTACTTATATATGGAAAAAAAGAAGGTGAATTCTATGATTTCTATAAAAAATGTTCGAAAAATTTTCCCTTCGAAACAGGGACAGTTAAAGGCAGTAGACGACGTGAACCTGGAAATTAACAAAGGGGAAATTTTTGGGGTAATTGGTTATAGTGGCGCGGGTAAAAGTACACTAATTCGTATGTTAAACGGATTGGAGCTTCCTACAGAGGGATCCGTTACTGTTGTAGGCCGTGAAGTTTCAAAGATTAAAGGCAGTGACTTGCGAAAAGCACGTCAAGAAATCAGTATGATATTCCAGCACTTTAATTTACTTTGGTCAAGAACAGTTAGTGAAAATATTGAGTTCCCACTGGAAATTGCAGGAGTAACGAAAGCGGAAAGATTAAAGCGCGTCAGCGAGTTGGTAAAACTAGTTGGCCTTGAAGGCAGGGAAAATGCTTATCCCTCACAGCTGAGCGGCGGCCAAAAGCAAAGAGTTGGTATTGCCCGTGCATTAGCGAACAATCCAAAGGTTTTGCTTTGTGATGAAGCAACCTCAGCCCTTGACCCGCAAACCACGGATTCAATCCTTGACTTGTTGGTCGATATCAATAAAAGGCTTGGTTTAACGATTGTTTTAATCACCCATGAGATGCATGTAATTCGTAAAATCTGCCACCGAGTTGCAGTAATGGAAAGCGGTAGAATTGTAGAGCTTGGTCCTGTATTGGAAGTGTTTAGAAACCCGCAGGCACCGATTACGAAGCGATTTGTTCAGCAGGTTACGGAGCCGGAGGAAACAAAAGAAACAGTGGAGCATTTGCTTGAACGATATCATTCCGGTACTGTTGTCCAGCTGACCTTTATTGGTGAGGCTGCTGAACAGCCAATTATTACGAATTTGATTCGCTACAATGATGTAACGGTTAATATCCTGCAGGGGAAAATTTCTCAGACACAAAGCGGTTCATATGGTACCTTGTTCATTCATCTCGATGGGGACGCGGACAAAGTCAATCAAGCGGTTGACTATATTCGCACCCAGCAGGTTGGAGTGGAGGTGGTAACAAATGAACAATGATCCATATTTAACTGATATTGACTGGCAGGCAATGTGGGAGGCAACCGTGCAAACTCTTTACATGACCGCAATATCCGTTATTGCTACCTTTATATTAGGAATTATTTTGGGATTACTCCTTTTTCTTACCGGAAAAGGAAATATGTGGGAAAATAAAGTGGTTAACACTGTCATTAGCGCATTTGTAAATATCTTTAGGTCGATCCCTTTTATTATCTTAATTGTTTTGCTCATTCCATTCACAATGCTATTGGTTGGCTCGATGATTGGAGAAAATGCAGCATTACCGGCCTTAATCATTGGTGCGGCTCCGTTCTATGCAAGAATGGTTGAAATTGGCCTGAGGGAAATTGATAAAGGTGTTATTGAGGCAGCAAAATCAATGGGGGCAACAACAGGAACGATTATCTGGAAGGTACTGCTTCCGGAATCGATGCCGGCACTTGTCTCAGGGCTTACGGTTACAGCGATTGCACTTGTTGGTTACACAGCCATGGCAGGAGTAATTGGTGCGGGAGGACTTGGAAACCTTGCCTATCTCGAAGGGTTCCAGCGAAACCAAAATGATGTAACACTGGTTGCGACCATCATCATTCTTGTCATTGTATTTATCATACAGTTTATAGGGGATTTAATTACTACAAAAATAGATAAACGCTAAAGGAGAATTCAAAATGAAAAAATGGTTAAGTTTATTACTTGCATTATCTCTTGCGCTTGTTTTAGCAGCATGCGGAACATCTAAAAAGGACGATACTGCAAGCAGTGGGGACAGCGGAAAAAAATTAACAAAATTAGTTGTGGGTGCATCTAACGTGCCGCATGCAGAAATTCTTGAAAAAGCTAAACCAATTTTAAAAGAAAAAGGAATTGACCTAGAAATTAAGAAATTCCAAGATTATATTTTACCGAATAAAGCATTAGCTTCTAAAGAATTGGATGCGAACTACTTTCAGCACATTCCTTACTTAAATGCTCAAAATAAAGAATTTGGTTACGGCTTTGTAAATGCTGGTGGAATTCATATTGAGCCAATCGGAATCTATTCTAAAAAGTATAAAAAGTTAAGTGATCTTCCAAAAGGTGCACATTTAATTATGAGTAACTCTGTAGCTGACCATGGCCGTCTTCTTTCTTTACTTGAAGCACAAGGACTAATTAAATTAAAGTCTGGGATCGATAAAACAACGGCTACAATTAAAGATGTTGTAGAAAACCCTAAACATCTAAAGTTTGATACAAATTATGAGGCTTCTTTATTACCAAAAATCTACCAAAATGGTGAAGGTGATGCTGTATTAATCAACTCAAACTATGCGATTGATGCAGGTTTAAACCCACTCAAGGATTCAATTGCAATTGAAGATAAAAACTCACCATATGTCAATGTGATTGCTGTTCGTAAAGGCGATGAAAATAAGCCGGCAATTAAAACTCTAGTTGAAGTATTGCATTCTAAGGAAATTCAAGATTTCATTCTTGAAAAATACAAAGGTGCTGTCGTACCAGTTTCTGCGAAATAATATATAAATAGGAAGAAATTGAAAAAGTCAGCGGGTAATCTTGCTGACTTTTTCTATGCATGTTTTTTATGCCAATACATGAAACATACTCGAAGAGTGAAAAATAGGTAGGAATTGAATGGCAATATCTAAAAAAATAGGTTATGATTTTATCCGAGTGTGTTTGTCCGAATCAGAAATTACTCTGAAAATAATCTGAATTTTTCTTTTATTGGACATGTCTATTCTCATTTAATAGGGTTGCAGTGAAAATCATTTCACGTTACCACTGTTTAGGAGTTGCTAACAGATTCTATTTGTTATAAGATTGTAATGAGAATAGAATGAGAATGAATTTTTTAAGTACTGCGTTCTATAAGATACAATAACTTTCTTTTCGGAGGTATAGATATGGCTGGATCAACATTAACTATCAAGGATCTACATGTAGAAATTGATGGAAAAGAAATTTTAAAAGGTGTAAACCTTGAAGTAAAAGGTGGAGAAATCCACGCAATCATGGGGCCAAATGGTACAGGTAAATCGACATTATCGTCTGCAATCATGGGTCACCCTAAATATGAGGTAACTAGCGGAAATATTATTTTAGATGGTCAGAACGTCCTTGAAATGGAAGTAGATGAGCGAGCACGTGCAGGCCTATTTTTAGCTATGCAATACCCAAGTGAGATTAACGGCGTAACGAATGCAGACTTTTTACGTTCAGCAATCAATAGCCGCCTTGGCGAAGGTAATGAAATTTCCTTAATGAAATTTATCCGTAAAATGGATAAACAAATGGAATTCCTTGAAATGGACCTTAATATGGCGCAGCGTTATCTAAATGAAGGATTCTCCGGCGGTGAGAAGAAGCGTAATGAAATTCTTCAATTAATGATGCTTGAGCCTAAAATTGCTATTTTAGATGAAATTGACTCTGGTCTTGACATCGATGCCTTAAAGGTTGTTTCAAAAGGAATTAATGAAATGCGCGGTGAGGATTTCGGGTGCTTAGTTATTACTCACTATCAACGACTTTTAAACTATATCACTCCTGACTACGTGCACGTAATGATGCAAGGCCGTATCGTGAAATCAGGCGGTCCAGAACTTGCACAACGCTTAGAAGCAGAAGGATATGACTGGATCAAGAAAGAACTTGGAATTGAAGATGAAACAGTTGAGCAAGCTTAAGTAAGCGTTAGGAGGATTACGATGACAACAGAAACGAAATTACCGTTTGATCAGGATTTTGTTCGCTCCTTTTCAAAGCAAGCAGGCGAACCTGCTTGGATGGAAGAGCTCCGCTTAAAGGCATTAGCTGATGTCAATATACTTCCAATGCCAAGACCGGAAAAAACAAAAATTGATAAATGGAACTTTACCCAATTTACTTCACATACTGTGAAAAGCGAACCATTCACTTCCCTAAATGAATTACCGGAGGAAGTGAAATCGCTTGTAGCGGAAAATAAAAATTTATATATTCAACGCAACCAAACACCTGCGTTTTTATCTTTATCTGAAGAACTTAAAAATAAAGGTGTTATCTTTACCAATCTAATTACAGCTGCAAAAGAGCATGGAGATTTATTAAAAAAATACTACATGACTCAAGCCGTTAATGCAGATGAACATCGCTTGACTGCATTGCATGCAGCCCTAGTAAATGGTGGAGTATTCTTATATATTCCAAAAAATGTAGAAATTACTGAACCAATTCAAGCTGTTTATCTACATGATAATGCGGAAGCTAATCTTTTTAATCATGTAATTGTGGTTGCAGAAGATAATAGTTCAGTAACGTATGTTGAGAACTATATTTCCACAATGGAAGCAGCGAATGGTATTTTTAACTTGGTATCAGAAGTCGTTGCTAATACAAATTCGCAAGTAAAATATGGTGCCGTTGATTACCTTGCAAAAGGCATCACTACTTATGTAAACCGACGTGGCGTGGCCGGCAGAGATGCGCGGATCGAATGGTCACTTGGTTTAATGAATGAAGGAAATACAATTTCTGAGAACACCACTAATCTTATTGGTGACGGTTCATTTGGCGATACAAAAACAGTTGTAGTAGGCCGTGGGGACCAAACCCAAAACTTTACGACACGTGTTGTTCACTTTGGTCAGCATACCCAAGGAAATATCATGAATCATGGTGTGGTGAAAGATAGTGCTACAACCATCTTCAATGGAATTGGAAAAATCGAGCATGGTGCATCAAAATCTGATGCCGAACAAACTTCCCGTATATTAATTCTTAGCGATAAGGCACGCGGAGATGCCAACCCAATCTTGTTAATTGATGAAGATGATGTAATGGCGGGACACGCTGCTTCTGTTGGCCGTGTTGATAATGTACAACTTTATTATTTGATGAGCCGTGGTATTTCAAAATCGGAAGCGGAACGATTAATCATTCATGGTTTCCTTGCACCTGTGGTTAGCCAGATCCCAATCGAGGGTGTTCAAAAGCAATTAACTGGAGTAATTGAAAGGAAAGTGCGTTAAAATGAATATCCAAGATATTCGCAAACTGTTTCCTATTTTAGACCAAGATGTTAATGGTAAGCCGCTGGTATATTTGGATAGTTCAGCAACCTCTCAAAAGCCAATCCAAGTAATTGAGACCATTGAAAAATATTATCGTGAAATCAATTCCAATGTCCACCGAGGTGTGCATACACTGGGAACAAGAGCAACAGATGCATACGAAGGGGCAAGGGAAAAGGTTCGTAAGTTTATCAATGCAAAATCAACACAAGAAGTTATTTTTACTAGAGGAACAACTACTTCTATTAATACGGTTGCAGCAAGCTATGCGGCAGCGAACTTAAAAGAAGGCGACGAAATCGTTATAACTTATATGGAGCACCATAGTAATATCATTCCGTGGCAACAAGTGGCTAAACGAACAGGGGCTAAACTAAAATATATAGACTTGCAGGAAGACGGCACCATTTCCTTAGATGATGTTCGGGCACAAGTTACATCGAATACGAAAATTGTTTCGGTTATGCAGGTTTCAAACGTGCTTGGTTCCATTAACCCCGTAAAAGAGATTGCTAAAATTGCTCATGAAAATGGCGCTGTAATGGTAGTTGATGGGGCTCAAAGTGCACCACATATGAAAATTGATGTTCAAGATTTAGACTGTGATTTTCTTGCCTTTTCTGGCCATAAAATGTGCGGTCCTACGGGGATTGGCGTTCTTTATGGTAAAAAAGAATTGCTTGAAAATATGGAACCGATTGAATTTGGCGGTGAAATGATTGATTTTGTTCATTTACAAGAATCAACTTGGAAAGAACTCCCTTGGAAATTTGAAGGAGGGACACCGATCATTGCCGGCGCAGTCGGTCTTGGAGCAGCTATCGACTTTTTAAATGAAGTTGGATTAGATAATATTGCCGAGTATGAACATAAGCTTTCTGCTTATGCTTTAGATAAATTATCTTCCGTTCCTGGTATTACAATTTATGGACCTCATGATCCGGCAAAACGTGCAGGCTTGGTTACGTTTAATATCGATGATGTTCATCCGCACGATGTTGCAACTGTCCTCGATGCTGAAGGAATTGCCGTCCGTGCAGGACATCACTGTGCACAGCCATTAATGAGATGGCTGAAAGCAACAGCGACAGCACGTGCCAGCTTTTACCTATATAATACGGAAGAAGATATTGATAAACTCGTTGAAGGGCTTGTCAAAACAAAGGAGTATTTCAGCGATGTCTTCTAATATAGATTTAGACGCACTTTACCGAAGAGTTATTATGGACCATTATAAAAAACCGCGGAATCGTGGTATTTTAGAGGATGGCAATCATACGATTAATATGAATAACCCAACCTGCGGCGACCGCATTCAATTGACCTTTAAGGTTGAAAACGGAATCGTCGAGGATGCCAGGTTTGAAGGCGAAGGCTGTTCCATTTCCATGTCCTCTGCATCGATGATGACGCAGGCGATTAAAGGAAAAAAAGTTGAAGAGGCTTTAAAACTCTCAAAAATCTTTTCCGATATGATGCAGGGAAAAGAAATAGATGATGATATCGATTTAGGTGATATTGAAGCACTTCAAGGGGTTTCAAAATTCCCTGCCAGAATCAAGTGTGCAACTTTAGCATGGAAGGCCATGGAAAAGGGTTTGAAGGAAGAGGAATAAGAATAAAAACGTACGAGTCCTTTTTGGTCTCGGACCGTTTACGAAATGGAGGAAGACGACGATGGCAAAAAAAATGCCTGAAATCGGTGATTATAAATATGGTTTTGCCGATAAAGACGTTTCCATATTCCGATCAAAACGTGGTTTAACACGTGAAATTGTTGAAGAGATTTCAAAAATGAAGGGTGAACCCCAATGGATGCTTGATTTCCGCTTAAAATCATTGGAAATTTTTTATAGCAAACCAATGCCGCAATGGGGCGGAGACCTAAATTCATTAAACTTTGACGAAATCACTTATTATGTAAAACCATCTGAGAAATCTGAGAAGTCATGGGACGAAGTACCGGAAGAAATTAAAGCGACTTTTGACAAACTTGGTATTCCTGAAGCAGAACAAAAATACCTTGCAGGTGTTTCTGCTCAATATGAATCCGAAGTTGTTTATCATAATATGAAAGAAGACCTTGAAGAACTTGGAATCGTATTTAAAGATACGGATTCTGCTTTACGTGAAAACGAAGACATTTTCCGCGAGCACTGGGCAAAGGTTATTCCGCCAACAGACAACAAGTTTGCGGCATTGAATTCTGCAGTTTGGTCAGGTGGTTCCTTCATCTATGTACCGCCGGGTATTAAAGTGGATACGCCATTACAAGCGTACTTCCGCATCAACTCTGAAAATATGGGGCAATTTGAAAGAACATTGATTATCGTTGATGAAGGAGCAAGTGTACACTATGTAGAAGGCTGTACTGCACCGGTTTATACAACAAACTCCCTTCATAGTGCAGTTGTTGAAATTATCGTTAAAAAAGGCGGTTACTGCCGTTATACAACGATTCAAAACTGGGCAAACAACGTTTATAACCTGGTTACGAAACGTACAGTCTGCGAAGAAAATGCCACAATGGAATGGATTGATGGGAACATCGGTTCTAAATTAACGATGAAATATCCTGCGGTTATTCTTAAAGGTGAAGGTGCCCGCGGATTGACACTATCCATTGCGATTGCCGGCAAAGGTCAAGTTCAAGATACAGGTTCTAAGATGATTCATTTAGCACCAAATACATCTTCAACGATTGTATCGAAATCTATTTCTAAGCATGGCGGAAAAACAAACTATCGTGGTTTGGTTCATTTTGGCCGTAAAGCTGATGGCGCGCGTGCTAACATTGAGTGCGATACGTTGATTATGGATAATTTATCAACATCGGATACGATTCCATACAATGAAGTGTTAAATAACAATATCTCACTAGAGCACGAAGCAAAGGTTTCTAAAGTTTCAGAAGAACAGCTCTTCTACTTAATGAGCCGAGGTATCTCTGAACAAGAAGCAACTGAAATGATTGTTATGGGCTTCATCGAACCATTTACAAAAGAATTACCAATGGAATACGCCGTAGAAATGAACAGATTGATCAAGTTCGAGATGGAAGGTTCTATCGGTTAATATGTTATTAAATCCGCTTTGCCGTTCGGGCAGGCGGATTTTTTCTATTTTAAGATAATCTTTTTTTTGAAAATGAAAGCCTAAGCATCCAAAAATGAAATGCCCCCTAAATGTTAGACACCATTCTAACGTTTAGGGGTTTTTTTATGGCCAAATTTACAGCTGAAGAAAGAATACA